>JAIYCB010000041.1 GCA_027488215.1 Comamonadaceae bacterium
AACATCCTGTTTGCGCCACCCGGTCAGATTGCCACCGAAGTGCAGCGCGTGCTGGACAGCTTTGGCCAACCCCACACCGACAAAACCACCACAGGCCCCACGCACATCTTCAACCTGGGTCACGGCATCAGCCAATACACCCCGCCCGAGCATGTGACGGCGCTGGTGGAGGCGGTGCACAGCCATTCGAAGAAGTTGCGGCAGGGTTGATCACACCAGCTCGTCGGACCCACATGGTCCGACCTGCAGCGAATCAGCTCTGAACCTTGTGCTCGGCTTTGTCCAATTGAGCGTTTGCCGACACGGGGGGTCAGCGCGCGGTGAAGTTCAACACCACACCTTGCACGCCGGTCTTCACGCCCGCCAGCTCCACTTGCCAATCATCGGCTTGCCTTTGGGCTGAACCTGTCTTCGAAATCCGCGCCACCAGCCGCACTTGCTGCAAGTCAGACAAGAGCGGCGGTGCGCCCATGCCCATGCTGTCGCTCAAGGTGAACGACACAGGCCAAACGGCGGTCGAGCCGCGCCAAATCGCCACAGGGCGGCGCGAACCCTCTTCGGTCAGCGCGTACACGAACAAAGTTGCACCCGAACCGATTTGGCTTTCCACCTGCGGCGAGACACGCACCTCGCCCTGAATGAGGGGGCGGCTGCTGCCGGATGCGGGCGTTCTGGCAGGCGCAGGTGCTGTCGGCAAGGACGCAAGTTGTGCCTTTTCGGCCACTTGGGCCAACGCTTGTTGCAGGCCTTGTGCGGCCTCACTGTCTGCAGGCACCAGAGTCAGGGCTTGCTGCCAATAGGTTTGCGCTGCTGCGTGCCGTTGTTCAGATAAAGCCGCGCTGCCCGCCAGCACCAGGGCGTTCAGGTGCTGGGGTTGCGCTTTCAACACCGTTTGAATCCACTGCCAGGGCTCACCGGTGTAAACGCCCCCCGCGCTCAAGGCTTTCATTTGCGCGCGCTCAATCCACAAATCAGGCTCGGGCGACAAGGTCAGCACGCGGGCCAAGGCTTGCTCGGCTTGGGTGTGTGCGTTTTGCGCGGCATGCAAACGCGCCAGGGTCAGCCAGGCGCGTGCGTCATCGGGCTTGTTTTGCGTGGTCTGCTGCCACACCCGGGTTTGTTCGGCCAATTTTTCAGGGGTAGTCGCGCTGATCTGCACGCGCTGGCTCAGAGGCACGGGCCACCAGGTTTGTGGCGCACCCAGTTGCAGATAACTCAAGCCACTCAGTAAAGCCAAACCCGCTGCCAGCACACCCCAGCGAACCACACCAACTGCGGGCTGCCCTGCCCCGCGTGACTTGGGCATGGCCACATCCTCCAGGACATGACGCATCAACTCGTCACGGGCAGCGGCGTATTGAGCGCTGCCCAAACGGCCTTCGGCCAGAGCACGCTCCAGATCGGCCAGGTGCTGCTGCTGAATGCGGCGATTGGCCAAGGCCTGCACATCTTCACCCGCGTCTGTGCCCTCAGCGGACTGGGCTGTAGGGGCCTTCGGCTTGAGCCCACGCCACAAGACCCCTGCGGCCAGCGCACCCAAGAGCAACCAGCTCACACCCAAACCCAGCCAAGGCGGCATGTCGGACATCAGGACTCCAGCAGTTGGCGAACGCGCTCGCGCTCGCTTTCGGTCAAGGGGGCGGGCGCAGGCGGCGCACGGCGCATCAGGCGCAGCGCAACAAGCAAGGCCAGCAAAAGCAAGACAAAGGGGCCAAACCAAAGCAACCAGGTAACGGGCTTGACCTCTGGCTTGTAAAGCACAAAGTCCCCGTAGCGGCTGACCATGAAGCTGCGAATGTCGGCATCCGTTTGGCCTTGCTCGATCAGGCTGCGCAGCTCGCGGCGCAAATCCAGAGCGAGTTCGGCATGCGAGGAAGCCAGCGTCTCGTTTTGGCACACCAAGCAACGCAGCTCGGCAGCGATGTGGTCCCAGCGCGCTTTCACGTCGGGTGACATGGGTGCTTCAGCCCGAGCGGTGATCACGGTTTGCACAGGCGGCAGACCCGCAGGCGATGGCGAACCCTGAGCCCATGCGCTCAAGCCCTGCACCCCAAGAAACAGGAGCATCACGCTGATTTTCAGGACCGTTCGCATCAGGGCAAACTCCGCAGCAAGGGCAGCAATTTGTGTTGCACCACATCGGGCGTCAAAGGCCCCGCATGTTTGAAACGCACCACACCCGCACGGTCCACCAGATAGGTTTCGGGCAAGCCATACACGCCAAAGTCCATGCCGACTCGACCATCCAAGTCCAGCAAATTCACATCAAAGGCCTGACCGTGTTTTTGCAGCCAGGCTTGGCTGCGTTCGGTGGCCTTTTGGGCTGCGGACGCGCTCAGCGGGTCCAGGCCTGCCAACTCCGATGCTTGCAGTTCCTTGTAGTTCAGGCCCACCATCTGCAACCCCGGCTGGCGCGACAGCGCCATCAAAATCGGATGCTCTTCACGGCAACCCGCACACCAGGTGGCCCACAGGTTGACCAGCGTGATCTGGCCTTTGAATTGCGCCTCGCTGAAGGTGCCTGAGCCCCCCACCACCGGCAAACGAAATGCAGGGGCGGGCTGACCAATGAGCGGGGATGGGATCTCTTGCGGGTTGCGCTGCAAACCCACGGCCAAAAACACCGCCATGCCCAAGAACAGCGCCAGCGGCACAAACACCCAGCGCGGCATGCGCTGACCTGCAGGTCGAACGGTTGCGGATGCGCTCATGGCTTGGCCCCGGAGGCAGCTGCACGTAAATCACCCGACACGGCGGGAACTGGGTGACGCGCAGGCAAGACAGTTTGCACTTTGTCTTGCACGTGTGCCTGTCGGTAACGCCGATCGAATGCCGCCAGCCCCCCACCCAAAACCATGAACACCGCGCCCAGCCAAATCCACGACACATAAGGCTTGTGGTAGACCCGGAAACTCCACTGCGCGGGCTCACCGGCCAAAGGCTCGCCCAAAGACACATAGCGGTCGCGCCACAGGTTGCGGTCAATCGCCGCTTCGGTCATGGGCATGGCGCTCGACACATAACGGCGTTTTTCAGGCTGCAAGGTCCCCACCATGCGCTCCCCCTCGAACACCTGCATGCGAGCACGCAAGGCCAAATAGTTGGGCCCGAGGTGGTTGTCCACGCTGAGCAGTTGGTAGCGCACACCGGCCACCGTGACCGTGTCGCCCAGACCCAAACGCACATCGCGCTCCACCTGAAAAGACTTCACGCCCGTGATGCCCAGCACCAGCACCGCCACGCCCAGGTGTGCGACATGCATGCCCCACCAAGCCAGGCCCGGTGACCCGGGCAAGCGCAGGCGCTGCGCGATTTGCCATGCGCCTGACAAAACGATCCAGCCGCCCAGCGTGCCGCCCATCACCGTCAGCCAACCACCCGCCGTGGTGATGGGGGCGTCAGCGTCCTGCGGTGGACCGCCCCAGCTGGCCCAGGCACTGGTTGCGAGAAGCGCCAAGGCACCGGGCACCACCAACTGACGCAACGCCGCCCATCGTGGTACATGCCAAGGCACCACCGTACCCGGCACCATGGCCAGCAAGAGCGGCACCATCAGCGGCACAAACACGCGGTCAAAATACGGCGGCCCCACCGACAGCTTGCCCAGGTTCAGTGCGTCGATGATCAGCGGGTACAAAGTGCCCAGCAGTACCGCCGCCATGGCCACCACCAAGAGCACGCTGTTGAGCAACAAAAACGATTCACGCGACCCAGCGACAGGCTGTGACGCGTTGGCCCACTGTGGCGCGCGCCAAGCAAACAAACTCAAGGACACGCCCACCACCACCACCAAAAACAGCAAGATGAACACACCCCGCCCCGGATCGGTGGCAAAGGCGTGTACCGAGGTCAAGACGCCCGAGCGTACGAGGAAGGTACCGAGCAAACTGAGCGAAAACGCGCCAATGGCCAAGAGCACGGTCCAGGCCTTGAACTGACCGCGCTTGTCGGTGACCATGAGCGAATGGATCAGCGCCGTGGCCACCAGCCACGGCATGAGCGAGGCGTTTTCCACCGGGTCCCAAAACCACCAGCCGCCCCAGCCCAGTTCGTAATAAGCCCACCACGAACCCAAGGCGATGCCCAGCGTCAAAAAGCCCCAAGCCGCCACCGTCCAGGGCCGAGCCCAACGCGCCCATGCGGCGTCCAGCCTGCCCGACAGCAACGCGGCCATGGCAAAAGCAAACGCCACCGACAGCCCTACATAGCCCATGTAGAGCATGGGCGGGTGAATCACCAAACCCGGGTCTTGCAGCAAAGGCGTCAGATCACGCCCCTCGGTGGGGGCAGGAAACTGACGCTCAAATGGATTGGACAAGGCCAAAATGAAGGCCAGAAAACCCACCGATACCGCACCCATGACGCCCAGCACCTGGGCCACCAGGGCCTGCGGCAAGCGCTTGGAAAACAGGGCCACCGCCACCGACCACAGCGCCAGCATCAGCACCCACAGCAGCAGCGAGCCTTCGTGCCCAGCCCAGATGGCCGACAAACGGTAGGGTGAGGGCAGCAAGGTGTTGGAGTGGTGGGCCACGTACACCACGCTGAAGTCGTGCACGTAAAAAGCGTGCCACAGCGCCAGAAAGGACAGCACGATCAAACCCAGTTGCAATTGCGCCAACGGCCTCGCCAGGGCTTGCCAATGGGCACGCCGCGCCGACAAACTGCCCCACAGCGGCAGCACCGCTTGCGCCAAGGCGACCCAAGCCGCCATGATCAAGGCCAGGTGGCCCGCTTCAGGCCACATGCCAGACTCCATTCCCATGAGCGAGGGTCATCGCACCACCACCGATGCATTGCGGACCTTGGCCGCTTCATCCAGCGCATGCTGGGCCTCGGGTGGCATGTAGTTTTCATCGTGCTTGGCCAACACCTCGCTGGCCACGAACATCTGCCCCCCTTCCAGACGGCCTTGCGCCACCACACCCTTGCCCTCTTTGAACAAATCGGGCAGCAGGCCCACGTAGCGCACCGGCACCTCGCGCTGCGTGTCGGTCACCACAAAGGCCACCGCCATGCCGTCGCGCTGGATGCTGCCTTCCTTGACCAAGCCCCCCACCCGAAAATGCCCCTCTTTGGGTGCTTCGCCCGCCGCCACTTGCGTGGGCGTGAAGAAAAACACCAAGTTGCTTTGAAAGGCGTTGAGCACAAAAAACAGCGCACCGCACAAAAGCAACAGGCCCAAGCCGATGCCGAACAAACGTTGGTGGCGGCTTTTCATGAGGTGACTCCAGAGGGCCAGTTGGTGGCATGTGTGACGGTGCTTGACCGTGTGGTCATGGCGTCTTCATGCTCGGCGTCCATGGCCTCGCACACAGCCTCGAGCGCTTGCTGCCTGCCTACACGGGCCAGCCCAACTTCCAGCGCCAGCAAGGCCGCGCTCACGCCCATGCTGCCCCAGACGTACACGCCATAGCCGCCCATGGCCCAAAACTCGGAGGCGCTTGACCAGATCATGCCCATCCCCTTTTCAAGCGATAGGCCTGCACCTCGGGCAATTGCTGCACCCAGGCGGCATGGCTCTCGCGCACCAGAATCAAACTGCGCACCCGCCACAGCGCGATGGCCGCTGCGTACAACCACATCGCCAAGCTCATCAGCAGCATGCCCGTGAGCATCACGCTGGCCATGCGCGGCGACTGGGTGAACGACACCGATGCGCCCTGGTGCAAGGTGTTCCACCACTGCACCGAAAAATAAATGATGGGCACATTCACGGCCCCAACAACTGCCACCAATGCACCGGCCTTGTCGGCGCGACGAGGCTCTTCGATGGCCGAAGTCAGCGCGATGTAGCCCAAGTACAAAAACAGCAAGATCAACATCGAGGTCAGCCGCGCGTCCCACACCCAATAGGTGCCCCACATCGGCTTGCCCCACAGGGCTCCGGTCCACAGCGACAGGAAGGCCAGCAAAGCCCCGGTAGGGGCCAACGCACGGGTCATCAGGCCCGACAAGCGCGTCTGGAACACCAAGCCCAACACGCTCCAGAACGCCATGGCCAGGTAAATCAGCATGGCCATCCAAGACACCGGCACATGGACGTAAATGATGCGGTAGGCCTGGCCCTGCTGCGCATCGGACGGCGCGACCATGAAGCCCACCCACAAACCCGCCAAGGCCAGCGCCGTGGCCAACAGTGCCAGCACAGGCCACAGGCGACCCGCCAAAGGGTAAAAATTTTGCGGTGCGGCGTAATGAAAGAGCTTCATGTCAGGTCCCTCATTCAAGTGCCAGACGCAAAGCCGCCGCGCATGCCCAAGGGCTGAACGCGGCCGTGGCCAACAGCAAAGCCAGCAACACCGACACATGGGCTTGAGCGCCCAACCCGCGCATCTGAGACTCGACCGCGCCCGCGCCAAACACCAGCACCGGCACATACAAAGGCAAGAGCAAGAGCGACTGCAACACACCACCGCCACGCACCCCTAAAGTGAGTGCGGCACCAATCGCGCCCAGCAAAGACAAAACTGGCGTGCCGATCAACAGCGTCAAGGCCAGCATGGCCAGCGCCTCTGAGCTCAACCCGAACTGCAAACCCAAGAGCGGCGACAGCAGCACCAAAGGCAGCCCCGAGATCAACCAGTGCGCGGCCACCTTGGCCGACACCAGCCAAGACAAGGGGGCGGCCGACAAGGCCATTTGCTCCAGGCTGCCGTCCTGGTGATCGGCCTCGAACAAGCGGCCCAGGCTCAACATGCTGGCCAGCAAAGCAGCCACCCACAACACCCCCGGACCGATCAGGCGCAAGGTGTCTGGCTCGGGACCGATGGCCAATGGAAACAATGCGGCCACGACCACGAAAAAAAACACCGCGCCCAACCACTCGGCCTTGCGTCGCAAAGCCAGGCGCAGATCGCGCCGCAGCAAGCCCCACATGGCCTGCCAGGGGCTGGGCAGCGCCTGAGGCCAATGGACGGCGGTGAGGGCCTGGCTGTTCATGAAGCGCGCGCCCCACCGTTCAACAGCAACCTTGCACCGGGGCCTTGCAGCTGCACATCGTGGTGACTGGTCATGACCAAGGCACCCCCCGCGTCCACATGCGATTGCAACAGGGCACGGGCCGTGACAGTGGCCTCGGTGTCCAGCCCCACCAAAGGTTCATCCAGCACCCACAGCCGCGCCGGGCTGGTGCGCAAGCGGGCCAAGGCGACCCCTTGACGCTGACCTTGGGATAACGCGCGTACCGGCAAATGGGCCCGGCTTTTGAGGCCTTGGGCTGCCAGCGCCAGCAAGGCTTGCTCTCGGCTGAGCGTTAATCCACTGACTTGGGCGTCCAGGCAAAGGTTCTCGCAGGCCGTCAAATCGGGTTTGAGCCCCAGGGCATGCCCGATGTAATGGAGCACCGAGCGATCCGGGCGATGCATGGAAGAACGAGAAGTGGCACCCAGGGCATCGCTGGTCACTGCGGGCCAAATCACCTGCCCCCTGGCTGCGGGCGACAACCCACACAGGATGCGCAGCAAACTGGTTTTGCCGCAGCCATTACCGCCCTCAATGTGCAACCAGGTGCCTGCGGGCACAGCCAAGCTCACGCCCTCGAACAAAGTCCGCTGGGCCTTTTGGCAGGCCAGGTCCATCGCTTTGAGCACCCAAGACGCCATGAAAGGGCTTTCTGGTCGGTTGAAGACAAAGCGAAGTGTAATGACAGATTGACACTTTGTGTGTGCAATCCCCTGATTAAGCGGGCAAATCAGGGTAAACCCACATCAAAAACAGGGGGATCTGGCCTTTCGCGCAGGGTGTGGCCGTGAAAAAACCGCCCGAAGGCGGTTTTTTCATGGAACCAAGCCCCTTGGGGCCACAGCGGTAATCAGGCCTTTTTGGCCCAAGCCGAGCACCAACCTTTGGCAGCCACTTGCTTGCCTGCAAACAAAGGGCAACCGCCCGCTGCTGCACCGGCCTTGGCCTGGAATAATCCGCAGTTGGCGCAGTTGTTACCAGCGGCGTACTTGGGGTTCTTCGCCTTGTCCACCTTGGTGGCATCGGCTTTGTAGGCCAGACCGACCGCTTGGGGGTCTTTTTCGTCGACCATGGCTTGGGCAGAAGCTTCGCTCACGGCCATGACGGCGGTGGCAGCAGTGGCCACTTGCATCATGAAGACACGACGGGTGGAAGGGGTGGAAGTGAAATGGGACATGCAGGACTCCTAAGATGGTCTGTCAGAAATTACCAGACGGTTCATTGTGCGCCACATCAGTCACTTTGTCATGGGATGCCTGATACCCGAGCAAATCACACAGGAAAGCCCGGTGTTTTCAATGTCAATTGCAGTGGACAGGGGCGTGCCAAAATGGGGTTCTGTTTTGATAAGTACCCAACAAAAAGGTTTTGACATGTTGCAATTGCTGATCGGATTGGCGCTCTTTTTGGGCATTCATTCTCTGCAAAGCTTAGCCCCACAGATGCGCCTGAACAGCATCGCCCGCTGGGGGGCTCTGGGCTTCAAGGCCGTTTATGCGGCAATCGCCGTGCTGGGACTTTATTTACTGGTGCAAGGCTACGGCCAAGCGCGGCTGGACCCGGTGGTGCTGTGGACGCCCCCACGCGGCATGCAACACGCCACCATCTTGCTGATGTGGGTGGCCATGGTCTTGCTGGTGGCCACGTATGTGCCCGGCAACCAGATCAAAACCAGACTGCGCCACCCCATGACCTTGTCGGTCAAGGTCTGGGCACTGGGGCATTTACTCTCCAACGGCAACCTGGCCGATGTGCTCTTGTTTGGCGGCTTTCTGATCTGGTCGGTGCTGGTGTTTCGCGCCGCCCGAAAGCGGGACCGCCAAAGCCCGAACAGCGCGCCCCAAGGCAAACTGCTGAGCACCCTTTTGACCCTCGTGGTGGGCACTGCCGTCTGGGCAGCCTTCCTGATGGGAGGACTGCACGTCTGGCTGGTGGGCGTGATGCCCTTCACCCGGGCTGGTTAAGGGGTCTCGCGAAAGGGTCCTGCACCGCGAAGCCTGCACGCAAAAAACCGACATCAAGTGTAAATTTAACTTGACACTTTGCCACGTCTTTCGGATGATGGTCCGAGAACAGTTTTGCGGACATACGCCCCATGGCATTGACCTTCCCTTTCGCGGCCATCGTTGGTCAAGATGAAATGACCCTCGCCATCCAAGTGGTGGCGGTGGACCCCTCCATTGGCGGCGTACTCGTCCTGGGAGACCGGGGCACCGGCAAATCGACCGCCGTGCGGGCTTTGGCCGATTTGCTGCCGCCCATCCAGGTGGTCAAGGGCTGCCCTTACCGATGCGACCCTTCCCAAGCCGCCAACGCCTGCCCGGTCTGCCAAGCCCGCGACCCCAAAACCAAAGTGGTGTCTGAACGACAAGCCGTGGCGGTGGTCGATCTGCCTTTGGGTGCGACCGAAGACCGTGTGGTCGGTGCGCTGGATCTGGAAAAAGCCCTGTCGCAGGGCATCAAGCAGTTCTCCCCCGGGCTGCTGGCGCAAGCGCATCGGGGATTTTTGTACATCGACGAGGTCAACTTGCTCGATGACCATTTGGTGGACCTGCTGATTGACGTGGCCGCCTCCGGCGAAAACCTGGTCGAGCGCGAAGGCCTGAGCGTGCGCCACCCGGCGCGCTTTGTGCTGGTGGGCAGCGGCAACCCCGAAGAAGGCGAATTGCGCCCCCAACTGCTGGACCGTTTTGGCCTGTCGGTGCAGGTGCGCACGCCGCAGGACTTGAAGCTGCGGGTGGACATCATCAAACGTCGCGACGCCTTTGAAAAAGACCCCGCCGCCTTTAAGGGCCTGTGGCACAAGGACAACCAGAAGCTGCAAAAACGCATCCTGAAAGCGCGTGAGCGACTGGCCGAAGTCACCGTGAGCGACGACATGCTGATGCTCTGCGCCCGGCTTTGCCAGCAGCTGGGCACCGACGGCCTGCGCGCTGAACTGACACTGCTGCGCGCCACCCGCGCCTTTGCCGCGCTGCAAGGGCAGTTGGCGGTGCAAGCCGAACACCTGCAAAGCATGGCCCCGCTGGCCCTGCGACACCGCCTGCGCCGCAACCCACTGGACGACACCGACTCGGGCTCGCGCGTGCAGCGCAGCCTGCAAGAAGTGCTGGCCGCTTGAAGCGCTGCACCGTCCTGCAGCCCATGGCCCCCGTCATCGCCCCCCCACCGCAAAGCCTGGACACCTGGCACGATGCGCTGACCAGCTTGCAGGTCTTGCAGCTGGACCCGCACGGCCTGGGTGGCGTGTGTCTGCGCGCCCCACACGGCCCAGTGCGTGAGCGCTGGCTGAGGGCGCTGGCCAGTCTGGGCCTGCCGCTGGTCAAGCTGCCTGGCTCGGCCGATGCCGAGCGCCTGCTGGGCGGCATTGATTTGGCCCACACCCTGCAAACCGGGCAGCTGCGCATGCAAGCGGGCTTGCTGCAACAAGCCGACCAGGGACTGGTTTGCCTACCCATGGCCGAGCGCCTGCCACCAGCCCTGCTGGCCCCCATGGTGCAAGCGCTGGACTCGGGCCAAGTGGCGGCCACCCACCACGCCAGTGCGCCCACCGACACCCGTTTTGGTGTGGTGGCGCTGGACGAATCCCTGCCCGACGAAGCGGGCGTGAATGCCGCACTGCAAGAGCGCCTGGGCCTGTGGCTCGATTTGCAGGCGCTGTCACCTTCGGATATCGAAGCAGGGCTGGATGATGGCGACGAGGAGGCGCTGCACATTCGCCTGAGCCCCGGCGCACTGTCGCGTGCCCGCGCGCAACTGCAGCAAGTTCAGGCCACCGACGCACAGCTGCACGCGCTGTGCGCTTCAGCCTTGGGCTTGGGCATTGGCTCCTTGCGCGTGCCCAGCCTGGCACTGCGCGTGGCCAGCGCGCATGCAGCGCTCAACGGACGCAGTGTGCTGAATGAGGAGGACTTGGGCTTTGCCGCACGCTGCGTGCTGGCGCCCCGCGCCACGCAATGGCCTGCCGAGCCATCGGAAGAACAAACGGCTGAACCGCCACCTATCGATAACGACGAGCCGCCGCCCAGCGAACCGCCAGATCAAACGCCCAGTGATCCTCCACCATCAAGCGATGCGCCTGAAGATGCGCCCCCCGAAACAGCACCGCAAGAGCCAAGCGCCGAGGACCTGCAAGAGATGATGGTGGCCGCCGCTTTGGCCAGCTTGCCGCCGCACATGCTGGACGCGCTGGCCACACAAAAAGGCGCACGCAGTGGCAACACGTCGGGCCGCAGCGGCCAGACCCGCGCCGGTCAGCAACGCGGTCGCCCGCTGCCCCCACGCCCGGGCCTACCCGGTGGCCAAGCCCGTTTGCATGTCTTGGCCACCTTGCGTGCCGCCGCGCCGCGCCAGCGGCTGCGCCAAGCCGCACCTCTGGCCCCTCGCAGCGACACATCAACCCGCACCCAACGCCGCATCGCCATCCGTGCCGAAGACTTCCACATCCAGCGTTACCAACAGCGTTCATCGAGCTGCCTGATCCTGGCCCTGGACGCCTCAGGCTCGGCCGCCTTGCAGCGCCTGGCCGAAGCCAAGGGCGCGGTGGAGTTGCTGCTGCAGCAGTCGTATGCGCGGCGCGACAGCGTGTGCATCGTGGCCTTTCGGGGCGCACAGGCGCAGTTGCTGCTGCCGGCCACACGCTCGCTGGTACGGGCCAAACGCGCCATGACCGGCTTGCCCGGCGGGGGCGGCACACCACTGGCGCTCGCCCTCAAAATGGCGCACGAACAAGCGGCCTTGCTGCAACGCCAAGGCGTGACCCCCATCCTGGTTGTGCTCAGCGATGGGCGCGCCAACGTGACGCTGCAAGGCCTGGGTGGCCGCGCCCAAGCACAGGCCGACGCCCAGAACTGGGGGCAGCAATGGCACAGCACGGGCCACCGCGCCCTGTGGATCGACACCAGCATGCAACCCGATGCGCAAGCCAAGCAACTGGCCGTCACCATGGGCGCGAGCTACCTGCCGATGCCGCAGGTGCAAGCCCAGCGCATGGCGCACGCCATGGACAGCCTGCGCACAGGCCCTGCCTGAGGCCGCCATGTTCGACCGCTATTACCCCGGGATGACCTGGGCCGAACACCGGGCCCATTGGCCTCACGCGCAGCACAGCCGCTTTGTGCAGGCGGGCGGTATTCAGTGGCATGTGCAGACTCTGGGCCAAGGCCCCTGCATCTTGCTCTTGCATGGCACGGGCTCGGGCAACTTCAGCTGGCGCGGCCTGCTGCCTACGCTGGCACAGCACTTCACCGTGGTCGCGCCCGACTTGCCAGGCCATGCCTTCACCAGTCGGGGGCCTGAAGGGGCCTTGTCGTTATCCGGCATGGCCGAAGGCCTGCGCGCCCTGATGCTGCAACTGCAATTGACACCCCGGGTCATCGTGGGCCATTCGGCCGGGGCTGCGATTGCCGCACACATGGCGCTGCACATCGACAGCCTTGCGCGCAGCACCCTGATCGGCCTGAACCCGGCCTGGCTGCCTTTGCCCGGGGTGGCCTCGTGGTTGTTTGGTCCGGCGGCCAAGCTGGCGGCGCTCAACCCACTGTCGGCCTGGGCCACCGCCAAAATGGCGGCCAAACCCGGAGCCGTGGCCGAGTGGATCGCGCGCACCGGCTCCACGCTCGATGCACAAGGTTTGGCGTTGTACACCCGCGTGCTGAGCGACTCGGGCCATGTGCATGGCGTGCTCTCGATGATGGCGGCCTGGCGACTCAAGCCCCTGGCCGAGCGCCTGCATGAAATTCGCAACCCGGTGTTCATGCACATTGGCGCGCAAGACCAGACCGTGCCGCCCGCTTTGGCCGATGCGGCTTGCAAGCGCCTGCCGCAAGCGCGGTCACACATCCAACCTGGACTGGGCCATCTGGCGCATGAACAGGACCCTGCTGGCACGGCGCTATACCTCTTGCGCTGCTGCGGCATCTGAAGCAATCCTTCACCAACTTTGCGGAGCAGCTTCTGTGTTGGTCTCAACACATGGTTTTGTCGGTCAGATCAAACTTTCAGCGCAAAAATTCCTTCACCACTTGCAACGAGACCTGCGCCGCTTCTTCATGGGGCAAATGCCCCACCTGCGGCCAGGACACCAGACGGCTGCCCGCAATGGCATGCAGGTAATCGCGGGCATTGGCAAACGGGATCATGGCGTCCGCCTCACCCCAAACCAACAAAGTGGGCGCTTTGATCTGGCGCAGCAGCGGTCCGGGTTCTTGCAAAACGGTTTGCTGCAAGCGATCCAGCATGGCTTGGCGTGCACCGGGGGCCAAAATCAGATCGTGGTAGCGCGTGGTCACCGCATCGGTCAGTGATTCGGGTCGGGCATAGGCCGCTTGCAGGTTCATGCGCAACAGGGGCTTGGGCAGCACATGGCGCATCAGCCCCAGCGTGGCTGGCACATCGGTGGGCTTACCATACTCAAAACCTAAACTGGCAAAGCCGTCCGGGGCTACCAGCACCAATTTATCGATGCGCTCGGGGTGCTGAGCGGCAAAGGTCCAGGCAATACGACCGCCCATGGAGTGCCCCACCAAACTGACGCGTGGCAGACCCAATTGATCCAGCAAGGCGGTCAGCATTTGCAGGCTGCGCTCGTCACGGTAGTCGTGCGCGGGATCAGGTGGACTCAAGCCACTGCCCGGCAGGTCGATGCGGATAACGCGGTGCGAAGAGGCCAGACCCTCAGCCCAGGCATCCCAAGTCTGCAAGCTCGCGCCAAAGCCATGCAGCATGACCACCGCAGGCGCATGGGTCAGGTCTTTGGACGGGCCGCTGTCGCGCACATGCAACTGCCACAGCCCCACTTGGTGCAGATCGGAAGACGCTGCGAGGTAACGCGCCTCGAGGCTGGCGCGCGGCACATCGGGCGTCCAAAGCCACAGGGACAGCAGCGTCAGGGCGGTCAGGGCCAGCATGAGCCAAGGCCTGTTCATGCAACGGAGACCCTGCGCTGAACATCACCAATGGCTAGATGGCAAACATCAGCAGCAGCACCATCTGCAAACCATAGATGATCATCAGGCCCAGTTTGTAGGTGTCGCGCAAGGTGTCTGACAGGCGCTGCATCCTGCGGTCCAGCCACCAATAGGCCGCGCCGCACAGACCGGTCATCAGCAAAAAAATCGTGGTCATGAGCAAAGGGGGCATGGGTGCTCTCCTGGTCAGGTTGTTTGTTGGTCGATCAGGGCTTGATACCAAAAGGCCCGTTGAGCATCACGGTATGCACGTTCAGCACCGCAGCGATGCTGACCCAAATCCAGTAGGTGATGAGCAGCAAACTGGCCCAACGCGACAAACGCCACAAGCCCATGATGAGCGCGAGGATGGACAGCCAGAGGAACACCACTTCGAAGAGCGCCCAGTCCGGACGCTGCAGCTTGAAGTACAGCGCACTCCAAAGCATGTTGAGCAACGCATTCACACCAAACAGCACCGCCACACGGCGGCGCAGCGCGGGGGAGTCTGCCGCTTGCCAGGCCAGCCAGCCGCTGATGGCGCACAGGGTAAAGATGGTGCTCCAGATCACGCCAAAGGCGGCGTCAGGTGGCTTCCAGGGTGGGTGCTTGAGCGCAAAGTACCAAGGGCCCAAGTCGGTCAGAGCTGCACCGATACCGGCTGTGGCGTAACTCAGCACAAAGGCCAACAGCAGGGTTCGCATGGATGCTTTTCTCATGCGTCCCTGGGTTAACATCAGCAAGCCGTGCTCTGGGTGCTGGATCACTGAGGCCTCACGTTCGCGCCAGGCCCAAAAGGTGCGCCATGTCCTTGAAAAAGATGCGCACGTGTGCCATGGGGTCCTTGCGTGCGAGTTCCTTGTTCATGTAGGACTCAAACGTCAAACGCTGCACATCGCGGTCTTCACAGATCTTGACGAACTTTTCGCGACGCCGGTCGTTCTGATACCAAAAATACTGCATCACCCCGAGGATCCAGAACACGCGGCCGTGCTGCTTCATGAAGCTCTTGCGGCCTTGCTTGAGACAGGCGCTGTTGCCGGTTTTGAGGGCCTGATGGGTGGCTTGGGCAACGCGGCGAGCGCAGTCCATCGCGTAGTAAATGCCCTCCCCTGAGGATGGCGCGACCACACCTGCTGCATCGCCCACCACCACCACATCGCGGCCGTTGTCCCATTGGGGCAGGGGCTTGAGCGGGATCGGCGCGCCTTCGCGGCGCAAAGTAGCCGCTTGGGTCAACCCCGCGATTTCACGCAAACGTGCCGTTGCGCTGCGCAGCGAATAGCCCTTGTCGGCGCTGCCCATGCCCACGCTCATGGTTTTGCCGTGCGGGAATACCCAGCCATAAAAGTCGGGCGAGACCTCACCCTGGTAATACACATCGCAACGCGCCGCGTCATAGCCCGGCTGGCCCACGGGGGACTCGATGATTTCGTGGTAAGCAAACACATATTTGGTTTTGTGCGCGTTCGGAATGGCCTGCCGCGCCACTTCAGAGCGCGCGCCATCAGCCCCCACCACCATGCGTGCGCTGACCTTGACGGGTTTGGCATGCTCACTGGCAGCGTGCTCTTTGGCCGTGACCGGGGTGTAGTGCACCCACAGCTGCTGGTCGGCATCGTGCTCGATCTTGTCAAAAATCGCCTGACACCGCACCGCTCCCGACTGAGCGGCGCGTTCGCGCAAATACTCGTCGAATTCGTCGCGGTCCACCATGCCAACAAAACCGTTGTCGATCGGGATATCGACCTTGTTGTCGGCCGGCGAAATCATGCGTGCGCAGTTGACCTTGGCCACCAGCAGGTGATCGGGGATGTCGAAATCCTGAATCAGCCGCGGCGGGATCGCCCCGCCACAGGGCTTGGTGCGGCCCTGGCGGTCCAGCAACAACACTCGCCAGCCTTGGCGCACCAAATCGTGGGCAGCGGTGGACCCGGCGGGCCCACCACCCACCACCACCACATCAAAATCGGTCTGGTTCATGAGCTTGACCCACCTTTCAACAACACGGGACCATCAAAATGCAAGGGCTGACGCGCAGAAGGCCCGGCACGCAAGCGCAAGGCCACTGCAGCCGAGACGGCAAACATCAACGCTTGCATGCCAAACACGGCGGCATAGGCCGCACGCTGTTCTCCCAACAAGGCATGGGCCAGATCGCTGGCCGCGGTGCCCAGCAATCCACCCAAACCAAAGGCTGCCGCTTGCGCCGCGCCCCACAGACCCATGCGCGTGCCTTCACGGCCTGCGCCACCCTCACCAGCCAGGCGCATCATGGTGGCAATCGCCGCGATGGAAAACGCGCCATTGGCCACACCCAAAAACACCACATTGGCCTTCAGGGGCCACTCAACCGAAAGGGCCGAGCTGACCAAGCCCACCGTGGCCAGCGCCGACACCAGACACCCGCCCACCATCCAGGCCTGCACCGACCCGAGTCGCCCAGCCATCCAGCGCGAACCCGCTGCGGCCACCGCCAACATGCCGATCAAAACGCCCATGTGGTGCCAGCCGGACAACTGCGTGGTTTGGCCGGGTGTGAAGCCATGCACGGCACCCGCAAAGGGCTCGAGAATCAAATCCTGGGCGCTGTAGGCCAGCATGGACATGAACACGAAAACGGTGAAGGTGCGCGCCGCAGGCTCAGACCAAACCTCTTTGAAGGCTTCTTTGAAATTTTGTTTTTGCAGACGCTCGGTGCTGACACTGGAGGTCACGACCGCAGAGGGGGAACCGTCTTTTTCCAGGCCCCACAAGCACAGCGCCGTGATGAGCGCCGTCACCACACTCAGACCTGCCGAAACCTGCAGCAGCACCTGAGGGCTGTAGGGGTCAATCAGCTTGCCCACCACACCGGCCGTGACCGCAAAGCCCACGATCATCATCAGCCACACGGTGGTGGCTGCCGGTGCGCGGCGCTCATCGGGCACGCGCTTGGCCATCAAGGCCAAGAGAGAAGTGCCGCAGGCGCTCACGCCCAAACCGATCAAACTGAAGGACAACCAAGCCAGCATAGCGCCATAAACAGGCTCTTGGGCCATCCACACCGTGGCCCATGCGGCCATCACGCCACCGCAACCCAGTACCAGCATGCCGCCCATCATCCAGGGCGTGCTGCGCCGCCCCTTGTCAGCGCCAAAACCCATGCGCGGGCGCACCATTTGCACCGCGTAATGCCAGGCCACCAAAAAGCCGGGCAGCAAGGCGGGCAGCGCCAGCTCGACCACCATGATGCGGTTGAGCGTGGAGGTGGTCACTACCACCACAGCGCCCAGGCAGGCCTGGATCAAACCCAGGCGAATGATCTGAAACCAGCCAAAAAAAGGTGCGCTCATGCCACCCCTCCGCCCAGTGCTTGCAATTGACGCAGTCCCCAGGCACTGACCATCATGCCGCTCACAAACAGGGGGACACCGAAGGCGCTGACGTGCAAGGCACGCGCCACCGGTTCGCGCAAAAAGCGAGCCATCAAGGGCCACTGCGCCAAAGTCAACGCCAGCACGGCGCTGGCATGCCAAGGCAATTGCCAGTAGAGCAGCAATCCAGCGACTGCAACTTGTGGCACCAGCATGAACAAGCACGCCACTCGCGCCGCCCCCTGGGCACCGAGCTGCACCGGCAACGAAGCCACACCCAAGCGGCGGTCACCTTCCATCGCCTTGAAATCATTGAGCGTCATGATGCCGTGCGCGCCCACGCTGTACAGCAGCGCCAGCGCCACTGCATGGGGCCCAGGCCAAGCGCCACCCAGCATGACGGCTGTGCCTGTGAGCCAGGCCAGCCCCTCGTAACTCAAGGCGCAGGCGGCATTGCCCCACCAACCGTTTTGTTTCAGGCGCACAGGTGGCGCACTGTAGGCCCAGGACAAAGCGATCGCCAACGCGCACGCTGCAAAGCCCCAAGGCCCCATGAGGGTGGCCCACAGCAGCGACAAGGCAGTCCACCCGATGGCAATGCCCAGGCCCCAACGGCCGGGCATGCGACCAGAGGGAATCGGGCGATCGGGTTCGTTGATGGCATCCACATGCCGATCAAACCAGTCGTTCACCGCCTGGCTGCTGGCACACACCAGAGGACCTGTCAGCACCAGCCCCAGGAGCAACAGCCCCCAATGGGCCTGCAAATCCTGACCAGACGCCACCACGCCGCAGGCAAAGGCCCACATCGGCGGAAACCAGGTGATGGGCTTGAGCAGTTCAGCCACCGTGCGCAGCGCAGGCCGGGTCGGCGCGGCCGCTAAAGGGGCCTTGAGCGAGGGCGTGTGGGCAAGTGGCGGGGTGTCCATGCCCCCATTGTGAAGACGCTTTTGAAAATGTCAATCAAGATTGACACTTATTGTCATTTTTTATTGACAGACTTCAAGGGAGATCGGTTTCAACCTCGGAAACCATGCCAAAGCGACGCAGCTTGACATACAGGCTTTGGCGCGACAGCCCCAACATTTCAGCCGCCGAGGCGCGGTTGTTGTGGGTCAACTCCAGGGCCGCTTCGATGCAAAGGCGTTCGATGGTGTCCACCGTTTCGCCCACAATGTCTTTGATCGGGCGACGCCCCACCAGTTGCGACAGGTCGGCAAAGGGGTTGGCTTGGCTTTGCGCCACCGATGCGCCGCCTTGCAGGCGCCGGTCCATGTCGCGCACAAAAAAAGCGTACATCGGCTCGGGCCTGGCCAGGTAAACGGCCGAAACCTCGACCGGCAAGGTCATTCCCGACAAGGTCCGCACCTCGGTGGCGAAGTTGCGCACCGGCAACTGCTGGCGCAAGCTGGTGTTGAGCACCCCCCAATCCACCGCGCCACGCAAAAGCCAGCGCTCCAGACTTTGGCCCACCACCTGAGATGAGGCTGTCAGGCCCAGCAACGCCATGCCCTCTTCGTTCACACTTTTGATCAGGCCCGTGGTGTCGGTCAGCAACCAGCCATCGGGGAAGCGCTCCATCGCTTCACCCAAAGCGGCTGAGGAACCGGCGTCGTTTTGGTGAGCTGTGCCAGCCTCGCGTGTCACCAAACGCACGAGAAACTGGGCTCCACCCTCCTGACGGAACACCGTGGCCGACACGGTCCAAGGTGCAGGCAAGCCCACCACACGGGCCGCGCACATCTCGATGCGGCCGGTGGCCAGCGCCATGCGCAGCAAGGACTGAACTTCGCCTTGGCTCTCGCCTTCGAAACATTCCCGCACATCGCGCCCCACCAGGCGCTTGCCCGCATCCCTGAGCAGGGACTGCGCGCCTACATTGGCCTCCAGCACGCGCTGGGTACTGGCATCCACCATCAGCACCGCCTCGGACGTGGTGTCAAACAACACGCGGTAGCGCGCCTCGATGTGGCGCAGACGCAAATAGTCCCGCTCCATGGATTGTTGAGTTTCCACCAAGCGACGCTGAAGCTCGGCCAGGCTTTCCAGATCGCGCCCCATGGCCAACAGCTTGCCGCCGCCCAATGGCAGCACAACGTACTGAATGGCCACTTCGTTGCCCACGGGCGACAGGTGATTGACATGCCGCCAGCGCATCACTTCAGGTGCCCCCTGAGACTGCAGCATTTCCTGAATTTTGACGCGGCTCTCGCTGGTGACTGTCTCAATCCAACGGCGACCGATCCAGGACTGGCAACCCAAAGCGGCCAGGGTGTCGCGTCCTGTAGACACATCCTCGATCACGCCCTGCAGGTCCATGACCAAGGTGAGATCGGACACTACCCCCAACAATTGGGAAAAGCTGGAAGAGTCCAGAGAGGGCAGCTTCATGTTGTAAACCAAACGGGTTTGAGCATTAGGAAGTTGACACTGAAATTTGTCAGACAAGTATAGGCTGATATACAGAAATAACCACTAGGCCTTGTCATTTTAATGTTAAGAAACGTACAGAACAGGCCATCTCATCTCAGCTCAGGTTCGCGACTGCGCCGGGCATGGATTGTGTAATTCGCGCCACGGTGGCGGGCGCATCCTCAGCCAACACTTCAGCGGTCAGACCCTGCAGGCGCTCGGGCGCAACAAAGGCCAAGGGACCGCCCACAAAAACACGTAGCCCCAGGTTGTCAGAATTCTGACGAAGTGATGGCAGCAAGTTGGCCAAGGTGTCCAGATGACGGTCGGTACTCACTGAAATACCCACCACATCGAACCATTCCGACTGAAACAGTCTCTTGAATTCGGTCACATCTTGCGGGACGCCCACGGTCACAAGCCAGCCAGCACGTTTGAAAAACTCGCTCAGCATGAACAAGCCCATGCTGTGTTGGGCCCCAGGCTCCGTCAGTAAAAGCAAGCTCCAGGGTTGGCGTTGTTGGGGGGCTTCTTGTAAAAACTCGCTGCTGAATTCGTGCAGCAACTGCTGCAAATGGGCCGATGCAATGGTGGTCATGGAGAAATCCAAGCGATCGGCGCACCACCACTCACCCAGCAAGCGGGCGCAAGGGGTAATGCCTTGCAAATAGATGTTTTCCAGCGACTGACCCTGGCGCTGCCAGCCAAACACCACTTGCCGAGCGGCATCAAGACCTTGAAGGCATGCCTGCGCCAAGATCTGAATTTGCCCCAAGTCCAGTGCAGATTGGCCAGTAAAGCTGGTCCCTCCCACCAAACGAGGCCCGACCGGCGTGCCATGACGCAAAGCCTCAGGCATGGCTTGACGCACACCATCGGCCGAGGGCGGGGACTGGGCGGTTTCTATGTTGAATTGCGACATGACAAGCACCGATCATCAGCAAGGATACACCAGCGGCAGGCTCCCGTGAATCGGAGTGCTCGTCGCAAGAAATGTGAGGTGTGAGACCCCACGAAGGGCACCACAAAAAACATGACCTAGTGTTATTTGAAATTTCGAACTTGTATTCAGTGTAAACCCTTATAAGTGAAATTAATGTCAATTTATATTGACACACTGTATATCCAGATTTACATTCAAAGCCACACCCCGTCCTACAAGGCTCTTCATGTCCGTTTCATCACCTCCCGCTTTGTACACGCCAGCGCAACGCGCCCGGCGTGACGCGAGCCGGTGGACGCTGGTGCAAGGCGTGCTGGCCCCTTTGCAGTTCCTGATTTTCGGCGTCAGCTTGTATTTGGTGATCAACAGCCTGCACACCGGTGAGCATACCGACTGGGCCTTGGCCTCGGTGGTGATCAAGACCTTGGTGCTCTACGCCATCATGGTCACCGGGGCCATCTGGGAAAAAGTGGTGTTTGGCCAATACCTGTTTGCCCCCGCTTTTTATTGGGAAGACGTGGTCAGCATGGGTGTACTGGCCCTGCACACCGCTTACCTGTGGGTCTGGTGGCAAGGCGTTTGGAGCCCCACCGACCAGCTGCTGCTGGCCCTCGCGGCCTATGGCAGTTACGCCATCAACGCCGCTCAATACATCCGCAAGCTGCGCATGGCGCGGCTGCAAAAACAAGCTTTTCCTACCTCCATGCCCGACACGGGTGCACAGGCCAGCACATGAGCACCATCATCCCCATCCGCACAGAGGCCTCCGCTCCAAGCTCCGGCTGTACAGATGTTGTCCCTCTGGTCGAACGCGGCCAGCGCGAGGTGTTTTGCGGCCTCACCGGCATCATCTGGATGCACCGCAAAATCCAGGACGCTTTCTTTTTGGTGGTGGGCTCCCGCACCTGTGCGCACCTGATCCAGTCGGCCGCGGGCGTGATGATTTTTGCAGAGCCCCGCTTTGGCACCGCCATCATCGACGAGCGCGACCTGGCCGGTTTGGCCGATGTGCATGAAGAACTCGACCGTGTGGTTGGCCAGCTGCTGGCACGCCGCCCCGACATCCGCTTGTTGTTCTTGGTGGGTTCTTGCCCGTCTGAGGTCATCAAGCTCGACTTGTCGCGTGCGGCCGAACGTCAAAACCAGATCCACCACCCCAAGGTGCGTGTGCTCAACTACTCGGGCAGCGGCATCGAAACCACCTTCACCCAGGGCGAAGACGCTTGTCTTGCAGCCATGGTCCCCACCTTGCCCACGAGCACCGACACCGCACCCGCCCTGATGGTGGTAGGCACCCTGGCCGATGTGGTGGAAGACCAAATGCGCAGCCTGTTTGAGCGCATGGGTCTGCAAGTCAACTTCTTCCCGCCGCGCAACAGCCAGGCCATGCCCATGGTCGGCCCGAACACCCGCTATTTGTTGGCCCAGCCCTTTTTGGCCGACACCGCACGCGCTTTGCAATCGCGTGGCGCTCAACACTTGGCGGCACCGTTTCCGCTGGGCGTGGAAGGCACGACCGCTTGGTTGCAAGCGGCCGCCAGCGAATTTGGTGTGGCCCCAGAGGTGTTTGAGCAAGCCACCGCTGCACCCCGCCAACGCGCCGAGAAAGCCCTGGCCGTGCAGCGCCAAATGCTGCAAGGCCAACGCATCTTTTTCTTCCCCGACTCCCAGCTCGAAATCCCGCTGGCCCGCTTTGTGCACCGCGAACTGGGCATGGACTTGGTGGAAGTGGGCACACCCTATTTGCACCGCCAGCACATGGCCGCCGAATTGGCGCTCTTGCCCACTGGCACCCGCATCAGCGAAGGCCAGGACGTGGACTTGCAACTGGACCGCTGCATCGCCGACGCCCCTGATTTGGTGGTGTGTGGCCTGGGTCTGGCCAATCCGCTGGAGGCCCAAGGCATCACCACCAAGTGGGCCATTGAGTTGGTCTTCACCCCCATTCAAGGCTATGAACAAGCGGCCGATCTGGCTGGTTTGTTCAGCCGCCCACTCAAGCGCCGCCTGAAGCTGGCGGCCTGAAAGCGCAGGACCACACCATGCAACTGACGCTCTGGACTTACGAAGGACCGCCCCACGTGGGCGCGATGCGCGTGGCCACCGCCATGACCGATGTGCACTACGTGCTGCACGCTCCGCAAGGCGATACCTATGCCGACTTGCTGTTCACCATGATCGAGCGCTTGCCGCGCCGACCTCCAGTCACCTACACCACCTTCCAAGCGCGCGACCTGGGCGGCGACACGGCTGAGCTGTTCAAAGACGCCGCCCGCCAAGCCATGGCGCGCTTCCATCCTGCGGCCATGCTGGTGGGCTCGTCGTGCACTGCCGAATTGATCCAAGACGACCCGGGTGGTCTGGCCCAGGCGCTGCAACTGACCATCCCCGTGGTGGCCCTGGAGCTGCCCTCTTACCAGCGCAAGGAAAACTGGGGCGCCAGCGAAACCTTCTACCAACTGTGTCGCCACCTGGTGCACAAGCCTGCCGCCGACAAACCTGCCAAGGCTCGGCCTACGTGCAACCTCCTCGGCCCCAGCGCCTTGGGTTTTCGGCACCGCGACGACGTCAAGGAAATCACCCAGCTCTTGAACCAATTGGGTGTCGATGTCGCCGTGGTCGCGCCCTTGAACGCCAGCGTGGCCGACATGCAGAAGCTGGCCGAGGCCGACTTCAACGTGGTGCTCTACCCCGAAATTGGCCTGAGCAGCGCGCAGTGGCTGCAGCGCCAGTTTGACCAGCCTTACACCAAGACCGTGCCCCTGGGCAGCCACGCCACGCGCGACTTCATCGCCGAAGTCTGCGCACTGACGGGTTTGCCGGTGCCGGGCCAAGACCCCGAACACGCACATGCGCCTTGGTATGCCAAATCGGTCGACTCGACTTACCTCACCGGCAAGCGCGTCTACATTTTTGGGGACGCCACCCATGTGGTGGCCGCTGCCCGCATCGCCAGCCAAGAGATGGGTTTTGAGGTGGTGGGTCTGGGCACCTACAGCCGCGAATTCGCCCGCGAGGTGCGCGACTGTGCCAAGCGCCACGGCGTCGAGGCCCTGATCACCGACGACTACCTCGAAGTCGAGGACCAGATCAACGCCTTGCAGCCCGAGCTGATTTTGGGCACACAAATGGAACGCCACATCGCCAAACGCCAGGGCATCCCATGCGCGGTAATTTCGGCCCCGGTGCATGTGCAAGACTTCCCGGCGCGCTATGCGCCGCAAATGGGTTTTGAAGGCGCCAACGTGCTGTTCGACACCTGGGTGCACCCACTCATGATGGGTCTGGAAGAGCACCTGATCGGCATGTTCCGCGAAGATTTTGAATTCCACGCCGGGGCTGCGCCATCGCATTTGGGCAGCACACGGCCAGCCGCAGAGAACAAGGCCCCTGTCGCTGCCGCACTTGCCGCAGTCCCCGCGCCCATGGCCCTTGCGCAAGCACCCGCCATCACACCGACGCCCCCATTGGCGACCGACAGCATCCAAGCCAAAGGCTTGATCAGCGACGGTGTCAAAGCCGTAGCCCTCCCCACCCAAGCCGCTTCCAACCAGGCCACCTGGAGCCCTGAAGCCGAAAAGGAGCTGGGCAAGATCCCGTTCTTTGTACGTGGCAAAGCCCGCCGCAACACCGAGCGATTTGCCCAAGACCTGGGCGTGGCGACCATCACCGTGGAGACGCTCTACGATGCCAAAGCCCATTTCAGCCGGTAAACAGTCCACCCTCAGTGCCCCACGCATGAGCGTGGTGCTGCTGACCATGGACAGTCACCTGGCCAGCGCCGCGGAAAGCGCGGCCGAGCGTCTGGCCCGTGAGCTGCCGGGCTTGCACCTGCAAACCCACAGCGCCTCGGCCTGGCGCGACAGCGAAAGCGCCCTGGCCGCCTGCTTGGCCGCCGTGGCGCAGGCCGACATCGTCATCGTGACCATGTTGTTCATGGAAGACCACTTCATGCCGGTGCTCGACGCGCTGCAGGCGCGCCGCGAGCATTGCGACGCCATGGTCTGCATCATGTCCGCACCGCAGGTCACGCAACTCACGCGCATGGGCAAATTGGTGATGGGCCGTGAATCGACGGGCCTGATGGCTTTGCTCAAAAAGCTGCGCCCCAGCGCCAAAAACAAAGACACGGGTTCCGAGACCGGCGCGCCTTCGAGTGCTGGGGCCAAGCAAATGGCCATGCTGCGCCGCTTGCCCAAGCTGCTGCGTTTCATTCCCGGAACGGCGCAAGATCTGCGCCTGTTCTTTTTGACCATGCGCTACTGGTTGGCCGGGTCCGAACACAACATCGAGCACCTGGTCAAAACTCTGGTGCACCGCTACGCCCAAGGCCCGCGTGAACACCTGCGCGCCCTGGCCCAGCCGGAAGACCCGATCGAATACCCCGAGGTGGGTCTGTACCACCCCCAGATGAAAAACCGCATCAGCGAACAGCTGAGCGACCTCCCCGGTCATGGCCGCCAAGACCAGCCCGCCGTGGGCTTGTTGCTGCTGCGCTCGTATTTGCTGGCGGGCAACACCGCGCATTACGACGCCGTCATCCACTCGCTGCAAGCGCGCGGCCTGCGGGTGATCCCGGCCTTTGCAAGCGGCCTCGACGCCCGCCCCGCAATGGACCGTTTCTTCAAGAACGGCGGCGATTCGAAAATCCAGTCACTGGTCTCGCTCACCGGCTTCTCCTTGGTCGGTGGCCCCGCTTACAACGACGCCAGCGCTGCCGAAGTGGCGCTCAGCGAACTCGATGTGCCCTACATCGCCGCGCACCCACTCGAATTTCAATCGATCGAGCAATGGGGCGGCTCCACACGCGGGCTGCTGCCGGTCGAAAACACCATCATGGTGGCCATCCCCGAGCTCGACGGCTCCATCTTGCCCATGGTCTACGGTGGCCGCCCCGGCCCCGCAGGGCAAACCTGCACTGGCTGCGACAGGCGCTGCACCTTCCCCACCGGCCCGCGCAGCCAGGACATGTTCACCTGCACCGAGCGCACCGAGATGCTGACCGCCCGAGTTGAGCGTTTGGTGCGCCTGCGCGACAAGCCCCGCGCCGATCGCAAGCTGGCCATCGTGCTGTTCAACTTCCCGCCCAACGCCGGCAGCGTGGGCACGGCCGCGTATTTGTCGGTGTTCCA
>JAIYCB010000020.1 GCA_027488215.1 Comamonadaceae bacterium
CGGCGCTGCATGTGCCGGCGCGCGACGTTGTGAAGAATCAGCGATAGTGGCCGCGAGGCCAGCAGCTGCTCAAGCGGCACGTCCGTGCGCAA
This sequence comes from Comamonadaceae bacterium, assembly GCA_027488215.1. Lineage (GTDB taxonomy): Bacteria > Pseudomonadota > Gammaproteobacteria > Burkholderiales > Burkholderiaceae_C > Limnohabitans_A. Next base: position 93 of record JAIYCB010000020.1, read on the forward strand.
TAGCCGGTGCGCGACCTCGAGCGCGGCTTGATCCGGTTCAATGCGCGGCTGCACGAGGCGTCTCCGGCAGGGGCCAGTTCGCAACAATGGCTTGCACCGTCGGCAGCAGACGCTGCTGCATGCACGGGCCGCATTGGCAGTCGCCGACCAGGCGCAGCGATTTCGGGCCCAGCCTCGGTGCCAGGCCGCGCGCGGCGATGTAGTCATGGCCTTTCAGACCCGCGAATGGATCCGGCAGCGTGCAGCGCACGCGCACGGTGAAGATCAGATCATCCATTCGATGATCTCCGGCACGATCAACGCAGCAGCGAGCAGCAGCGCAATCGTCGCGCCCTGGTGGTGCGCGATCCAGTCATCGTCGGCCGTCAGGAAGGCGGCCAGCCGCCCTTGCGCACGTGTGGGCGCATCGGCGGCCCCGGCATGGTTCATCGGTATATTGGCTGTACTGATCATGTGCATGGTCAGACTTTCAAAAAGGAGAACAACATGGCTGAATCGAACGGAACACGCGCGCACAATCAGGCGATTGACGCTTCCACGGATTACCTTAGGAACGCCGTGCGAGTGATCGACGAAGTATTCGGAAAGGGGCATGCAAAGGCCCATCCCGAGCTGGTAATCGCCTTCATGCAGACGTGCGCGACGGAGTATCCGCACCTGCTCTGATGAAAAAGGCGGCGCCGGGACCGCATTTCCCATCGGTTTCTCGCATGCTCCGACAGTAGTTGCGGTATTCGCCTGTCACGAGATCCAAGCTCTCGGCGACAGGCGCGGCGCATTCGTAAAACTTGCCGCGCGGGCCGAGGAAATGCGCGCAGTCTCTGCAGAACTTCGGTTCGTTCGTCGGTTGGGTCATTGCAGTCTCCTTGGCGACGGGTTATTGCAGCAGGGCGGCGACATTACGGGCAGCGCGATCGCACTCGCTCTCGCAGCGCGCATTACCGTGCACGTTGAACTTCGTGATTTGTTTGGCGGCGACCAGTTCAGCCATTGCGGTCGCCGTCAACTGCTCGATGCTCATCAGATCGCGCAGGCTGACTTTGCGTGAAGGCTCGATGCCGTTAGCGCGGCAAACTTCTGATTTGGTGCCGCCCAAGATTGGCCGGTAGATTGCGTTCGTGCAGCGACCATAGCCTTGGCCAGTGACGCCGTGGTCCTTTAGCGTTGCTGTCAGCCGGCTACGTGCGACCTTGCCTTGCATCCGCTTAAGCAGCCATTCCTGCTGTTCCGCCGAGGCCTTGTCAGCGATCTCGTCGGCCAGCGTCACATCACCGGATTTCGCGCGGGCGTAGACGTCGTTGACCTGCATGTGCAGTTCAGGACTCAGATATTTGGCATAGGCGAGGGCAATCTGCCAGTGCGCATAGGTGCCGCCACCCTTGCCGCGTTTGGCTTTCAAAATGTCACCTGCGTTGACATTCAGCGCACCCGCGACAGCCTCGATAAACGCCAACCCGGGGCCGCCTGATACACTTACTTTCCCGCTAGTGCCGGATGTTTTCCGGGACACCTTTGCAGCCCAGCGCCTGGGATCAAGCTTGCTGTCCGCCTGCCCCTGCGACAGGGCAGCGGCATAGAGATCGGTCAGGCTGATCAAGCCATCGTCAGTGCGACGTATTATTTTGTTACTAATTTGAATAGACTTCATGATTTTCCCGAGTTAGCGTTACGCTTTAATAATAGCGCTTCGCTTTCAATGTCGCAAGAATAATTTAGCGTAACGCGAAATACTCCTATGTTTCTGTAGATGCAAAAATTTGCCATCCTAATTTTTTGCACCTACAATTAAGCGCATGAGTTCGATACTGGCTTGGGACGAAGAAAAGCGGCGCATCAATTTGCGCAAGCACGGACTCGATTTCGCCGATGCCAGTGACGTGCTCGACTCGCGCTATCGGCTGGATGTACCGGTCGTGCGGAACGAAGAGCAGCGGATGCTCTCGTTCTCATATGTGCTAGGCCGGCTGCGTGTGCTGACGGTGGTGCATACCGATCGTGACGGTGCGGTCAGGGTGATCAGCTACCGTCCCGCCGACCAAACAGAAACGGAGGCTTATCGTGAGTGGCTCGAAAACGAATGCGATGACGCGTAAGCAAGTGCTCGATGCGCTGAAGACCCCGCCCAGTGACGGCTATTTCGCTTGGGACGGCGAGGATGTGGATGACCGACCGGCGACGGCCGAAGAAATGGTTGCAGCCATCAGCCTGGACCGCAAGAAGCGCGGTCGGCCGTTAGGCTCGGGTACAAAGGAACAAGTGGCTATCCGCTTCGATGTTGAGGTTCTCGAAGCCTTTCGCGCCGCCGGGCCCGGCTGGCAAACGAAGATGAATGCCGCTTTGAAGGACTGGCTTAAAGACCACTCGCCCGCGTAGCGGAAAGTCAGCTCTCTGCCAGTGCAAGCGCGAAGTCGGCAAGCTCTTCGGGCGTGTCGCCAACGTGGATCTTGATGCGCGAATCTTTCAGAAACGGCCAGGTGACGCGATCAATATCGTTATCGATCTCGTCGAGTACGGCTTTGGGGTACATGCCGCTTGCGTAAGAGGGGCGTAAAATCAGCAGCGCGCCGCGTCCTCGTTGCACATGCTTGGCAGCTTGTTCAAAATTGACGTATCCCTCGAGCAGCGACGCGGATCGATAGATCGGCGATTTGAATTTGGCCGACACGATGGTGCCAAACAGATCGGCCGTAAACAAGTCCGATCCCCGCCAGATCGGCAGGTCAATCTGGTGGCGCTTGCCAGCCTCATCAACCAGTTCGACCGGCTGCTCGCGAAAAATACTTGACCACTGTTGCCCCATCTTGCGACGTGCGATGCGCTCGATATCCTTGCGCAGCTTCGTGGTTTTCACAACATCCGGGGCGGGTCCTTCATCGCGAACCAATTCACGGTTATGGCCGATGGTCACCAGATCCGCATACAGGTCGTCCAGAATTTCCTGCGGGTTATTGCCACCCACATAGCGCTTCGCGGTAAAGGTCAGTTGCGGGCTAGGCGATGCGAGCTTGCGCTGCTCGAGCAAGAGCTCACGCAGCAGTTGCAGCAAGAACGCAAAGTTTTCGGCGCCGTCAGCGCCGAACAATGCCCTGAAGCCGCCGATGCCCGGCACGATGCGCGCATGGGGCTTGCGCGATCCTTTTTGTGTGAACACGACACCGACATTGAACCGTTCGCCGGAAAGCACATCGGGTTCAAATTGAATGGCCTGCCACGTTCCCTCGATCGCCGGCTTCGGGATCGGCAGCGCAAATTCTGACAGGTCGGCGTATTGGCTCATAACAGGAGCTGATTGTACGCCGATTGATACAGCTGCTTCAAAGCCACCGCGCGGCCCAGAAGAAATTTCTCAAACCCGGCGGCGTCATTCGGGTCGGCAATGCGCTCCCACCACTGACGCAACTCGGGCAGCGCCAGACGTACGGCTGTTTCGTGATAATCCAGATGTAGCAGGATTTCTTCGACAGTTGCTTTTGGAACGCCATCGGGCCACGCGCGCGCCAGAAGGTTGTCTGGTTGCATGTGATTCAGGCGCGCAGCCAACAGGGCGATGTCCCAGTCGCCATAATCCCCAACCAACCGTCCGTGATCGATCAGGCGGTAACTGTGTTTCTTGATTCGACGAAGATTGCCAAGATGCCGGTCGGTGTTGATGACATGCTGATCGAAACGCGCAGCCAGCGGCAATTCCGGCCAACGCTGCAAGTCTTCGGCAAACCGCTGGACGCCAGTTGATTGCCAGGTGATATACGCATCTTCACCTGCTACTGCGCTGACACAGAAGGCCGGATATTCGGCATTCGGATTCTTGGCCAGCGCGGCAGTGATCCAACCACGATGCGCAGGTGGCGGAGATTTCATTCGGCTCAGAGGGATCATGGCGACACAGGCGTAATCGGCCATGGGCGCCCCCAGCGCCCGGCCCAGTACGAAGGCAGTAATTTCGTTCATCAACCCGCGACGGTCATTCTGCGGATGATAGATTTTTGCGAAGAACCTTAGGCGCCCGGCTTGCGGGTGATGTATGTCACAGCCATGCACGCAAGAGGCGGTTTCGAGTTTTGGCCAGCCACGGAATGACAGATAAGCCGTCGATGGCAACAGCGGGACGATGTCAAGACTTGCGCTTGTGCTGCTCGAGCGCGCGGCGGATGCCGGGGTAGTCGGATTCGGAGACGGTGGGGGCGGGTCGGATAGCGACATGCAATACCTGCGTAAGGGTATCGATCAATTGTTGGGACGACGTGCCACTTTCTTCTGCTGCAATGATTTCTTGAATAAGCAATCGAGCTTGGTTGCTCAGCTTGCCTGACGATCTGAACATCACAGTGTTTGTCGCCTGCTCTGGCAAGTTCTCATTAAGCTCTCCTCGAGCTCCGTCCATCCACCCAGTTGGCTTTCCGCAGGCAACCTCAATCTCCCGGCAAGAATCCGACCGCATTCCCCTCGGTCGACCTGTTTTTGAGTCAGGAGACGCATTCAGCCACTGACTGAGTTGCGCTTTGCTTTTTCCAACTCTATTGGCAAGTTTTGCAACTCCTCCTTCTTCCGAAATAAGAATTGCAAGTTTTTCCCGCCTGATTTCGTCAACAGTTTTCACCACGTTATTAGATAGCAAAACGCTATAAAAAGAAATTCGCGATACGCTATTGACCAACTTTTAGCGTATCGCTAAACTTTCGGCATGAAACTCCAAGAATACGTCGCCCAACTAGGCTCCCAAGCCAAGCTGGCGCGCACGCTGGGCGTGCCAGCGGTGTTGATCAGCCAGTGGGCCAACCAGAAGCGTCCGGTACCGCTGGACCGCTGTGTGCAGATCGAGCAGGCGACCGAAGGGCAAGTCACCTGTGAAGAGCTTCGTCCGGACAAAGCGTGGTACTGGACTTACCTGCGTACGACTTGCACGCATATTGGTGCGTCAACCGTTTCCGTTGGAGAGCGCACGCCATGAGCCTGCCCTTGAAGGAGTTCCGCGGAAAGATCACGGCGGAGGCCGACGCCGTCATCTCGACGCTGGCTGAGCGCGAAGGCCAAGAGAAGCAAGAGATCGTTCGGGAAATCCTTCATCGCTGGGCGTTGGAAAAAATTAATGAGGCCAGATTAATCAATGTGTATCTGGAGCGCGAGGGATTAGAGGGGATTCTCAGGGAGCGCCGGGGCATTGCGCGCAACCCGTAAATTCCTGCTCCCGACCCGCACATTACGCAGGCTTTGTACACACGACATCGGCAATCACCTTGGATTTTTGACATGACCCTTCGCTATTCCGACACCAACCAGCACGACGCACTGTACAAAGTCGCACGCACGTACCCGGGCGGCATCGAGGCACTCGCGCAGCGCATGGGCAAAACGGCCAATGTCCTCTACAACAAGCTGCGCCCGGGCGTCGACAGCCACTATCCGTCATTCGAGGAAGTCTCCGAGATCGTCGAGCTGTGCGCGGCCGCCGGTGTCCAGAATGCGACGCTGCCGATCGAGGCGCTGTGCCAGCGGCATAACCTGGTTGCCTTCACCTTCCCGACGCTCAACCACCTGACCGACGACGACCTGACACAGTCGGTCTGCAAGGCGATGCAGGAGCTCGGCGACGTCACCGGCGCCATTGCCGGCGCACTGGCCGACGATGGTCGCATCTCGATGCGCGAGCTCGACGCCATCGAGCGCGAGATCCAGCAGTCGCTGGGCGCCATCGGTGCGCTCCGTGAGCGGGTGCGTTCGCGTGCTGACCGTGCGGCGGTTATCGCGGGAGGCGATAAATGATCTTTTTCCCGATGCAGATGCCGGCCACGGCCCTGGTGCTGAACCGACCCGCGATGTCGCTATTGGTCGATTTGGCCTGTTTCGAGGAAGAGCTCTGGGTGGCGCTGGTCGCCGATGGCAAGCATGAGGCCGATTCGCATCCTGTCGTCGGTTATGTGCGGCTGCAAAAGCGACTTACACAGCACCCGCCGCTAACCACTTATGCAGTAGTGGAAGCGCGTCCTGCCAGTGATCCACCGCCCAATCCCGCATCCTGGACGACCATTTTTCAATGGCCTTCGCTGGGAGATTACGAACGACTTGTGCAAGAAGGGAGCGTTCATGTCTGAGAGTGCTCGCGCGAAGAATCCACCGGTGGCCATGACGGTGCGCATCTTGGGCGATACGACGGGAATCCATGCCCAGCTCGCTGAGCTGTCAGCGCTTTTTGAACGCGCTCCCGAGAGTCGCCGCGAAGATCTTGCCAGCCTCGCCAACGCCTGCTGGCGACAGCGCGGGCAGCGATAGGGGATGGATGAGGGATCGCTATTGAGAGTCAATGGGCGCCCCTTTGTGCTGATGGTGCTGCTTGGAAACTTCACTGTAGCACGCTGGGGTGCCCGCCCAATTCAATAACAACAATACGCAAACCATGGCGAAAACATTCAGGGGACCGCGGCGCGGCAGCGCTGCCTACAATGCACTGGATCAGCTAGTCCATCTCGGCGGGAGCGCGACATTCGGCCAATTGACCGGCGCCGTGCTGTCTTACTTCCGCTCTGCACAGCGTTTCAACGAACTCGCCATCGAGCCGCTAATGCGGGCGAAGTTTATTCGATTGACCGACCGCGACGAGGTACGAATCACGGCGGCAGGCCTGGCGTTCATACGACCTGTTGATCGTTCACTGACGACGACCTCGGCGATCGCCGGTATCAAAGAGCCGCTGCCTTTCAAGCCGCTGCCTCCCCACCATTTCGCTTCGATGGCGGTACGCCGCGAGGGCGCCGATGATTTCCGCCGCTACCCGTCGCTGATGGGCGGTGTGCGCGTCCCGTACTGGGCTCGCAAGCCATGACGACGCTCGCGCAAGTCATCGATCAAATGGCCGCCGCTGGCCTGCCACTGCCGCCGCCCGGTCATCCGATCCTGGATGGCAAGGTGCACCGCTTCGGTCCGCAGAAAAAGGCGTGGTACGTACTGCGCGAGATCCCCTTGAAGTCCGGCCAGTCGATCATTGGCGGCGCCTTCGGTCGCTGGCAGGGCACCGAGAATAATGCGACGAAGGTCGACATCGACTGGACGCGCATTTCGCCGGAAGAGCGGGCTGCAGCCGAAACGCGCCAGCGCGAAGTCGAAGCGCGCGAAGCCCACAAGCGCGAGCGGCTGGCGCGCTTTGCCGCCAACCGTGCCCGGAAGCAGTGGGATTCGGCATCGACGCCACTGACGGCCGTGATGGTCCCGTACCTCGAGGCCAAGGGCGTCATTCCCGAGCGCGTGCGTCGGCTTGAGGATGGCACGCTTCTGGTGCCGATGGTCCGTTATCGGCTCGAGGGCAACGAGCTCGTCGGCCTGCAGAAGATCGCGCCCGATGGTTCCAAGCGTTTTAACCGCGGGATGGAAAAGGCCGGCGCGTCGCTGCGCCTGGGCGACATCGAGGCGGGCACGCCCTTGGCCATTATCTGCGAAGGCTATGCGACCGGCTGCTCGATTCGCATGGCCACCGAGCGCGCGGTGCCAGTCGTGGTCACCTTCGATGCCGGCAATATCAAGCCGGTGGTGGTGGCGCTGCGCGAGCAGTACCCGAACCTGCGGCTTCTGTTGGCTGCCGATGACGACTACCAGCTTGAGCAGCGTTATGCCGCGTGGCTCGATGATGAATTCCACTTGGCCGATGCGCCACCGATCGACGGGCAGGACCATGCATGGCCGCGCGCCACCGATGGCGAGGTGGTGACGGTCACGGCGCGCTGGGATGACAACGACCAGGGCGTGCCGATGATCGTGGCCGATGCGCGCTGTGGCCGGCTGGTGCAGGCGCGTCGCTTTGAAAACGCCGGCGTGACCAAGGCGCGCGAAGCAATGCAGGTCGTCGGCAGCGCCGCAGTCTGCCTGCCGGTATTTGCCGCACGCGATGGCCGCAAGCTGACTGACTTCAATGACTTGCACGCAGACGAGGGGCTTGAGGCCGTCACGCGGCAGTTAAGGCTTGCGTGCAACCAGCTGCTGCACGCGGCGCTGCCCGCTGCTTCGTTGTCGGGAAAATCTCCCGCGCCCTCTACGTTGGAGGCGCAGCCGCAAGGGGAAAGCGCCGCAGGCTGGGCAACGGCAAAGGTCAGCGCCGTGGTCAGGCCGTCGCTGGACACGCTGCTTGAACACTTTGCGCTGGTCTATGGCACTTCCGACGTCTGGGATGGATTGAATCGCCGCCGAATGAAGAAGGCCGGATTCGACGCGACCGTCGGCACAGACCTGGCGCGCGTCTGGCGTGAGCATGAACAGCGGCGAACGATTGATCCGGAGGCGTTGCCGGTCCTGCGGCGTGGGCAAGCCATCGACGGGGGTGGCGGGGGCGACCGGTTAATCGAGATGCTGGACAGGCTGACGCTACTGTATGGCACCGTTACGGTGTGGGACAGCGAAAAGCGTATCGTCCTGACAATCCAGGCGGCGCGGGAGGCCTTTGGGAACGAGCCGTTCAAGCGCTGGCAGGAACACGCGTTTCGCAAGATCGTCGATGCCGAGAATTTGGTTTTCGATCCAACCCAGCGATTGGGGCTGCCCACCCATATCAACATGTTTTATGGTTACCCGCTGGTGCCAGTGAGCGATGACACCAAGTGCCTGGCGGTGCTGGAGCTGCTATATGACTTGTGCGGCAGTGAGCCCAATGCGAAAGAGGTCGGCGATTGGCTGATCAAGTGGCTTGCGTACCCGCTGCAGCATCCGGGTGCGAAGATGCAGACGGCCGTGCTGATGTTCGGCGAAAAGCAAGGCACCGGCAAGAGCCTGCTATTTGAAGGCATCGTACGTCCGATCTACGGGGAATATGGGGGAACAGCCGGCCAGCACCAGTTGGACTCTACCTTCACGGCCTGGAAATCGCGCAAGACCTTCATGGTCTTCGAGGAGGTGCTCTCGCGCGACGACCGCTACAGCCACATCGGTACTCTCAAGCACATGATCACCGGGCGCGACATGCGCATCAATCCCAAGGGGTTGCCTGAGCGGGTCGAATCCAATCACCTGAATTCGGTTTTTTTGTCCAACGAACCGCAGCCGATTCCCATCGAGATGGAAGACCGGCGGTTTATGGTGATCGAGGCACGCAATCAACTCAGCACGGAACGGGTGAACCGCTTTCGTCAATGGATGGAAGAGGGCCTGTCCGCCGCCTTCTATCACTTCCTGCTCAATCACCCGCTGGGGGACTTCAACCCCCACACCAAGCCGCTGATGACCGAAGCGAAGAGCAAGATCATCCGCTTCGGACGCCCGAGCTGGGACACGTTCCACCAGCAGTGGAAGGACGGCGAACTGCAGGCGCCGTATTGCTGCTGCTTGACGCAAGACCTTTTCAAGGTCTACGTGCGCTGGTGTGAACGCAACCACGAGCGCGTGAGGCTGTCGCTGACGAAATTTTCCGAAATGATCTCTCTGCGTGAAAAGAAAGATCGAAGACGAATATTGCTGCACGGACAGACCAAGCAATCACAGCCGAAGATCTTCTTGGTCGATAACCCTGATTACCGGGACAAGGATTATCGGGCTCAGTGCCAGATTTTTCGTGACGTGACGGGGGTAAAGGATGATGAGTGACGACCTTTGTGCAGGGTTGCGCAGGGTACAGGCGTCACCCTGCCAGTCAAAAGCCGCGCCGCTGCTTGCATTGGGACAGGTGTGCAGGGTGTGCAGGGTTTCGCGCACACACGCGTAGGCATGAATTTTAGAGCCAATCCCACAAAGAAATTTCTCTCGCGCGTAGACCGTGAATTTAACCCTGCACACCCTGCACACCTTGCACATGTGCAGTGAAATCAATGGGTTTAAGCCTTCGTATTTTTCCCAATGCATGAACAGCCCTGCACAGATGAAAAAAAAGAAACAGTTGCGAGATGAAATGCCGACGATTGCTGCCTGGATCGATGCGATGGTCGAGGCGTTTGGTAAGGAGGAGATCCACGGTCAGATTCGGCAGGGGCTGACTGGTGCGCCGACCTTCTTTGCCAGCGAGAACGGCCACATGGTGGGGACACCGGTGACGACTGGCGCCCGGTATCGCGTGATCTGGGATCAGCAAGACAGGGCAAGCATTGACGAGATGGAGGACAGGCATGGATAAGCGGTTTCGCGAGCGGCTGGAGAACTGGCGCCGCACGGTACGCTCGGGATCGCGGCAGTCGACCTGCGCGGCCTGGGCCCGGCTGTACGTGGCTTCGCGCGTGCACGACCATGACGCGCCGCCCACGCCGCCGATGCCGGCCGACCTGCTCGATGGCTGGCTGGTCGAGGCCGTCTGGGCGCGCCTGCCGGTGCACCGGCAGAAGATGGCGCTGAAGTACTGGCACGTCACGCAACTGCCGGAGCGCCTGATCTGCGTGCGGCTGCGGATGCGCAGCCGGGACGTCAAGCGGCTTCTGGTCGTGGCGGAAAAAAACTTGGCCGAGGCCCTTGATAAGTTTGGCGACGCTGCTACCATCGCGGCTAACAACTTGCATGCCGGTAATGTTCCGTGCCTTCTGACCTTGCCTGTGGCAGGGTCAGACGCGACCAAAGACAACGAAGCCCTGATCGATTAATCGGTCGGGGCTTTTTTTATGGCAGCCGCGTGAAGAACCTTATTCCCTTCCAGTTCGAGAGCCACGCCATCCGCGTCATCACCGACGGCCGTGGCGACCCTTGGTTTAACGCCAGAGAGATTTGCGAGGTGCTTGGCTACGGCAATCCTCACCAGGCCCTCTCCACCCACGTCGATTCGGATGACCTCCAGAAGTTGGAGGTCATCGATGCTCTCGGCCGTCCCCAGCGCGCCAACCACGTCAACGAGTCCGGCCTGTACGCCCTCATCTTCGGCAGCACGAAGGACGAGGCCAAGCGCTTCAAGCGTTGGGTTACGCATGAGGTGCTGCCGGCGATCTGCAAGACCGGCGCCTACATCCCGCCGCAACAGAAGGCGCGCCTGCCCCAGCTGCAGCCGGTGCGCGACCTGCTGCTGGTTGGCCGGGCAATGAGTCGGGTCAAGGGCGTCAATGAAGCGCTGGCGATGGCTTGCACGCTCGACGCCATCGAGCGCACCACCGGCCTGCCGACCACGATGCTGGCCAAGGCGCTGCCTGCCGTGGCACCGGACGATGCGGCCACCCTGAACCCCACCCAGCTCGGGGAATCGCTGGGCCTCAGGGCGCAGCGGGTCAATGCGCTGCTGGATCAGCTGGGCTTGCAGTTCAAGGACGAGGGCAAGCACTGGAAGCTGACCGAGGCGGGCACGGCCTATGGCGAGATGAAGCCGTTTCATCGCCATGGCCACAGCGGCTACGAGGTGCGCTGGAAGCCTGCGGTGATCGATGTCCTGCGCAATCACCGGGATGCCCTGGAAGAAAAAAGCCTGGGGTGAGGCGCGCTGCCCTGATGCGCTGCTGACGTTTTACCTCGTTGATGTCAAGTTGTCTCCTCCGTTGCCGGGAAGCGACGGGCTTGCCGCTGCCGGTGGCTCCACTGGCAGCGGCTTTTTTATTCATGGCCAACGCGCAGACCAAGCCGCTCTACAACAGCAAGCGCTGGTACCGGCTGCGACACCATCAACTGCGCGAGCATCCGCTGTGCGCGTTGTGCGCGAAACTGGCGCAGGTGACGGCCGCGACCGTGGTCGACCATGTGGTGCCGCATCGTGGCGACGTCGACTTGTTCTTCGACCCGGACAACCTGCAGTCGTTGTGCAAGCGCTGCCACGACGGCGCCAAGCAGCAGCTGGAAAAGTCGGGCACGTTGCGCGGTTGCGGCGTCGACGGCGTGCCGCTGGATGCGAACCACCACTGGAACCGCGCCAGCAGCTGACCGGCAGGGGGGGGTAAAAAGCTGGGGCCCGCCAGCGCAGGACCGGTCGGGTACCTCAATTTGCACATCCGCGAAATGCATAGGGGTACCCCCTTGATCGGGGTGGGCCTGATAAAGGAATGATGATGGCCGGACGCGCGCCGAAACCGACGAACCTGAAACTGGTGACGGGCAACCCGGGCAAGCGCGCGATCAACCGCGCCGAGCCGGACCCGACGTACCTGACCAACCTCGAGCCGCCGACGTGGCTGCCCGACGATGCCAGGCAAGTGTGGGAAGAGATCGCGCCGCGCCTGGCGCGCGCCAAGCTGCTGACCGAGGTCGACGTCGAGGCGCTTTCGCACGGCTGCGTGGCCATTGCGCAGTACCGGCTGGCCGCGCGCACCAGTGGCGCGCAGCTGGTGCGCACGAAGGTCGAGTATGACGAGCTGGGCAAGCCGCGTGCCCCCAAGCCCGACGCCGGTGGCGAGTACCTGAACCCGTGGCTGATCGTGCAGTCGATGTCGTTCAAGCAGGCCATGGCGATCTTCCAGCAGTTCGGCATGTCACCGGCGGCAAGAACGCGGATAGCGATCAACCCGCAAGGCGACCTGTTTGGCGATGGCCCGAGCAAAGGCACCGACAGCTACTTCACGTGACCCGGTCACCCGGTACGCGCGCGCCATCGTAAGCGGGCGTGTGCTGGCCGGGCCGCACGTGCGCGCGGCCTGCCAGCGCCACCTGGACGATTTGGCCCAGGGCGAGGCGCGCGGGCTGCGGTTCGATGTGAAGGCCGCCGAGCGCGCGCTGGGATTTTTCACGCAGGTGCTGCACCTGAACGGGGGCGAATTCGAAGGCAAGCCGTTCGAACTATTGCCATGGCAGCAGTTCATCATCGGCAGCCTGTTTGGCTGGATGGGCTCGGACGGCACGCGGCGCTTTCGCACTGCCTACATCGAGACGGCCAAGGGATCCGGCAAGTCGCCGCTGGCGGCCGGCATTGGCCTGTACGGGTTGATGGCCGACGGCGAGCCGCGCGCCGAGGTGTATGCGGGCGCGACGAAAAAAGACCAGGCGATGGTGCTCTTTCGCGATGCGGTCGCGATGGTCGACCATTCGCCGGCGCTCTCGGCCCGGATCACCAAGTCCGGTCAGGGCCTGAACGTGTGGAACCTGGCGTGGGTCAGCCGCGGGTCGTTCTTTCGGCCGATCGCCTCCGACGATGGCCAATCCGGTCCGCGCCCGCACATCTCGCTGCTCGACGAGGTCCATGAGCACAAGGATGGCTATGTGGTCGAGATACTCAAAGCCGGCCAGAAGGGGCGGCGGCAACCGCTGATGGTGATGATAACCAACAGCGGCACCGACAAGCGCTCGGTCTGCTGGGCGTACCACGACCACAGTGCGAAGGTGGCCGCCGGCCAGGTGATGGACGACGCGTTCTTTGCGTACGTGTGCGCGCTGGACGAGGGCGACGACCCGCTGAGGGACGAGCGCTGCTGGGAAAAGGCCAACCCGTCGCTGGAAGCCGGCATTCCCGGCATGCGCTACCTGCGCGAGCAGGTGGCTGCGGCGCGCAACATCCCGAGCAAGGAATCGCTGGTGCGCCGGCTGAACTTCTGCCAGTGGACCGAGGCCGAGTCGCCGTGGATTGCCGGGCATGTCTGGTTCGATTGCTTGGATGCGCACTGGCCGGGCATCGAGGCGCTGCGCGGGCGCAGTGGCGTAGCGGGCCTGGACCTGTCGAGCACGCAGGACTTGACCGCGCTGGTGGTGGCGATGGACCCGACGCCGGAGGACCCGTATACCCGGCTGCTGCCGTTCTTCTGGCTGCCAGGCGACGACTTGCACCACAAGGGCGACCGCGACCGGGTGCCGTACGTGGCCTGGCGCGACGCCGGTTATCTGGAGGCGCTGCCCGGGCGTGCGGTCAACAAGCTGGCCGTGCTGCGCCGCTTGGTCGAGGTCTGCGAGCAATTCGACATCCGCGCGGTGGCGTACGACCGCTGGCGCATCGAGGACTTCAAGGCGTTGCTCGAGCAGGAGGGGGCAAGTCTGCCGCTGGTGCCGTTCGGGCAGGGCTTCAAGGACATGGCGCCGGCCGTCGACGAGTACGAGCGGCTGCTGCTCGATGGCCAGATCCGGCATGGCGGCAACCCGGTGATGACCTGGTGCATGGCGAATGCCGTCGTCGTCACCGACCCGGCCGGCAACCGTAAGGTCGCCAAGGAGCGCGCCACCGGGCGCGTCGATGGGGCGGTGGCAGCCGTCATGGCCATCGGGCGCAGTTTGGTCGATGGCCGGGGCGAAGGGCCGAGCGTGTACGAAGCGCGCGGGCTGCTGACTTTTTAGGGCGAACCATGGGATTTTTTGACCGCTTTTTCTCGCGCAAGTCCGCGGGCAGCGTGATCGCGGAGATTCTGCGGGGCACGCAGACCGCCTCCGGCGCGCACGTGACCGCCGATGCGGCCCTGCGCGTGGCGGCGGTCTATTCGTGCGTCAGCGTGATCTCGGAGACGATCGGCTCGCTGCCGTTGAATGTCTACCAGCGCCGCAGTGGCGGGGGCAAGACGCAGCGGCGCGACCACCCGCTGTACCGGCTGCTGCATGCGAGGCCCAACAGCTGGCAGACCAGTTTCGAATTTCGCGAGATGATGCAGGCGCACTTCGAGCTGCGCGGCAACGCTTACGCGTACAAGAATATGGATTCGCGCGGCAACCTGCTCGAGCTCTTGCCGCTGCACCCGGATCGCGTCGAGGTCCGGCAGTTGCGTGATCTGTCGCTGCAGTACCACGTGCAATTGGATGACCACAGCAACGAGCGACTGGTACTCTCGCAAGACCAGGTGTTCCACCTGCGCGGGCTGTCCTCGAACGGCTATACCGGACGCTCGACGCTGCAGGACGCGCGCGAGACGTTCGGCGTGGCGATCTCGACGCAGGAGTTTGCCGGGCGCTTCTACAAAAACGACGCCACGCCCAGTGTCGTCCTGACGCACCCGGGCAAGCTCTCCAAGGAAGTCGCCGACCGCATCCGCGAATCGTGGAACCAGGCCTTTGCCGGCTCCGGCAACGCGCGCAAGACGGCGGTGCTGGAGGAGGGCATGAGCATCGAGCGGCTGACCTTGTCGGCCGAGGATGCGCAGTTTCTGGAGACGCGCAAGTTCCAGCGCTCGGAGATCGCAGGCCTGTTCCGGGTGCCGGCGCACCTGATCGGCGACTTGGAGCGCGCCACCTTCAGCAACATCGAGGCGCAACAGATCGCCTTTGTCATGCACTGCATCCGGCCGCGCCTGGTGCGCTGGGAGCAGGCCTTGTCGCGCGACTTGTTCACCGCGCCTGACGTGTATTTCCCCGAGTTCAATGCCGAGGGGCTGTTGCGCGGGGACACCAAGAGCCGCTTCGATGCGTACGCCATCGCGCGCAACTGGGGTTGGCTGTCGGTCAACGAGATCCGCGAACGCGAAAACTTAAATCCGATCGGGCCGGAAGGCGATATCTACCTGCAGCCGCTGAATATGCAGGCCGCCGGCGCGCCGGCCGATCCGCAGCCATAAGAGGGCAACCATGCAAACCAAGCGACTGTGCTTCGCCGCCGAGATCAAGGCCAGCGAGGAAGGCACGATCGAGGGCTACGGCTCCGTGTTCGGCGACCTGGACAGCTACGCCGACATCGTCAAAAAGGGCGCGTTCAAGCGCACGTTGAAGGAGGCCAAGGCCATCGGCCGGCTGCCGGCCATGCTCTGGCAGCACAACCCGGATCAGCCCATTGGCGTGTGGACCGATATGTTCGAGGACGAGCGCGGGCTGATGGTCAAGGGACGGCTGGCCGACACCCAGCTCGGGCGCGAGGCGCACACCCTGATGCAGATGGGCGCGCTCACGGGCCTGTCGATCGGCTACCGGACCGTCAAGTACAAGATGGACCACGAGACCGGCATTCGCACGCTCGAAGACGTGGACCTGTTCGAAGTCTCGCCGGTGACGTTCCCGGCACTCGATTCGGCGCGCCTGTCGGCCGTCAAGAGTGCCGAGGACATCAGGACGGCACGCGAATTCGAGGAATTCCTGCGGGAGGCAGGCTTTTCCCGGACGGTAGCCAAGGCCCTGGTGGCCGGCGGCTACAAAGCGGCTTTTCCTCAGCGGGATGCTGAAGGCGAGCTGGACGACATAGTCGCGGCGATCAAGCGCAATGCGGCAATTCTTTCAACTTCCCGTTAAAGGAAAAACATCATGGATATCAGTGAAATCAAGACCCTCATCGAGGCACAGGGCCGCGCGTTCGAGGAATTCAAGCGCACCAACGACCAGCGTATCGAGGAGATGAAAAAGGGCCACGGCGTGGCCGACCTCGAGGCCAAGCTTGCGCAGATGAGCGCGGACATGTCGCGCCTGGAAGCCGAGAAGCAGGTGCTCGAAGCGCGCGTGAACAAGATCGGCCTCTCTGGCGCGAATGACGCCAAGGGCGAGGACGCCAAGGGCGAGCACAAGTCCGCGTACATGAAGTGGCTGCGCAAGGGGGTCGAGAGCGGCCTGGCCGAGCTCGAGGCCAAGGCACTGAACATCACCACCGATGCCGATGGCGGCTATGCGGTGCCCGAAGAGATCGATCGCGACATCCAGCAGACGCTGATCAACATCTCGCCGGTGCGCGCAGTGGCCACCGTGCGCCAGATCTCGACCTCCGACTACAAGAAGCTGGTCTCGCGCCGCGGCGCCGCGTCCGGCTGGGTCGACGAGGATGACGGCCGCGCGGCGACCAACACGCCGACGCTGGCGCAGGTGACGCCATTCATGGGCGAGATCTATGCCAACCCGCAGGCTACGCAGACGATGCTCGACGACGTCTTCTTCGATGCCGAAGGCTGGCTGGCCGGAGAGATCGCCGACGAGTTCGCATACCAGGAAGGCGTGGCCTTCATCACCGGCAACGGCACCAAAAAGCCGAAGGGCTTTCTCGCTTACAGCACGGCCGCCACCGCCGACAGCAGCCGCGCATTCGGCACGCTGCAGCATGTGCTCTCCGGTGCCGATGGCGCGTTCCTGGCTGCCCCCAATGGCGGCGACTGCCTGATCACCACGGTCCAGTCGCTGAAAGCCGGCCATCGACCCGGTGCGGTGTGGATGATGAACAGCCTCACGCTGGCAGCCGTGCGCAAGCTCAAGGATGGGGACGGCAACTATCTGTGGCGCCCGGGCCTCGAGGCCGGTGCGCCGTCAAACCTGCTGGGCTACCAGGTGGTCGAGGCCGAAGGCATGCCGGACATCGCCGCCGATAGCCTGGCCATTGCGTTTGGCAACTTCCGTGCCGGCTACCTGATCGTCGACCGTGTCGGCATTCGCACGCTGCGTGACCCGTACTCGAACAAGCCCTATGTCGGCTTTTACACCACCAAGCGCCTGGGCGGCGCGGTGGTGGATTCTGAAGCGATCAAGGTCGTCAAGTTCGGCGACGCGTAAGGCTAACCACTGCAAGGGAGAAGGGAGGCGCAGGCCTCCCTTCTTTTTGAGCCATGAGAATCCGAGTCCTCAAACCGTTTCGCTGGGCACACGACGGCGTGACCGTCACCGACTGCCAGAGCGGGGAAATCCACGAGCTGGGCGAGGCGGTGGCCGCGCGTGCGCTGCGTCATGGCTGGATCGAGCCGGTTGAACACAAGAGCATCGACGCGGCGCCGGAGAACAAGGCGCGGCGCACTGTGCGGGCGAAAAAACATGCTGATCCGGTCTGAGCGCATCACCCCGCCCGGGGTCGAACCCATCACGATGGCTGAGGCCAAGACCCACCTGCGGGTCGATCACGACGACGAGGACGTCTACATCGCGTCACTGATTGCGGTGGCGCGCGACGAGGCCGAGGCCGTGTGCGGCCGGCGGTTCGGCGAACAGGTCTGGCGGCTGTACTTCGACCGCTTCGAAGCGATCCGGCTGCATGGCTGCGGCGTGGTGGCGACGGCCACGCTCGACTGGCGCAATGACCAGGGCGGCTGGGTGGCGCTCTCGGGCGCCGAGTACGAGGTCGTCAAGGCGGTGCCGGCCTATGTGTTCTACAAGGACGACTTCAACGTGCCGACCACGGGCGACTTTGCCGAGGTCGTGCGCATGAATGTCAGCTGCGGCGAGCCGGCGCCGCCGGGCGTGAAGGCGTGGATGCTGCTGCGCATCGGCACGCTGTATGCGAACCGGGAGGCCGATGCCGAGCGGCGGGTCGAGCCGCAGCAGTTCGTGCCGAACCTGCTAGCCGCGCACCGGGTGATGGACTTTTCATGACCGCGGGCGCGCTCAATCGCCGCGTTACGCTCCAGCGGCGTGCCACGACGCTGGACGAGTACGGGCAGCCATCGGCCGGCTGGACCGATATCGCGACCGTATGGGCTGACGTGCGGCCGGTCGGCGGTCGCGAAAAGCTGCGCGCGATGGCAATCGAGTCGACACTCACGCACACGGTGAAGGTGCGATTTCGGGCGGACTTTCTGCCGGTGACCGAGGCCGATGCCTGGCTCATCCGGTACGGCGCGCGAGTGCTGCAGATCACGGCGGCGATGGACTGGGAAGACCGGCGCACGTACATCATTTTCGATTGCATCGAGACAGGGGTCGACGCATGAGCGAGGTGAAAATCACTGGACTGGCCGAGCTCGACAAACTCTTGAAGGCGCTGCCGGGCAAGGTCGAGAAGAACATTTTGCGCGGTGCGATGCGCGCCGGCGCGAAAGTCTTCCAGGACCGTGCGCGGGGGCTGGCGCCGGTCGCCTCCGGCAAGCTGCGCGAAAGCATTCGTGTCAGCACCCGCGCCAAGCAGGGGCAGGTGTGGGCGACGGTGACGGCCGGCGGCAAGAGGGCCTTCTACGCGCCCATGGTCGAGTTCGGGACCGCGCGCCACTTCATCAAGCCCAAGCACCGGCAAAGCCTGTTCGTCGCGGGCCTTGCTCGGGAGACGGTCGACCACCCGGGTGCCCGGCCCAATCCGTTCATGCGGCCGGCGCTCGATGGCGGGCAGGCTGAGGCAATCGGTGCCGCGGCCGACTACATTCGCGCGCGGCTGGACAAAGAGGCGGCCAAGGCGTGAACCCGGAGCTTCTCGTGGCGGCCCTGCTGAACGCGCCCGCGATCACCGCGCTGGTTGGCGCCAAGCGCGCGCTGTCGCAGCTGCCGACGAACACGAAGCCGCCGGCGCTGGTGTACCAGGTGATCGACGCGGTGCCAGAGCCGAACCTGAACTTTCATGAGCCGGCGCGCGCACGGGCACGGATCCAGATCAACCCGCTGGCCCTGTCGGTGGCCGAGGTCAAGGCTATCCATGCCGCAGTGCGCAGCACGCTCGACTTTCGGCAGCAGATCACGGTGGGCGGCAAGACGATCGTCTCGTGCCGGTTCGATCTGCAAGGGCCGGTCGAGCACGACGTTGAGACCGGCATCTGGACGCAAAGCGCCGACTACCTGCTGCAGTACTACGAGTAGACGGCGCTGTACACAAGACCAGCTTGGCTGGCGATTGGTTGCCCGCATCCCTGCGGGCTTTTTCATTTCTGAAAGGAAGATGCAATGACTGTACGCACATCCGCAGGGACCACCCTGAAAATTTCTTCAAATGCACCAGCCACGTTTGACCCCACCGGTTATGCGGCACTGACGTACACGGCCGTGGGCGAGATCACCGACCTGGGTGAATTCGGCCGCGAGTTCGCGCTCGTCACGCACAACGCCGTCGGTTCGCGCGGTACGCAAAAGTACAAGGGCTCGTTCAATGAAGGCACGATGAACCTGACGCTCGGGCTCGATACCGACGACGCCGGCCAGGTACTGATGAAGGCCGCGTCGCTGTCGGACAGCCCATACAGCATTCAGGTGCAAACCCAGAACGGCGACAAGTACTTTTTCCAGGCGATGGTCATGAACTTCAAGGTCGGAGTGGGATCGGTTGATTCGATCACGACCGCCTCGTGCGTGCTCGAGCTGACCACGTCGTCGACCGGTGTGGGCATCGTCGAAGTGCTCGCCGCCTGAATAAATGCCTTCCGAGGCCCACCGCGCACCGAGCCGACGCCTGTCTCATCCTTCGCGGGGTGAGCGGGCGTCGGCCACGGGCACATCACCCCTCCCGCGAAAGGATCCACCGATGTTTGACATTTCCAAGCTGGCCGTCGACGAGACGGCCGTCATTGAACTGGAGAGCCCCGACGGCGAGCCGTTGACCAACGACCAGGGCCAGACCTTGAGCGTGACGGTCTACGGCCCCGGGTCGAAGCAGTTTCAGAAGGCGCAGGGTACGCGCAATCGCGCGGTGCTCGATTTTGTGCGCAGGGGCGGCAAGAAGATGAAGGACGACGAGCAGCGCGAGCTCGATGCCGACTTTCTGTCCGCGTGCACCGTGTCGTTCAACGGCTTTACGTACAAGGAGCTGACCGGCTACGAAATGTTCAAAGGCGCGTACCTGGACCCGGCGATTGGCTTCATTGCCGAGCAAGTCAACAAGGCCATCGGTGACTGGGCAAATTTTACGAAGGGGTCAAGCAAGACCTGACCCTGTACGCGCGCCAGCTTGGGTGGTTTCACGCGGTGCCGGAGCCGGCCAAGCCGCACAGGCGCGGACCGGAGCACGAACCGTCGCAGACGCGGGCAGAACGGATCATCGCCAACGGCGGCACGCCATTGATGCCCGACGTGGGCGAGGCCGAGTTCCTGATCGGCTATTGGAAGGACATCGGGCTGGCTCTGCCAGGCGGGATGGGACTGGTGCCATTGACGGCGACCGAAGTGCAGGCGTGGCAGAGGGGTACCGGTATCGAACTGCAGGCATGGGAATTCAGCGCGCTGCTGGCCATGTCGCGGGGCTACCTGGTGGCGCGGCAGGAGGGTGCCAACCCCGCCAGCACGCCGCCGTATGGCGACCCGATCAACGAGTTCGACCGGGCAACCGTCGGACAAAAAGTTTGTAACGCCTTCAAGGCATTCATCCAGGCGCAGCAACGACCATGAATATTGGGACACTGACGATCGAGATGGCGGCCAACGTTGCCCGCCTGTCCAGGGACATGGATGCTGCGCGCCGAAGTGTTGACGGGGCCATGCAACACATCCAGAAAAGTGTCGCGGCCGCGAAAGCGGCATTGGGCGCATTGGGGGGCGCGCTGGCCGTTGGCGGTTTCGCCACCTTCATCAAAAGCGCGATCGATGCGGCCGACGAGGTCAGCAAGCTCGCGCAGAAAACCGGCGTGGCCGTCAAGGACCTGGCGGGCTTGCAACTCGCGTACCGACAGTCCGGGCTCGAAGCCGGGGCGCTGCAGTCGAGCTTGTCCAAGCTGTCGGTGGCGGTCACCAGCGGCAACGATGCGTTAACGGCGATGGGGATCGCGACCAAGAATGCGGACGGGTCGCTGAAAACCACCCGGGAAGTGCTGGGGCAAGTCGCCGACCGCTTTGCCAGCTATCGGGACGGCGTGGAAAAGACGGCGCTGGCCGTGCAACTGTTTGGCAAGTCGGGCGCCGACATGATCCCGCTGCTGAACGGCGGCGCAGCGGCGCTGACCGAGTATGACCGCATCGCGCAGCAGCTCGGCCTGACCATGTCTGAACAGACTGCCAAGAGCGCCGAGCGGTTCAATGACACGCTAGACCTGATTGGACAGGGCGTGCGCGGCGTTGGCTCGCAAATGGCGGCGCGGCTGCTGCCGACCTTGCAAGGGCTGGCCGAGAAATTTTTGGCAGGAATGACCTCGGGCAACCGGATGAAGAACATCACGGATGCGCTCGCCTATTCGTTCAAGGCGCTGTATGCCGCAGGTATCGTGCTGGTCGAGGTGTTCGTCACGATCATCAAGTCACTGCAGACCATGCGGGAGATTGCTATCGCTGTCTTTGAACGCCGGTTTGACGACGCAAAGAAGGCGTTCCAAGGCTTTGGCGATTACATGCGTACGGAATGGCCCAATACCTTGGCTGAGGCACGTGATGCTTTCGATACAACTGGCAGCGCAGGTGTCGATGCAATGGCAGCGATCACCGCCAGCAGCCAGCGCGCCGCGCCAGTCGTCGGCGAAGTCGCCAAGAAAGCCAAGGATGCGCGGGTCGAATTTGAGGCGCTGATGTCACGCATCACCGGCAAGGATGCTGGGCTGGATGGCGACTTTTTCAAGAACCTTGACACGCTCAAAGCCGGGTTCGACAAGGCGTACATCAGCCTCGACCAGTATGTGCAACTGGTCGAGACTTACATCAAGCAGCAGAAGTTCTACCAGGATCAGGTGAAAGCCGAAGCCGATCTGCTGAAAGAGATCGAGCGCGACGGCGAGGAACGCGCCAAGCAGCGCGAGAAGGAAATCGAGGATCGCGCCAAGCAGATCAAGTCGGTCGAGGACATGGTCGCGCAAATCCGCTTTGAAGCCGACGCGTTGACAATGACCAATGAAGAGCGCGAGGTGGCAATCAAGCTGCGCGAACTCGAAAACAAGGGCATTGCACAAGGCACGGCAGAGTACGCCAAATATGCGGAACAAATCCGCGAGGCCGTGATTGCCAAGGAAGCCACCGAGGCATCGATCAAGCAGCAGCAGGAATACGCAAAGCAGTGGGAAAAGATCACCGATCAGGTGGGATTTGCGCTGACGAACAGCCTGATGGAAGGGGGCAAGAACGCTGCTGAATACCTCAAAAACCTATTTAAAACACTGATTCTGCGTCCGCTGATGGAGCCACTGGTGCGCGGCGGGGTAGGGGCAATGCTCGGTGCAATGGGCATGGCTGCGCCAGGCGCAGCAGCAGCGGCATCGGGCGGGTCGGGTGGTCTTGGATCAATTGGAAGCGCAGCAGGACTGCTTTCGATGGGCACGGCATTTGGCGCCGGGATGGCGGCTTCGTTCAGTTCCATGATGGCGGCGGGGGTCAGCGGCTGGGCGACGGCGGCAGGTTCGCTCATCGGCACAGGCGCTGCATCTGGCATCGCAGCGGGTCTAGGAATGATTGCAGCCCCGCTGGCGGTCGCGGCGCTGGCATTTGAACCGCTATTCGGCAGAAAGCTTAAATCTGCCGGTATTCAGGGCGACTTCGGCGGCGAGGCTGGTTTTAGCGGCATGAATTTTGAGTTTTACAAAGGCGGCTTGCTCAGAAGCGACAAGACTAAACGCCGTCCGCTTGATCCGGCAGTCCAAAACGCGCTGGCGCAGCAATTCTTTGCTGTTCAAGGTTCGATGTATGGGATGGCAAATGCGCTGGGCGGCGTGGCAACGTCAGTTGACGGCTACACCAAGTCAATCAAGGTCAATCTCAAAGGCTTGAGCGAAGAAAAGGCGCAAGAAAAGCTCCAGCAAGTATTTGATGACATTACCGAAGAGATGGGCGCACAGGTGCTGCGCCAGGTTGCCGCTGCTGAAATGCGGCAAATGGGGATGCTCAATCGCGGCATCCTGATAAATGAATTCACGCTGCAAGAATATATTGAGCAGTTCCAGCGAGTCGGCGAAACGTCTGGACAGACGCTCCAGCGACTTTCGACGGCGGTTAGCGTAGTCAATCAGGCATTTGATTCGCTTGGCTACACACTTATGCAAGCGAGCCTGTCAGGTGCTGATTTGGCAAGCAAAATTACAGAAGCATTCGGCGGCGTTGAGAATTTCTCCAAGTCGATCGATGCGTTTTATCAGACCTTCTACAGCGAACAGGAGCGCACTACCATCCTGACTCGCCAGCTTGGCGAAACCTTCGGCAACCTCAATCTGGCGCTGCCAACCACTCGCGAAGCGTATCGGGCGCTGGTTGAGTCGTTTGATCTGACAACCGAAAAAGGGCGCTCGCTGTTTGCCACGCTGGTTCAACTGTCGCCGACCTTTGCAGCGGTCACAAAGTCGGCAGAAGAACTGCGCCAGCAAGCCATTGATGCGGCTCGCACGGTAACCGACAACGCGCTGGTGGCACTAGAGCGTGCGATTGACAAGCAAAAGCAACTTGCCGAAATCAGCCGCCAGGCAGCGCAGGAGTCGGTCGAGAACTTGCGCAGCGTCTTTGATGTGCTGACCGGCGCAATCAACGGCTTGACTGGGCAGAGTGGCGGCATGACCGCAGCAGCCGGTCGCGCATTCATTGAGCAGGCGCTGCAAAACGCTCGCGCTTCTGGCTACCTGCCAGATGCCGGGATGCTGTCGGATGCGATTGAAGCGGCAACTGAAGGGCTGAGCCGCACCGCTTACGCCTCATCCTTTGAAGCTGCGCGGGATCGGCTGGTGCTGGCTGGCAGGCTGTCTGATTTGCGCGTGCTGACGGGCGACCAGTTGACCATCGCAGAGCAGCAACTGCAAGCAACCGAGCAGCAACTGGTGGCGCTGGACGCGCAATTGGAAGCCGCCCGCACGCAAATTGATGTCATGCGCGGGGTGGATGTATCGGTGCAAAGTGTGGCGGCAGCGATGGCGACCCTCGCCACGGCAATTCAAGCGGAACGCTCAGCGATGGCGGCAACCGTGGCAGCAGCCGCACCAGTAATAGCCGCACAATCTGCGCAGCCAAAACCGACCCCGCAAACGATGAGCTACGCGCAAGCGGTTCAGACGCTCAAGGCGCAGGGCATTCCTTACGGCGGTCAGGCAGGCAGCACGCTGCGCACTGCACAAGACATTTCGAACTTCCTCGGCGCAACCATCCTGTCATCGGGCGGCTCGTTGGTGGCATCGCCTAAGTTCGCCGCTGGCGGCTTGCATATGGGCGGCATGCGCCTGGTGGGCGAAAGCGGCCCGGAGCTTGAGGTGACGGGGCCTGCACGCTACTACAGCCGAAGCGACACGGCAGCAATGCTGGGCGGCGGCTCGGAAGTGGCGCAAGAAATCAGGCAACTGCGAGAAGAAAACCGCGCTCAGTCGCGTGCTTTGGTCGGCCTGCAAAACCGCATGACGAAACTGTTTGAGCAGTGGGACGGCTCCGGTCTCCCAGAAACTAGGGACGTGACAGCATGAGCAGCGAACTCGCCATGTCGATCACGCAGCCGGTGCAGTTGACCGATGCGATGCTGATTTCGACCGACATACCGGAAAACGACTATGCCGCCTGGTCGGTCGGCACTACCTACGCGCTCGGCGCTCGC
This sequence comes from Comamonadaceae bacterium, assembly GCA_027488215.1. Lineage (GTDB taxonomy): Bacteria > Pseudomonadota > Gammaproteobacteria > Burkholderiales > Burkholderiaceae_C > Limnohabitans_A. The sequence goes on from JAIYCB010000020.1 coordinate 24,934, forward strand.
GTGATCCTGACCTCGACGCACGCAATCTATGAGTCGTTGCAGGCATCGAACGTCGGCAAAGACCCCAGAACCAATCCGACCTGGTGGATTGAGGTCAGCCCCACAAACCGCTGGAAAGCCTTCGACTATTCCAACAGCACGCAGACGGTTACTGCTGGCGGGGCCAGCCCTAAGATTAGCTACACCATCCGACCGGGAGCGGCTGTCTCAAGCGTGGCGGTGCTAAACGTATCGAATGCGACATCGCTGCTGCTGCGTCTGACCGATCCGGTGTACGGCATCGTCTACAGCCGCACGGTCGATTTTTCACCTGTGCCGACGCAATCGAACTGGTGGTCATGGTTCTTTGGGCAGAAGGTCACGCCGACCCAGTATGTCGCCAATGATGTCCCGGCGTACCCGAATGCTGACCTGCTGGTGCAGTTGTCCGGCAACTCGCAGCTTGCGGTGGGCGTAGTCATGTTTGGGCAGCAGAAGAATTTTGGTATTGGCGTTTCCTACGGGGCGCGGGTCGGCATTCAGGATTACTCAGTTAAGCAGACCAATGAATTCGGCGATACCGAACTGCTGGTCAGGGCTTTTGCAAAGCGAGCCAATTTCTCAATGCTGGTGGAGAAGGACGAAACCGACGCGCTGCAAAACTTCCTTGCCGAGGTTCGCGCCGTGCCGTGCCTGTGGGTCGGATCGACCGAGTACGAAAGCACCACGCTTTTCGGCTTTTACAAAAATTTTGATGTGCTGATCTCGTATCCGCAGCATTCGGAGTGCGAGCTAGAGATTGAAGGACTCACATAATGCCAATTACCCCGCTCCCCAGCCCCCCGCAGCCGACCGATACCACAGCGCAGTTCAACAGCAAGGCATTCGCCTGGGTGGCGGCGCTCGGCACGTTTGTGACCGAAGCCAACGCAACCGAGGCCGCAGTCGATGCCGATGCGGCGACCGCAACCACAAAGGCATCCGAAGCGTCGGCGAGTGCGTCAGCGGCGGCAACAAGCGCCACGAATGCGGCGACCAGCGCCACGGCGGCGAACAATGCCAAGAATGCCGCTGAGTCGGCGCGGGATGCCACGCTGGCGGCGTTTGATTCGTTTGATGACCGCTATCTAGGTTCAAAGACTGCCGATCCGACTGTAGACAACGACGGTAATCCGCTAGTGGCGGGTGCGCTGTACTTCAATAGCGTCGGCGGGATTATGAAGGTGTATACGGGCAGCGCATGGGTGGCAGCGTATGTGTCGCCTACAGGACTGCTTGCTCTGTCGGGCGGCACGATGACCGGCAATATCACATTTAACGCAGGGCAGACGTTCCCCGGCACGGCATCCACAGGTAAAGCGATTGCAATGGCAATCGTATTCGGAGGTTAATCATGGCTGCACCTAACATTGTTAACGTCAGCACCATTATCGGCAGAACCGCTGTACAAGCGGTTACGACAACTGCAACTGCAATCGTTACGAACAGCGCAAACAGCAATAAGGTGTTTAAGGTCAATGCGCTGTACGTCAGCAACGTGGACGGCACAAATAATGCAGAAATTACCGTAGACATTTTTAGAAATTCGACGGCATTTCGCGTGGCTTTTACGGTGGTGGTCCCGGCAGACGCCACGCTTGATGTCATCAGCAAAGCGATTTACCTGGAAGAAGGTGACTCGCTGCGCCTGACGGCAAACGTCAACGGCGACCTGGAAGCGATCTGCTCGTATGAGGAGATCAGCTGATGATCGGAAACGGTGGAGTCATCGGGCCAAAACGTGCCCCGACATCCTCTGCCGCCTCAGGGGTGTGGTCGGCGTTTGAGCAGGCAACCGCAAAGCGCGGGGGCAATTGGCCTTCGATAGCTGCCGCACCAACCAGTGTGGAATATTTAGTTGTTGCCGGTGGTGGTGGCGGTGGCAGAGATAACGCTGGCGGCGGGGGTGGCGGTGGCTACAGGACGGCAACTGGTTTAGCTGTAACAGCTGGATCGGCAATTACGGTGACTGTTGGCGCTGGCGGGGTTGGTAGTACTGGATCAGGTGGGAATAACGGTTCAAATTCCGTTTTTGGTTCAATCACATCTATCGGTGGTGGCGGCGGTGGCGATGGGGATAGTGGTGCTGGTCGCTCTGGTGGTTCTGGCGGCGGCGGCTCTTATCCATTAAATACTGCGGGGGGCACTGGCACAGCCGGTCAGGGCAATGACGGTGGTATTGGCGGGAGCCTAGACATTGCTGGCGGTGGCGGTGGCGGCGCTGGTGCTGTGGGCGCAGCGGGAAACAGCACTGGAAATGGCGGTGCTGGTTTGCAATCTTCAATTTCTGGGACTGCCACTTTTTATGCTGGCGGCGGCGGCGGGACAAAACGTAATTCAACACCGGGCGCTGGTGGGCTTGGTGGCGGCGGCGCAGGCGCAGCTGGCATTACAGGTGGCACCGCGGCAGTCGCTGGAACCGCCAATACCGGCGGCGGTGGTGGCGGTGGCGCTGGTGCTGGAACTCCGCCAGCCGCAGGCGCAAACGGCGGCTCAGGTATTGTAATTATTCGCTACCCCGATACATTTTTTCCTGCCGCATCTACTACAGGCTCCCCGACGTACACGGTATCAGGTGGCTTCCGAATCTATAGCTGGACTTCGTCCGGCAGTATTACGTTCTAAGGTGACGCATGGATAAGAGAGGCAACGGAAGCGTCATTGGTGCGGTAAATACGCCTAGCACATCATCTGCAAAAGGTATGTGGGCGCTATCGGAACAGCAGGTAGATAAAAGCAACTGGCCTTCGATAGCCACTGCGCCAACCTCCGTTGAATACCTTGTTGTTGCTGGTGGTGGAGGGGGTGGTACCTATTACGGTGGTGGCGGTGGAGCTGGTGGATACAGAACGGCGTCGGGCTTTGCTGTTTCTTCGGGTTCTGCAATCACTGTCACGGTTGGTGGCGGGGGTTCCGGTGGAACCACCCCATCTTCAGGTTCAAGTTCTAGTTTTGGATCGGTTGACGCAACGGGCGGTGGATTTGGTGGGTATGGCAATAACGGTTCTGCTCCTAGCTCTGGGGGGTCGGGCGGCGGTGGTAATCGAACTGATGCCAACAATAGCCAACGAACCGGCGCATCTGGCACATCGGGGCAAGGCTTTTCTGGTGGCAATGCCGCTTCCGATATAGCTACCGGCGGCGGTGGTGGAGGCAGTGGCGGAGTTGGTGGTAATGGTGGCGAATCTGGTGGTACTGGTGGCAATGGAACATCCTCATCAATTAGTGGTGCTTCTACCAGCTATGCAGGGGGCGGCGGCGGCGGCTGTTCAAGCGGTCGATCTGCCGGATTAGGGCAGGCTGGCGGAGGCCGCGGCGGTGAGGGATCGGGGAATGGGAGTAGTGCGCAAGCAAATACTGGGAGCGGAGGAGGAGGAGCTGGAGGGCTAACAACATTATCTGGAGGCGCAGGCGGCTCTGGCATTGTTATTGTCCGATACCCGGACACTTTCAGCCCCGCCAGTTCAACGACCGGCTCGCCTACCTATACCGTTAGCGGCGGCTTTCGCATCTACCGCTGGACTGCTTCCGGTTCGATTACGTTCTAAGGTGATACATGGCGCACTTTGCACAACTTGATGAAAACAATATCGTTACTCAGGTAATCGTCGTTCACAACAACGATTGCCAGATTAACGGAGTCGAGTCTGAAGAAGCGGGAATAGTGTTCTGTAAAACGCTCTTTGGCGTGGATACCAAGTGGCGGCAGACCAGCTACAACGCGACGTTCCGTAAAAATTATGCAGGTATCGGTTACCACTTTGACGCGCAGCGAGATGCGTTCATCGCGCCGCAGCCGTATCCGAGTTGGACGCTGAACGAATCAACGTGCCAATGGGAAGCGCCCATGCCGTACCCAAATGACGGCGGCGTTTATCGGTGGGATGAAGTTCCTCAAGATTGGGCAGCGGTGCTATCTGAAGCGCCAGCCGCATAAGGTGCAGTAATGGACGATTTTGGCGGCGATTTGTTTACCAAGCTTGGCGCAGGCATAGCGGCAGTCGCTGCTGGTGCGTATGGCGTTTTCCGGCTGTTCAAGGCTGACCGGCGCGAGGATCAGAAAGCCGATCTGACCGATGCGGCTATTGCGCAGGTTATCCAGACATTGCGCGAAGAGGTGGCGCGGCTGTCGGAGCGGCTGGAAAAGGTCGAGGCGGCGAATGCCGAATGCGAGGCAAGAAATGCGGCGCTGCATTTGGAAATCATCCAACTGAAAAAACAGTTGCAACTGGCATGAACCGCGAACGGCTGAAAAAAGCGCTGGTGCGGCATGAGGGGCTGAAGCTCAAGCCCTATCACTGCACCGCCAACAAGCTGACCATCGGAGTCGGCAGGAACATTCAGGACAACGGCATTACCGAGGCCGAGGCAATGGTATTGCTGGAAAACGACATCGACAGTGTCTCGCGTGACCTGACCCGCGCTCTGCCCTGGTGGACAACGCTGGACGATGCGCGGCGCGAGGTGCTGGCGAATATGTGTTTTAACCTCGGCCTCGGCACGCTGCTGACGTTTAAGAACACACTCGCTGCTGTGCAGGCTGGCGACTACAAGCGAGCAGCGGCGCTAATGCTGCAATCAAAGTGGGCGACGCAAGTGGGCAACCGGGCGCGGGAGTTGGCAGCGCAGATGGAGTCGGGCAAGGCAACCGGATAGGGGGTCATCATGCGGCATTTCGTTCTCGGCTTATTCATGGGGCTGTCAGCCTCGGCGCTGGCGATTGAGCATATGCAGGACGGCTCAATCATCCTCGACCGTCACGATGTGCAGCGCATCGAGATCCAGTGGTATCAACTGAACCAGAACCTCGAAATCTGCGCCGGGATTGTTCACGATCTGAGGGCGCGTCTGGAAACGGTGGAGAAGGCTAAATGTACCTAAGGCTGGCAATTGCCGCCGTGCTGGCGGTGCTGCTGGCAGCGGGAGGTTGGAAATGCTACGTGATGGGCAAACAGACGGTGCAAGCAGCGTGGGATCAAGAAAAGCTAGCGACCCTGCAAGCACAACAGGCAAAGCAACAGGCCGATCAGGCGACGGCCGACAGGATAGCGACGCAGGTCGCGAAAAGTGCAGCCCGCGATCGGGTTGTGTATCGGACGATTACCAGGGAAGTTGCCCATGTACCGAATGATTGTCCTGTGCCTGGCGTTGTCCGCGTGCTCCACGACGCCGCCGCTGCCGGTGAAATGCCAGATACCGGTCCCGCCCGAGCTGATGCGCCCGCCGTCAGTGCTCAAGCCCTTACCGAAACCGTAATCGACAATTACGAAGCGTGCCGCGATGACCAGCGCCGGCTTGCCGCATTGCAAGAGATCATCCGCCAGTACAATGGTGAGTGAAGGAAAAGTCTTTTCGCCACAAGAATTTTTTGCTCGGTAAAATGCTGCATATAGCTGATCGCAAAAATAAAATGGCGAAAAAATTTAAGCCCTAAGTGCTTGATTTTTTGGGATTCGAGTGCGGCCTGCAAAGCCGTCTACGCCGGTTCGATTCCGACCCCCGCCTCCAGTATAATCAAGCACTTAGCCCACCCTCTGTGGTGGGCTAAGTGCTTTTTGGCGAAAAGACTTTTCGCCATCATCCCGCCTTTTTCATCGGCAGCGGCTTGACCACGTCGCCGCGACGCTTGCGGATGTAGTCGGCTGTCATGCGCTCGGTGGTGTGCCCGAGCAGCTTTTGCGCCGCCTTCAAGCTGTGCAGCGTGTCGAGATCCGTCGCTGCCTTCGGGCGCAGATCGCGGAACTGGAAGCGCACGAAGTCGATGCCCATTTCCCTGGCTTCAGTCTCGGCGGCATCACGCGCCTTGTCGAACTGGCTGCGGAAATACCCGAACTCCTTCAAAGGCTGGCCTTTCGGATCAGCCAGCACGGTGAGTCCTTTGACCTTGCGTTTCTTGATGCGCTCAAGGACTTCGGCCAACTTGCCTTCGATGATGATGCGAAGTTTTGCGCCGGTCTTGTTCTGCCCGACCAGTAGCACGCCATCTTGAACCTGCGACCAGCGCATCTTCTTCACATCGGCCGGGCGCTGGCCCGTCAGGTACGCAAGGTCAAGCGCGTCCTTGATGATGTCACTGCCGTGTTTGTAGACCAGCGCCAGCCAGATATCTTCAACATAGATATCCCGACCTTCTTTGACCTTCATCTGCACGAACAAGCCCGTGCACGGATTCGGCACGCGCATCAACCCCTTGCCGCGCGCCCAGTTGCACAGCACCGACAGGAACTTCAGTTCCTTCTTGGCGCTGACTTGAGACGAACGCTTGTCGAAGTAGGGCATGATGTGACCAGGCAAAAGTGCATTGATTGGTGTGCTGCCATAGACAGGGGCCAGCTGCTTCCAATATTTGTTCCGATCCGACAGCGTTCGCAGCGAGAGCTTCGACTTCACCCGATCTTCTGCCCACTTCATGTACAGCGTGTAGACGCCGTCGATCGTCGTCAAATCAATGGGGGCAGGGCGATGCTCAAGCTCGGCCCACTGACGCTTGGCCTCGGCCAGGTCCGTGCCCAGCGAGGTTAATTTCCGCTTGCCCGCAGCATCGCGCGGATGTTCATAGTAGTAACCAACCCAAGTCTCGCCGCGTTTGTTGGTATAGGTACGGACCGTCATCCTGGGCGGCAGGTTGCGGTGGCGAGTCTTTGGCTTGGCCACTTAGTTCACCTTTGAAAAATCGGGCGCGACTCCAAAGTAGGAAGTTTGCGTAGTTTCGGGTTTGACCGCGCCGCCAAACACCTTTTCGACATGTGACTTGAGTACAACCAGCGAACCATTCGGACGGCATCGATGCTCAACGCCCATGTACCGAAGCACCTGTGCCTGGGCAGATCGGTTCTTTTTCCCTGTTAGTTCAATCAGCTCTTCCGGCGAGAGAATCATCCGTTTCCCCCCTTTGGCCGGCACTCATACACCTTGTTATCGACGTAAAACGCACCGAGTTTGATGCAGTCATTTTCGATGGAGTACTTTGCGTATCTCGAAACGCCCAGCAGCGGTGCCAAGAGAAGCAGAAAAAAAAGCACTAACATCGCTAGGAAATCACCCAAGATTCTTCTCCCGCAGCTTGGCTTCGATGGCGCGGCCTAGAACAAAAATGAAGTCATCCGCAGTGACCATCGTTGCAAACGGCGCAGCATTGGCAGCGTCAATCACTTCCTCATCCGTCAGCCCCTGCCATTCGCTCTGTGCCTTGGATTGCCAATAGTCGATGGCGCCATGCAGCGTGCCGTCGCCGGCGGCGATGGCCTCATCCAACTCGGAGTACTGCGCCAGCCGCGAACGGAGCGCCGCAATGATCGGAACGTGATCGTCCAGCAGCATAGACAGCTGCAAATGGCATTCGTCCAGCAGCTCGCGGTCAGTCATCCGTTCTTCTCCCGCAGATTCGCAGCCTGCTCGCTCACGGCTGTCGCACACTGCTCGACAAATCGATGTGCATCAGCTACGGCTTCCTCGTAGCTGTCAAAGCCAAATCGATCTCCGCCTTGCACCTTGCAGCCGTAGACCGTCCCGACCCAGCCGCTCCATACCTTGCTGTCGCGTACCTGCTCAAAGCGAATAGCCGCTATGTCCTCCTCCGTTGCCATCGCGTAGGCTGCGAGCTTGTCTTGTCTAAATTGCGGCTCCATGCTGTGAATTCCTGTGGGTGTTCCCATTAGCTGTCCGTACGAAAAAGGTGTGCTCATCCCATCCTCCAACCGCACCGCGCACAAGGCACGAGCATGAAGGCTTTCGGCTCTTTGCAGCGAGGGCAAATGTATCTAGTCATGCCAATCACACTCGCAGGGGGCGGATTCGCAGGAGGTGCAATAGCCCAACGCTCGAACGCAATTGATTAGCGCTTGCCTAATTGCTTGATCGGTTACATCGTCCAAGCAGAGAAATACATTGCGCACCAAATCATCAACTCGCTTGGTGTGCCGCTGCCAAACCTCGATATGCGTTAAGTCTCGCTCTTTCCAATCGTCGATTTCCTTCTGCTGCTCTGCAATCACTCGTTCTAGTGCGGCGCTCATGTGTTCCTCTCCTTTAGCTTGGCTTCGATGGCGCGGTGATATTCTTTAAAATTGCGTGCTGCCAACCATATTTCTAATACTTCCTCATCCGTCAGCCCGACCCATTCGCGCTGTGGTGGGTACGGGTAGAACTTTGCGTGCAATAACTTAGCGCCTTTTCTGACCACGACAGAAACGCCATCCTCAGTAATGTCCTCACCAACAACGACATCGCCACTCGACAAGATCGCGGCCTGAATGTGCGCCTTCACTTGGCTGTAAGTGAATGATTGGGGTGGTGCGGCATAAAGCAAACAATTTTGCGGCCAGTTATCGACAAGCCAAGTGATCTTGCCGCTTTCATTTTTTGCCACCGGCTCCGGTTCACCCAGATCTTTACTCATGGAGCATGGACCTTTGTGAACATACTGATTACCGTCTAATCAACTCACCAGATGTAAATCTGGCTTGGATCGCGCTGGCTTTACTTCTTGGCCCGCGCCTCTTTTCACGGCGTTCAAAACCAAACCAAAGACCATTTCATCAAGCTCTTCGTCCGTAACATGTAGCTCAGCTGCGATATCAGATTTCGCAACACCTTCTTTTCGCAAGGCCGTAAAGACTTTTCCCAGAATCTGCGATGTTTCACGCGGCAAACTTTCAGGCTCAGACTTGCGGTAGCCGCGTCGACTAATTTGCACGAAAAGCTCGCGGTACTGCCACTCGGTCAACAGCCCAAGTTTGTGCATTCGATAGGTGAGCGCCGAAATCGAGACCCCCCATATTTTCTTGAGCTGAAGTAGCACATCAATCGATGTGAATTTAGGCGCATAACCCAAGACACTTCCAGGTGGCATCAAGAAAGCTGCCGCGAAATCATTCGCTGCCCTTTCGATTTCTTGCCCACCATTCGGCGAGCCGTGGCGATGCATCACGAGATGACCAAGTTCATGCGCAGCATCAAATCGACTTCTCTCCGTATTCTTAAGTGTGTTCAGGAAAACAAATGGCTTTTGTTCTCGCCACATTGAAAATGCGTCAACTTCAGCCGCATCGATAGCTAAAGAAAAAACACGTACGCCATTTGCCTCAAGCAAATGAATCATGTTCTTAATGGGCAGCTCACCAATCCCCCAATGACGGCGCAGACTTGCAGCCGCCGCCTCTGGGTCGGAATCTCTCAGATCTGGCAAGTTTGGAAATGGAAGCTCGAATCGTTTTTCAATTGCTTGGTTCAGCGTGATTGTTAATGCACCTGAATACAACGCCATATCCCGTTGCGCAGCAGACATTTTTGAGAGCGATCGGAAGCTTGCCGCACCACTATCGATAGTTTGCAGCTCTTCTTCTTGATAGAAAAAATCCAACGGAAATCGCAATGCCTTCGCAATACGCTGGACAGTATCGTCAGAGGGTTTGAATTCGAGCTTTTCAAAACCAGAGATCGATCGCATCTCAACGTCGATCTCATCAGCCAGTCGTGTCATAGTGAACCCTCGCCGCTTTCTGGCGAAAGTTAATCGAGTTGGATTGAACATAGTCCTATCCGTTAAGCACGTCGAATCAATGGAATATCAATATCCGGCAAATTTGGAACTATCGGTACAGGGATCAGGCTGCGCGAGTCGGGCGCGGAGGGTTTCGATTGCCTTTTGAAGGTGCTCGTGGTCATCTTTGTTCGACATATACGGCGCAACCTCCAGCGCATCCAGCGCCTGCTGAAACAGCTTCTCGTCGTTAGTCATTGCTCCCCCTTACTCTATGCAGTAGTCCGCGTGGCGCAGCAATATGGAGACTTCTGCCGGATCGGTCACTTCAGCAATCTTGACTTCGACATGCCCCTCAACGCCGAATTCGCTTCGCACCATATTGAATAGCTCCAGTTCGCTCGTGTCATCGTCCGCATGCACGGCAACAACGCTGGCGGTCGTTACTTTCACCTCAAACCATCTGCTCATTTCATCCCCCTCCCAATCTCATCCTTCATAGCCGCTAATTCTTCGCGGATGATCTGGCGAATCTGCTCGACCGTAATCACCTGCGGCAGCGGAACCGCTGGGCCGCCACCGCCCCATTGATTGGGGTAGGGGTTTGGTGAATGTTTATTGCGCAGATCGTTCGCAATCTGGCAGCCGTTGACCTGACATGCAGGGTTAGCGCATCCACATACAAACATTATTTGTTCCTTTCAATCTCAGCCGAAGCACGGACAATCGCTCGACGGGTGGCGGCGTAGGGGTCGTCGCCTTTAATCGCTTCCCCATACGCTTTTGTTTTTTGGTGTATCGCACTTGCTAACCTATACCCACCTGTGTAAACCTCGATCCCCAACTGCACCGCCAGCCGCAGCGCATCGCCGTCATCGGTGAGCGGATTCCACTCAGAGTTAATCTTTTGGCCGGGCTTTAACAGCAACCAAAAAATCCCTTGGCTGTCAGGTATTACATCCACATCCGCCGCCTTCGCAGCCAGTTCCAAGAGTTCGCGGTCAGTCATAGCTTGATGCACTCCATGCCTTCCCATTTGCACACAGGCTCTTCCTTGCACTGGATGACAAAGCCCTCAATATCGCCATCTCCACCGCAGGACTGCACCTCGTACCCGTAGTCACCAACCTGCACGATCAGCGGCACGTCCGGGTTAATCATGTTCCCCTTGTCTCTCCATTTGCTGGTCTGCCATTCGTTCTCGACATCCATCATGGTCGCCATGACAAAGCGCATGGACTGTGATTTCAGAATCATTGCGGGTTCTCCAAAAATTGTTTGATCTGTTCGTACACACCGTTTCTTGCGCTGTTGTCAGCCTCATACTTTGTCCATCCTGCGTAGCGCATCTCGTTCTCGCAGCGTTCAAGCAACTCAATCATCCGTTGCACCTGCGTCTCGGTGTACAAGCCCTCATCGTCAGGCTCATGCTTCAAGCCAAGGTTGGTCTGCCAGTCATACTTGCCGTGTTCGGCTACGGCTTTCATGTACGACAGTTCGCGTATCTTTATCCATGCCACGGGTTTCATTGAGGGTTCTCCTCATCTCCAAAGTCCATGTCAACAGGGTGCGGCACATCGTCATGCACAATCACGCCGCATTCGTCAGCAGGAAGATACCTGCCGCACACCACGCAGTAGTAGCCTTCGTCAGTCATGATTCCCCCTTGCGCGGATAGCAGCAGCCATCTCCAGACCAATAGAAGGGGCTATGTACGCTTCACACACCTCAGCACACGCCTCGCGCTCGGCGGCGACTGCCTCGCGCAGTGCCACACAAAACGGCCGCTGGCAAAGGTGGCTGCAAGTATGTATGCCGTCGTACTTTGTCCGCTCCACATAAGCCGCCTCGACCAGCTTGGCGAAACGCTGGAGTTCTGCCGTGCTTGTAGACCAGACAGCGTGATATTCGCGCTCGGCTGGCATCGTCTCAATCAAGCCAGCTTCATGCGCCATGTGGATAATTTCTTCGCGCTTCACGCTTCTTCCTTAACGAAAACGCCGTCTGCATTGAGAAAGCCCCGTCGATCCTTAATCTCTGCGTAGGCCACCTTCAGGCAGTACGTCAGGTCAAGGTCTTCAATAGCAGCAACATTGACGAGACATACAAGCACATCACCGATTCCATCAACAATTGCCGCTTTGTCTCGTTTGATAATCGCATCAGACAACTCTCCCATCTCTGAAAGTGCTTTCAGTAGCTGCGTCTTTGAATCGCTGTGCCTGATGATCCCTCTCGCCTCAGACCAGCGGATTACGTCCATCTCCACCTCTGCGAAACTCATTCGTCCCCCAATGGAAAGCCAATCCACACCACGAAGCCGGTAAGTGCAGCCACCAGCAACAGACCAAACATCAGTACCGTCAACGCTATCGCCATTCACCACCCTCCCCGCGATTTCCTCGCTCCCATTGCTGCCTACAATCCCGCTTCAACTTCTTCCACCGTTCCGGCGATTTGTCCTCGACCAGATTCATGTACGCGACAGCCTTCTTTGGAGCGTTTGCCGTCAGACGCAGGACGTAGCGGACTTCACACCTGTGTCTGTGTTCTTCGCTCCAGGTGTCGATCACAGCATCCAGTACTTCGCAACCTTCACGCTCTGCCCGTACCGATTCATCACATCGACCTTTTGCGCCACGATCCGGTGTCCCTCGGCCTTCAGGTCAGCTATCCGCGCAGCGAGGCGCATGATCCCGAACCGCTCTTGCGCATCCAATGCGGTCAGGCCAATGCCGTTTTTCAGGGACTCCAGGATTTGCTCGTTCTGCGTCTTGTTCATTGCTGTCTCCTACGCCGCGTCACGTTCTTGAGAGGATTCGCCATGCAGTTGCCGCCACCGCTGGAACCTGTCCGTTCCCAATGGCTTTAAGTCTGTCCACCCTATCGGCCACCCCATGAGCCACTCGACCCAATTGGGGTTCAACGCTCCAGACTCGGTTGAAACCACCATGCTCAAATTGACTTGCTTGCCAATTTCTATCCGACGTTGAACACTTGGATTGCTTAGATTGCCTCGATCCCGACAATCCGACGCCTGCGGGGTTGACCATTGCGCAATCCGCTTTTTCAGGGCTTTGCGACTGCTGCTTCCACCATCTAGACCGGAACAGTTCGGCGTGTGGAAGAACGTCTCGCCGTTTGGCGTTGATCCAAATGCGTTTTCGATGGTGAGGCGCCCCGACATCACTCGCTCCCATGACTCCCCATTCCGCATCAAACCCCATTGCGGCCAAGTCCCCAAGTACTCGTCCAAGCCCCCTAGAAGTGAGCATTGGTGAGTTCTCCACAAAGACGAATCTGGGTCGTACTTCGCAAATGACCCGCGCCATTTCTCGCCACATTCCACTTCGCTCTCCATCGATTCCAGCCCCTCGGCCTGCTGCGCTGATGTCTTGGCACGGAAAGCCTCCAGAAACGACATCAACAAGTCCTCTCCAACCTCGGCCGTCAAAACTTTGAATGTCATCCCAGATGGGAAATGCGGGGAGGTGTCCGTCGTTTTGTCGTGCGACCAAAACGCTTGCGGCGTAGGGCTCCCATTCAACGGCGCAGACGGTTCGCCATCCAAGCAGCTTCCCGCCAAGAATTCCTCCACCAGCACCCGCGAAAAGAGCCAACTCATTCATGGGCCTCCTTAGTCGGCATCTGCCGCTTGCAGCTTTTTGAGATCCGCCTGCGCGCGGCGCTGCATGTGCCGGCGCGCGACGTTGTGAAGAATCAGCGATAGTGGCCGCGAGGCC
>JAIYCB010000022.1 GCA_027488215.1 Comamonadaceae bacterium
AAAGAAGAGGGCGTGCGCGCCGACCGCCGTTGGAAAAAGAAGAAAACCTGGAGATAAAACATGAGCCAACTCTGGGACACCTCCGGCATTGCGCCGCAAAAAAATGTCGTCATGGCGGGTGAAACCATCCCCGCCATCTTTTGGAACGCGGTGGCCGCACGCGGCCCCAATGTCTGGATGCGCCAAAAAGACTTGGGCATCTGGCGCAGCTGGACCTGGAACGAAACCGCCCAGGCCGTGCGCGAAATCGGCCACGGCCTGATGGCGCTGGGCTTTGAAGCCCGGCACACCGCCTCCATCCTGGCCAACACCAACATCGAGTGGGTGCTGTGCGACCTGGCCGTGTTGAGCGCCGGTGGCGTGTCCAACGGCATTTACCCGACCGACGCGGCAGAGCAAGTGCATTACCTGTGCGAAGACTCCAGCACCCGCGTGCTGTTTGTCGAAGACGACGAACAACTCGACAAGGCTTTGGCTGTGCGTGACACCTTGCCCTTGTTGCAAAAGATCGTGGTGTTCGACATGGAGGGTCTGCGCGACTTCCATGATCCGCAGGTCATCAGCTTGAAGCAGCTGCAAGCCCTGGGCCGCGAACACGCCCAGCAGCACCCCGACATGCTCGCGCAGCGCAGCGCCGCTTGCAAGCCCGAAGAGCTGGCCATCTTGGTCTACACCTCGGGCACCACCGGTAAACCCAAAGGCGGAATGCACAGCCACCATGGCCTGGTTTTCACCGTGCGCGGCTACAACACCTTGATTGCCCGTGACGAGCGCGACGAATGCATGTGCTTCTTGCCGCTATGCCACATCGCCGAGCGTATGGGCGGCGAGTATTTCTCGATGTACACCGGGGCCAAACTCAATTTTGTCGAGAACCCCGAAACCGTGCCCGAAAACGTGCGCGAAATCGCGCCCACCGTGTTCACGGCCGTGCCCCGTGTGTGGGAGAAGTTCTATTCGGGCGTGATGATTGCGCTCAAGGAAGCCGGGGGCCTGCAGCAAGCCACGTATGGCTGGGCGATTGGCGTGGGCCAGCAGGTGGCCGATTTGGTGCTGGCGAAAAAGCCGGTGCCCGCCAGCCTCAAGCTGCGCTTTCATGTGGCCCGACTGCTGGCGCTGAACAATGTGCGCAAGATGATCGGCATCCACCGCGCGCGTTTTCTGGTCACGGGCGCTGCGCCTATCTCCCCTGATTTGGTTCGCTGGTATCTCGCGCTGGGCTTGCCCATGCTGGAAGTCTGGGGCATGACCGAGACCTGCGGTGCGGCCACGGGCGTGCCCGCCGACCGCATCAAGCCAGGCTCCATTGGTCCGGCGGCCGAGTACAACGAAATGCGCATCGACCCAGTCACTGGCGAAATTCTGGTGCGCGGCCCCAATGTTTTCATGGGCTACCTGAACCAGCCCGAAAAAACCGCCGAGACCATCGATGCCGATGGATGGCTGCACACGGGTGACGTGGGCGTGGTCGACGAGGAAGGGTTTTTCCGCATCACGGACCGGATGAAAGACATCATCATCACGGCAGGCGGCAAGAACATCACCCCCAGCGAATTGGAAAACGAATTGAAATTCTCGCCCTACGTCACCGACGCAGTGGTCATTGGCGACAAGCGCCCTTATCTGACCGTGATCGTCATGATCGACCAGGAGAACGTCGAGAAATACGCACAGGACAACGATGTGCCTTTCTCCAACTACGCCAGCCTCACGCACAGCTCTGAAGTTCAGGCCCTGATCCAAGCCGAGCTCGAGCGTGTCAACAAGAAGTTCGCACGCGTCGAGCAGATCAAGAAATTCTGGTTGCTGGATACCCAACTGAGCGCCGAAGACGAAGAACTCACGCCGACCATGAAGCTCAAGCGCAAACTGGTCGAAAAGAAATATGCACCGCAAATCGAGGCGATGTACCGCTGATTTTCCTCACCCTTTTTTACAACAGGAGACTTGCAACATGAAACTCAAACTCAGCCTGATCGCCGCTGCGATGGCCTTGACCGCTGGCACGGCCATGGCTCAGACGCAAGGTGTGTCCAAAACCGAAATCACGCTCGGCTCCATCCAGGACTTGTCTGGCCCGCTGGCGGGCTTTGGCAAGCAAGTGCGCCTGGGCATGATGCTGCGCGTGGATGAAGCCAACGAGCAAGGGGGCATCAACGGCCGCAAGTTCAAGCTGCTGGTGGAAGACTCGGCCTATGATCCCCGCCGCGCCGTGTTGGCCGCACAAAAATTGGTCAACCAGGACAAGATTTTTGCCATGATCGGCCACATCGGCACGGCGCAGAACATGGCAGCCATGCCGGTGCAGTTCCAGAAGAACGTGATGAACTTCTTCCCCGTCACCGCTGCGCGAGAGATGTACGAGCCCTTCCACAAGCTCAAGTATTCGTTTGCTGCCACCTACTATGACCAGATGCGTTTGGGTGTGCCGATCCTGGTGAAAGAAAAGAACGCCAAGCAAATCTGTGCCATGCACCAGGACGATGAATTCGGTCTGGAAGTGTTCCGTGGTGCCGAAGAAGGCCTCAAGAGCATGGGCATGCAGTTTGCCGAAGTCACCACTTACAAGCGCGGTGCCACCGACTTTGCATCTCAGATGCAAAAACTGGCCTCTTCCAAATGCGATTTCGTGGTCATGGGCACCATCATCCGCGAAACCATTGGTGGCATTGCCACAGCGCGCCGCTTGGGCTTTAACCCGACCTTCCTGGGTTCGAGCGCGGCCTACACCGACCTGATCCACAAGTTGGGTGGCCCCGCCATGAATGGCTTTTACGCCACCATGTCGACCCAGCACCCCTATCTGGACGAGGCCTCACAGCCCATCCGTTTCTGGGCCAACAAGTACAAGACCAAGTACAACGAAGATCCAACCGTGTTCTCGGTCTACGGCTACAACGCCATTGACTCGTTCTTGCGCGCTGTTGAGAAATCCGGTGCAAATGTGACCACAGAGAGCATCATCAAGGCCATGGACACCATGGTGATCCCGCCCGATATTTTCGGCACCACAGAGATGACCTTCAGCCCCACCAAACGTTTGGGTAGCAATGCATCGCGCATGTCACAAATCACCGATGGTCGCTGGAAAGTGACCTCGGGCTATTTCAGCGACAAAAAGTAAAGTCTGCAGCGCCTGCTGCATGAAACAAACCGCCAGCGCCCGCCAGGGCCTGGCGGTTTTTTTATGGGGGCAATGAGGAGCTGACAGCAGAAAATTTGAGCAAAACATTCCCTTTTTTCCGAATCAAAAAAGCATTTTAATCAGCAAAAAATTGTCCCTTCTAACCTAGACTTCAAGGCCTCAACCGGATTTTTGTGCACATGAAGTGTCGATCCGGAGCGTTGAATATGTATTGCAGGATTTGAAAGGTCTTTATGGAAACCGTTGCCCCCCTTTGGTTGTGGGCCACTTTTGTGGCCATCGTTTTGGTGTCCTTGTTCGTTGATTTCGTGGTGCTCAAAAAGCAAGGTGCCCATGACATCGGCGTCAAGGAAGCGCTCAATTGGTCGCTGATCTGGATTGCGCTGAGTTTCCTGTTCAACGGTTTGTTCTGGTGGGCCATCAAGGACACTACCGGTTCGGTGGAGTTGGCGAACACCAAGTCGCTGGAGTTCTTGACCGGTTACCTGATTGAAAAATCATTGGCGGTGGACAACATCTTTGTCTTCCTGATGATCTTCACTTACTTCGCTGTTCCGAGCGAGTTCCAAAAGCGCGTGCTGATGATCGGCATCATCGGGGCCATCGTATTGCGCACCATCATGATTTTGGTGGGCGGCTGGTTGCTGGCCGAGTTCCACTGGGTGCTCTATGTGTTTGGCGCTTTCCTGATCCTCACGGGTGTGAAGATGTGGTGGGCTGCGGGCAAAGAACCTGACCTGGACGACAACCCGGCGCTCAAACTGCTGCGCAAGGTCTTGCCTGTGAGTCAAAACTATGACGGTGAAAATTTCTGGACCATCGAAAAGGGCAAGAAGATCGCTACCCCGCTGTTCATGGTGATCTGCTTGATCGCTTTGACCGATGTGATCTTTGCGGTGGATTCGATCCCGGCGATTTTTGCGATCACCTCGGACCCCTTCATTGTGCTGACCAGCAACGTGTTCGCGATCCTGGGTTTGCGCGCCATGTATTTCCTGCTGGCGGCGGTGGCCAACAAGTTCCACCTGCTCAATTATGGTTTGGCTGTGATCCTTGTGTTCATCGGTACCAAGATGTGCCTGATCGACGTGTACAAGATCCCAGTGGGCATCTCGCTGGGTGTGGTGGTCGGCATCTTGGCCGTGACCATGGTGTTGAGTGTGCGTTCAGCCAAAAATTAACGGACAGCGACTGCGAAAGAGCCCCCGGGGTCACCGTCCCTCGGGGGCTTTTTGCTTTTCAGGCGGCGGCGATCGTGACTTGCAAGAGCCGCTGCACCAGCGGGTGCTGAACTTTCTTTTCGGTGCCAATCGCAAAAAAATGTTCTTTCACGCCCTCACACGGCCCCAGGCGCTGCACATCGTAATGCGCCAGCAACTCGTCGTGCATCCACTCGGCGGCGGGGAACACGCCCATGCCGCTTTCTCCAAAGGTCTTGAGTAAAGCGCTGTCTTCGAACTCGCCGACGATGCGCGGACGGATCCCGTGCTGTTCAAACCAATGGTCCAGTCGGGCGCGCACTGCGGTGTGGCCAGTCGGCAACAGCACAGGCACCTCGGCCAGGCTGGCCGGAAATTTCTTTTTCGCCGATTTCACCCAGGCTGCTGTGCCATACCAGGACACTGGGGATGTGCCCAGTGCGTGGTTGTACAACTTGATGTTGGCGTTGCCCGGTGCAGGACGGTCCGACAGCACCACGTCGAGGCGGTGCAGGGCCAAGTCGCCCAGCAGCTCATCGAACTCACCTTCGTGGCACAGCAAACGCAAATGTGGCTCGCCCATCACAGGCTGCATCAATCGGCGCACCACGAGTTTGGGCAGGCCATCCGAGATGCCAGCGGCCAACCGCACGGTGGGCGAGCTCACCGCATCACGAACGAGTGCGGGCAGGTCTTCGCCCAGCTGAAAAATTTGGTCAGCCTGTTGCATGGCGGCGAGGCCAGCATCGGTCAAGGTCAGTCCTCGGCCTGACGGTTTAAGAAGGGCGTAGCCCAATGATCGTTCCAGTTCGCGCACCTGGGCACTGACTGTTTGCACGGCCATGTCGAGCTTGTCTGCGGCTCGCGTGATACCGCCTTCCTTGGCCACGACCCAGAAGTAGTAGAGATGCTTGTAGTTGAAGGTGGTGCGCATATCCTGTTTTTCAAGAGTATTGATCAGACATTATCTGCTTTTTCATGAGTTTTACAGATCGTAGAGTGCCCCTTCACGGTTTCCATCCAAGCGGTCACATTCCACAAATCAGGCTCGCTTGTGACGGTTCCGGGGGGTGGATGAAGATCTGATCCTCATTTTTCGATTGTCCAAATTCAAAGGAGTTTCCATGAAATGTCCCACATGCCCAGATACCGCTCTCGTCATGGCCGAACGCCAAGGTGTCGAGATCGACTATTGCCCTTCGTGCCGAGGTATCTGGCTCGACCGTGGCGAGTTGGACAAATTGCTGGACCGCGCTGCGGCTGCGGCCCCTGTGGTGGCTGCATCAGCGCACCAGGCTACCCAGTCTGCCTCTGGCATGCAGCGCCCGCAGGGCTACAGCGACGGGCGCTATGGCTACGGAGACCGGGATCACTACAAACGCAAGAAGTCCTGGTTGCACGACATTTTTGACTGAAGCGCAAATGGCTCCAGCAGGCCTGTCGCGGACAGGCCAGTGGTCATGGGCTTGTGCGGTTAGATTGTGCTCAAGCAAAACTGACTGCACACCATGAACCTCTTGATCGCACTGCGCCCGGGCTTGCCCATCCTGATCGGTGCTGCGCTGATGTTGTCAGTCAGCATGGGCTTGCGTCAAAGCTTGGGCGTTTTCATGCCCGCATTGACCAAGGACATCGGGATTTCTGTTTCCGAGTTCACACTGGCCATTGCCGTGCAAAACCTGGCATGGGGTTTTCTTCAGCCGTTTGCGGGTGCATTGGCCGTGCGCATCGGTTACCGGCCCCTCATGATGACCGGCGCCTTCTTGTATGTCTTCGGCATGACCATGTTGTGCTTGGCCCAGGGCTTGCTCGGCGTGATCCTGGGGGCTGGATTGGCCATTGGTGCAGCCATGGCCTGCACTGGATCGGCCATTGCCATGGCGGTGGCATCACGCCCTGTTTCGCCCGCTTTGCGCAGCACGGTGCTGGGCATCGTGTCCGCAGCCGGTTCTTTGGGCGCCCTGATGGCGGCGCCCATTGGGCAGGTTCTGTCACAGGCACACGGGTGGCGAATTGGTGTGGCAGGTTTTGTGGTGATGGCCCTGATCATCTTGCCCGCAGCTTGGTACGCTGGACGTGTCGATGCCTTGCCGGTGCCGCCCTCGCCGCTGGGTGAAAAAGACAATGCCCGCGATATGGCCCGGTTTGCCTTGAAACACCCGCCTTTTGCGGTGATGACCCTGGCGTATTTTGTCTGCGGCATGCAGCTGGTTTTTTTGACCACGCATTTGCCGTCTTATCTCGATTTGTGCGGCATGGACCCGATGCTCAGCGCCCAGGCTTTGGGTGTGATTGGTGGCTTCAATGTGCTGGGTAGCCTGTTTTTCGGATGGGCGGGTGGACGTTACAACAAGCTCTTGTTGTTGGGCAGCATTTATGTGCTGCGCTCATTGGGCTTGGCCTGGTACTTCCTGTCGGTGCCTACCCCTGAGAACACACTGATTTTTGCGGCCATCATGGGTTTTTTGTGGCTGGGCGTGGCGCCTTTGGTGACTGGCTACATCGGCGAAACTTTTGGATTGCGCTGGCAAGCCATGCTGGGTGGGATCGCTTTCATGAGCCACCAGTTGGGCAGTTTCATGGGCGCTTTGGGTGGCGGTTTGGTGTTTGATGCCATGGGCTCCTACAACCGGGCCTTGCAAGTGGGTGTACTCGTGGGGCTGCTGGCCGGCATGGTGCAAATGGCTTTTGCGCTGAGGTCAGAGTTGCCGCCTGGGCAGCCCAGACTGGCCTGATCATCCAGGCCATCGAGTCTGACCCGGATTGGGATTTAAATCCCCAACTGTTTCGCCGCCAGCTCTTTCATGATTTCCTCGGCCCCACCGCCGATCATCATCACCTTGACTTCGCGGTAAACCCGCTCGCTCACCGTGCCGCGCATGAAACCCATGCCGCCCAGCAGTTGCACAGCTGCATCGGCGCAATACTGCATGGTTTGGGTGGCATGGTTTTTCAAGAGGCACACTTGCGCCACCCACTCTGAACCGGTCTGACCTGCATCAGCTTGTAGCGTCACGGCATCCACCCAGGCCTGCGTGGAGGAAATGCGCATTTGCATGTCCATGAGTTTGTGGCGAATCGCCTGCCGCTCGATCAGGGCCGCGCCAAAGGTCTGGCGCTGGCGTGCCCAGTCCAGCGCTTCGTCAAAGCAAGCCTGCGCAAAGCCCAGCGCCATCGCCGACATGGCCAGGCGCTCGCCGTTGAAGTTGCCCATGATCATCTTGAAACCCGCGCCCTCTTCGCCCAGGCGGTAACGCTGGGGCACGCGCACGCCGTCAAAGCGCAGCTGTGCGGTGTCTGAGCTGTGCCAGCCCATCTTGTGCAGGCGTGTGCGCGAGATGCCGGGCGTGTTTCCCGGCACCACCACCATCGAGATGCCGCTGGCCCCTTTGCTGGCGGGGTTGGTGCGCACGGCCAGCGTGATCCAGTCGGCACGCAGGCCCGAGGTGATGAAAACCTTTTCGCCGTCGATCACGTAGTCGGCCCCATCTGCACGGGCCGTGGTGCGCAAGCTGGCCACATCCGAGCCACCACCAGGCTCGGTGATGGCCAGTGCCGCAATGCGCTCGCCGCGCAGCACTGGCGGCACCACCTCGGCTTGTAACTCGGCGCTGCCATGTGCCATGACGGGCGGCAAGCCGATGTTGTGAGAAAAAAGGCTGGCCATGACGCCGCCGCTGCCGCCGTAACGCGCCAGGGTTTGCGACAGCATGTTGCGTGCAAGCCAGGGCGCGGGTGTGCCGCCCAGGTGTTCGGGGTAGCCCAGGCCCAGCAGGCCCAGCTTGGCGGCTTGGGTGTAGAGGCTGCGGTCAAATTGACCGGCTTCTTCCCAAGCGGGCACATGGGGCGCGATGGCTTGTTTGGCAAAGCGCTCCACCGTGGCTTGCAGGCTTTGCAGGTCTTCGCTTGTGAAATCAGCGGTGAATCCAGCGTTACTCATGCGGCGTCCTTCCATTGCACCAGCACCTGGCCGGGGCCCACTTGCTGCCCCACGCTGGCCGAGAGGCTGTGCACCACCGCATCGCGGGGGGCACACAAAATGTGTTCGAGCTTCATCGATTCAATCACCAGCACGGCATCGCCTTGTTGGACCGATTGGCCTTCTTGCACATGCAGCGCAATCAGCTTGCCGTTGAAGGGTGCACGCAGCGACTGCGCCGCTTGAGCGCTGGCCCCTGTGCTGGGCGCGCTGTGGCTTTGGTCGCTGAGCCACAGCTCAAAGCATTCGGGGCCTTGCAGTTGCACATGCCAGCGCTGGACCGAACCTGTACAAGCCACTCCGCGGGCTTGCCAGTGGCGGCCGTTCAGCGTGATATGCAGCAGATCGCCGCTGCGGTGTATGCGAGCCTCGTGTGTGGTGTCGCCCATTTGGACGCGCACTTGCCCTTGCCCCAGCTCCTGCAAGCGCAGCGACAAGACCTCTTCACCCAGGCCCATGCGCACCGGCCGCGTGAAGGGGCTGGGCATCGCGGCGGCAGGTGATTGTTGTGCGTAGAGCACAGCCAGCACGGCCAAGGTGCGGGCGTCGCTCGTGGCCTCCAGGCGCTCGCGCACCGTGTCGGCTTGTTCGGCCAAAAACGGAATCAAGGCCTCGCCTGCTGCAAACCTGGGGTGTTGCAAACAAGCGGCCAAAAAGGCCCGGTTCGTCGGTAAGCCCAGCACCGTGGTTTGGTTCAGGCCCGCGCACAAGTTGGCGATGGCCTCGCTGCGCCTGGGCGCGTGCGCAATCAGCTTGCCCAGCATCGAATCGTAGTGCGGCGTGACCACCGCACCCGCATGCAGCGCATGGTCAATGCGTAAACCCTCTGGCGCTGCAAAGGCCTGCACCGTGCCGGTTTGCGGTGTGAAGTGTTCGTCTTCGGCGCACAAGCGCACTTCGATGGCATGGCCTTGCAGCTGCACATCGGCTTGTGCCAGCGGCAGCGCTTCGCCACGTGCGATGCGCAGTTGCCACTCGACCAAGTCCAGTCCGGTGAGCATTTCGGTGACGGGGTGCTCCACCTGCAAGCGGGTGTTCATCTCCATCAAATAGAACGGCTTGTCAGCCTGCGCTTCATCCAGCAAAAACTCCACCGTGCCCGCGCCCACATAGCCCGCCGATTGCGCGAGCGCGATGGCTGCCTTGCCCAGCTGTTCGCGCAGCTCAGGGTTCACCGCCGGGCTGGGTGACTCTTCGATGATCTTTTGGTGGCGGCGTTGCACCGAGCAATCGCGCTCGCCCAGATGGATGCAGTGGCCATGGGCATCGGCCATGATCTGCACCTCGATGTGGCGGGGGCGCAGCAAGGCGCGCTCCATCAACAAGTCGCCGTTGCCAAACCCGGCCAGCGCTTCAGAGCGTGCGCTGTGCAGCGCGGGCAGCAGTTGCGCCATGTCGGTGACCAGGCGCATGCCGCGCCCACCGCCTCCGGCCACGGCCTTGACCATCAGCGGCAAGCCCAGTTTCTCGGCTTGTGCGGTGAAGGTGGCATCGCTCTGGTCCTCACCAAAGTAGCCCGGCAAGCAGGGCACACCGTGTTTCAGGGCCAGCGCTTTGGCGGCCGATTTGCTGCCCAGTGCGCGGATGGCCGAAGGCGGCGGCCCCACCCAAGTCAGGCCCGCGTCGATCACGGCCTGCGCAAACTCGGCGTTTTCGCTCAAAAAACCATAACCCGGGTGCACCGCATCGGCCCCGGTGGCCTGCGCGGCTGCCAGCAGTTTGTCGATGCGCAAATACGAGTCAGCGGACAGCGTGCCGCCTAACGCGACGGCGGTGTCGGCTTCG
Source organism: Comamonadaceae bacterium (assembly GCA_027488215.1). Taxonomy (GTDB): domain Bacteria; phylum Pseudomonadota; class Gammaproteobacteria; order Burkholderiales; family Burkholderiaceae_C; genus Limnohabitans_A. The sequence goes on from JAIYCB010000022.1 coordinate 10,109, forward strand.
TGCACATGCAAGGCGTCGCGGTCGGCGTCGGAATAAACAGCCACCGTCTGGATGCCCATGTGGCGGGCCGTGCGGATCACGCGCCGGGCGATCTCGCCCCGGTTGGCGATCAGCAAGCGTGTGACCTTATTGGGCAAAGTGGTGGACAAGGTCGAGGTCATACGGGGTCCTTGCCAGAAAGTGTCCAAGGTGCAGGTTGTTTACGTGCAAACGCGGCCAGGCCTTGTGCGGCCTCAGCGCTGCGCAGGCCTTGTGCAAAGGCTTGTGCAGCGGCATCGCGCAAATCAGGCACAGGTCCGCGCAGCTGCCGCAGCAATTGTTTGGTGCTGGCCACCGCGCCGGGTTCAGCGCGCATCAGGCGCGTCAGCGTTGTTTGCCAAGCATCGTTGCTGTCTTGCTCGATCACCTCGTTCACCAAACCCACTTGCAGGGCTTGCGCAGCGGTGTAGCTCAGGCCTTGCAGCAGACACTGACGTGCTGCACTTTCTCCCAGGCGTTGCCACACAAAAGGTGCAATCTGCGCAGGCGGCAGGCCCAGCGTGACTTCGGGCGTGCCCAAGACCGAGCGAGCTGTGGCCACCACATGGTCGGCGCAGCACACCAGGCCAAAACCGCCGCCCATGGCCGCACCATCCACCCGGCACACCAGCAACTGGGGCAGGGCGCTCAGGGCGTGGAGCAAGTCGCCAAAGCCACGGTTCATGGCCAGCAGCGGATCGGTTTCACCTTCTTGCAAAGGCTGTCCAATCAGGCTGGCAAAGCCGCCCAGACTGCCACCCGCGCAAAAGGCCCTACCCGCACCGGTTAGCACCACCACACGCAATGAGTTGTCTTGCGCAGCCCGCGCACAGGCTTGCAGCAAGCCGTCCACCACCGTGTCGCTCAGGGCGTTGCGGGTGGCCGGGTCGTTCATCGTCCAGGTTTCGACCGCACCCTGGCGTTCGATCAGCAAAGTGTTGCTCATTTTTGTGGCCGCTTGGCAATGCCCATCATCTTGGACAAGATGCCCAGCATGACCTCGTCGGCTCCGCCGCCAATCGAGGCCAGACGGCCGTCGCGGTACATGCGCGAGACTTTGTTTTCCCAGGTGAAGCCCATACCGCCCCAGAACTGCAGGCAAGTGTCGGGCACGGTGCGGTTCAAACGGCCCGCTTTGAGCTTGGCCATGGTGGCCCACTCGGTCACGTCTTCGCCCGCGATGTAGTGTTCACACGACTGGTAGGTCAATGCGCGAAGGCTTTCCACCTCGGCCTTGAGTTCGGCCAGCTTGAACTGCACCCACTGCTGGTCGGCCAGTGTGCTGCCAAACAGCTTGCGCTCTTGTGCCCATTCCACCGTCCACTGGATGCAGTTGGTCAGCGACTGCAGCGTGCTGGCCGCGCACCACAGTCGCTCTTCCTGGAATTGCTGCATTTGGTAGATGAAGCCTTGGCCTTCGGCGCCGATACGGTAGCGCTGGGGCACACGCACTTCGTCGAAATAAATCAGGCCGGTGTCGCTGCTGTTCATGCCGATTTTTTTGATCTTTTTTCCCACCTCGATGCCGGGCAACAGCTTGCCGTTTTCGCGCATGGGCACCATGACCAGACTCTTGTTTTTATGGATGGGCCCTTCGCCGGTGTTGACCAGCATGCACATCCAGTCGGCCTGCAAGCTGTTGGTGATCCACATCTTCTGGCCGCTGATCACGTAGTCGTCGCCATCCTTGCGCGCCACGGTTTTGATGCCCGCCACATCGCTGCCCGCACCCGGCTCGCTCACGCCGATACAGCCAACCATATCGCCCGCAATCGCCGGGGCCAAAAACTGCGCACGCAATTCATCGCTGCCAAAACGCGCCAAGGCGGGCGTGGCCATGTCGGTCTGCACGCCAATGGCCATGGGGATGCCGCCGCAATCGATGTGGCCCAGCGCCTCGGCCATGGCCATGCTGTACGAATAATCCAGCCCCGCACCGCCAAAGGCTTCGGGCTTGGTCAGGCCCAAGAGGCCCAGATTGCCCATCTTCTTAAAAACCTCGTGCGCCGGAAAAATCTCAGCCGCTTCCCATTCGTCCACATGGGGGTTGATCTCGGCCTCGATGAAACGTTTGAGCGTGTTCTGGATCTCGCGGTGTTCGTGCGTGTATTGCATGGCTTGTCTCCGTTGGATTGAGGGTTGGATTCAGTCTATTGAGGCGGTTCTCATGGGGGAAATGCGAACACGGTCATCGCGAGCGAAGCGCGGCGATCCAGTCGGTGCACAGGTCTGACGCTGGATTGCCACGCTTCGCTCGCAATGACAAATGATGTTTCGTGTGCAAAATTGGGCATGTGTGTGTCATGGTCGCTGGCTCACATCCTTGCCACGCCAAAGCTTGAAGCGCGGGGGTGACGCTGTGCGGCCTCAAAGCAGGTGTCGAGGCAAAAACTTAGCACACTGCGGGTGTCGCGTGGGTCGATCACGCCGTCGTCCAGCACCAGGCCGCTGGTGTAGAAGGCATCGGCCTGCGCTTCAAACAGGGCCACGATCTTGTCGAACTGGGCCTGCATCTTGTCGGGGTCGGGCGTGATGCCTTTGCGGGCCATGCC
>JAIYCB010000002.1 GCA_027488215.1 Comamonadaceae bacterium
CATCGGCAAAGCTGCCGCCTTCCTCTCCCTCGTCCACGCCCAGCAGCATGGGCAGCCATTCGGCATCGGGAATGGCGCGGCGGCAGCACACCAGCGCGGCCATGAAGCCCTCACAAAATTCCCATTGCGGTGTTTCTTCAAACCGCTCGCGCAGGTCGTCCAGGATGTTGTCCAGGGTGTCAAAGTCTTCGGCTTCCAAGCCAGCGGTGGTGTTCATGGTGTGTTCCTGAGGTCAGGCGGGGATTGTAGTGACCGGGTTCAACGCCACGCCACAGCGCGCCAGGCGCTTTTTCATGCACAGCACTTGAGCGTCCTTGCTGTGCAGGGCGGCGCTGTGGGCGACGGCCAGGTCGATGAATTTCTGGTCGTCGGCGTCTTTGCAGGCGTAAGGGGCTTTGGGCGCGTCGGGCTGCAGCTGCGCATGGCGGTCAAAGTGCGCCAGCACGGTGTCGGCGGGCAGGGCGCGGGCGATCAAGCGCTTGGCGATTTGCGGGTAGTCCAGCACGCGGGCCAGCTCTTCACGCATGGCGGCAGTGGCGATCCAACCGCTGGTGCCCGTCTCGACACGGGTGCGCAAGGCGGCGGCTTGGGGTTCGTCAAACACCCACAGGTCGAGCACGATGTTGGTGTCGAGCACCCGCAGCATGGGGGCCGGCAGGCTCATGTTGCAGACGTTCCTGATGTCCCCGGTGCGTCAGGGGCAGGTTCAGTGGCGGTGCGTTTGAGACTGCCCTTGATCATGTCAAAGCGGAACAAGCGGCATTCGATGGGGCCGTTCCACATGGGAACGCGGCGCGATTCTTTCAGGCGCATTTTGCTGGGCAGCTTCAGGTCGGGCGTGAGCATCCAGGCGCTCCAGCCGCTGTAGTTTTTCTTCCAGTGGCTGGCCAATTGGGCGAAGAAGTCGCCACCGTCGTCGGTTTGCGCGGTTTCGCGGTGGTGGCTCTGCTCGGATGCGCGTGTGCTTGAACGTGCATTGGCCAGCGCCCCGGGCTGGAAGCTGTCGCGCCCCCGGCCCGCCACACCGGCTGCGGCAATGCGCTCGCCATAAGGCGGGTTGAGCAGCATCACGCCGGGCGTCTCGCTGGGCGGCATGCGTTGCAGCGCGTCGCCACCCCGGAACTCGATCACGCCCGACACGCCTGCGCGTTCGGCATTGCGCTCGGCAAAGTCGACCATCCGGAAGGCCACATCGCTGCCAAAAATTGGTGCGGTGGGTTCGTGCTCCAGATCGCGGGCTTCTTCAATCAGGCCTTGCCAAACATGGCTTTGGAAGGGCAGCAGTTTTTCAAAACCAAAGCGGCGTTGCAGTCCCGGCGCGATGTCGCAAGCGATTTGCGCCGCTTCGATCGGGATGGTGCCGCTGCCGCAGCAGGGGTCGTACAGCGGTATCGTGGCGTCCCAGCCGCTGGCCGCGATCATGGCTGCGGCCAAGGTTTCCTTCAAAGGCGCGTCGCCCTTGTCGGTGCGCCAGCCGCGTTTGAACAAGGGCTCGCCCGAGGTGTCGATGTACAGCGTGAGGGTTTCGGGCGTGACGTGGGCGTAGATGCGCACGTCGGGCCAGCTGGTGTCCACACTGGGGCGCTCACCGCGTTTGGCGCGGAAACGGTCGGCCACCGCGTCTTTGATTTTGAGGGCGGCAAAATTCAGGCTGGTCAGCGGGCTGTGTTGCGCCGTGATGTCGATCTTGAAGGTTTGCTTGGGGGTGAACCAGATTTCCCAAGCCACTTCGCTGGCGGCGTTGTACAGGTCGTTTTCGTTGCGGTAGTCGGTGACTGACAGCTGCACCAGCACGCGCTGGGTCAGGCGACTGTGCAGGTTGATGCGCATCGCATCGCGCCACGAGGCGCGGGCCATCACGCCACCGCGGCCGGTCATCAGGTCATGGCCTGTGAGCCCGGTGATGGCGTGCACCTCGTCGGCCAAAAAGCCCTCAACGCCCGCGGCGCAAGGCATGAACAGGTTCAATGAATTCACTCAAATACTCTCAAAGGGTTTTGCGCAGGTTCGCAGGCGCGATCTTCAGGGCTTCGCGGTACTTGGCCACCGTGCGGCGGGCGCAGTCGATGCCTTGCTCTTTCAGCATTTCCGAAATCTGGTTGTCTGACAGCGGTTTGGAGGGCTTTTCAGCGGCCACAAATTGTTTGATGAGCGCCCGCACCGCGGTGCTCGATGCGGCGCTGCCGCTGTCGGTGCCCAGACCCGAGCCAAAGAAATACTTCAGCTCAAAAGTGCCTTGTGGTGTGGCCATGTATTTGGCGGTGGTGACTCGGCTGATGGTGGATTCGTGCATGCCCAGCTCGTCGGCGATCTCTCGCAGCACCAGCGGGCGCATGGCCAGCGGGCCATGCGTGAAGAAGTTTTTTTGCCGCTCCACGATGGCCGTCGACACGCGCAAGATCGTGTCAAAGCGCTGCTGGATGTTCTTGATGAACCAGCGTGCCTCTTGCAGACGTTGTTGCAAGCCCGCATGGTTGTCGCCTTTGCTGCCACGCAAGGCGTTGGCATAGATGTCGTGCACCCGCAGCTTGGGCATCACATCGGGGTTGAGTTGGATGCGGAATTTGGGCGTGGCCGTTTTGCTGGTGTTCACCACCAACACGTCGGGGATGATGACGTTCTGCTCCGCCTGCACAAAGGGGCGGCCTGGTTTAGGCTCGAGCCGGGCGATGAAGGGGATGGCAGCTTTGACCACGGCTTCGTCGATGCCGCAGGTCACCGCCAGGCGCTTGAAGTCGCGCTTGGCCAACATCTCCAGCGGTTGAGCGCAAATGGCCAAAGCAGCTTGGGCCACCTCGTCATCGGGTTCGTCCTTGAGGTGGGCCTTGATCTGGATGCCCAGACACTCGGCCAGATCGCGTGCACCTACACCCAAGGGTTCGAGCGATTGCAGCAAGCCCAGCGCCACGGTAAAGCGGTGCACCAACTCGTCGAGTTGTTCAAAATCGTCGCTGCCCGCGAGACTCGCGGCAAGCTCGGGGAGGGTGTCGGTCAGGTAGCCGTCGTCGTTGAGCGATTCGATCAAAAATCGAAGCGCCGCACGGTCTACCTCGGACAGGCGCAGCGACAAGGCTTGGCGGTGCAAAAAGTCGGTCAGCGAGCCGCTGCTGCGGGCCAGGTCGATCGCGTCAGCGGTTTCTTCGCTGTTGTTCTGGCGGGCCGGGGCGTCGCCGCCCCATTCGCTGTCGTCGGGGCGCATGTCCACGCTGCCATCACCGTCCCAGCTTTCGGCCACGTCTGTGACGGCTTCGTCACGGTTTTCGCTGGCGCTGTCTTCGCTGCTGCTGGCCGTGCTGGCGCTTTCGCTGACGCGGTCTCCCAGGCTCACGTGGGCATCGGCTTGGTCCAGACCAAAGGCCTCGGCGGTAGCTTCTTCCTCGGCCCGCTCCAGAAACGGGTTCTCATCCAGCATCTGGTCGACTTCTTGCGACAACTCCAGCGTGGACAGCTGCAGCAGGCGGATCGATTGTTGCAGCTGGGGCGTGAGCGCCAGGTGCTGGGACATGCGTAGCGACAGGCCGGGCTTCATGGCTGTATTCTCAAGTCGTGGATGCGGGTGGTGTTCATCACATCCTGAAGTGTTCGCCCAGGTACACCCGGCGCACATCGGCGTTGGCCACGATCTCCTCGGGCGTGCCTTCAGCCAGCACGCGGCCTTCGCTGATGATGTAGGCGTGGTCGCAAATGCCCAGCGTCTCGCGCACGTTGTGGTCGGTGATGAGCACACCAATGCCACGCTGTTTGAGGAAGGCGATGATGCGCTGGATCTCGATCACCGCAATGGGGTCGATGCCTGCGAAAGGCTCGTCCAGCAAGATGAAGCGCGGGTCGGTGGCCAGAGCGCGGGCGATTTCCACGCGGCGGCGTTCACCGCCTGACAGCGCCACCGAGGGCGAGTCGCGCAGGTGGTCCACCCGCAAATCGGCCAGCAGTTCGCTCAGCCGTTTTTCCACCTCTGCGCCGCTCAGGGCGCGGCCTTGTGCATCGGTTTGCAGCTCCAGGATGGCCCGCACGTTGTCGGCCACGGAGAGCTTGCGGAAGATCGACGCTTCTTGCGGCAGGTAAGACAAACCCATGCGCGAGCGCTTGTGGATCGGCATGCGGGTGACGTCTTCGCCGTCGATCAGGATCTGCCCGCCATCGGCCCGCACGAGACCCACGATCATGTAAAAAGAGGTGGTTTTGCCCGCGCCGTTGGGGCCTAACAAACCGACCACTTCGCCCTTGTCCACTTGCACAGAAACGTCATGCACCACCTTGCGACTGCCATAGGCTTTCTTCAGATGGCGCGCTTGCAGACGGCTGTCAGTGGCTACTGCGGTGCTCATGGTTTTTGCGCGGGGAGAATTCCGGGGCTGGCGCGCAAGGCAGGAGCGGTAGGTACAGCAGAGGTGGGGGCGGCCGATGTGTTGCGGGGCGACAGCATGGCCCGTACACGTTGCCCGGTACCACTGGCAGCCTGGCCGTCCACGGTCATGACCTCGCTGGTGTTGTTGAACACAATGGTGTGGCCGTTGAGTTGGTCGGCCACTTGATTGCCGCGCAAGATGCGCACCTCCGCGCGCTGGCTCAGGGTGATGACATCGGCCTGGTTGTCATAAGTGACCTGTTCGGCCTCACCCTCGGTGAATTCGTTCACGCCCTCGCGTTTTTGCCTGAAAAACACCCGCTCAGACGGGGCGGCCCACAAACGGGCCACCTGTCGGCCTTGGCTGTCTTGCTGCACTTCCATGCGAGCAGCGCGCAACACCAAAGTCCCCTTGGTGGCCAGCACTTTACCGGTGAACTGGGTCAGCTGACGCGCTTGGTCGTGGCGCATGCTGTCCGCTTCGATGTTCATGGGTTGATCCCGGTCGGCTTTTTCGGCTTGGCAGGGCAGGGCGAGCAAGCTGGCGCACAGCCCCAACAAACCCCAATGGGGCAAGCGAAGGAGGGTATGTGTTTTGAAGGGCATGAATCTTGCTGTGAATCGCAGTCATTGTAGGTGCAAGCGCCACGCATCGCGCTACATACAGCGCAAAAATCAAAGGGCAGCTGCAAAAAAGCCCGCACGGGACAGCGGCGGGCTTCGCAAAATACCCCGCTGGGGTGGGCATCCGGTCGGGATGCCCGAAAGCTCAGCGGTTTTGGCGGGACTGGACAATCAGCGCGTCGGCGACCTGCAGCGCGCGCGTCATGCTGCCTGCCAGTGTGCCGTCGATGTAAAAGCGGCCTGCCACCCCCAGCGAGGGAACACCTTCGATCTTGAAGTCGTTTTGGAGCTGCACGGCCCTCTTGGCCTTGGTGGCCACGCCAAAGGACTTGTAAGTCTGCTCGAACTTGGCTTTGTCAATGCCTTGCTTTTCGGCCCATGCCAGCACGGCAGCATCGGTGTTGAGCATCAACTTCTCACCATGGATGGCGGTGAACACGCGGATGTGCATTTTGTCGACCAGGTTCATGGCTTCCAGCGTGTAATACAGGCGCTGCTGGGGCACGAAGTCATCCCGGAAAGCCACCGGAACACGACGTACCACCACGTCTTTGGGCGCGTTTTTGGCCCACTGCTCGAACGCAGGTTCAAACTGATTGCAGTGGGGGCAGCTGTACCAAAAGAATTCCAGCACTTCGATCTTGCCGTTGCCCGCCTCGGTTGCCACAGGGCGGTCGAGGGTGATGTAGTCCTTGCCCGAGCGGAAGGCCTGTTGCGCCCAGGCAGAAGCTGTGCCCAGCAAGGCGGTCACTGTCAGCATGGCGGTGGAAAAAAGGCGTCGTTTCATGGGAACTCCTGTCATCGATGCACACCGGGGGTGCGAAGTGGGTGGTTCAGCGTTGCATGCGAACCAAGGTGTTGTCGATGCCATTGCTCTCGAGCTGCGCTCGAACACGCTCGGCAACGCTCTTATCACTGAAAGGACCCAAGCGTACGCGGTAAACCACGCGCCCGGCTTGATCTCGCTCAGAAACCTTGGCGTCAAGCCCCAATAGGGCGAGTTTGGCTTTTTGGGCATCGGCATCGGCGCTCGTGCGGTAGGCGCCGACCTGTACCACATAGTCAAACGGGTCGCTCGAATCGGCAGGAGTGGCCGGCGTGTTCAGTCCCGATTTGGCTTTGGCCAAATCACCCAGTGGGTCTGCGGTCACTGCGGGGCGGGGCACAGATTTGCCCGCGTCCGCCGCAGCGGCGGGGGTGTCGGCGGCGGGCTGGCTGGCGTTGGGTGCGGCAGGCGGCTCAGCCGGGGCCTTGGGCTGCAACACACTGTTGGGGTTCCAGTCCTTGTTCTTTTCGCTTTCCTGCGCGTCTTGTGCATTGGAGCGGGGCTGGTTCTTGTTGGAGAAAGGCGTGGGCACCTTGGTCACGTAAATGGCCACGGCCAAGGCCACGCCCAGGCCCAGCACCAGGCCGATGATGAAACCCAGAAAAGTACCGCCGCGTTGGCTGTGGATGGTCATGACAGGTCCGTTCACATTTTTTGCGGGGCTGACACGCCCAGCACTTTGAGGCCATTGCGCAGCACCTGCGCGGTGGCCGCCACCAGCGCCAGACGCGCTTGCTTGACCGCTTCGTCGTCCACCAAAATGCGTTCGGCGTCGTAGTAGCTGTGGTATTGCGAGGCCAGGTCGCGCAGGTAGAAGGTCACGTCGTGCGGCGCAAAGTCGTTGGCGGCCGATGTGAGCATGTCGGGGTACTTGGCCAAGGCCAGCATCAGGGCCTGGGCTTGTAGGCTTTGTAGCGGGGACAAATCCACTTTGGCGAGAGAGGCCACATCACCACCCCAAGCCGCCAGCACCGAACAGATGCGGGCGTGGGCGTACTGCACGTAGTAAACCGGGTTGTCGTTGTTTTGCGCCAGCGCCAAGTCGATGTCGAAGATGTATTCGGTGTCTGGCTTGCGAGACAGCAAGAAGAAACGCACCGCATCCTTGCTGGTCCACTCGATCAGGTCGCGCAGCGTGACGTAGCTGCCTGCACGCTTGGAAATCTTGACCTCTTCACCGCCCCGCATCACACGCACCATGGTGTGCAACACATAGTCGGGGTAGCCCGCGGGAATGCCCGCGCCAGCCGCCTGCAGGCCCGCACGCACACGGGCAATGGTGCCGTGGTGGTCAGTGCCCTGGATGTTCACGACACGGCCAAAGCCGCGTTCCCACTTGGTGATGTGGTAGGCCACATCGGGCACAAAGTAGGTGTAAGAGCCATCGCCCTTGCGCATGACTCGGTCCTTGTCGTCGCCGTAGTCGGTGGACTTGAGCCACAATGCGCCATCTTGCTCGTAGGTCTTGCCCGCATCGCGCAACTTTTGAACCGCAGCATCGACTTTGCCGCTGGTGTAAAGGCTTGACTCGAGGTAGTAGTTGTCGAACTGAACGTCAAAGGCCTTCAAGTCCAGGTCTTGTTCGTGGCGCAGGTAAGCCACGGCAAACAGGCGCATGCCGTCCAGGTCATTGACATCGCCGCTGCCGGTGAATTCGCGATCATCGGACTTCACGGTTTTTTGAGCCAGAAAATCGTTGGCGATGTCCTGGATGTAGTCGCCGTTGTAGGCGGCCTCCGGCCACTCGGCGTCACCGGGCTTGAAGCCCTTGGCGCGCAATTGGGTGGAGTTGGCGAGAGTAGTGATCTGCACGCCCGCATCGTTGTAGTAGAACTCGCGGTAAACCTGCTGGCCTTGCGTGGCCAGCAAATTGCAAATCGCGTCGCCCAAGGCGGCCTGGCGGCCGTGGCCCACATGGAGCGGGCCTGTGGGGTTGGCCGAGACGAATTCGACCAGCACCTTGTCGGATTTTGCGGGTTGATCGCCAAAACACTCGGCCGCTTGCAACACCTCGTGCACCACGGCTTGCTTGGCAGCGTCTTTCAGGCGAATGTTGATGAAGCCTGGCCCGGCGATCTCGATGGCATCCACCCAGCGCTCAAAAGCAGGGGTGGCCAGCAAAGCGCTGCGCAGGGTTTCGGACAGCTGCCGGGGATTTTGCTTAAGGGCCTTGGCCAGCTGCATGGCGGCTGTGCAAGCCAAGTCGCCGTGGGCGGCCACTTTGGGAGATTCAAAGGCAGCGCGCGCACCGGCACCGGTTTGTAGTTTTTCCAACTCGGCGGCCAGGGCCGTGAGCAAATGTTGTTTGGCAGAAAGCATAGGGCGCGATTTTACGGGGACGGGACACCTCAGCGCTGGCGGGCATGCTGCATGAGTGGATTTATGTGCAGCAATTACAGTTGGTCACAACTGCTGTCGCTCTTCGGTACTTCTGACGCGTTAAGGCGTGGACTGCACAAGCCTGTGCGGTGTCATTTGGTCATGAATCGTTTTTTTAGGAGTCCTCACATGCGTCACACCATTTCTATTGCGGTTTTGGGTTTTTCCTTGGTTTCTGGCATGGCTTTCGCCGCCGATCCCGCCAAACCAGCAGCAGCCGCGACCGCTGCTGCGCCTGTTGCATCCGCTCCTGCCGCGGAGAAAACAGCCCAGCAAAGCAAAATGGCCACTTGCAACAAAGAGGCCGAAGGCAAAAAAGGCGATGAGCGCAAAGCCTTCATGAAGGACTGCCTCAGTGCCAACAAACAGGAAAAGCAGCAAAACAAAATGAAGACCTGCAACGCGGAAGCCGCGGGCAAAAAAGGCGACGAGCGCAAGGCCTTCATGTCGGAGTGCTTGAAGAAGTAATCCGAACGCGAGTTTTTGCGGGAGCCCACGCCTTGGGCAATGGGCGTGGCTCATGCCCTCAACACTACAGCCTCGAACGCCCTCAGCCCTCGGCTGCTTGCCAGTAGCCGGGCTGGGCGTAATGGTGTTTCAGGTGGTCGATCCACAGCCGCACCCGCAGCGGCAAGTGTTTGCGCTGGGGAAACACCACAAAAATGCCGTTCGGTGGTGCGGCAAATTCTTCCAGCACGGCCACCAATTGGCCCGAACGGATTTCGCTTTCCACTTCCCAGGTGCTGCGCCAGGCAATGCCGAATCCGGCCAGGCACCAGTCGTGCAGCACCTGTCCGTCCGAGCAGTCCAGAGGCCCCCCGGGGCGCAGATGAACCACGTCGTGGCCGCCCTCACTCGTGTTTCGAAAAGCCCAACCCCGGGTTTGCGAGGCGTCGCTCGACAGCGTCAGGCAGTCGTGCTGCAGCAAGTCCGATGGTTGCAGGGGTGTACCGCGTCGGGCCAGATAAGCCGGGGTGGCCACGCACAGGCGGCGGTTGTCAGCCAGGCGTACACTGACCAAAGAAGAATCGGGCAGATCGCCTACCCGTACCGCGCAGTCAAAGCCCTCGGCAGCCAGGTCCACCACCCGGTCGCTCAAGTTCAGCGACATCGACACATCGGGGTGGAGCTCGCGAAAGCGTGGCACCAGCGGGGCCACATGGCGGCGGCCAAAGCCGGCCGGGGCCGTGATGCGCAAATGGCCGCTGGCCTTGACACCGCCGGCCGACACGCTGGCTTCGGCATTGGCCACATCAGAGAGCAAGCGCTGACAATCTTCCAGAAAAGCGCTGCCTTCGTGCGTCAGGGTGATGCGCCGTGTGGTGCGCACCAGCAGTTTGACGCCCAGGTTTTCTTCCAGCGCATCGAGCCGTCGCCCAATGATGGCCGGGGCCACACCCTCGGCCCGCGCGGCGGCGGTCAGGCTGCCTTTGGTCGCAACAGCAACGAAGGTTTCGAAGGCTTTGAGCTTGTCCATGTGACCCGATTATGCGGGTTCAGGTTTGTAATGTTGCCGGATTGGCATTGCATTGCCCTGTTTGACTCAGGTGCGCCACCCCTTGGGCAGTCCCGCTTCGGGCGTCATGCCATACAACGGCTCGCCGGGCAGGCCGGCTTTCAGGGGCGCGCGTGCGGCCATGAGCAGGTTCAGGTCTATGCCGGTGCTCACGCCCATGGCCTCGAACATGAACACCAGGTCTTCGGTCACCACATTGCCCGAAGCGCCCGGCGCGTAGGGGCAACCGCCCAGGCCGCCGAGGGAGCTGTCAAAGGTGCGCACGCCCGCCTCGTAAGCGGCCAGGGCATTGGCCAGGCCCAGGCCCCGGGTGTTGTGCAGGTGGGCGGCACCTGTGAGCGGGCCGATTTCCTGAAACATGCGCTGGAACAGCCGACGCACCTGCGCCGGATTGGCCATGCCGGTGGTGTCCGACAGGCCGATCTCGTCCACGCCCGCTTGGGCCAGCAGCTGGGCAAGGCGCAGCACATCATCCTCGGGCACTTGGCCTTGCAAGGTGCAGCCAAAGGCGGTGGACATGCCGACTTCCACAAATACGCCGGGTGCGATGTCGTCGCGCAAGCGCAAAACCGCTTGGACTTCTTCGACCATGTCTTCAGGTGTTTTGCGCACATTGGCCAGGGAGTGGGCGGGGCTGACCGACACCGGCAAGGTGAGCTTTTGGGCCCCCGCTTGCAATGCGGCTTGCGCACCCCGCAAGTTGGGCACCAGGGCCATGATGCGCACGTCCGTGTGGCGCAGTGCGTGCTGCACCACCTGCGCGGCGTCGGCCATTTGCGGCAGCAGTTGGGCGGGCACAAAAGAGGCCACTTCGATTTCGCGCAGGCCAGCTGAGGCCAGCGCGTCGATCCAGCGCAGCTTGTCGGCGGTGGGCATGGTGGCCTTGACCGATTGCAGACCGTCGCGTGGGCCCACTTCGCTGATCAGAACCTCTGGGGCTTGAATACTTGTCATGACCAGATTAGACAACACTGGATTTGTGCGGAAAAGTCATGGGTTAATGGCTTTGGAGCGTGTTTATCGGCATACAAACTTAGAATAAAGTACTTTCCGAATGAATCGTCGCGTGGACCTTGCCTGATGGCGTCGGTTCAATGACAGACACCCCCCGTTTTTCAACATCCTTTCGAGGCTCCCATGACTGCACGCACCGCGATCCACAACCTGCAAGTGGCCAATCCCTTGTTGAGTTTCATCAACGACAAAATGTTGCCCGCCACGGGCGTGGACAAAGACAAGTTCTGGAAAGGCTTCAACGACATCGTGGCCGACCTGGCCCCGAAAAACATCGCCTTGCTGGCCGAGCGTGACCGCATCCAGACCGCCATGGACCAGTGGCACACCGCCAACCCCGGCCCCGTGCCCGCAGGCAAGGCCATGAAGGCTTACCGTAAATACCTGTCGCAAATCGGTTACTTGGTGCCTGAGCCCAAGAACGCCCAAGCCACCACTGCCAATGTGGACGCCGAACTGGCCAAACTGGCGGGCCCCCAATTGGTGGTGCCCATCTTGAACGCCCGTTACGCCCTGAACGCGGCCAACGCCCGCTGGGGCAGTTTGTATGACGCGCTGTACGGCACCGACGCCATCAGCGAAGCCGACGGCTGTGAAAAAGGCACAGGCTACAACCCCAAGCGCGGCGCCAAAGTCATCGACTACTGCCGCAACGTACTCGACCGCACTGCACCGCTCAAGAGCGGCTCGCATGTGGGCAGCAAGGGCTACGCCGTGAAAGCGGGCAAGCTGGTGGTGACCTTGGCCAATGGCAAGAGCACCACCTTGGCCGATGCCAAGCAATTCGTGGGCTACACCGGCGACGCCAAGGCCCCTGCATCGGTGCTGTTCGTGCACAACGGCCTGCACCTGGACCTGCAGATCAACAAGACCACCGCCATCGGCAAGACCGACCCGGCAGGCGTGTCCGACCTGATCGCTGAAAGCGCCCTGTCCACCATCCTCGACCTGGAAGACTCCGTGGCGGCTGTGGACGCCGACGACAAAGTGCTGGCCTATGCCAACTGGCTGGGCATCTTGCAAGGCACGCTGAGTGAAGAAGTCCAAAAGGGCGGCAAGACCTTCACCCGCACCATGAACGGTGACCGCGAGTACACCAAACCGGCAGGCAAAGGCAGCGTCAAACTGCACGGCCGCTCTCTGATGTTCGTACGTAACGTTGGCCATTTGATGACCAACCCCGCCATCCTCTACAAAGCAGCCGACGGCAGCATGAAAGAGATCCCGGAAGGCATCCTGGACGCGATGGTCACCGTGACTTGCGCCCTGGTGGACTTACAAAAGAAAGCCTCGCACCCTCTGCGCAACAGCCGCACCGGCAGCGTCTACATCGTCAAGCCCAAAATGCACGGCCCCGCCGAAGTCGCTTTTGCCGACGAGCTTTTTGGCCGCGTTGAAAAGGTGATCGGCATGAAGCCCTCCACCGTCAAGCTGGGCATCATGGACGAAGAACGCCGCACCAGCGCCAACCTCAAAGCCTGCATTGCCGCCGCCAAAAGCCGCGTGGCCTTCATCAACACCGGCTTTTTGGATCGCACCGGCGACGAAATGCACACCTGCATGTTGGCCGGCCCCGTCATGCGCAAGGGCGACATCAAGAACAGCACCTGGTTGGGTGCGTACGAGAAGAACAACGTCAACGTGGGCTTGGCCTGCGGCTTGCGCAGTCGTGCCCAAATCGGCAAAGGCATGTGGGCCATGCCCGACCTGATGGCCGACATGCTCAAAGCCAAGATTGGTCATCCCATGGCCGGTGCCAACACCGCCTGGGTGCCCAGCCCCACTGCTGCCACGCTGCACGCCATGCACTACCACCAGGTGGATGTGCCCGCCCTGCAAAAGCAGATGGAAAAGGCCGTGGCCAAGCAAGACCCGAAACAACTGCGCGAAGACACCCTCAACGCCTTGCTGCAGTTCCCTGTGGTCGCCAAAGACGACGCCAACTGGTCGGCCGAAGAGAAGCAAAAGGAACTCGACAACAACGCCCAAGGCATCTTGGGTTATGTGGTGCGTTGGGTGGACCAAGGTGTTGGCTGTTCCAAGGTGCCCGACATCAACGGCGTAGGCCTGATGGAAGACCGCGCCACGCTGCGCATCTCGAGCCAGCACATGGCCAACTGGCTGCACCACGGCGTGGTGACCGAAAAGCAAGTCAAGCAAACCATGGAGCGCATGGCCGCTGTGGTGGATACGCAAAACGCGGGCGACGCGGTCTACCAGAAGATGGCGGGTAATTTCGCCAAGTCGGCGGCCTACAAAGCGGCTTGCGATTTGGTCTTCAAGGGCAAGGCGCAACCTTCCGGTTACACCGAACCCCTGTTGCACGCCTGGCGACTGAAGGTCAAGGCGGCTTGAAGGTGCTTGCGTCCGACGCGGTCTGACACTTGAAGAAACGGCTCCTTCGGGAGCCGTTTTGCTGTGCGTCATGCCTTGCGGTCACTCGAATGCCTGAAAATAGGACTTTTGGAGGGCGCGATGCGCAGCGGCCTCGGTATGGCTCACAACCCGGCGGTGATGCGCACTGATGCGACCACCCTGCACTGACATCTGAATACCCATTTGTATGAATGCCCTGACGCTTGTAGACCCGTGCTTGTGCCCCCTGTGTGGACAGCCCAACAGTTGCGTCATGGCCAGCCCAGGCGATTCGCCGGCCCAGCCCTGCTGGTGCACACGTGTGCACTTTGACCGCGAGTTGTTGCTTCAAGTGCCTGAAGCAGCCCGCAACAAGGCGTGCATTTGCCGAGCCTGTGCCAGCCGATCTACCACGACCGACCGGGATTGAAGTCATGTGTCAACTGCTCGGCATGAACGCCAACACACCGACCGATTTGACCTTCAGCTTCAGCGGCTTTGCCCAGCGTGGCGGTTACACCGACCATCATGGCGACGGCTGGGGCATTGCCTTTTTTGAAGGGCAGGGCGTGCGCCACTTTGTAGATCACCAAAGCGCCAGCAGCTCGCCGATTGCCGAGCTGATCCGGCGCTACCCGATCAAAAGTCAAAACGTCATCGCCCACATCCGCAAGGCCACACAAGGTGAGGTGAGCCTGGAAAATTGTCACCCCTTTGTGCGAGAGCTCTGGGGACGCTACTGGGTGTTTGCGCACAATGGTAATCTGGTGGACTTTAAGCCGCGCCTACACGGTAATTTCAAACCCGTGGGACAGACTGACAGCGAGCGGGCGTTTTGTTGGCTGATGCAAGAGTTGGCCAAGTCACACGCCAGCGTGCCTAGCGTAAAAGAGCTGTCCCTGACGCTGGACGAATTGGTGCCGCAGATCGCCCGATTTGGTAACTTCAACTTCTTGCTGTCCAATGGACAGGCTTTGTGGGCGCATGCCAGCACGAACCTGCACTACGTGCTGCGCAAGCACCCCTTCACGCAAGCCACTTTGAGCGATGAGGACCTGAGCATGAACTTTGCCGACCATACGCGAGAGACAGATCGGGTGGCGGTGGTGGTGACCGCGCCTTTGACTAAAGATGAATCATGGACAACCTTCACACCCGGACGCGTTTACACTTTTGAAGAAGGCAAGCTTAGTTTTCTATAGGAAAGTAGGAGAAGTATGAAAAAAAATTCATGGGTAATTTTGCTTTTTACTTTCTTGACATTTTTCAGTGCACTTTCACACGCCGGTCATTACCAGGATTGGTGGTGGGACCCTCAGCAAAGTGGCATGGGCTTCAATGTGGGTCACCAAGGCAACACAGTGGTGGTGGCTTGGTATAACTATGACGAAGACGGCAAGGCCAGCTACCTGACCATGGCAGGACCTTTGGATGGCGCCGTTTTGAAAGCCGGTTTGTACAGAGGCTCAGGCCCTGCTCCGGGGCCAGGCTACTCAGCCTCGCAAGTCAAGCAAACCCTTGTGGGTGAGGCCAGCATCAATTTCAGGTCTGACACCCATGCCCAATTCAATTACAGTTTTGACGGCAAGAAGGGCACGATTGAGTTGGAGCGCTTCACGTATGCCACGACGGACATCACGGGTACTTGGGATTTTGTGAGCAAGAACACCTACCTTGGCTGTGATGATCCTAGATTTTTAAAAATAAAACTGACGTAGGTACCATGCGCATCGTTCAACAGACTGGGTCGCAAACCTATTGGATGCAGACGGGCGATTGCGATCTCAACATCCAAGTTAAACAGACGGGCGTTTTGGCTTCGGGTGTTGGCACCTTTCAATGCATGGACAGGGCTGCAGGAAGTGTGGTCATTTCCAAAATGATGGCCAGTGAAAACGTCCTGCGCATGAATTTGTTGTTAACAGATTCAGGGCCTGTTCGCTGCATTCAAGAGACAGTATTTGGTGGTGTGAAATGAGGGGCCCAAACAACCGAAAATACATTTTTCAAAGCGTTGCCTCCACCGCATCCATGAACAGGGCCGCCACATCGCATCCCATCTGGTCGGTGATTTCCTGAAAGCAGGTCGGGCTGGTCACGTTGATCTCGGTGAGGCTGTCGCCGATGATGTCGAGGCCCACCAGCATCAGCCCGCGTGCAAAGAGGATCGGACCCAGGGCTTCGGCAATTTCGCGGTCACGCGCCGAAATCGGTTGGGCCACCCCTTTGCCGCCTGCGGCCAGATTGCCACGCACCTCGCCGCCTTGCGGAATGCGGGCCAGGCAAAAGGGCACCGGCTTGCCGCCAACCAAGAGCACGCGCTTGTCGCCTTGGGCAATGTCCGGCAAAAACTTTTGCACCATCACGGTTTGCGCGCCACCCTTGTTGAGCGTTTCTATGATCGCGCCTAGGTTCAGGCCGTCCGCTCCCACTTTGAAGATGCCTGTGCCGCCCATGCCGTCCAAGGGTTTCAAAATGATGGTGCCGTGCTCGGCATGGAAGGCACGGATGTCGGCCTCGCTGCGCGTGACCAAAGTGGGAGCTATGAACTGGGGAAATTCCAGGATGGCGAGTTTTTCGGGGTGGTTGCGCAAAGCAGCGGGGCTGTTGAAGACCTTGGCCCCTTCACGCTCGGCTTGGCTCAGCAGGTGGGTGGCGTAAAAATATTCGCTGTCAAAGGGCGGGTCAGTGCGCATGATGACCGCGTCAAAGTCTTTCAGGTTGGCACGGCGCGTGGCGATCGGTGTGAACCAGCTGTCGGCTTGACCGGTGAGCGTGATCTCGCGTGCCTCGGCCGAGACCGCTTCGCCACGCTGCCAGCGCACATCGGTCATTTCGCAGGCTGTGACCTGGTGACCGCGTTTTTGCGCTTCGCGCATCATCGAGAACGTGGTGTCCTTGTAAATCTTGAAGGACTCGAGGGGGTCGGCAATGAACAGTATTTTCATCTTGGCATTGTAGGTGGGGATACCTCATTGCGTCATCGACACTCACCCGAGTTGTCATCGATAGTCACCCGGGTTGTCATCGCGAGCGAAGCGTGGCGATCTGATCTGACTTACTGGAATGCCACTTCAGCAAAGCTGCGCAGCTTGCGGCTGTGCAGTTGTTCTGGCCCAGCGTTGCGCAGCAAGGTCACGGCGCAGATGCCGATTTGCAGGTGCTGGTTGACGCGTTCGCGGTAAAAGTGGTTGGCCATGCCCGGCAGCTTGATCTCGCCGTGTAGCGGCTTGTCGCTCACGCACAGCAGCGTGCCGTAGGGCACCCGAAACCGAAAACCATTGGCGGCAATCGTGGCGCTTTCCATGTCCAGAGCCACGGCGCGGCTTTGGCTGAAGCGCCGCTGCGGTTTGTTGTCCGGCAGCAGTTCCCAATTGCGGTTGTCTGTGCTGGCCACGGTGCCGGTGCGCATCAGGCGTTTGAGGTCTGCGCCATGACAGCCCGTGACCTCGGACACGGCCCGCTCGAGTGCGACCTGCACCTCAGCCAGCGCAGGGATCGGCACCCACAGCGGCAGATCCTCGTCCAGCACATGGTCTTCGCGCACATAGGCGTGGGCCAGCACGTAGTCGCCCAGCAGCTGCGTGGTGCGCAGGCCTGCGCAGTGGCCCAGCATCAGCCAGGCGTGGGGGCGCAGTACGGCAATGTGGTCGGTGATGGTCTTGGCGTTGGCGGGCCCCACGCCAATGTTGACCATGGTGATGCCGCTGTGGCCTTTGCGTACCAGGTGGTAGCCCGGCATTTGCGGCAGGCGCAGCGGTGTTTGGCCCAAGGCGTCCACCTCTTCGGTCGGCAGACCCACGCGGCGCGTGACCAGGTTGCCGGGCTCCACAAAGGCGATGTATTCGCTGTCCGGGTTGTTCATTTCGGCGTGGCCTAGGGCGATGAATTCGTCGATGTAAAACTGGTAGTTGGTAAACAGCACATAGTTTTGAAACCAATGCGGTGAGGTGCCGGTGTAGTGGCGCAGGCGCTGCAGCGAATAGTCGATGCGAGGCGCGGTGAAAAGCGACAACGGCCGGGCCTCAGAGGCTGCAGGTTCGTGCGTGCCATTGGCAATCCCATCGTCCATGGCGGCCAAGTCGGGCAGGTCAAACACCTCCCGCATCAGGGACTGCCGCTCTGGGCTCAGGCTGCCTTCCATGTGCTCGTCGTCGGCGAAAGAAAAGTGAATCGGGATGGGCTGGTTGCTGGTGCCCACCTGCAGACTCGCGCCGTGGTTTTGCAGCAGCAACGCCAACTGCTGGTGGATGTAATCGGCAAACAGGTCTGGACGGGTCAGGGTGGTTTCAAAGCGGCCCGGCTCGGCCACAAAACCATAGCTCAAGCGGCTGTCCAGCCCCGCGCTTTTGCGGCTTGCGCTGAGGACCTGCACCCGCACAAAAGGGTAAAACGCCCGCACCCGCGTGCCTTCCATGTCGGCGCCCGCCACAAAGTCGCGCATGGCCTGGCGCAGGTGGTTCACGCTGTGCTGGTAAATGTGCTGGATTTGCGCCAAGGCGCTGTCGGCATCTTGGTGTTCTGAGGGGGCGATGAACGGCGGCAGGTGCTGCATAGGATTCCTGGACGTTGTGACTGACGATGTTGCGCACCTCATGCAAGGTACATCTTGGCCATTTTGCTGCAATCGCGCAGCTTGGGTGTGACATGGCTGCGCGCTTGTTGCCTTGGTGACCTCGCCGTTGTTGCGGGACGGGCATGCTATCGCTCAGACCCAGCCTAAAGAGGTTGGGCGACCATTTTTGGAGACGGTTCATGAGCAAAGCCCGCAAAGTCATCATCACCTGCGCCCCCACCGGGGCCATTCACACGCCCAGCATGTCGCCGCATTTGCCGGTGACGGCCGACGAGATCGCCGATGCGGCCATTGCCGCGGCAGAGGCGGGCGCGGCCATCTTGCACCTGCATGCGCGCGATCCGGCAGACGGTCGCCCCTCGCAAGACCCGGCGTTTTTTGTGCCATTTTTACAAAAGATCAAGGCCCACACCAACGCCGTCATCAACCTGACCACGGGCGGCAGCCCACACATGACCGTGCACGAGCGCATGCAACCGGCGCTGACCTTCAAGCCCGAAGTGGCGTCGCTCAATATGGGGTCGATGAACTTTGGTCTGTTCCCCATGCTGGACCGCTTCAAGTCTTTTGAGCACGAGTGGGAGCGGGCGCACCTCGAAAAGAGCCGAGATCTGGTGTTCAAGAACACTTACCAAGACATCGAAACGATTTTGCGCTTGGGCACTGAAAATGGCACCCGCTTCGAGTTCGAGTGCTACGACATCAGCCATCTGTACAACCTGGCGCACTTCCGCGATCGGGGACTGGTCACCGGCCCTTTGTTTGTGCAGTCAGTGTTCGGCATTTTGGGTGGCATTGGCCCTCACCCCGAAGACCTGATGCACATGCGCCGTACAGCCGATCGATTGTTTGGCAGTGATTACCAGTGGTCGATTCTGGGTGCAGGCAAGGGCCAGATTGCGCTGGCCAGCATTGGCGCGGCCATGGGTTCGAACGTTCGGGTGGGCCTGGAAGACTCGCTGTGGATTGGCCCTGGAAAATTGGCCGAGTCCAGTGCTCAGCAGGTGCAGCGCATCCGCACCGTGCTGGAAGCACTGAATCTGGAGGTCGCCACCCCCGACGAGGCGCGCAGCATGTTGGCGCTCAAGGGCGGGGATCGGGTGAACTTTTGAGGTTCACATATTACGGCGGTATTGACCACCCACTTCAAACAGTGCGTTGGTGATCTGGCCGAGTGAGCACACCCGCACCGCGTCCATCAGCACTTCGAACACATTGCCGTTGTCGATCACGGCTTGCTGCAAACGCTTGAGCATCGCGGGCGATTCGTTGGCATGCAGCGCGTGGAAGTCGTTCAGGCGCTTGAGCTGCGACTGTTTTTCTTCCTCGGTCGAGCGGGCCAGCTCCAGCGTTTCCATGACTTCGTCACCCTTGGGGTTGCGGAAGGTGTTGACGCCGATGATGGGCAGCTCGCCAGTGTGCTTGAGCATCTCGTAGTGCATCGATTCGTCTTGGATCTTGCCGCGCTGGTAGCCGGTTTCCATGGCGCCCAGCACGCCGCCGCGCTCGGCGATTTTCTCGAACTCGGCCAGCACGGCCTCTTCGACCAACTCGGTCAGCTCGTCGATGATGAAGGCACCCTGATTGGGGTTTTCGTTTTTGGCCAAGCCCCACTCTCGGTTGATGATCAGCTGGATCGCCATGGCGCGGCGCACCGAGTCTTCGGTGGGCGTGGTGATGGCTTCGTCAAACGCATTGGTGTGCAGGCTGTTGCAGTTGTCGTAGATCGCGATCAGCGCTTGCAGCGTGGTGCGGATGTCGTTGAACTGGATCTCTTGCGCGTGCAGCGAACGGCCCGAAGTCTGTATGTGGTACTTCAGTTTTTGTGAGCGCTCGTTCGCGCCGTACTTCTCTTTCATGGCCACGGCCCAGATGCGGCGCGCCACGCGGCCGAGCACCGTGTATTCAGGGTCCATGCCGTTGCTGAAGAAGAAGGAGAGATTCGGCGCAAAATCGTCGATGTGCATGCCACGCGCCAGGTAAGCTTCCACAAAGGTGAAGCCGTTGGACAGCGTGAAGGCCAGCTGCGAAATCGGGTTGGCTCCGGCCTCGGCGATGTGGTAACCCGAGATGGACACAGAGTAGAAGTTGCGCACGTCGTGGTGCACAAAATACTGCGCGATGTCCCCCATCACTTTGAGTGAAAACTCGGTCGAGAAGATGCAGGTGTTCTGACCTTGGTCTTCTTTCAGGATGTCGGCCTGCACCGTGCCGCGCACATTGGCCAGCACCCATTCCTTGATCTTGGCGGTTTCGGTCTCGGTGGGCTCGCGGCCGTTCTCGGTCTTGAACTTGTCGATGTTCTGGTCGATGGCCGTGTTCATGAACATGGCCAGGATCGACGGCGCAGGGCCGTTGATGGTCATCGACACGCTGGTGGTCGGGTTGCACAGGTCAAAGCCCGAGTACAGCACCTTCATGTCGTCGAGCGTGGCCACGTTCACGCCCGAGTTGCCGATCTTGCCGTAGATATCGGGGCGCAGGTCTGGGTCGTTGCCGTACAGCGTGACCGAATCAAACGCGGTGGACAGGCGCTTGGCGGGCATGCCTTCGCTGACCAGCTTGAAGCGGCGGTTGGTGCGGAAGGGGTCGCCTTCACCGGCGAACATGCGGGTCGGGTCTTCGCCCTCGCGCTTGAAGGCAAAGGTCCCTGCGGTGTAGGGGTAGCTGCCGGGCACGTTGTCCAGCATCAACCACTTGAGGATTTCGCCGTGGTCTTCGTACTGCGGCAGAGCCACCTTGCGGATGGTGGTGCCAGAAAGGCTCTTGGTGGTCAGTGCGGTGCGAATCTCTTTGTCGCGGATCTTCACCACGTACTCATCGCCCGCATAGGCTTTTTGCATGTTGGGCCACTGGGCCAGCAGCTTCTTGGCGGTGGGGTCTTGCGTTTGCTCGCGTTGCACGGCCAAGTCAATCGCAGCTTCGGCGGCTTTGGCGCGACCGGATTTGCCCACTTCGAGCATGCGGGCGGCGGCGCGCAGTTGCTGGATTTCGCGGGCCAAGCGTGATTGCTCGATGGCGCGCTTCTTGTAGCCGCGCACCGTGTCGCTGATTTCGGCCAGGTAGCGGGTGCGTGCGCCAGGCACGACCGGGTTCTGGTGGGTGCTGTAGCGCACCTTGACCAAAGGCAAACGGCCCTCAATGGTCTTCATGCCGAGCGCGGCCAGACGAGTTTTGAGGGCTTGATACAGGGCCGTGACGCCGTCGTCGTTGAAGCGTGCAGCCATGGTGCCAAACACTGGCATCTGCTCTGTGGGCACGGTCCAGGCTTCTTTGTTGCGCTGCACCTGCTTGGCCACGTCGCGCAGGGCGTCAGACGCACCCTTGCGGTCGAATTTGTTGATCGCCACGAACTCGGCAAAGTCGAGCATGTCGATCTTCTCGAGCTGGCTGGCCGCGCCAAACTCGGGCGTCATCACGTACATGGGCACATCCACATGCGGCACGATGGCGGCGTCGCCCTGGCCAATGCCGGACGTTTCCACCACGATCAAATCAAAGCCCGCTACCTTGCAAGCTGCCACCACGTCTGGCAGGGCGGCTGAGATTTCGGAGCCAAAGTCACGTGTGGCCAGCGAACGCATGAACACACGCGAACCCGTGGACCAAGGTGAAATCGCGTTCATGCGGATGCGGTCGCCCAGCAGGGCGCCACCGCTCTTGCGGCGTGATGGGTCGATCGAGATCACTGCCACGCGCAGCGCGTCGCCCTGGTCGAGGCGCAGGCGGCGGATCAATTCATCGGTGAGCGACGACTTGCCCGCACCGCCGGTGCCGGTGATGCCCAGCACGGGCACCTTCTTGGCTGCAGCTTGTTCGCGCACAGCGGCCACCACTTGGGCATCGGCCTTGTCGTTTTCGAGCGCGGTGATCAGTTGCGCCAGCGCACGCCAGTTCATCTCGGTGTGGCCTTTTATGGCGGCCACGTCTTTGGGTGCCAGGGGGCTGATGTCTTTGTCGCAGCGCATGACCATCTCGCCGATCATCCCGGCCAGTCCCATCTTCTGGCCGTCTTCGGGGCTGAAAATGCGCACGCCGTGCTCAGCCAGCATGCGGATCTCGGACGGCACGATCACGCCGCCACCGCCGCCAAACACCTGGATGTGTTCGCCGCCACGCGCCTTGAGCAGTTCGGTCATGTAGGTGAAGTATTCGTTGTGCCCGCCTTGGTAAGAGCTGATGGCGATGCCCTGCGCGTCTTCTTGCAGCGCGGCGGTCACCACCTCGTCCACCGAGCGGTTGTGGCCCAGGTGGATCACTTCGGCACCCATGCTCTGCAAGATGCGGCGCATGATGTTGATGGCCGCGTCGTGCCCGTCAAAAAGGCTGGCAGCCGTGACAAAACGTACCTTGTTCGTGGGGCGGTATTCGGCCAGGGCTTTGAATTCAGCGGACAGATCGGTCATGGGGCGACTCCGGTAGCGAGCAGTTACTTGATCGGGGCGTTGACGTTGACGTAAACGTCAACCAAAACCCGCATCTTAGCCGTTGCAGCCTGTCCTGTCACTGACACTGTGGCCCTCACTTTTGCCTCTTGCCAAAAAGCTATGATTCCACCCAGATCAAGGACTCGTTCCGAGGCCCTTGCAAAGACAGAATGCCCACCATGACCGCACCCTTGACCCCTCCTGCGCAAGATGTTCAACCCGCCGCCGGTTACGCAGGCGACATTTCGCCCCAACTGGCTTGGGCCTGGATGCAGTCGGGCGAGGCCGAACTGGTGGATGTGCGCACCGACGCCGAGCGCGCCTGGGTGGGTTTTGTGCCCGGCGCGCAAGCTCTGGCCTGGAAGCAGTGGCCCGGCATGGTGATGAACCCCGACTTTGACGCGGGCGTGCAAGCCTTGGGCGCGGGGGGTAAAAAACTGGTGTTGCTGTGCCGCAGTGGCGTACGCTCGATTGCCGCCGCCCAGCGTGCCACCGCGCTGGGCTTGCAGGCCTACAACATCCTCGAAGGCTTTGAGGGTGACCCGGACGATCAGGCACACCGGGGCCAAAAGGGCGGCTGGCGCTACCGCGGCCTGCCCTGGCAGCAAAACTGAACTCTTGGGTTTACACGCCAGGAGGGCGCCGTGCGATCAGTTCCAGGTTGGCCATTTCGTAGGCATGCGCCAGCTTCAGCAAGTCCCAGTCACCTTGCGGTTTGCCAATCAACGCCAGGCCCATGGGCAAACCGTTTGAGCCAAAGCCTGCGGGCACGCTGATCGAAGGCAGCCCCGCAAAGGTGGCGTAAATTACCACTTCCATCCAGCGGTGGTAGGTGTCCATGCTTTGGCCTGCAATGCTTTGAGGCCAGCGCAGCGACACGTCAAAGGGCCAGACTTGGGCCACCGGAATGGCCAATACGTCGAACTTTTCAAACAACTGCAGCATGCTCTGGTAAAAGCGCGTGCGGCTGGCGCTGGCGGCCATCAATTGCGAACCCGTCAAGCCCAGCGATTGGTCGTACTCCCACAGGGCTTCGGTTTTGATGTGTGCCCGGTTGGCCGGGTTGACGAGGAAAGGCGCGATGCGCGGCCCCACCAAGGCCTGCCGCCAGACCAACCAGGCTTGCCAGATCTGCTCGGGCGGCATGCCCAGCCGAGCCTCATCCAACTTGCAGCCCATGCCTGAAAAGCTTTTCAGTGCC
Organism: Comamonadaceae bacterium; assembly: GCA_027488215.1. GTDB lineage: Bacteria > Pseudomonadota > Gammaproteobacteria > Burkholderiales > Burkholderiaceae_C > Limnohabitans_A. The sequence goes on from JAIYCB010000002.1 coordinate 23,267, forward strand.
GATTCGCATAGGTCCAGAATGCCGTTTTCCATGGGCAGGTAGCCCTGCAGGTCACCCAGCCAGCCAATGCGCTGGCCCTTGGGGTCCATCTCCAGCGAGCCAGCAAACACCGACGGATCGCCGTCCAGGCTGAGTGGGCTGGATGGGTCTGGGCCCGCTTGCACCGACAGCAGCATGGCCACATCGCGCACATGGCGGCCCATGGGCCCCTCGGTGCCCAGCTGTGCAATGAACACGTCTTGTGCGGGTGACATGGGTACCCGGCCTTGCGAGGGACGCAAGCCGAATACATGGTTCCAGCCCGCCGGGTTGCGCAAGCTGCCCATGAAGTCCGAGCCATCGGCCACGGGCAACAAGCGCTGGGCCAACGCGACGGCTGCGCCGCCGCTGCTGCCCCCCGCGGATTTGCTGGGGTCCCAGGCGTTGCGCGTGGGGCCAAACACTTCGTTGAAGGTGTGCGAGCCCAGGCCGAACTCGGGCGAGTTGGTTTTGCCGATGACGATGGCGCCTGCGGCTTTCATACGCCGGGCCATCAGGCCGTCTTCGCTGGCCACAAAGTCTTTCATGAGAGGACTGCCCAAAGTGGTGCGCAGACCTTGCGCATTGGACAGGTCTTTGATGGCCTGAGGCATGCCGTGCATCCAGCCCATCGACTCGCCCCGGGCCAGTTGGGCATCGCGTTCGCGCGCTTGAGCCATCAAAAGTTCGGTTTCTTGCAGGCTGACGATGGCGTTGGACTGCGGATTCAGGTGGGCGATGCGCTCGAGTGTGGATTGCATGACTTCCTGGCACGACACCTGCTTGAGGTGAATGGCGCGGGACAAATCCAGAGCTGAAGTATCAGGGTTGACCATGTGGTGACGTTCTCGGGTTTTTTTGTATTATGAAAGCGGTCGAAGGGCGATCAGCCACTGGTGAAAACCCCGACTCCGATTTGCGCAAAGGTGACGCTTGTTCGTTTTGAAAGCTGTCATCATGAAATTTCAACTGTTCCTACTTTGGAGATCTGATCATGAAAAGACGTGTTCTGTTTGCCGCTGGTGGTTTGTTGGGTTTGAGCATGCTGGCCCCCGTGATGGCGCAAACCCAAGACAACAAAGTTTTCCGCTTTGTGCCACATGCCAACCTGACGGTGCTCGATCCGATTTGGACCACTGCCTATGTGACGCGCAACCATGCGTACATGATTTACGACACGCTTTTTTCGGAAGACGCACAAGGCAATATCAAGCCCCAGATGGTGGACACCTTCACCAACTCGCCCGATCGCAAAACCTGGACCTTCAAGTTGCGCAGCGGCCTGGAATTTCATGATGGCAAGCCGGTGACCAGCGAAGACGTGGTGGCCTCGCTCAAGCGCTGGGCCAGTCGCGACGCCATGGGTGGCATTCTCAACACCTTCATCGACCGCTATGAGACTCCCGACGCCAGCACCTTCCGAATGATCCTCAAGGAGCCCAGCGGTATCGTGATTGACGCTTTGGGCAAGGCTTCGTCCAACGTGCCTTTCATCATGCCCGCGCGCATTGCAGCCACCCCTGGCTCGGAGCAGATCAAGGAGCACATTGGCTCCGGTCCCTTCATCTTCAAAGCCGATGAATTCAAGCCCGGCGCGTTGGCGGTTTACACACGCAATGCCAAATACAGGTCACGCAGCGAAGCACCAAGTGGCATGGCGGGTGGCCGTCCGGTCAACTTTGACCGCGTCGAGTGGGTCATCATCCGCGATCCGCAAACCCAGTTCAACGCCCTGAAAGCCGGGGAAGTGGACATGATCGAGCAGCCTAGTTTCGAGCAATACGAAACCCTCAAGAAAACCGAAGGCGTGAAGGTGGATGACTTCTCACCCGCGGGTCTGCAGTTCATCATGCGCTTTAACCATCTGCACAAGCCGTTTGACAATCCCAAAATCCGTCAGGCCGCCATGGTGGCCATGGGCCAGCAGGCCTACATCAACACACAGGTTGGCGTGCCGGAATTGGGAAGGTTGTGCCGCAGCATCTACCCTTGCGGGACGACCTATGCCGATGAAAACACAGGTTATTTCACCGGCGTGGCCAATCCTGCCAGAGCCCGCGAAATGTTGAAAGAGGCGGGCTATGACAATACCCCCGTACTTTTGATGCGCCCCACAGATTTGGCCTCGATTGCCAAGATCCCCTTGGTCGCCAAGCAGCAACTTGAAGCCGCGGGCTTCCGGGTCGACTTCCAGCAAATGGACTGGGCCTCTCTGTTGGCCCGCCGTGCCAAGAAGGACGCGCCTGCTGCCGGTGGTTGGAACGCCTTCTTGACGGCTTGGACGGCTGGCGACATCTCCAATCCGCTGGGCATGGCCATGTTGAATGCCAAGGGTGATGCAGGATGGTTCGGTTGGCAAAATGAGCCGCGCATCGAGAACTTGAAGGCCAGTTTTGCCCGTGCTGGCACCGTCGAAGAGAAAAAGAAGCTGGCCAGCCAGATCCAGGCTGTGGCTTTGGAAACTGCTACCCATGCACCTTTGGGGCAGTACCGTTCACCCACAGCGTTGCGCAGCAACGTCAGCGGCTTGCTTGAAACCCCCGGTATTCCGGCCATGTGGGGCCTGAGGAAAAATTAATCAGGTTCTGATCGATGTTTCAATTCGTCCTGCGCCGCATTTTGGCGGTGCTGCCGGTTCTGTTCGTCGTGTCGCTGGTGGTCTTCCTCATTTTGAGGTTGGCCCCCGGTGATCCGGCGGCCGTGATCGCCGGCAACAGTGCCACCAACGAAGACATCAACCGCATCCGGGAGCAGCTGGGTCTGGATCGTTCGATCCTGTCCCAGTATTTCATCTGGATCGGGCGCGTCATTCAGGGGGATTTGGGTTATTCCTATTACCTGAACAAGCCCGTGACCGATTTGATCGCCCAGCGGATCGAGCCTACCTTGTCCCTCGCCGCTGGTACGCTGGTGTTGGCGATTGCCGTGGCCATACCCTTGGGAACGATTGCGGCATGGCGCATGGGGGGCTGGTTGGACAAGATCCTGTCTGGCTTTTCGGTGGCAGGTTTCTCGGTGCCGGTGTTTGTGATCGGCTACTTGATGATTTATCTGTTTGCCATTCGGTTGGATTGGCTCCCGGTTCAGGGCTACAAGGCGCTGACGGGCCCCAAGGCCGTGGGCCTGTGGGACTGGATGCGGCAGTTGATCCTGCCCTGGATGACCTTGGGCATGATTTACGTGGCACTGATTGCACGGGTCACCCGCGCCAGTGTGTCTGAGGCTTTGACCGAAGACTACATTCGCACGGCACGCGCCAAGGGTGTGACCGAGAAGATCGTGCTGTTGCGGCACGCGCTGGCCAACGCGGCTGTGCCCATCGTGACGGTGATTGGCATTGGGGTTGCCTTGCTGATTGGTGGGGTGGTGGTGACCGAGACGGTGTATGCCATTCCAGGTTTGGGCATGCTCACGGTGGATGCGGTGCTCAACCGTGACTTCCCTGTGATTCAGGGACTGGTCCTGCTCTTTTCCTGTGCCTACGTGTTCATCAATCTCATGGTCGATTTGAGCTACCTCTTTCTAGATCCGAGGATCCGATACTGATGTCTGTCTCTCAGCGTTTGTGGGCCAACGGCTCAGTCCGGTTCGGTGCCGTGGTGCTTGGCTTCATGGTGCTGGTGTCGCTGTTGGCGCCCTGGCTTGGCACGGTGGACCCGGCGGCCATGGACTCCAATTTCATCAACAAGCCTGCTGGCCTTAAAGGTAACTTCACATTGGTCGATGGCAGCACGGTCGCCCATACCTTCTGGCTGGGTACCGACAGCTTTGGCCGTGATTTGTACAGCCGTGTGGTGTATGGAGCGCAAGTTTCCTTGCTGGTGGGGGGGTTCACAGCCGCGCTGGCATTGGCGCTGGGCGGCTTTTTGGGCATGTTGGCGGGGTACTTTCGGCAAGTGGATGCGGTCCTGATGCGTTTCATGGACGGCCTGATGGCGATCCCTGCCATTTTGTTGGCCATTGCCTTGGTGGCAGCACTCGGTGCCCAGGTCGCCACGGTGGTGGTGGCCATCGCGATCCCTGAGGTGCCGCGTGTCACCCGATTGGTTCGATCTTTGGTGCTGAGCTTGCGTGAAGAGCCTTTTGTGGAAGCAGCCCGCGCATTGGCCACACCAACGCCTGTGATCCTTTGGCGGCACATCCTCCCCAATGCTTTGGCGCCGCTGATCGTACAGGGCACCTTTGTGGCGGCATCGGCTGTTTTGACCGAGGCGATCTTGAGTTTTCTGGGCCTGGGCTTGCCTCCGGATATTCCAACCTGGGGCAACATCATGGCCGAGGGGCGCGTGCAGTTCAGCCAGTACCCTGGCAATGTGCTGTATCCCGCCTTGTTTTTGGTGCCCACGGTGCTGGCCGTGAATTTGCTGGGAGATGGTCTGCGCGACGTGCTCGATCCCAAGTTTGCGAAAAGGGGCGCGTGATGGCGGAAACAAACCAACAGCCTGTCTTGTCCATCCGCCAACTCTCGGTGGATCTGCCCGCGGGCGCAGACCGTGCACACGCGGTGCACCAGGTGTCTCTGACCATCTATCCGGGTCAGACCTTGTGTGTGGTGGGTGAGTCGGGTTCGGGTAAGTCGGTCATGGCCACCTCTGTCATGGGTTTGCTGGCCAAGGAACTCAAGACCAGTGGTGGCGAGATCGTGCTGCAAGGCGAATCTTTGCTGGGGGCTTCGGCTGGACGTTTGCGGGCTTTGCGCGGACGCAGCATGGGCATGGTGTTTCAGGAACCCATGACCGCGCTCAACCCGGTGATGAGTTGCGGCGACCAGGTGGATGAGCTGCTCTCGACGCACACCGATTGGAGCAAAGACCAGCGTCGAGCAGAAATTTTGCGCATTTTTGAGCGCGTGCGCTTGCCCGACCCCGAGCGCATGTTGCGCAGCTACCCACACCAGCTCAGTGGCGGTCAGCGCCAACGCATCGTGATCGCCATGGCGGTGGTGCTCAAGCCGGCCTTGATCATTTGTGATGAGCCGACCACGGCGCTGGACGTGACCACGCAAAAAGAAATTTTGCGCCTGATTGCCGACCTGCAACGCGAGCAAGGCAGTGCGGTACTGTTCATCACGCACGACATGGGGGTGGTCGCCGAGATCGCGGACGAGGTCCTGGTGATGAACCAAGGCCAGGCCGTCGAGGGCGGCCCTTGCGAGCAGGTCTTGCGCCGGCCCAAGGCCGATTACACGCGCCAACTGCTGGCTGCAGTGCCTGCCATGACACCGCCCGCGCCTAAGCCTGCGTTCAGTGGCCCCATTCTGCTGTCGGGTGAGGGCGTTGGCAAAACTTACTTCAGTCGGGACTGGATGGGCCGCAATCGTGCCACCGCCGCGTTGCAAAACGCGCATGTGGCGGTGCATTCGGGCGAGACCGTGGGCATTGTCGGGGAGTCCGGTTCGGGCAAGTCCACGTTTGCGCGCTGCTTGATCCGCTTGATCGACCCGACCGAAGGACGCATCCTTTGGGCTGACCAAGAGGTGGCTACTTTGAACGAAAGCCGCTTGCGACCCTTGCGCAGCCAAGTGCAAGTGGTCTTCCAGGACCCGAACCGCTCGCTCAATCCGCGCCGTACCGTGGGCCAATCCATGGTTGAAGGGGCCATGAATTTTGGTCAATCACGCGCCGAGGCCGAAGCCCTGGCGGCCGAGTTGATGACGCAGGTGCGCCTGCCTGTTGAGGCGCTCAAGCGTTACCCCAGCCAGTTCAGTGGGGGGCAACGGCAGCGACTGGCCATTGCCCGTGCGCTGGCTTGTCGCCCCAAAGTATTGGTGGCCGATGAGGCGGTGAGCGCGCTCGATGTGAGCGTGCAAGCCCAAATCCTGAACCTGCTGCGCGAAATCCAAGGCCGTTTGGGGCTGGGCTTGCTCTTCATCACGCACGACTTGCGGGTGGCCGCTCAATTGTGTGATCGCGTGGTGGTGATGCACCAAGGTCAAATTGTCGAAGAAGGCCCGACCGCCGAGCTGTACGCCAACCCGCAACAGGACTACACCCGCCGCCTGCTTCATGCCGCACCGGCTGCTTTGCCGACGCTTGAGGCGGTTTGATCTGCACCCTGAATACCGCTCTCCATGACCCGTATCCTGATCGCTGGTTACCAGCACGAGACCAATACCTTTGCCCCCAGCCTGGCCGATTGGGCCGCCTTCCAGAGCGGCGAGGCCTTTCCAGCCTATGTACGCGGGCAGGCCTTGCTGGACCAGATGACGGGCGTGAACATCCCTGCAGGCGGTTTCATCGATGCGGCGCGCCGCGAAGGCTGGCAGCTTGTGCCTTCGGCCTGGGCTGGAGCCACGCCCTCGTCCTATGTCACGCGTGATGCCTTCGAACGCATCAGCAGCGCCATCCTGGATGATGTGCGCGCCGCCATGGTGCAGGGCCTGGACGGTGTGTACCTGGATTTGCATGGTGCAGCCGTCGCTGAAAACGCCGATGACAGCGAAGGCGAGCTGATCGCCCGCATCCGTGCTGTGGTCGGCCCCAAGTTGCCCATCATGGCCAGCCTGGACCTGCACGCCAACGTCACAGCGCGCATGCTGCAGTTGTCTGACGGCCTGGTGGCTTACCGCACCTACCCGCACATCGACATGGCCGAAACCGGCGAGCGTGCGGCCGCCCTGCTGCGTGAACACTTGCGTGTGGGGGGCAAGCGCCCCATGCAGGCGCGTCGCCTGCCCTTTTTGATTCCGCTCAACGCGCAAAGTACTTGGATGGCTCCGGCCAAAGACCTCTACGAAGAGATGATTGCGCTGGAATCGCAAACTGGTTGTATGCTCAGTTTTTGCATGGGTTTTCCGGCGTCTGACTTTGACGAATGTGGCCCTGTCGTCTGGGGTCATGGTCCGCAGGCTGACATTGCGGTGCAGCGCTTGTATGAACGTGTAGCCGAACCCGGCCAGTGGCGCCCCGATGTTTTGCCTGCCCGCGAGGCGGTCACGCAAGCCCTGGCCACGGCCGAAGTGTCTGCCGCCCCCGTGGTCATGGCCGATACGCAGGACAACCCCGGCGCCGGCGGTGACAGCAACACCACTGGCATGCTGCACGCTTTGTTGCAGCAAGGTGCTGGCAAACGCTGGCCTGGCCAGGTGGCTGTGGGCTTGCTTTATGACCCCGCTGCTGCCCGCATGGCGCATGAGGCCGGTGTCGGTGCCAGTCTGCAGTTGGCTTTGGGCAAAGCCGTGCCCACGTTCATGGGTGAGCCCAGCGACCCACCTTTGCAAGGGCGTTTCACCGTGCGTGCTTTGGGGCCGGATTATTGCGAACTCAAAGGCCCGATGATGACGGGCATGAAAGCCCACATCGGCCCATGTGCCTGCCTCGAAATCGATGGCGTGCTGGTCGCTGTGTCCAGCGGCAAATGCCAGATGCTCGACCGCGAACTGTTCCGCGCCGTGGGCATTCATCCCGAGCAGATGAAGCTGCTCGTGGTTAAGAGCTCCAACCATTTCCGGGCCGACTTCACGCCCATTGCCAGCCGCGTGCTGGTGGCCAAAGCGGCGGGGCCGATGGCCGCTGACCCGGGCGATTTACCCTGGAAGAAGCTGGGTCCAAACATCCGCACCCGGCCGTGAACCTGACATGTCCGCCGGGCCGCTGGGTCTGACGGCGATCCGTTGGGTATTTCATTTAACCCATCGATAAGGAAAGCCAAGCATGATCACCGCATCACCCGACCTGACCCAGACCCCTGCCCACGAACTGCTGGCGATGTACCGCAGCGGTCAGGCCTCACCGGTTGAAGTCACGCAGGCGGTTCTGCAGCGCATTGATCGTGTCAACCCGCAAATCAATGCCTTTTGTCTGGTCGACGAAAAAGCGGCCTTGGCCAGCGCCCGTGCCAGCGAAGCCCGTTGGCTCGCGCACCGCCAGCAAGGTGCGCCTGTTGGCGCTTTGGATGGTGTGCCCACCTCCATCAAGGACCTGATCCTGACCCAAGGCTGGCCCACCTTGCGTGGCAGCCGCACCATTGACCCCAAACAACCCTGGGAAGTCGATGCCCCGGCCACGGCCCGCCTGCGCGAGGCTGGTGCCGTGTTGTTGGGCAAAACCACTACTCCGGAGTTTGGCTGCAAGGGCGAGACCAATTCGCCGGCCACCGGCATCACGCGCAACCCATGGAATCTGAACCACACGCCAGGTGGCTCATCGGGCGGCACTGCGGCCGCCGTGGCGGCAGGCTTGGGCCCGTTGAGCGTAGGTACCGATGGCGCTGGCAGTGTGCGCATTCCGGCTGCGTTTTGCGGCAATGTGGGTCTCAAGCCCAGCTTTGGACGCGTACCCGCTTACCCTTTGTCCCCGTTTGGCTCGGTCGCGCATTTGGGACCACACACCATGAGCGTACGTGACGCCGCTTTGATGATGAACGTGCTCAAGCAAGCCGATGCGCGCGACTGGACATCACTGCCACCCGACCCCAGCGACTACACCGTGGGCCTCGAGGACGGTATTCGTGGCCTGAAAATCGCCTATTCTCCCACCTTGGGCTACGCCAACAATGTGCACCCAGAAATAGCCCAAGCTGTGGAGACTGCGGTTAAGCAACTCGAAGCACTGGGTGCGCATGTGGAGCAGGTCGACCCGGGGTTTGAAGACCCGCTGGAGATCACCACCGGTTTGTGGTTCTTGGGCGCGTACACGGTCTGGAAAGGCTTGACTGCCGAGCAGCAAGCGCTGGCTGACCCTGACTTCAAGGTGGAGGCCGAGCTGGGTGCTCAGCTCAGCGCCTTGCAAGTGCAGCAACTTCACCAGCGCCGGGGCGTGCTGGGTTCGCACATGCGCCAGTTCATGCAGCGTTTTGATTTGCTGGTGACACCCGCCGTCTCCATCCCTGCGTTTGAAGCCCGACCCGCTGGCGCGGTCCCCTTGGACCCGACGTCCATGCTGGGCTGGACACCGTTCAGTTATCCGTTTAACTTGACGCAGCAGCCGGCCATCACCGTGCCTTGTGGCCTGACCCAAAGTGGCTTGCCCATGGGTCTGCAGATTGTGGGCCCAATGTTTGGCGATGCGTTGGTACTGCGGGCGGCCCGTGCTTACGAGTCGGTGATGCCGGTGGCTCGTCCGCAAATGTGATGGAGTTCTGGACGTGTGATGTCCCTGTTTGGCACCAGAGGGTAGGTCCCTGGGGCAGCACGGATCGCTTCACGGAATTACACTGGCATCACGAAGTGATCCATAACAGCGTGGTCATTCACTCCAGCAAGGTTTTGGCCGAATGGGCTATGTTCTGATAATCTTGGGCGTCAAATCATCAAGGAGATCAAATGTTTGGTTCTAAAAAAACGACACATACCCCGTTGGTCATGGGTCAAGAAAAGTTCGACACCCAGATTGGTCGAAATGCTGAAATCCATGGTTGCCTGAAATTGAATGAAAGTGTCCGAATTGACGGCAAAGTGGTGGGAAACATCGAAGCGCCCAAAGACGCCGCCATTTCTGTCGTGATCGGCCCCAATGGCGATATCCAGGGCGATGTGATGGCCAGTCGCATCATCGTAGCGGGCAAAGTGTCGGGCAACATCCATGCATATGAGCGTGTGGAACTCATGTCCAGTGCGCTGGTTCAGGGCGACATCAAATACGCCTCCATGGCGGTAGAGCATGGTGCGCGGCTGCTGGGCCTGATGCTGCAGATCGAGGGGCACGAGGTGCCAGTCAACTTGGACCGCGATGCTCAAGCGGCCATCCACAAAGCCAAAACTGCCGGTCAGCCCGACTGAGTCCAGCCCCAATGGGCGATTGTCAAATATCATTATCATCGGCTGATGACATTTTTAGCCATCGACATCGGCAACACGCGCCTGAAATGGGCGCTGTACGCGCAACCCAAGCCTCATGCCGACTTGTTGGCCCATGGTGCCGAATTCCTCGAAAACATCGACAGGCTGTCTGAAGGCCCTTGGGCCCAGTTGCCTGTGCCCAAACAAATGCTCGGCTGCGTGGTCGCGGGTGATGCCGTCAAGCGTCGCGTGCAAGAGCAAATGGATTTGTGGGATGTCCCTCCGCAGTGGGTGGTGCCCAGCGCGCAAGAAGCCGGGCTCATCAATGGCTATGACCATCCCTCGCGCTTGGGCGCGGACCGTTGGGTGGCCATGATTGGAGCGCGTCAGCGCATGCTGGCGCAAGGAGTTCCTGCACGCCCGCTGGTGGTGGTCATGGTGGGCACAGCCGTCACGGTGGAAGCCATCGATGCCGGAGGGCGTTTTTTGGGCGGCCTGATTTTGCCGGGCCATGGCATCATGCTCCGAGCCCTCGAGTCGGGCACTGCTGGCTTGCATGTGCCCACAGGCGAGGTGACCCCTTTCCCCACCAACACCAGTGACGCGTTGACCAGCGGCGGCACTTATGCCATCGCCGGTGCGTGCGAGCGCATGGTGCAGCACCTTCGCGAGCACACCGGCCAAGAGCCACTGTGCATCATGACCGGCGGCGCAGGCTGGAAAATGGCCCCCAGCATGTCGGTGCAGTTCGAGTTGGTGGACAGCCTCATTTTTGATGGCCTCCTGTCCATGGCCGCTTTGCGCTTTGCCTGATGACTCAAGCGCAACGCCGTGCGCTTCAGGGCTTGTTTCAGCGCTGAGATGCGCTGTACGCTGCGCTCAAGCCTTGGAGGTGATTTTGCAAGTCAGCACTGGCCATATAGGGCGTCAATAAAGCCAGCACATGCTGAGCCCCTCGGGTCAGGGCCAAACCTGCACTGGCTGGCTCCATGGCATGACGAGGGTCGCGCACATATTCGTAGCTGAGCCAGTAAGTCACCATCACCGACATGCTGGCCGACAGGGTTTCGATGCTGTCCGGGTCGATGCGCATCAGACCCGCTGCGGCAAGCGACTCCAGCATCTGCCGAAATGCGTGGGTTTTGCGCGAGAGCACGGCATGAAAATGCGTTTCCAGATGCCGGTTGCCAGACAACAAGTTGTTCAGGTCGCGGTACAAAAAGCGGTGGTTCCAGACCTGCTCAAACAGCGAATGAAGAAAAAACCACGCGTCCTCAATGTCTTGCACATCGGACGCCGCATCCAGCAGATCCAGCATCGCGCGCTCGTATTGGTCAAACAGGCGATTGACCAGCGCGTCCTTGGAGGCAAAGTGGTAATAAAGGTTGCCGGGACTGATGCTCAATTCAGCCGAGATCAGCGTGGTGGACACATTCGGTTCACCAAATCGGTTGAACAGTTCAAGCGTCACCTGGGCAATGCGCTCAGCGGTACGGCGGGGGGCTTTTTTGGCCATGTCAAGTCAGCGGCTGTGCCAAGCCGATCAGGCCGATTTACTGCGCGTCTTTTTGGCGCTGGCCGATGTGGTCTTGGGTGCGGATCTCGAAACAGATTTCGCGGCTGTCTTGGTCGAAGCTTGACGTGCTGACTTTGCCATGGGCTTGGTTGCTTTGGCACTGGCGGTTTGGCTTGGGGCTCGTGTTTTCCCACTCAATGCAGCCAATTGTGTTTCGAGTTGGGCCACGCGGTCGTTGAGCATTTGGATGTCCAGCAGCGAGGGCATGCCCAGTCGGTGCAAGGCCTTGGCCACACGGTCTTCAAACAGGTGTTCCAGCTTGTCCACCCGACCAGAGGCAGGTTGAGCAAAGTCGGTGGCCAGGTGGCTTAGGCGCTCGGTGGCCTCTTGCAGGCGCTGCTGAGCTTCGGACTGACTTTTGCGCTGAAAGGCCAGGCCGTCATTGACCAGCGCCTCGATCGCTTTGCTGCCTTCTTGTTGCGCTTTGGCCAGCGCCCCCAAACCCGCCAGCCAGACATGCTGCACCGGTGGCGCAGCGCTTTCAGCTGTGTCTGTTTTGAGATTGGTGTTGTGGGGGGTGTCTTTTGATGAGGCCATGGTGCAGTTCCTGAACAGGATGCCACTGTAACCTGATGCAGCCACTTTGGAGCGCGAAATATCGCGGGCCTACCAGCGCCCGAATCTCCCGGCAATGCTTCTAAAATCACGACAAGCAGGTGTTGCCTTCTGCGGCACCCTTCAAAAGACCCAATCCATGACCCTTCTTGTGACCGGCGGTGCCGGATTTATCGGTGCCAATTTTGTGCTTGACTGGTTGGCTTCCAGTGATGAGCCCATCATCAACCTCGACAAGCTGACCTACGCGGGCAACCCCGAAACTCTGGCCAGCCTGCATGGCGACGCGCGCCACCAACTGGTGCAAGGCGACATCGGCGATACCGCCCTGGTCAGCCGATTGTTGGCTGAACACCAGCCCCGCGCCGTGGTCAACTTCGCGGCCGAAAGCCATGTGGATCGATCCATCCATGGACCTGGTGAATTCATCGAAACCAACATCGTGGGCACCTTTCGGCTTCTGGAGTCGGTGCGGGGTTATTGGCTCCAACTGCCCCGAGAAAACATGGATCGCTTCGTGCCTCGCGATGACGGGGCAGTTGTCATTGCGAGCGAAGCGCGGCAATCCATGGTGACCCAACAAGGTTTCCGGTTTTTGCACGTCTCCACCGACGAGGTGTATGGCTCTCTTGCCAAAGACGACCCGGCCTTTGCCGAGACGAACCGCTACGAGCCCAACAGCCCCTACAGTGCCAGCAAGGCCGCCAGTGACCATTTGGTGCGCGCTTGGCATCACACCTATGGCTTGCCGGTGCTCACCACCAACTGCTCTAACAATTACGGGCCCTACCACTTCCCTGAAAAACTCATACCGCTGATGATCGTCAACGCATTGGCAGGCAAGTCCCTGCCGGTGTACGGTGACGGCATGCAAGTGCGTGACTGGCTCTATGTCAAGGACCACTGCAGCGCGATTCGCCGGGTGCTCGAAGCCGGACGATTGGGTGAAACCTACAACGTGGGCGGCTGGAATGAAAAGCCCAATATCGAGATCGTCAAAACCGTGTGCTCGCTGCTCGATGAACTGCGTCCCCGCGCTGACGGCAAACCTTACGCCGAGCAAATTACCTACGTGACCGACCGCCCCGGCCACGACCGCCGCTACGCGATTGATGCCCGCAAGCTCGAAGCCGAACTGGGCTGGAAGCCGGCCGAAACTTTCGAGACCGGCATCCGCAAAACCCTGCAGTGGTACCTGGCTAACCCTGAGTGGGTACAGCACGTGCAAAGCGGCGCCTATCGCGAGTGGGTGAGCAAGCAGTATGCTTAAAGCGTCATGCATCATGAGTCATTCGTCATGGCGAGCGAAGCGCGGCCATCCATGGATCGTCACGTCGCTTTGCTCCTCGCGATGACTTTGGGAGCCTGATTTGAAAATATTGCTTTTGGGCAAAAATGGCCAGGTCGGCTGGGAGCTGCAACGCAGCCTGGCCCCTATGGGCGAGGTGTTGGCCCTGGACCGACACAGTACCGACTTTTGTGGTGATTTGAGCCAGACCAAGCGACTGGCGCAAACGGTGCGCGACTGGCGCCCGGACGTGATCGTCAACGCCGCCGCCCACACGGCCGTGGACAAGGCCGAGTCTGAGCCCGACTTGGCCCGTTGCCTGAACGCGACCGCCCCCGCCGCGCTGGCGCAGGCGGCCGCCGAAATCGGTGCCTGGCTGGTGCATTACTCGACCGACTACGTGTTCAACGGCCTGGGAGTGCAGGCTTGGCAAGAGGACGATGCGACGGGCCCTCTCAGCGTGTATGGCCAGACCAAACTCGAAGGCGAGCAAGCCATTGCCACCAGCGGTTGCAAGTACCTGATTTTTCGCACCAGCTGGGTCTATGCAGCGCGGGGCGGCAACTTTACCAAAACCATGTTGCGCCTGGCCGCCGAGCGCGAACGCCTGACCGTGATCAATGACCAACATGGCGCGCCCACAGGCGCCGACTTGATCGCCGATGTGACGACCCATGCCATTCGTCAAGTCATGGCCAACACAGCCCCGGATTTGACCGGCATCTACCACCTGGTCGCTGCGGGGGAAACCAGCTGGCACGGCTACGCCAGCCATGTGATCGCCCAGGCCCGCACCTTGCAGCCTGCACAAGTCCTGAAAGTGAGCGAGATCGCACCTGTGCCCACGAGTGCGTTCCCGACGCCCGCCCGCAGACCCCTGAACTCGCGCCTGAGCACCCGCAAGCTGCAGCAAGCCTTTGGTCTGGTGTTGCCACCATGGCAGCAAGGCGTGGACCGCATGCTGCGCGAGATCCTCTGAGCGATCACAGGCTTGCGGCACAATTCCCAGAATTTTTGAACCTTCTTTGACAAACTTGTTTCGCACCATGACCGACACCACCATTGCAGCCCCCATGTCGCCCCAAGACCAGGCCCAGATCCTGGCGCAGGCCATGCCCTACATCCGCAAGTACCACGGCAAAACACTGGTCATCAAATACGGCGGCAATGCCATGACCGACCCGGCCCTGCAGCAAGCTTTTGCCGAAGACGTGGTGCTGCTCAAACTGGTGGGCATGAATCCGGTGGTGGTGCACGGCGGCGGCCCACAGATCGAGACGGCCCTGAAGCGTTTGGGTAAAACCGGCGAGTTCATTCAGGGCATGCGCGTGACCGATGCCGAAACCATGGAAGTGGTCGAGTGGGTCCTGGGCGGTGAAGTGCAGCAAGACATTGTCGGCATGATCAACCGCGCAGGCGGCAAAGCCGTGGGCCTCACGGGTCGTGATGGCGGCCTGATCCGCGCCAAAAAGCTGCGCCTGGTGGACAACCAAGACCCGAACAAAGAATACGATGTGGGCCAGGTCGGCGAGATCGAAAGCATCGACCCGTCCATTCTGCAATGCTTACAAGACGACGCCTTCATCCCGGTGGTCAGCCCCATCGGCTTTGGCGTGAACAATGAGAGCTACAACATCAATGCCGACGTGGTGGCCGCCAAATTGGCCACCGTGCTGCAGGCCGAAAAATTGCTCATGCTCACCAACATCCGTGGCGTGCTCGACAAAGAAGGCCAGCTCTTGACCGAGTTGACCCCCCACCGCATTGACGAGCTGTGTGCTGACGGCACCATCAGCGGCGGCATGATCCCCAAGATTGCCGGCGCACTGGATGCCGCCAAGAGCGGTGTGAATGCGGTGCACATCATCGACGGCCGCGTGCCCCACGCCATGCTGCTCGAGGTGCTGTCCGAACAGGCTTTTGGCACCATGATCAAGAGCCGCTAAAGGCTCGGGTTTTGTCTGCTGAGGCGATTTAATCAAAAAAGGGGGCGAGATGTCAGACCAGAATCCATCAAGCGAGCGGTTTACAGACGAAGATGCCGCGCCGGCACGCAAGCGCCCACGCCCCGGTGAGCGGCGCTTGCAGATTCTGCAGACCCTGGCCTCCATGCTGGAGCAACCGGGCGCCGAGCGCGTGACCACCGCCAGCCTGGCCGCCAAGATCGGTGTGAGCGAAGCGGCCCTGTATCGACACTTTGCCAGCAAGGCGCAAATGTTTGAAGGGTTGATTGATTTTGTCGACCAGTCCGTTGTGGGCCTGATTCGTCAGGTCACCGACCGTGAGCCGGCTGGCCCGCAGCAAGCCGGCCGCATCGTCGCGCTGCTGCTGCAGTTTGCCGAAAAAAATCCCGGCATGTGCCGCGTCATGACCGGCGACGCGTTGGTGCTGGAGCACGAGCGCCTGCAAGATCGCATCAACTTGCTGTTTGACAAGATCGAATCGCAACTGCGCCAATCCCTCAAAGGCACCGAGTCCGCCACCCCAACGGCCGACGCGCAGTTGGTGGCTTCTGTCTTGGTGGCTTTCATGCAAGGGCGTTTGCAGCGCTTTGCCCGCTCGGGTTTCAAGCGCTTGCCGACCGAGCATTTGCAGGCGGCTTTGGGGCGGATGCTGTAATCCTCACCAACTCCACAGCGTCCCATCGTGCTGCAGCCGGTTGACCGGCAGATAAGCCCTTTGGTACGGGTACTTGGCGGCCAGCTTCTCGTCGATGTCCACGCCGTGGCCGGGTGACTCGCCGCAATACATCATGCCGCGCTCGAAGCGGTAATCGTGTGGGAAGACCGAGAGCATTTCTTCGCTGTGGGGCATGAACTCTTGCACGCCAAAGTTGGGCACCCAGGTGTCAAAGTGCAGTGCCGCGCCCATGCACACGGGCGACAGGTCGGTCGCGCCGTGGCAGCCGGTGCGCACCTGGTACAGGCTGGCCAGGTCGGCGATGCGCCTCAGGTGCGTGATGCCGCCTGCGTGGACCACGGTGGTGCGGATGTAGTCGATCAGCTGTTTTTCGATCAACGCCTTGCAGTCCCAGATGCTGTTGAAAATCTCGCCCACCGCGATCGGCGTGGTGGTGTGGTGGCGTATCCATTGAAACGCGTCCTGGTTCTCGGCCGGGGTCGGGTCTTCCATCCAGAACATGCGCACGGGCTCTAGCGCTTTGCCCAGTTGCCCCGCCTCGATCGGCGTCAGGCGGTGGTGCACGTCGTGCAGCAAGTGGATGTCGGAGCCCACGGCTTCCCGCACGGCTTCAAACAGGCCGGGGGTGTGGTGCAAATACTTTTCGGTGCTCCAGTCGTGTTCACTCGGCAAGTTGCCGTCGGCGGGCTCGTACATGCGCTTGCTGCCGCTCACACCATAGACCTTGTTCAGACCCGGCACACCGCTTTGGGCGCGGATGGCCAGGTAGCCTTCTTCCTTGTGGCGCAAGACTTCGTCCACCGTTTCGGCCGTGTCGCGGCCGTTGGCGTGGCCGTAGACCATCACGCCGGTGCGGCTGCGCCCGCCCAGCAGCTGGTACAGCGGCATGTTCGCCACCTTGGCCTTGATGTCCCACAGGGCGGTATCCACGGCGGCAATGGCGCTCATGGTCACCGGGCCACGCCGCCAGTACGCGCCTTTGTAGAGGTATTGCCAGATGTCCTCAATCTGCTGAGGGTCGCGCCCGATCAGGCAGGGCAGAACATGGTCTTCGAGGTAGCTGACCACGGCCAGTTCTCGGCCGTTGAGCGTGGCGTCGCCGATGCCGTACACGCCCTGGTCGGTCTCGATCTTGAGGGTCACGAAGTTGCGGCCGGGGCTGCAGACGATGACGCGGGCGGTGGTGATTTTCATGGTTCAGGCCTTGGTCAGTTGCTGGACGGCGTGGCCCACACCGTGCTGCAAGATGTGTTGGTGCCAGTACGTGACGCGGGCGATCCAGGCGGCGTGTTGGGGCAGGGCGCTGCCCCAAAGGTCGTCGCGGGCCAGCAGGGCGCGCACACAGGCTTCGGGGGCGGTGCGTTGGGCAGCACCCATTGCCATCAGGCTCTCGGCTTGCGGGTCGTTCAGTGCGTAGGCTTGTCCTTGCTCGTCCACGCCCAGCGTGTAGCGCACAAACACGGCAGCAGCCAAGGCGTGGTGTTCAAACGAAGCGCCTTGGGCGATCTGTCCCAGCACCGAAGGTGGCCAGCGCTGCGGGATTTTTTGCGAGCTGTCGGTGGCGATCTGGTGCACGCTGTGCTTCAAGTACGGATTTCCAAAGCGGGCGATCAGCGCGTCGCGGTAGTCGGCCCAGTCGCTGCGGGCAAGGTGCGGCGCGACTTCGCGGCTCATCAAGCGGTGCACAAATTCACGGATGTGCGGCTCACCGATGCAGCTGGCGATGTAAGGCCTGCCGGTGATCGCCCCCATGAGCGCCATGGCCGAGTGGCTGCCGTTGAGCATGCGCAACTTGGCTTCCTCGTAACTGTGCACATCGCCTGTCACGCGCACACCGGCGCTTTGCAAGAGGGCGGCGTCAGTCGGGTCGGCAAAGCGGTCTTCGACCACCCATTCCCAGAAGCCTTCAGTGCTCAGGGCGCAGTTGTCTGTCTGACCCAGCGCCTTTTGGGCTGCGGCCATGATTTCGGGCGTGGCGGCAGGAACGATGCGGTCGACCATGCTGCACGGAAAGGCGCAGTGGGCGTCCAGCCAAGTTATAACCTCGGTGTCATGTGCAGTGGCTGCGGCTTTGACCAAGGCCTGCAGCTTCTGGCCGTTGCCTTGCAGGTTGTCGCACGATGCCATGGTGATGCCCGGCAAGCCGGCTTGTTGGCGCAGGCGCAAGCCGTCCAGCAGCAGTTGCGCCAGGGCCGGTGTGTAGCCTTTTTCTGTCACGGTGAGCGTGACCCAGCGGGTACTGGGGGCGGCGATGGCTTGCACCACGGCATCGCGCTCGGTGGTGGTCACGCTGGTGCGCCAGAGGGCCCCTGGCACTTGCCACTTCACACCTTGCCCGTCGGCAATGCGCACAGCGTACAAACCGTCTTGAGCTTGGAGTTGGTTGACCAAGTCAGGCCGTGTCATGCCCACGCCGTGGATGCCCCAGCGCGTGTCGCCACCGGCCAGCAGCTGGTCGAACACCATGGCCTGGTGCGCCCGGTGAAAAGCACCCAGCCCCAGGTGCACCACGCCAGGGGCGTGGGTCGTTCGGTCATACGCAGGGATATGGACGGACTCGGGCAGGGCGCGGAGCGTGGCAGCAGACAGGGTCATGGTGTGAGATGTAAAGGCATTGAACAGTGGACATGGAGCCCAGCGATGTTCAGCGCTTTTGGAGTTTTTGCTCGGACGCTTCGATCTCGGCCCAGGTGGCGTCGTCGATCCAAATGCCGTTTTGTTCGCGGTCCGCGCGTGCCGTGCGTTCGGGCTCGCCCGCCAGCTTGACGCCATCGCTGCCGGGCGCATCGGGGCTTTGGCGTAGCCAGTCGGCAAAAGCCAGAGCTTCTTGTTCAAACATGGCTTGTGTGCCCAAGCGCACCGGGTCGATCAGCATGGTCAGCATGCCGTTGAGCACCGCCCGTTGGTGGTCGGCTTCGCGGTGCCAGGTTCCGCTGCCGGTCAGCGCACCGCCCAACAGTTCGCAGGCCATGGCCATGCCAAAGCCCTTGTGGTCGCCAAAGGTCATGAGCGCACCAAACAAACCGTTGGACTGCGGCACCACCACCACGCCAGGATCGGTGGTGGGGTGGCCGTGTTCGTCGATCAAATAGCCGGGCGGCACTTGCTCGCCCTTGTTGTGGGCCACGCGCATCTTGCCTTGCGCCACGCGGCTGGTGGCAAAGTCGAGCACAAAAGGCGAACGGCTTCCCATGGGTACACCGATGCAGCATGGGTTGGTGCCAAAGCGCCCATCGCCACCGCCAAAGGGCGCGACAACGGGGCGCGAGAGCACGTTGACAAAATGCACCGACACCAGGCCTTGCGCCACGGCCATCTCGGCAAAGTGGCCGATGCGGCCCAGGTGGTGCGAGCGGCTCAGGGCCACGGTGCACACGCCGTGCTGCTTGGCGCGCTCGATGCCCATCTGCATGGCTTGCACGCCAGTGATCTGGCCGTAGCCGCGCTGGCCGTCAAGGTTGAGCAGCGGTCCGGTATCAAGCAAGACCTTGACGCCGGTGTTGGGTGACAGGCCCCCTTCAAGCACCGCGTCCACATAGCGTGGCACCATGCCCACGCCATGCGAGTCGTGCCCGCTCAGGTTGGCCATGACCAGGTTATCGGCCACTTGCGCGGCCTCGGCATGCGCGCTGCCTGCCAGTTCAATGATCCGGGCGACTTTGGTGCGCAGCTCAGATGCTGAGATGGTGTAGCTCATGTGCTTGATATCCGTAGAAGAATGCCGTCATCGCGAGAAGCGCAGCAACGTGGCGATCCACCCATGCAAGGTACTTTGCATTCATGGATGGCTTCACTGCGTTCGCCATGACGGTAGGATGGTTGGGTGGTTTTGCCTGGAGACAGAGTCGGTGTGTTACATGACCGCGCCGACTTGCCACGGCACGAATTCGTTTTGGCCGTAGCCGTGGCGTTCGCTCTTGGTGGGTTCGCCTGACGCCGCCGCCAAAATCATCTCGAAAATCCGCTGGCCCATCTCGGCGATACTCACGCCACCGTCGACGATCTCACCGCAGTTCAGGTCCATGTCTTCTTCCTGCTTTTTCCAGAGCGCCGTGTTGGTCGAGAACTTCAGGCTGGGCGAGGGCGCGCAGCCATAAGCACTGCCGCGTCCGGTGGTGAAGCAAATCAGGTTGGCCCCACCCGCCACCTGGCCCGTGGCGCTCACCGGGTCGTAACCCGGCGTGTCCATGTAGACAAAGCCTTTGGCCGTGACGGGCTCGGCGTATTCGTACACCGCTTGCAGGTTGCTGGTGCCGCCTTTGGCCACCGCGCCTAAAGATTTTTCGAGGATGGTGGTCAAGCCGCCCGCTTTATTCCCGGGGGAGGGGTTGTTGTTCATCTCGCCGCCGTTGATGGCGGTGTAGTTTTCCCACCAGCGGATGCGCTCGACCAGTTTGTGCGCCACCTCGGGCTTGACGGCACGGCGCGTAAGCAAATGCTCGGCGCCATAAATTTCGGGGGTCTCGCTCAGAATGGCCGTGCCACCGTGCTGCACCAGCAGATCCACTGCCGCACCCAGCGCCGGGTTGGCGCTGATGCCTGAATAGCCGTCAGACCCGCCGCACTGCAAGCCCACCGTGATGTGCTCGGCGCTGCAAGGCTCGCGTTTGATCGCGTTGGCACGGGGCAGCATTTCTTCGATCAAGGCAATGCCCTTTTCGACTGTGAGGCGCGTGCCGCCCGTGTCCTGGATGTTGAAGACTTTGAGTGTGTCGCCCTCACGCAGGCTGCTGTGCGCCAGCCAGGTGTTGAGTTGGTTGGACTCGCAGCCCAGGCCCACCACCACCACACCCCAGAAGTTGGCGTGCGTGGCATAGCCGGCCAGCGTGCGTTCGAGCAACTGGATGCCCATGCCTTCGGTGTCCATGCCGCAGCCGGTGCCGTGGGTGAGAGCCACCACACCGTCCACGTTCGGAAAATTGGCCAGCGCAGCGGGGTTGTTTCGCTTGGAAAAATGGTCGGCAATGGCGCGTGCGGCGGTGGCCGAGCAGTTCACGCTGGACAGCACGCCGATGTAGTTGCGTGTGGCCACACGGCCGTCGCTGCGCTTGTAGCCCATGAAGCTGGCTTGCTTGCGGGCAGGCTCGGGCTTGACGTCTTGACCAATGGCGTAGTCGCGTTCGAAGTTGCCTTTTTCAGCGCCCATGTTCAGGTTGTGCGTGTGCACATGCTCGCCGGGTGCAATGGCCTGCGAGGCAAAGCCAATGATCTGGTTGTAGCGGCGCACCGGCTCGCCCACGGCGATGGCGCGGGTGGCGATTTTATGACCAGGCGGCACCAGGCCGCGCACGGCCACGCCGTCCACGGTGCTGCCACTCATGAGTTGGGCACGGGCTATGACGACATCGTCGGAGGGGTGAAGGCGGATGAAGGTGCTCATGTCAATGGCTCAATAAAATTGTTTGGGCAACCACAGCACCAAGCTGGGCATGTAGGTGATCACTGCCAGACTGCCCAGCAAGGGGAACAGCCACGGCAAGATGGCCATGGTGGTGCGCTCGACACTGAGCTTGGCCACCCGCGCCAACACAAACAGCACCATGCCCATGGGTGGATGCAGCAAACCGATCATCAGGTTGAGCACCATGATCAGGCCAAAGTGCACCAGGTCAATGCCCAGTTGCGAAGCGATGGGCACCAGGATAGGCACCAGGATGGTGATGGCAGCAGTGGGCTCAAGGAAGCAGCCGACAAACAGCATCAAGGCATTGGCCAGCAACAAAAACACCCAAGGCTCTTGGGTGAAGCCCAGCACCCAGCTGGAGATGGCCGAGGTCACGCCCGTGGCCGTGAGCATCCAGCCAAAAATGCTGGCCGCGGCCACAATGAACAGCACGGTGGCGGTGGTCTCGACGGTGTCCAGGCAGATCTTGACGAACATCTTGAAGTTGAGTGTGCGGTACCAAAAGAAGCCCAACACAATGGCCCACACGCAGGCCGCGATCGCGCCTTCGGTGGGGGTGAAAACACCGGTGGTCATGCCGCCAATCAAGATGACCGGGGTCATGATGGGCAAAACGGCTTGAAAACGAAACACCTTGTCTGCGATGAACAGGACGATGAGCGCGCCAATCACCGTGGGTTGGGGTGGCAGCCCCCACTCTTTGACCAACCACCACAAAGCTGTGGGCCAGCCAATCACCACCAGTGTCTCGACCAGGGCCTTGATCACGCGGGGCAACTCAAAGCGGATGTCGCTGCCCCAGCCGTTTTTGTGCGCGAAATAAGCCACCGTCAGCATCATCAACAGGGCCATCAAAATGCCTGGCAAGATGCCGGCCAAAAACAGCGCACCGACCGAAACGTTGGCCATCATGCCGTAGATCACAAAGGGCAAGCTGGGCGGGATGATGGGGCCCAGCGTGGCCGAAGCGGCGGTGACGCCCACCGCAAACTCGGTGCTGTAGCCATGGTCTTTCATGGCTTTGATCTCGATGGTACCCAAGCCTGCTGCGTCGGCAATGGCCGTGCCGCTCATGCCCGCAAACACGACCGATCCGACCACGTTGACGTGGCCGAGACCACCCTTGAGCCAGCCCACCAAGGCCAGCGCGTAGTTGTAGATGCGGTTGGTGATGCCTGCGTTGTTCATCAGGTTGCCGGCCAGGATGAAAAAGGGCACGGCCAGCAGCGGAAAGCTGTCAATGCCTGAGACCATGCGGTGGATCACCACAAAGGGCGGGGAGCTTTGTGCAAAAAACAGGTAGATGAGCGAAGCGCCGGCCATGGCGATCGCGACAGGAATGCCGCCACTCATGAGCAGCAAAAAAATGATCTTCAGCATGTTGGAGCTTTCGGTCGAGACAAGTCTTGTGACAAGGGTGAAGCTGCGCGAGGGCTGTTCAGCGGTCGGTCATTTCCGATTCGGGTCGTTCCAGCACGGTGTAGCCACGTTGCAAGTGGATCCGCATGACCCAGATTGAGCGCAGGCACATGGCAGCAAACCCGGCCATGACCACGCCGTAGACCAGGTTCATGGGCAAATCAATGATGGTCATTTTGTAGCTGCCCAGTTTTTGCATCATCTGTAAGGTCAAATAAGTGGCCGTTCCAAAAAAGGCGATGCGCAGCACATCCACCACCAGGGCCAGCCGATAAGACAAGGCTCGGGGCATGAAGCGAAAGAAAAAGTCCACCTGGATGTGGTTGTTCTTGGCCACACCGATGGCCGCTCCGGTGAAGACGGTGGCAATCAGCAAGTAACGTGCAATTTCCTCGGTCCAGGCGGCCGAGTCATTGAGCACGTAACGGGTGAAAAATTGGTAAAAAACCGTTAGACCCAAAGCCCAGAAGAAAACCAGCGCCACCCACGCTTCAATCGTGGTTCCCGATAAATCCACCTGTTCATCGGTGGCATGAAATTGACCATCTTCGCCCATGACATGGGGCATCGCGTCCAGATCGGGTGTGTTGCTCATCGCGAGTCCTTGGCTTGAAGCATTCAAAAAGGTCGGTACAGGCCTGTCTTGGCCTTTGGCAGCCCATGACCGGCCGACAAGCGGGTCATGGGCAGGCTTTCGTCAAGCCCGGCAGATCATTTGGCTGCCTGGATCTTGTCGAAGTCAGACTGTGTGAAGCCCATCGAGGTCAGAGGCTTGTTTTTCAGTACCGCATCCTGGAAAGATTTGCGGTCGACTTGCACCATCTGCAAACCCTTCTTGCGGAACTCTTCCACCAACTCGGCTTCGCGAGACTTGACTTTGGCAGATGCGCGCACAGCTGCTTCTTGCGTCACGTCGGTGAATATTTTCTTTTCAGCATCGCTCAGCCGGTTCCAGACATGGGGGGCGATCTGGGTGGTCAACCCGTCCACGATGTGCCCGGTGAGCATGATGGCCTTTTGCACTTCAAAGAATTTTTTGGCCTCGATCGTCGTCAAGGGGTTTTCTTGGGCTTCCACAGTGCCGTTTTGGAGGGCCAGGTACACCTCGGCAAAAGCAATCGGTGTGGGGTTGGCACCACAAGACTCAGGCGTTGCGCGGTAGGCAGGGACATCGGGCACACGGATCTTCAGACCTTTCATGCCTGCGCAGTTGGTGAAGGGTCGCTGGGCTGTGGTGTGGCGTGCACCGTAATAGGTGTAGGCCGTGACCTGAATGCCGGTACGGGCGCGGAATTCGCTGACCATTTCCTGGAACACCGGGCTCTTGGAATAAGCGATCAGGTGGTCACCATCACGGAAGATGAAGGGATAGTAGGCAATGCCAAAACGGGGGTAGGTGCGGGCCGCAAAAGACGGGCCGCTGATGATCATGTCCACTGTGCCCAGGGTCAGACCCTGGTTGATGTCGGTTTCCTTGCCCAGTGTGGAGGCAGGGAAGACCTGGATATCGAATTTGCCATTGGTGCGTTTTTTGATTTCTTCAGCGGCCCAGACCGATTCGGTGTGGAAGGGCTCGGACGTTTCATACACGTGGGCCCATTTGAGTTTCTGCTGGGCCATGGCGCCGGCGCTGACCAGCAGTGTGCCGACGGCCACCGCACCGACGGCGGCCAGGGTTTTCAGGGTGAATCGTTTGCTCATCGTTGTCTCCTCATGGGGGTTGGAAATTTGCTGACGCGGGAACAGAAAACCACCCTAACGGGCGGGTGCGCGGCGCCAGCTCGCGCTGTATCTCTTGTGGGCTTGTTTCAGGTGCTTTTGCATTGCCTTGCGTGCAGCACTGGCGTTGTGCGACTGAATCGCGAGCAGCACTTGCTCGTGTTCGCCAATGGCTGCCTGCCAGGATTCGGGGTGTTCAAAATAGTTGCCCAGCCGTTCAAAAAGGGGCCCGTTACGTGCTTGCCAGAAGCGCTGCACGGTGTCCAGCAGCACGCTGTTGCCGCAGGCTTTGGCAATGGCTTCGTGAAATGCTTCGTCACCTTCGCGTGGTACTTCGTCGCGTGCTGCTTCAAGCTTCATTTGCTGTAAGCCAACTTTGATGGCTTTCAGGTCTGCTTTTTGTGCGTGTGTGGCCGCCAAAGCCGCCACTTCGGCCTCAATCAACAAGCGTGCGCTCATCACTTCCAGTGGCCCCCAGTCGCCGGGTGTGTTGGCATCGGTTTCAGAGGTAGATGAGGGTTTGCTGGGCGGTTCGATGTGCTGAACATAAATACCCGATCCGGTGCGCACTTCGATCATGCCTTCTACTTCCAGCGCGATCAGGGCTTCGCGTACCGAGGGACGGCTCACGCCCAGTTGCATGGCCAGGTCGCGTTCAGCCGGTAGGCGTGAGCCCAGCGCGAACTCGCCCGACGCCATCAGCTGACGAAGCTGCTCGGCAATCTGGCGGTAAAGGCGCTGCGGTGCAACGGTATGCAAGGGCATGGAGGATCAGGGATAACGTGAATTGGACAAGTGGTCAGACCAATTGCACAATCATCACATGACCCGTCACCCCTGCCACTCCGCACAAACCCGCATGCCGCATGTCGCAAGCATGACGGCCAGTGCGCGCTGATGGACGCATGCTCTCCTGTCTTGTGTTCAGGTCCCATTTGCTAGCTTCCTCAGGTTTCGCGCTTTAGCTCCCTATGTCCCACGTCACCATCGACCGCGTCAGCCTTCGGCAAGTGAACTTGCCGCCCAAAGTTCTGCGCACTGACGCCATCCAGTCCTTTGTGACGCAGGAGACCCTTTTGCTCACTTTGCATTGCAGTGACGGCATCGACGCCACGGGTTACGCCTACACGATTGGCACCGGTGGCTCGTCGGTCATTGCCTTGCTCAAGGACCACTTGGCTCCCCGCCTGATTGGACGAGACCCGGTCATGGTCGAGGCGATCTGGAAGGATTTGTTTTTCCACACCCACGCCACCGCTGTGGGCGCCATGACCAGCCTGGCCCTTGCCTGCGTGGATACCGCCTTGTGGGACTGGCGGGCGCAAAGCCAGGGTCTGCCCTTGTGGCGTTTGCTGGGTGGGGCGCAGGCGCGTGTGCCGCTCTACACCACCGAGGGCGGCTGGCTTCACCTGTCGCCCCAAGCGCTGGTGGACCAAACGCTGGAGGCACAAGCGCAAGGCTTCAAAGGGGCCAAGATCAAGATTGGCCGACCCCATGTGAGCGAAGACGTGGCGCGCTTGAGTGCGGTGCGCGATGCAGTCGGGCCTGGCTTTGAGCTGATGACCGACGCCAATCAGGGCTTCCACCGCGCCGAGGTGGTACGCCGTGCGCGTGCTTTCGATGGTTTGGGTTTGGCCTGGATCGAAGAACCGCTGCCCGCCGAGGACGTGTCGGGCCACCGCCAGTTGCGTGAGCACACCAGCATACCCGTGGCCGTGGGCGAGTCCATGTACCACCCCATGCAGTTCCGTGAATACTTGGAGCAGAGTGCGTGTTCCATCGTGCAGCCCGATGTGGCGCGCATCGGTGGCATCACGCCCTGGATCAAGACTGCGCACCTGGCCGAAACCTTTGACGTGCCAGTCTGCCCGCACTTCTTGATGGAGCTGCATGTGAGCTTGTGCGCGGCCGTGCCCAATGCCACTTGGGTGGAATACATTCCGCAGCTCGACGACATCACCACTTCGCGGATGCAGGTGCAAAACGGCTTTGCGCTGCCACCCGAAACACCTGGCCTGGGCATCGCCTGGGACTGGGTGGCCATTCAACAACGACAGACGACCCACATGGAGATCAAGGCATCATGAGACTCAAAGGAAAAATCGCACTCGTGACCGCTGCCGGTCAAGGCATTGGCCAAGCGGCTGCGCTGGCCATGGCGGCCGAAGGCGCCACCGTCTATGCGACCGATGTGAACCCCGCACTGCTCAAGGCCTACCAGGGTGTGGCCAATGTACAAACTGCAGTGTTGAACGTGCTCGACAAGAAGGCGATTGCAGCCCAAATGGCCAGCATGGAGCGCATCGACATCATCTTCAATTGCGCTGGTTTTGTGCACAACGGCAACATCGAACTGGCCACTGACGAAGACTGGGAATTTGCCTTCAATCTGAATGTGCGTTCGCAGTTCTGGATGATCCAGGCCGCCATCCCCAAAATGCTGGCGCAGTTTGAAAAAGACGGCCATGGCGGCAGCATCATCAACATGGCCAGCGTGTGTTCCAGCGTGCGCGGCCTGCCCAACCGTTTCATTTATGGCGCAAGCAAAGCCGCCGTCATCGGTTTGACCAAAAGCGTAGCAGCTGATTATGTGCGCAAGGGCATTCGCTGCAATTGCATTTGCCCCGGTACGGTGGACACGCCTTCATTGCAAGACCGCATCAACAGCTATGCCGACCCGGTGCAGGCGCGTCAGGACTTCATCAACCGCCAGCCCATGGGGCGCTTGGCCCAAGCGCATGAGATCGCGCCCATCGTCACCTTCCTGGCTTCCGACGAATCCATTTTCGCCACGGGCAATGCCTACATGGTCGACGGTGGCATGACCATTTGATACGCAACACTTCAAACGTAGAAAGACACACATGAACTTGCTCGATATGAAAGGCCGCCACGCGGTCATCACCGGAGGAGCCACGGGTCTGGGCTTTGCCATTGCACAACGCATGCTGGCCTCGGGCGCCCGCGTCACGATTTGGGACCGTGATGTGGCGGGCATGGGCAAAGCCGCCGAGCAGCTGCGTCAAGGCCAACTGGGTGCGGTGGTCAACACGGTGCAGGTCGATGTGGCTGACCACGCCTCGGTGGTTCAGGCCACCGCGCAAACCACGGCCCTGGCGGGGGTGGACGTGCTGGTCAACAGCGCCGGCATCACCGGCCCGAACGTCAAGGTGTGGGATTACCCGGTGGAGGCCTGGAAGCAGGTGTTCGATGTGAACGTGCATGGTCTTTTTTATTGCTGCCGAGAACTCAGCGCCCACATGAAAGCGCGCAACTACGGGCGCATTGTCAACATCGCTTCGGTGGCGGGCAAGGACGGCAACCCCAATGCCAGCGCTTACAGCGCCAGTAAGGCGGCGGTCATTGGCCTCACCAAATCGCTGGGCAAAGAGCTGGCCGACACGGGCGTGCGCGTGAACTGTGTCACCCCGGCGGCTGTGAAGACGGCGATCTTTGATCAAATGACGCCCGAGCACATCCAATTCATGCTCTCCAAGATTCCGATGGCCCGTTTTGGCGAGCCCGAAGAAGTCGCCGCCATGGTGACTTGGTTGAGCACCGAAGAATGTTCCTTCTCCACCGGCGCGGTCTTTGACTTGTCCGGTGGCCGCTCCACGTATTGATCTTTTTTGAAAACTGAAAGGCAACCATGAAACTCGTTCGCTATGGCCAACCCGGCAAGGAAAAACCAGGTCTGATCGATGTCGAAGGCCGCTTGCGCGACCTGAGCGGTGTGGTCAAAGACATCTCTCCTGATCAACTGAGTGACAAGGCCCTGGCCAAGTTGGCCAAAGTCAAAACCGACAAGCTGCCCTTGGTGCGCGGCAAAAAGCGTTTTGGCACGCCCATCTCGTACACCAGCAAGTTCATCGCGATTGGCCTGAACTACGCCGACCATGCGGCCGAGTCGAACATGCCCATCCCTGCTGAACCCATTGTGTTCACCAAGGCCATCTCCTGCATTCAGGGCGCGAACGACGACGTCATGCTGCCCAAGGGCTCCAAAAAGTCCGACTGGGAAGTGGAACTGGGCATCGTGATTGGCACCCGCGCCCGCTATGTCACGCAGAAAGACGCATTCAACCATGTGGCCGGCTACTGCGTCGTTAATGACGTGAGCGAGCGTGAATACCAACTCGAGCGCGGCGCCACTTGGGACAAGGGCAAGGGCTGCGACACCTTCGGCCCCGTGGGTCCATGGTTGGTCACGCGTGACGAAGTGCCCAATCCACAAGCCTTGGGCATGTGGCTGGACGTGAACGGCGTGCGTTTTCAGACCGGCAACACCAAGACCATGATCTTTGGCGTGGCCAAGCTGGTGAGCTACGTGAGCCAGTTCATGACTCTGGAACCCGGCGACATCATCACCACTGGCACGCCACCCGGCGTGGGCATGGGCGTCAAGGTGGACGGCAAACCTGCGCCCGTGTTCTTGAAGCGCGGCGACGTGATGCGTTTGGGCATCGACGGCTTGGGCGAGCAAACCCAGAAAGTCGTGGCCTTCAAGGCCTGAGGGTCCGGGGCAGTGCGTGTGGCCTTGGCGGCACGCACTGACGCCTGACGCTGTCAGGCGAATCCCCACCAAAGCCCCTACACTTGGGGCTATGTCCGAGCCTCTATCCCACCCCCAAACCTCGCCCCTCCAAACGGTTGCCATTTCGCTGGACGACCGCAGTTACGACATCCTCATTGGCCAAGGCTTGCTCGGCCGAGCGGACACTTGGGCTGGATTGCCCAAGGCGAGCACCGCCATGATCGTGACCAACGACACGATTGCCCCGTTGTACGAAGCCGCTTTGCGCAGCGCCATCGCGCCGCATTACAAGCAAGTCCACACCGTGGTGCTGCCCGATGGCGAGTCGCACAAGGACTGGCAGACTCTGAACCTGATTTTTGACGCGCTGCTGGGCCAAGGCTGTGACCGCAAGACGGTGCTCTTTGCGCTGGGCGGCGGCGTGGTGGGCGACATGACCGGCTTCGCCGCTGCCAGTTACATGCGTGGCGTTCCCTTTGTTCAAGTGCCCACCACATTGCTGTCACAAGTGGATTCTTCGGTGGGCGGCAAAACCGCCATCAACCACCCGCTGGGCAAAAACATGATCGGCGCTTTTTACCAGCCTGTGCGCGTGGTCTGTGACCTGAACACCCTGGCTACCTTGCCTCCGCGCGAGTTGAGCGCGGGCCTGGCCGAAGTCATCAAATACGGCCCGATTGCCGACATGGATTTCTTGGACTGGATCGAGGCGAACATTGACGCACTGATGGCGCAAGACCCTTCTGTGATGGCGCACGCTGTTCAACGCAGTTGCGAGATCAAGGCCTGGGTGGTCGGGCAAGACGAGCGCGAAGCAGGCCTGCGCGCCATCCTCAACTTTGGCCACACCTTTGGCCACGCCATCGAGGCGGGTCTAGGTTTTGGCGTTTGGTTGCACGGAGAGGCTGTGGGCTGCGGCATGGTCATGGCCGCGGAGTTGTCTCAGCGACTGGGCAAGGTCGATGCGGCCTTTGTGGCGCGCTTGCGCGCCATCATCGAGCGAGCGGGCTTGCCGGTGCGCGGCCCGGTGATTGATGCGGCCGACAACGCGGGCCACTACATCGAACACATGCGCCTGGATAAAAAAGCCATCGGCGGCGACATCCAGTTTGTGGTGATCGATGGCCCCGGCAAAGCTAGCGTGTGCGGTGCGCCCGACGCGATGGTGCGCGAGGTGATCAACGCCTGCTGCGCTTGATGGCCATGTACGCGGAGTCCGTTGCGCTCTCGATCGGTTCGCAGTCCAGCTTGTCAGCGTTGGCATGCGACCCGGCGCACAGCCGGGGTCGACGCTTTGCTGAAGCCCCAGCGCCCACGCGCAACGCTTTCCAGCGCGACCGCGACCGTATCGTGCATTCCACGGCATTTCGGCGGCTGGTTTACAAGACGCAGGTGTTTTTGAACCACGAAGGCGATTTGTTCCGCACGCGTCTGACGCATTCACTCGAAGTCGCGCAGCTGGGCAGATCCATCGCCCGTGCCCTGGGCCTGAACGAGGATTTGGTCGAGGCCGTGGCATTGGCGCACGACTTGGGCCATACGCCTTTTGGCCATGCTGGACAGGATGTGCTGAATGAATGCATGACCGAGCACGGCGGTTTTGAGCACAACTTGCAAAGCCTGCGTGTCGTTGACCAACTCGAAGAGCGTTACCCTGCGTTCGACGGGCTCAACCTGAGTTTTGAAACCCGCGAAGGCGTGCTCAAACACTGCTCAAGGGCCAACGCCGAGCAGCTGGAGCAGATGGAGCCGGGCGGGGTGGGGCGGCGCTTCATCGACCACACCCAACCCAGTCTTGAGGCGCAGTTGTGCAATCTGGCCGACGCAATTGCCTACAACGCGCACGACATCGACGACGGCGTGCGCTCGGGCCTGATCAGCATGGAGCAACTGCTGCAAGTGGATCTGTTCGCTGACTACCACCAACAGACCTTGGCCGAGCATCCCGGCTTGCTGGCCAAACCGCGTCGCCTGCTCTACGAAAGCATTCGCCGTATGCTGAGCGACCAGGTGTATGACGTGATCGACACCACCCGCCGGGCCGTAGCCTACTTGGGTGTTCGCACGCTGGACCAAGCCCGCTTGGCTGGCCCTCTTGTGGCTTTCAGTCCCAGCATGAAAACGCGCAGCATCGAACTCAAAAAGTTTTTGTTTGCGCAGCTCTACCGTCACCCGCAAGTCATGCACACCACCGGTCAGGCCCAGCAGGTGGTGCGCGAGTTGTTTGCGGCCTATGTGGCGCAACCTTCCGAAATGCCGATCGACTTTGCTACCAGCGCCGACCTGCATCGCTCCGTGGCCGACTACATCGCCGGCATGACCGACCGTTTCGCTTTGCGCGAACACGAACGCCTGACGGGGCGCAAGCTGCTTTGAGCCTTTTGCCCGCTCAGCGCGCCGCTTGGCTCGTCGTCCTCGCTGGCGGCGTGGCGGCCTTGCAGGTGGGCAAGCTGCCCCCGGCCTTGCCTGCCTTGCAGGCCGAGCTGGGCCTGACCCTGGTGCAGTCCGGTTTCCTCTTGTCCATGGTGCAACTCGCTGGCATGAGCTTGGCGGTCTTCATGGGCTTGCTGGCCGATGGCATGGGCCTTCGGAGCAGCGTGGTGCGTGGCTTGTGCCTGCTGGCGCTGGCCAGTGGCCTGGGCGCATTCGCCACCTCGGTCACTGCTTTGCTGGTACTGCGGGCCATCGAAGGCTTGGGCTTTTTGCTGGTGGCGCTGCCTGCACCGGCCTTGATTCGCCGCTTGGTGCCGGTGGCCCAACTGCCGGGAATGCTGGGTGTGTGGGGCGCGTACATGCCCACCGGCACGGCGCTGGCCCTGTTGGCGGGGCCGCTGTTCATTCCAGCCTGGGGCTGGAGCGCATGGTGGGGTTTGTTTGCGGGGGTGTCGCTGGCCATGGCGGCGGCTTTGCTGCGCGCGGTTCCCGCCGATCCGGTGACGGCTCACCCACGGCAAGCGCATGGCACGGTGGGTGCCTGGCAGCGCTTGCGCAGCACCTTAGGGACTCGTGGCCCCTGGTTGGTAGCGCTCACCTTTGGCATGTATTCAGGGCAATGGCTGGCAGTGGTCGGGTTTTTGCCGTCTATTTACGCTGCCGCTGGCGTGGGTGGGGCGCTGTTGGGTGTGCTCACGGCGCTGGCGGCAGCGGTGAATATCGTGGGCAACATGGCCTCTGGCCGATTGTTGCAGCGCGGCTGGGCACCCCGTACCACCTTGTGGTTGGGCTTTGGTGCCATGGCGCTGGGCAGCACGCTGGCATTTGCCGCCTTCACCGAAGGCTTGCCCTGGTTGCGTTATGCCGGGGTATTGGTGTTCTCGGGTTTGGGCGGACTGGTGCCGGGCACGCTTTTTAGTCTGGCGGTGCGCCTGGCCCCGGGTGAGCAGCAGGTGGCCACCACCGTGGGCTGGGTGCAGCAGCTGTCGGCGTTGGGCCAGTTTGTCGGGCCGCCCGTGGTGGCGGCCTTGGCGGCGCGCGCGGGCGGCTGGCAGTTCACACCACTGTTCGCCGTGGGCTGTTGTGCTGTGGGGGCGGTGCTTGCTTGGGCGGCGGAGCGCTTGATCTCACAGGCACAATCTCGCCCATGATCGACATGAACACCCCCGAAATTGCCGATACCGTGCGCTGGCTCGAGCGCGCCGTGATTGGCCTGAACCTGTGCCCCTTTGCCAAAGCCCCGCATGTCAAGGGCCAGATCCATTACGTGGTGAGTGAAGCCAAGGGCCTGGAAGGTTTGCGAGACGAGCTGATCGAACAGCTGCAAGCGTTGTCTGCCACGCCCGCCGAAGAGCGCGAGACCGTACTTTTGATCGTTCCGCAGATGCTGCAGGATTTTTTGGAGTTCAACGACTTTCTGGACGAGGCCGATGCCGTTTTGGAAGAACTGGACATGGAAGGCGTGTTCCAGGTGGCGAGTTTTCACCCGCAATTCCAGTTTGCCGACACCGAGCCGGACGACATCGGCAACTTCACCAACCGCTCGCCTTACCCCACGCTGCACCTGCTGCGCGAGAAAAGCATCGATAGGGCGGTGGAGGTATTCCCTGAAGCCGAGATGATTTACGAGACCAACATTGAAACCCTGGAAAAGCTGGGGCCTGAGGGATGGAAAAAGCTGAATGTGGGTCCGACCCCATGAAGAAACGACCCGCCATCGACAGCGCGGCATCGGCTTTGCCACCCGAAGTGCGTCCTGGCCAGTCGGTGGAGCTGCTCAAAGAACTGCACATCCTTACGCGAGAAGGCAAACTCAACCAGGACTCGCGCCGCAAGCTCAAGCAGGTTTACCACCTGTTCCAGTTCATCGAAAAATTGCTCAAAGAGCTGCCCGCCAGCGACACCGGCCCGACGCTGGCCGACCATGGCGCGGGCAAGTCCTATCTGGGCTTCATCATTTACGACCTGTTTTTCAAGGCTCTGGGACAAGGCACGATTTACGGCATCGAGACTCGCAGCGAGCTGGTGTCGTCCTCCCAAGCACTGGCCGAGCGGCTGGGCTTTGAGCGCATGCAGTTCCTGAACTTGAGCGTGGCCGAGTCATCGCAAAGCGATGCGCTGCCCGCACAGATCGACGTGGTCACCGCGCTGCACGCCTGCGACACCGCGACCGATGACGCCATCGCGTTTGGCCTGCAAAAGAAAGCCCAATACATGGTGCTTGTGCCCTGCTGTCAGGCTGAATTGGCCCGCGCCCTCAACCAAAACAAGGCGCTCAATTTGCAGCGCACACCCCTGGCCGAACTCTGGCGTCATCCCCTGCACACCCGCGAAATCGGCAGCCAACTGACCAATGTGCTGCGCTGCCTGTATCTGGAGTCACAAGGCTACCAAGTGACCGTGACCGAGCTGGTGGGCTGGGAGCATTCGATGAAAAATGAGCTGATTCTGGCCAAGTACACCGGCCAGAAAAAGCGTGCAGCGGGCGAGCGCCTGCTGGCGCTGCTCAAGGAGTTTGGGGTTGATGATTCGATGGGGGGCCGGTACCCGCTGGTGACGCTGCCCCGTAATGCTTGGCAGAATTAATTGGGGTCAAATTAATTGGGGTCAGATCCCAATTAAACTGGTGTTTTATCCGGGAGATCCCCATGGCACGTCAGCCCCGCTTGACCGTCGCAGGTTATCCGCACCACGTCATTCAGCGCGGCAATGATCGCCAATCCATCGTGCGCGATGACGCGGACCGTGAGCGTTTGCTGGCGCTGTGGCAGGAGCATGCGCAGACCTTCAAGGTGGCCATCCATGCCTACGTGATCATGGACAACCATTTCCATTTGCTGCTCACGCCCGACACGGACGATAGCCTGCCGCAAATGATGCAGGCAGTAGGCAGGGCTTATGTGCGCTATTTCAATTTGCGCCACCAACGCACAGGCACCTTATGGGAAGGCCGCTACCGCAGCAACCTGATTGAGAGTGAGCGCTATCTTTTGGCGTGCATGGTGTACATCGATCTGAACCCCGTGCGGGCGGGCATGGTGGGGCAAGCAGCCGACTTCAAATGGTCCAGCCACAGGCACTGTATTGGGCAGGTGAGTGCCAAATGGGTGACGCCGCACGCCCTGTTTTGGGGCTTGGGCAATACGCCATTTGCCCGTGAGGCTGCTTATGCCGAGTTGGTGCAGACGGGCTTGGCGCAGTCCGAGAAACAGCAATTGACCCAAAGCGCGCTGTCGGGCTGGGCATTGGGTTCGGCCGATTTTGTGGGTGAGTTGCAGCAGTCCACAACGCGGCGGCTGGTCCCGGGCAAGGCGGGACGGCCTGTCAAAAAGACGGCCGATTGAATCTGTCCCCAATTAATTTAAATCCAAGTCGAAAGTCAATTTAATTGGGATCTGACCCCAATTAAAAAGTTTGGCATGGATGCTGCAGTGCACTACACTCGCCACTCTGCGTGAAAACCCTTAGGAGCGCCCATGACTTCGGCCAGTGCAAAAGAACATTTCCAATCGACCGGTTTGTACGACCCCGCCAACGAGCACGATGCTTGCGGTGTTGGCTTTGTGGCCCACATCAAGGGTCACAAGACCCACGCGATCGTCACGCAGGCGCTCAAGATCCTGGAAAACCTGGACCACCGGGGTGCGGTGGGCGCAGACGCTTTGATGGGCGACGGCGCCGGTATCTTGATCCAATTGCCCGATGCGCTTTACCGCGACGAGATGGCCAAACAAGGTGTGGCCTTGCCACCCTTTGGCGAATACGGTGTGGGCATGGTGTTTTTGCCCAAAGAACACGCCTCGCGCATGGCTTGTGAGCAAGAACTGGAACGCGCCGTCAAGGCCGAAGGCCAGGTGTTGTTGGGCTGGCGCGATGTACCCGTCAACCGCGACATGCCCATGTCGCCCACCGTGCGCGATAAAGAGCCGGTCATGCGCCAGATTTTCATCGGCCGTGGTGCGGACGTGATCGTGCAAGACGCGCTGGAGCGCAAGCTGTATGTGATTCGCAAGACCGCCAGTGCTGCCATTCAGAACCTGCGCCTGACGCACAGCAACGAGTACTACATCCCCAGCATGTCCAGCCGCACCGCGGTCTATAAGGGCTTGCTGCTGGCCGACCAAGTCGGTACTTATTACCTGGACCTGCAAGATGAGCGCTGCGTTTCGGCCCTGGGTCTGGTGCACCAGCGCTTTTCCACCAACACCTTCCCCGAGTGGCCACTGGCTCACCCTTACCGCTATGTGGCGCACAACGGTGAAATCAACACCGTCAAGGGCAACTACAACTGGATGAAGGCCCGCGAAGGCGTGATGTCTTCGCCCGTGCTGGCCGCAGACCTGCAAAAGCTCTACCCCATCAGCTTTGCCGGTCAGTCCGACACCGCCACCTTTGACAACTGCCTGGAATTGCTGACGATGGCGGGTTACCCCATCAGCCAGGCCGTGATGATGATGATCCCAGAGCCATGGGAGCAGCACACCACCATGGATGAGCGCCGCAAGGCCTTCTACGAATACCACGCTGCGATGCTCGAGCCATGGGACGGCCCCGCCTCGATCGTGTTCACCGACGGCCGCCAGATCGGCGCCACACTGGACCGCAACGGCTTGCGCCCTTCGCGCTACATCATCACCGACGACGACATGGTCATCATGGGTTCGGAAACCGGCGTCTTGCCGATTCCTGAAAGCAAGATTGTGCGCAAGTGGCGTCTGCAGCCCGGCAAGATGTTCCTGATCGATCTGGAGCAAGGCCGCATGATCAACGACGAAGAGTTGAAAGCCGGTCTGGCCAGCGCCAAGCCCTACAAGCAGTGGATCGAGAACCTGCGCGTCAAGCTGGACGACGTGGCCGCTGCCCCTGTGCAAGCGGCCCCATCGAATGTGCCTTTGCTCGATCTGCAGCAAGCTTTTGGCACCACGCAGGAAGACATCAAGTTCTTGCTGGCCCCCATGGCCTCTGCCGGCGAAGAGGCCATTGGCTCCATGGGCAACGACAGCCCCCTGGCCGTGCTGTCCGACAAGAACAAGCCGCTTTACAACTATTTCAAGCAGCTGTTCGCGCAAGTGACCAACCCCCCGATCGACCCGATCCGCGAAGCGATCGTGATGTCCTTGGTGTCCTTCATCGGCCCCAAGCCGAACCTGCTGGACATCAACCAGGTCAACCCACCAATGCGCCTTGAAGTCAGCCAGCCAATCCTGGACTTCGCTGACATGGCTAAGCTGCGCAACATCGAGCAAGCCACCAAGGGAAAGTTCAAGAGCGCGACGCTGGACATCACCTACCCGCTGTTGTGGGGCCGCGAAGGCGTGGAGGCCAAGCTGGCATCGCTCTGCGCAGAAGCGGTGGACGCCATCAAGGGCGGCCACAACATCCTGATCATCAGCGACCGTGGCGTGAACGCCACCCAAGTGGCTGTGCCTGCGCTGTTGGCGCTGTCGGCCATTCACCAGCACCTGGTGACGGCTGGCCTGCGCACCACAGCCGGTTTGGTTGTAGAGACAGGTACCGCCCGCGAAGTGCATCACTTTGCTGTGCTCGCCGGTTACGGCGCTGAAGCCGTGCACCCCTACCTGGCGATGGAAACCCTGGCTGCGCTGCACAAAGAGCTGCCCGGCGATTTGTCCGCTGAAAAAGCCATCTATAACTACATCAAGGCGATTGGCAAGGGCTTGTCCAAGATCATGTCCAAGATGGGCGTGTCGACCTACATGTCGTACTGCGGTGCGCAGTTGTTTGAGGCCATTGGCATCAACACCGAAACCATCAACAAGTACTTCACCGGCACCTCCAGCCGGGTAGGCGGCATCGGCGTGTTCGAGATCGCTGAAGAAGCCTTCCGTATGCACACCGCCGCCTTCAGCGACGACCCTCTTCTGGCCACCATGCTCGACGCAGGCGGTGAGTACGCCTGGCGCGCCCGTGGCGAAGAGCACATGTGGACACCGGATGCGATTGCCAAGTTGCAGCACTCCACCCGTGCCAACAACTTCAGCACCTACAAGGAATACGCACAGATCATCAACGACCAGAGCAAGCGCCACATGACGCTGCGCGGCCTGTTCGAGTTCAAGATCGACCCGTCCAAAGCCATCCCGCTGGAACAAGTCGAGCCTGCTGCCGAGATCGTCAAACGTTTCGCCACCGGCGCGATGTCGCTGGGTTCGATCTCCACCGAAGCGCACGCCACCTTGGCCGTGGCGATGAACCGCATCGGTGGAAAGAGCAACACCGGTGAAGGCGGTGAAGATGCGGCACGTTACCGCAACGAGCTCAAGGGCATCCCGATCAAGCAGGGCGATTCCCTCAAGAGCGTGATCGGCGCAGAAAACGTCGAAGTCGATATGCTCTTGAACGCGGGTGACAGCCTGCGCTCCAAGATCAAACAAGTCGCTTCGGGCCGCTTTGGTGTGACGGCCGAATATCTGCACAGCGCCGACCAGATCCAGATCAAGATGGCCCAGGGCGCCAAGCCCGGTGAAGGCGGCCAGTTGCCCGGCGGCAAAGTGTCCGACTACATCGGTAAGCTGCGCCACTCGGTGCCAGGCGTGGGTCTGATCTCACCCCCTCCGCACCACGACATTTACTCCATTGAGGACTTGGCCCAGCTGATCCACGACTTGAAGAACGTGGCACCGCACAGTGACATCAGCGTCAAGCTCGTGTCCGAAATCGGCGTCGGCACCATCGCTGCCGGTGTGGCCAAGTGCAAGGCCGACCACGTGGTGATCGCTGGTCACGACGGCGGCACAGGCGCTTCGCCTTGGTCATCCGTCAAGCACGCCGGTTCGCCTTGGGAAATCGGTCTGGCCGAAACTCAGCAGACCTTGGTTCTCAACGGCCTGCGCGGTCGCATCCGTGTGCAGGCCGACGGTCAAATGAAGACCGGCCGTGACGTCGCCATTGGCGCCTTGCTGGGCGCGGACGAGTTCGGCTTTGCCACTGCACCGCTGGTGGTTGAGGGCTGCATCATGATGCGCAAGTGCCACCTGAACACCTGCCCTGTGGGCGTGGCCACACAAGACCCGGTCTTGCGCGCCAAGTTCACTGGCAAGCCCGAGCACGTCGTCAACTACTTCTTCTTCATCGCCGAAGAAGTGCGCCAGATCATGGCCCAGCTGGGCATCACCAAGTTTGACGACCTGGTGGGCCGCGCCGACCTGCTCGACATGAAGAGCGGTGTGGAGCACTGGAAAGCCAAGGGCCTGGACTTCAGCCGCTTGTTGGCTGTGCCGCAAGTGGCCTCCACTGTGGCCGTGCGCCATGTGGACACGCAAGACCACGGCCTGGAAAAGGCCCTGGACAACGTGTTGATTGCCAAGAGCCGCGCCGCCATCGACAGGGGCGAAAAAGTGCAGTTCATGGAAGTGGCCCGTAATGTGAACCGCTCCGTGGGAGCCATGTTGTCCGGCGCAGTGACCAAGGTGCACCCCGATGGTCTGCCAGACGACACCCTGCGCATCCAGCTCGAAGGCACAGGGGGCCAGTCCTTTGGAGCCTTCCTTGCCAAGGGCATCACGCTGTATTTGATCGGCGAAGCCAACGACTACACCGGCAAGGGTTTGTCGGGTGGCCGCGTGGTGGTTCGCCCCAGCCTGGAGTTCCGTGGTGTGGCTTCTCA
Organism: Comamonadaceae bacterium; assembly: GCA_027488215.1. GTDB lineage: Bacteria > Pseudomonadota > Gammaproteobacteria > Burkholderiales > Burkholderiaceae_C > Limnohabitans_A. The sequence goes on from JAIYCB010000002.1 coordinate 62,198, forward strand.
AAACATCATCGTGGGCAACACCGTCATGTACGGTGCGACCACGGGTGAAGCCTTCTTTGCGGGCGTGGCGGGCGAGCGCTTTGCTGTGCGTCTGTCGGGCGCCACAGCGGTGGTCGAAGGCACAGGTGACCACGGTTGTGAATACATGACCGGCGGCACCGTGGCGGTTTTGGGCAAGACCGGCCGCAACTTCGGCGCGGGCATGAGCGGTGGTATCGCTTATGTGTACGACGAAGACGGCGAGTTCGCCTCCCGCTGCAACACCGCCATGGTTAGCCTGGAAAAGGTGCTGACGGCCGCCGAGCAAGAAGCGCAAGTGGACCGCAAGGTCTGGCACCGCGATCAGGCCGATGAAGCGCAGCTGAAGAAACTGCTGGAAGAGCACCACAAGTGGACCGGCAGTCAGCGCGCCCGCGAGTTACTGGACAACTGGGCCACGGCCCGTGCGAAATTCGTGAAGGTGTTCCCGAACGAATACAAGCGTGCCCTGGGCGAGATCAACGCACGCAAAGCGGCCAAAGCCGCCCAGCCTGTTGCCGCCTGAGCCGAACGTCAAGATTGAAGGAATAGCATCATGGGAAAAATCACCGGCTTCATGGAATTTGAGCGCATTGAAGAGGGCTACAAGCCCGTCTCCGAGCGCCTGAAAAACTACGGCGAATTCGTGATCGGTCTGACCGAAGAGCAGTCCAAAACACAAGCGGCGCGTTGCATGGACTGCGGCACACCGTTTTGCAACAACGGATGCCCCGTCAACAACATCATTCCGGACTTTAACAACCTGGTGTTTGAAGGCGACTGGAAAAACGCGATCGAGGTGCTGCACAGTACCAACAACTTCCCCGAGTTCACCGGCCGCATTTGCCCCGCGCCTTGCGAAGCGGCGTGCGTGGTGAACTTCAACGACGACGCTGTAGGCATCAAGTCCATTGAACACGCCATCATCGACCGCGCTTGGGCCGAAGGCTGGGTCACGCCCCGTCCCGCCAAGGACAAGACCGGCAAAACCGTGGCCATCATTGGGGCAGGCCCAGCAGGACTTGCCGCAGCTCAGCAGTTGGCGCGTGCGGGTCACGATGTGACCTTGTTCGAGAAGAACGACCGCGTGGGTGGTTTGCTGCGTTATGGCATTCCTGACTTCAAGATGGAAAAGTCGCACATCGACCGCCGCGTTCAGCAGCTCGAAGCCGAAGGCGTGACGATCCGCACCAGCGTGCTGGTGGGTGAGTGGCCCAAGGATTCCAAGGTCACCAACTGGGCCAAGGAGACCATCAGCGCCGAACAGCTCAAGAAGGACTTTGACGCTGTGCTGTTGACCGGCGGTTCCGAGCAGTCGCGTGACCTGCCTGTGCCAGGCCGCGACCTGGACGGCATCCATTTCGCGATGGAATTCCTGCCCCAGCAAAACAAGGTCAATGCGGGCGACAAGCTCAAGGGCCAGTTGCGTGCTGACGGCAAAAACGTCATCGTGATCGGTGGCGGCGACACCGGCAGCGACTGCGTGGGCACCAGCACACGCCACGGCGCTGTGAGTGTGACCCAGTTCGAAGTGATGCCCGAACCCCCCGAAAAAGAAAACAAGGCGTTGATCTGGCCTTACTGGCCCATGAAACTGCGCACCAGCTCCAGTCACGACGAAAGCGCCGAAAAAGGCCTGCTCAAGCGCGAGTTCGCCATCTCCACCAAGGAGTTCATGGGCGAGAAGGGCAAAGTCACTGGCTTGAAGACGGTGCACGTCGAGTTCAAGGACGGCAAGATGGTCGAGGTGCCCGGTACTGAGAAGGAATACAAAGCCGACATGGTGTTGCTGGCCATGGGCTTCACCAACCCGGTCGCGACTGTGCTCGATGCCTTTGGCATCGACAAGGACGCCCGTGGCAACGCCAAGGCAACCACCGATTTCACCGGTGGCTACGCCACCAATGTGAACAAGGTGTTTGCTGCCGGTGACATGCGACGTGGCCAGTCGCTGGTGGTTTGGGCCATTCGTGAAGGCCGTCAGGCCGCTCGTGCTGTGGACGAGTTTCTGATGGGCAGCAGTGGCCTCCCACGTTGAGGGCCATTCGTTCTAAGTAAAATCCCTTGGGTGTCCATTTTGCACAGTGCGCACCCGGAGTGATTACCACCTCAAGAGCCGGACCCCTCCGGCTTTTGTTTTTCATGAACGCCACATCCACACCACCGCCACTTGTTGAACTGCGTGACCTGACTTTCGGGTACGGTGACCGTGTCATCTTGAAGAATCTGAGCTTTAAGGTGCCACGCGGACAAGTCACGGCCCTGATGGGTGTTTCAGGGGGGGGCAAGACCACGGTCTTGCGCCTTATCGGTGGACAAATTCGTGCCAGCCAAGGTCAGCTCTTGTTTGATAATCAAGACATCACCCCCATGCGCCAGGCCGAGCTGTACGCTGCTCGCCGCCGCATGGGCATGCTGTTCCAGTTTGGCGCTTTGTTCACCGACATGAGTGTGTTCGACAACGTGGCATTTCCCTTGCGCGAGCACACCCGTTTGTCCGAAGACCTGATCCGCGACATCGTGCTGATGAAGCTGGACGCGGTGGGCTTGCGTGGCGCACGGGACTTGAAACCCTCCGAGATCTCCGGTGGCATGAGTCGCCGCGTGGCCTTGGCCCGAGCCATTGCGCTCGACCCTGACCTGATCATGTACGACGAGCCCTTTGCCGGGCTGGACCCCATTTCGCTGGGTACCGCTGCACGCCTGATCCGGCGCCTGAACGACAGCCTGGGCATCACCAGTGTGGTGGTTTCGCACGATGTGACCGAAACCTTTGAAATTGCCGACCATGTGGTGATTTTGGCCAACGGTGGTGTAGCTGCCCAAGGCACGCCGGCCGAGTTGCGGGCCAGCACCGATCCGCTGATCCATCAGTTTGTGCACGCGCTCAGCGATGGTCCTGTTCCCTTCCATTACCCCGCTCTGACTCCAGCGCAGGACTACGACGGGGGTTCGACATGATCAACAACCTGTTAGGAGCATTGGGCGCATCAACCCGCCAGATGTTGGCAGACTGGGGTTTTGCCGCTCGCCTGTTTTTCAAACTGCTGGGCATGTCGGGCGCCGCGCTGCGACGCTTTGCTTTGGTGCGTGATCAGGTGCATTTTCTCGGCAACTATTCGTTGGCCATCATCACCGTGTCGGGATTGTTTGTGGGTTTTGTGCTGGGTTTACAGGGCTATTACACCTTGCAGCGTTATGGCTCGGCTGAGGCCTTGGGTCTGTTGGTGGCCCTCAGTCTGGTGCGCGAATTGGGCCCCGTGGTGGCCGCCTTGTTGTTTGCAGGTCGTGCTGGGGCATCGCTCACCGCCGAGATCGGTCTCATGCGTGCCGGTGAACAACTCACTGCACTGGAAATGATGGCGGTGGATCCGATTCAGCGCATTTTGGCTCCTCGTTTTTGGGGTGGCATCATCGCCTTGCCCTTGTTGGCGGCGGTGTTCAGCGCAGTAGGCATTTTGGGCGGCTATGTCGTGGGCGTATTACTGATTGGCGTGGATGCAGGCTCCTTCTGGAGCCAGATGCAAGGTGGTGTTGATGTCTTCAAGGACGTGGGCAACGGCATCATCAAGAGTGTGGTGTTTGGCGTGGCCGTGACCTTCATTGCCTTGCTGCAAGGCTACGTAGCCAAACCTACGCCAGAAGGTGTGGCCAGTGCCACCACGCGCAGTGTGGTGGTTTCGTCTTTGTCGGTATTGGGCTTGGATTTCATCCTGACCGCGATGATGTTCAGCATTTGAGGAGGACGGCATGCAACGTTCAAAAAATGATGTTTGGGTAGGTTTGTTTGTCTTGCTCGGCGCTGTGGCCGTGCTGTTTCTGGCGCTCAAGGCGGCCAATTTGCTGACCTGGAGTTTCAGTCAGGACTACGAGGTCACGGCCAAGTTCGACAACATCGGTGGACTCAAGCCTGGCGCTGCCGTCAAGAGCGCCGGGGTGGTGGTCGGGCGTGTCAAGAAAATCGAGTTTGACGGCGAGTCCTTTCAGGCCAAGGTGACCTTGGGCATGCAGACGCAACACGCCTTCCCGCAAGACAGTTCCCTGAAAATCCTCACCAGCGGTTTGCTGGGCGAGCAATACCTGGATGTCGCGCCCGGCGCTGACGAGAAAAACCTGGCTGCCGGAGACCGCATTGGCTCTACCCAGTCGGCCGTCATTCTGGAAAATCTGATCAGCCAATTCCTGTTCAGCCAGGCCGAAAAAACTGCACCCGAAAGTCAAAAACCATGATTTCCTGGATGAAACGCTGCGCATCGCTGGCGCTGCTGGCGAGCCTGATGGCCTTGCAAGGCTGTGCCACTGTGAAAACCGCCGACGCGCGTGACCCTTGGGAGTCGATGAACCGCAGTGTCTACCAATTCAACGATCTGGTGGATACCGTGGCCATCAAGCCCGCAGCCGAGCTCTATGTGAAAGTCTTGCCTGGCTTTTTGCGCAAGGGCGTGAGCAACTTTTTGGGCAATTTGGGGGATGTCTGGTCCATGGCCAACAGTGCTCTGCAACTCAAGGGCCAGGCCACGGCAGAAACTTTCATGCGCATCAACGTGAATACCTTCTTGGGGCTGGGTGGCTTGCTCGACGTGGCCACTGAAATGCGCCTGGAAAAACGCAAGGAAGACTTTGGCCAGACTCTGGGTTACTGGGGTGTCAAGCCTGGTCCATATGTGGTGCTGCCTTTGCTGGGCCCGTCCACACTGCGCGACACCCTGGCCTTGCCCCTGGACATGCGCGGTGATGCTTCGCAGCAGTTTTCGAATGAGGCCACCCGAAACGCTTTGACTGTGACGCGCGTTCTGGATGTCCGATCGGGTTTGCTGCAAACCGTGGATGTGGTCAAGGCCGCATCGCTGGACCCCTATACCTTTGTGCGTGACGGTTTCCTGCAAAAGAGGCGCAATGACATTCACGACGGCAATCCGCCGTCCACCTTCGACTACGGCGATGGCCAGTCCGACCCGAAGTAAGCCCGTTACAGTTGTTCACATGTTGTCTGTCCAAAGGCCCTATAGTTATTTCATGCTTAAAACCGATACCATCCTTTTATTGAAACGCCGCCATGTGCTCGTGGCAGCATGTGCGGCAAGCTTTTTGGGGGCGTCGGGCCTGACCATGGCTGCCGACGAAGCACCCGAGGTGTTCATCCAGCGCATCACCAATGAAACCTTGAACGCCATCAAGGCGGACAGGGCGCTGCGCAGTGGCGACATCGGCAAGATCATGCAATTGGTCGACACGCAGCTCATGCCGCATGTCAACTTCCGCCGCATGACCGCCTTGGCCACCGGCCCGGCATGGCGCAAAGCCACGCCTGAGCAACAAAAACGTCTTCAGGAAGAGTTCAAAACTTTGTTGGTGCGCACCTACTCTGGCGCACTCAGCCAGATCACCGATCAGGTGGTGGTGGTCAAGCCCTTGCGGTCCGGTCAGGAAGACAAAAACCTGGTGGTCAATACCGAAGTTCGAGGCAAAGGTGATCCGATTCAGTTGGACTACCGACTCGAAAAAACCCCGGGTCAAGGATCCGGCTGGATGATTTTCGACCTGAACGTGTTGGGCGTTTGGCTGATCGAAAATTACCGCAACCAGTTCACCAAAGAGATCAATGCCGGCGGCATCGATGCGCTGATCGCCAGTTTGGCTGCTCGCAACAAGTCCAACACCAAAGCCTCGTGAACTGCTGGACATGAGCCTATTGAAACTGCCCTCGACTTTGCTGCATGACCAGGCCGATGCGTGCCTGGAACAGTGGGTGACGCAGTTACCCACTGATCTGCCTCCTTCTGTGGCGCTGGATGCTTCAGCGCTGGCCGAGTTTGACTCCTCGGCGCTCGCTGTCTTGCTGGGCTTGCGTCGGGTTTTGGCGCAAAAGGGCAGCACTTTGCAGGTTCAGGGCATGACACCGCGCTTGCGCGAATTGGCCAGTTTGTATGGGGTGATGGAACTGCTCCATCCTGCTTGATTGCTCGGTTTCCAGCCCTTTTGAGGTCGATCTGCCGGCATCTCTCCGGGATCTGTGGGCCAGCACTTAAAATAGCCCTCTCCCATGCCCGCGCTTTCTTTTCAATCCGTTTCCAAAATCTTTTCGGCCAAGCAGCCGGGCGCAGCCGCGTTCAAAGCCCTTGATCAGGTCAGTTTCGACGTGGAAGAGGGCGAGTTTTTTGGATTGCTGGGCCCGAACGGCGCGGGCAAAACCACCTTGATCAGCACCCTTGCAGGTTTGAGCCGCCCCACCGAAGGCCGCGTGCTGGTGCACGGCCACGATGTGCAAACCGACTATGCCGCTGCGCGACGCCTGTTGGGCGTGGTGCCGCAAGAATTGGTTTTTGACCCCTTTTTTACGGTGCGTGAGTCGCTGCGCATCCAATCAGGCTATTTCGGTGTCAAGCACAACGAGGCCTGGATCGACGAGTTGCTCGACAGCTTGGGCCTGACCGACAAGGCCAACGCCAACATGCGTCAGCTCTCGGGTGGCATGAAGCGCCGTGTGCTGGTTGCGCAAGCTCTGGTGCACAAGCCGCGCGTGATCGTGCTGGACGAGCCCACCGCCGGGGTCGATGTGGAGCTGCGCCAGACCTTGTGGGCGTTTATTGCCAAACTCAACAAGCAAGGCCACACTGTCTTGCTGACCACCCATTACCTCGAAGAAGCCGAAGCCTTGTGCGGGCGCATCGCCATGCTCAAGCGCGGGCAGTTGCTGGCTTTGGAGCGCACCTCTGATCTGTTGCGATCAGCCACCAGCCAAGTGCTGCGTTTCAAGCTCGATGGCGACTTGCCGCCTGCCGTGGCGGCCATCGCCCGTGTCACGGGCCGCATCGTGCAACTGCCGGTGCACAACGCGGTTGAGATCGAGAATCACCTGGCCACCCTGCGCACCGCAGGCTTGGTGGTGGAAGACGTGGAGATCCGCCAGGCCGACCTGGAAGACGTGTTCCTCGAAGTCATGAACCGCAAACAATTGGCCTCGGGGGCTTTGGCATGACGGGTTGGCAAACGCTGCTGTACAAAGAGGTGCTGCGTTTTTGGAAGGTCGCTTTCCAGACCGTGGGCGCGCCGGTGCTGACGTCTGTGCTGTACATGCTCATCTTTGGTCATGTGCTCGAGGATCATGTCAAGGTTTACGACAACGTCGCCTACACCTCGTTTTTGCTCCCAGGATTGATCATGATGGGCGTTTTGCAAAACGCCTTTGCCAACAGCTCATCGAGCCTGGTGCAAAGCAAGATCATGGGCAATATTGTGTTTTTGATGCTCACGCCCCTGTCGCACCGCAGCTGGTTTGTGGCCTATGTGGGCTCGTCGGTGGTGCGTGGCCTGGCTGTGGGTCTGGGTGTGTTTGTCATCACGGGCTGGATGGTGGACATCCGCTTTGTTTACCCGCTGTGGATTTTGGCTTTTGCCATCATGGGTGCGGCCATGATGGGCGCACTGGGTGTGATCGCCGGGCTGTGGGCTGAAAAGTTCGACCAGATGGCCGCTTTTCAGAACTTCATCATCATGCCCATGACGTTTTTGTCGGGTGTGTTCTATTCCATCCATTCGCTGCCGCCGTTTTGGCAACAGCTCAGTCACTTGAACCCGTTTTTTTACATGATCGACGGCTTCCGCTACGGCTTTTTTGGCCAAAGTGATGTTTCCCCCTGGATCAGTCTGGCTGTTGTGGGCATCGCCTTGGCACTCGTCAGCGGCCTGACTCTTTACCTTTTGCGCACCGGCTACAAAATCCGGAGCTGAACCCCATGAACGCACAGCAACTTCAAGCCATCATTGCCGCAGGACTCGATTGCACACACCTGACCGTTGAGGGTGATGGCCGCCACTGGAGCGCTGTGGTGGTGTCCGAAGCCTTTGCCGGCTTGCGCTCCATCGCACGCCACCAGCGGGTCTACGCCACGCTGGGCCAAAAAATGCATACCGATGAGGTGCATGCCCTGTCGATGAAAACCTACACGCCAGCTGAATGGGCTGCGCAAAACAACTGAACGCCTTTGGCGACAACGCTAGACACCACTGACCCATGGACAAATTGATCATTCGCGGCGGCAAGCGCCTGCAAGGCACGCTCGATGTGGCGGGCGCCAAAAACGCGGCCCTGCCCGAGCTTTGCGCCGCGCTGCTGAGCGCCGAGCCCATCACTTTGAGCAATGTGCCGCGCCTGCAAGACGTCTCGACCATGCTCAAGCTGATCCGCAACATGGGCGTAACAGCCGAGCACCACGACGATGGCCGCGTCAACTTGAATGCCGGGGGCCTGAACAACCCTGAAGCCCCTTATGAACTGGTCAAAACCATGCGCGCCTCGGTGCTGGCGCTGGGCCCTTTGCTGGCCCGCTTTGGCCGTGCCAAAGTGTCCTTGCCCGGCGGCTGTGCCATCGGCTCGCGCCCCGTCGATCAGCACATCAAAGGCCTGCAGGCCATGGGGGCCATCATCACGGTGGAACATGGCTACATGCTGGCCAGCTTGCCTGAGGGTCGCACGCGCCTTAAAGGTGCGCACATCACCACCGACATGGTCACGGTGACTGGCACTGAAAACTTCATGATGGCTGCGGCCTTGGCCGAAGGCGAAACCGTGCTGGAGAACGCCGCGCAAGAGCCCGAAATCGGCGATCTGGCCGAGTTGCTGATCAAGATGGGCGCCAAGATCGAAGGTCACGGCACACGCCGCATCCGCATTCAGGGGGTCGAACGCCTGTGCAGCGCTCAGCACCAAGTGGTGGCCGACCGCATCGAGGCAGGCACTTTTTTGTGCGCTGTTGCGGCCACGGGCGGTGACGTGGTGCTGCGCCATGGCCGCGCTGACCACCTGGATGCCATCATCGACAAGCTGCGCGAGGCCGGTGCCACCATCGAGGCAGGTGCTGACTTCATTCGTGTCAAATCTGAAGGCCGCTTGAAGGCCCAGAGCTTTCGCACCACCGAATACCCGGGCTTTCCGACCGACATGCAGGCGCAGTTCATGGCACTCAACTGCATCGCGCAAGGCGCGAGCAAAGTGACAGAAACCATTTTTGAAAACCGCTTCATGCACGTCAACGAGCTGGTGCGCCTGGGTGCGCACATCCAGATCGACGGCAAGGTCTCCGTGGTTGAAGGCGTTGAAAAACTCTCGGGTGCGACCGTGATGGCCACCGACTTGCGCGCTTCGGCCAGCCTGGTGATCGCCGGTTTGGTGGCCGATGGCGAAACCACCGTCGAGCGCATCTACCATCTGGACCGAGGCTACGACCGCATGGAAGCCAAATTGCGCGCACTCGGTGCCGACATCGAAAGGGTGAAATGATCACGCTGGCCCTGTCCAAAGGACGCATCTTTGATGAAACCCTGCCGCTGCTGAAGGCCGCTGGCATCGAGGTGCTGGAAGATCCCGAGAAATCCCGCAAGCTGATCTTGCCCACCAATCACCCCAACGTGCGCGTGGTGCTGGTGCGTGCCAGCGACGTGCCCACTTATGTGGAATACGGCGGCGCCGATTTGGGCGTCACCGGGCTGGACACCCTGATCGAACACGGTGGCCAAGGCCTGTACCAGCCGCTGGACCTGAACATCGCCAAATGCCGGATGAGTGTGGCCGTGCGCGCCGACTACGACTATGCCAGCGCGGTGCGCACCGGCTCGCGCCTGAAGGTGGCGACCAAATACACCGCGATTGCGCGTGACTTTTTTGCCACCAAGGGCGTGCACGTGGACATGATCAAGCTCTACGGCAGCATGGAACTGGCACCGCTGACGGGCTTGGCCGATGCCATCGTCGATCTGGTTTCGACGGGCAATACGCTCAAGGCCAACCACCTGGTCGAAGTCGAACGCATCATGGACATCAGCTCGCGTCTGGTGGTCAACCAAGCCGCGCTCAAACTCAAGCAAGCTCCGATCCGCGCCATCATCGACGCCTTTGCAGGTGCGGTGAAGAAAGACTGAACATGGGACTCCAGGCCAAACCCTTGCAACTGAACACGCTTGACGCCGGTTTTGAAGCGGCCTTTGCGGCCCGCTTGCATTGGTCTGCCGACACCGACGCCGCCATAGAGCAGCGCGTGGCCGACATCCTGGCCGATGTGCAAAAACGCGACGACGCGGCGGTGCTCGAATACACCCAGCGTTTTGACGGCCTGCAAGCCGCCGACATGAAGGCCTTGGAGATCACCCAAGGCCAGCTGCAAGCCGCTTTGGACAGTCTGCCTGCCGTGCAACGCGAAGCCCTGCAGGCGGCCGCCGCCCGCGTGCGCCAGTACCACGAGGCGCAAAAGAAAGCGTCTGGAGAAAGCTGGAGCTACCGCGACGAAGACGGCACCTTGCTCGGCCAAAAAGTCACGCCACTGGACCGCGTGGGCATTTACGTGCCCGGCGGCAAAGCCGCTTATCCGTCTTCGGTGTTGATGAACGCGATTCCGGCCCATGTGGCGGGCGTGCAAGACATCATCATGGTGGTACCCACACCGCAAGGCGTGCGCAACCCGCTGGTGCTGGCTGCTGCCTGTGTGGCGGGCGTGAGCCGCGCCTTCACGGTGGGCGGTGCGCAAGCCGTGGCGGCGCTGGCCTATGGCACCGCCACCATCCCCAAAGTGGACAAGATCACCGGCCCGGGTAACGCCTATGTGGCCAGTGCCAAAAAGCGCGTGTTTGGCACCGTGGGCATCGACATGATCGCGGGCCCCTCTGAAATTCTGGTGCTGGCCGACGGCACCACACCCGCCGAATGGGTGGCGATGGATTTGTTCAGCCAGGCCGAACACGACGAGCTGGCGCAAAGCATTTTGCTCTGCCCTGATGCAGCCTACATCGCCGAGGTGCAAGCCGCCATTGACCGTCGGCTGCCCTCCATGCCGCGCTGCGAAATCATCGCCAAGTCTTTGAACGACCGGGGTGCTTTGATCTTGACGCGCAACATGGAAGAAGCCTGTGCCATCAGCAACCGCATCGCACCCGAACACCTGGAGGTCTCCAGTCGCGACCCGCACCGCTGGGAGCCACTGCTGCGCCACGCGGGGGCCATCTTCTTGGGCGCGTTCACCAGCGAATCGCTGGGCGACTACTGCGCAGGCCCCAACCACGTCCTGCCCACCAGCGGCACGGCACGCTTCTCGTCGCCGCTGGGCGTGTACGACTTCCAAAAGCGCAGCAGCCTGATCGAAGTGAGCGAAGCTGGTGCCCAGTCATTGGGGCGCATTGCTGCAGAGCTGGCCTATGGTGAAGGCCTGCAAGCCCATGCCCGCGCCGCCGAACTTCGTTTGAATCCTGTACCCCCGATGCGAGACCCGAAATGAGCAACGTCAGCCCCCAACTCATGCAACGCATCCGCCAGGACGTGCAGTCCATGCACGCCTACGCCATCCAGGATTCTGCGGGCATGGTCAAGCTCGATGCGATGGAAAACCCACATCGCCTGCCTGCTGATTTGCAAAAGGCCTTGGGCGAGCGACTGGGCGCGCTGGCACTCAACCGCTACCCCGGCGAGCGTGTGAACGAGCTGCGCCATGCGCTGGCAAGTTACGCAGGCATGCCCGAAGGCTTTGACATCATGCTGGGCAACGGCTCGGACGAGTTGATCTCTTTGTTGGCCATGGCCTGTGATGTGCCCGGCGCCTCGATCCTGTCGCCTTTGCCGGGCTTTGTGATGTACGCCATGAGCGCCCAGCTGCAAGGCCTGGCTTTCCATGGCGTGCCGCTCACGGCAGATTTCGAGCTGGACGAAGCCGCCATGCTGGCCGCCATTGCCGAGCACAAGCCGTCCATCGTGTACCTGGCTTACCCCAACAACCCCACGGGCAACTTGTGGAACGACGACACGATCGAAAAAATCGTGCTGGCCCAGGGTGCGCAAGGCGGCCTCGTGGTCATGGACGAGGCCTACCAGCCCTTTGCCAGCCGCAGCTACATCGACCGCATCACGCGCCATTCGCATGTGCTCTTGATGCGCACGCTGTCCAAGTTTGGCTTGGCCGGTGTGCGTTTGGGCTACATGATCGCCCCCAAGGCGTTGGTGGCCGAGGTCGACAAAGTGCGCCCGCCCTACAACATCAGCGTTCTGAATGCCGAGTGCGCCCTGTTCGCGCTGGAGCATGCCGAGGTGTTTGCCGCGCAGGCTCAAGACCTGCGCCATGAGCGCACCCGATTGCTGCAAGCACTGAATGCCTTGCCCGGCGTTCAGCCTTTCCCCAGCGAAGCCAACATGATCCTGGCCCGCGTGCCCGACGCCGCCAAAACCTTTGACGGTCTGAAGGCGCACGGTGTGCTGATCAAGAACATTTCTAAAATGCACCCACTGCTGGCCAACTGCCTGCGCCTGACGGTGGGCACCGCCGCAGAAAACGACCAACTCCTTGCCGCTCTGAAAGCCTCCTTATGAACCGCACTGCTGCAGTCACCCGCAAGACGGCCGAGACGAACATCCGCGTCGCCATCAACTTGGACGGCACGGGCCAGACCAAGCTGGCCAGCGGCATTGGTTTTCTGGACCACATGCTGGACCAGATTGCCCGCCACGGCTTGATCGATCTGGAGATCGCTTGCGAAGGCGACCTGCACATCGACGGTCATCACACGGTCGAGGACATTGGCATCACCTTGGGCCAAGCCTTTGCGCAAGCCATTGGCGACAAAAAAGGCATCCGCCGTTATGGCCACGCCTATGTGCCGCTGGATGAAGCTTTGAGCCGCGTGGTGGTGGACTTTTCGGGTCGCCCCGGTTTGCACATGGACGTGAACTTCACCTCCGGCTCGCTGGGCACGCTCGACACGCAGTTGGTGTACGAATTCTTCCAAGGCTTTGTGAACCACGCCCTTTGCACGCTGCACATCGACAACCTCAAGGGTGTCAATGCACACCACCAGTGCGAAACCATCTTCAAGGCCTTTGCCCGCGCTGTGCGTGCGGCACTTGAGCTGGATCCCCGTTCAGCCGGTGTGATCCCCTCGACCAAGGGAAGTCTCTGAGCATGAGCGTCAACCGCGTTGCTGTGGTGGACTACGGTATGGGCAACCTGCGCAGTGTCGCGCAGGCGGTGATGCATGCCGCCTCCAGCGTGGACCATGCCGAAGTGACGGTGACGTCTGACCCGCAAATGGTGCGTAACGCGCACCGCGTGGTTTTGCCAGGGCAGGGCGCCATGCCCGATTGCATGCGCGAATTGCGCGATTCGGGTCTGTTGGAAGCCGTGCTCGAAGCCGCCGTCAGCAAGCCCCTGTTTGGCGTGTGCGTGGGCATGCAGATGCTGCTGGACCACAGCGACGAGGGCGACACGCCGGGTCTGGGCTTGATCCCTGGCCGTGTCGTCAAGTTCGACTTGGCAGGCCAAATTCAGCCCGATGGCACCCGCTATAAAGTCCCGCAGATGGGCTGGAACCAAGTCTGGCAAGCCACGCCAGCCCATCCGCTGTGGCAAGGCATTGCCGATGGCAGCTGGTATTATTTTGTGCACAGCTTTTATGCCCAAGTGGCCAACCCGGCGCACAGTGCGGCCGAAACCGATTACGGCGGCCGCTTTGCCTGCGCCATTGCCCGTGACAATATTTTTGCCACCCAGTTTCACCCCGAAAAAAGCGCGGCCCAAGGCCTGGCCTTGTTCCGCAATTTCCTCCACTGGCAGCCTTGAGTGGTTTTCACTGCCGTTTTTTGTTCCACCTGCATCCAATCCGCCATGATTCTGATCCCCGCCATTGACCTCAAAGACGGCCACTGCGTTCGCCTCAAACAGGGCGATATGGACCAAGCCACGACCTTTGGGGAAGACCCTGCAGCCATGGCCCGCACCTGGCTCGAAAAAGGCGCGCGCCGCCTGCACCTGGTGGATCTGAACGGCGCCTTCGCAGGCAAGCCGCAAAACTTCGGGGCCATCAAGTCCATCCTCAAGGCCGTGGGCGACGACATCCCGGTGCAGCTGGGCGGTGGCATCCGTGATTTGGACACGATTGAAAAATACATCGACAGCGGTATGCGCTACGTCATCATCGGTACAGCTGCCGTCAAGAACCCCGGCTTTTTGAAGGACGCCTGCACCGCCTTTGGCGGCCACATCATCGTTGGCTTGGACGCCAAAGACGGCAAAGTGGCGACCGACGGCTGGAGCAAGCTCACCGGCCACGAAGTGGTGGACCTGGCCAAGAAATTCGAAGATTGGGGCGTTGAGTCCATCATCTACACCGACATCGGTCGCGACGGCATGTTGAGCGGCATCAACATCGACGCCACCGTCAAGCTGGCCCAAGCCCTCACCATCCCCGTGATCGCCTCGGGCGGCTTGTCCAATATGGCCGACATTGAGCAGCTGTGCGCGGTGGAGGATGAAGGTGTCGAAGGCGTGATTTGTGGCCGTGCCGTTTACTCGGGCAACCTGGACTTCGCGTTGGCGCAGCAACGCGCCGACGAACTCAACGGTTGAACCCCATGACTGCGCAGGCCACGGGCCGCGAGACCACCTTCGCGGGCCTGCCCGCCGTCGAGCTGGTCTTACCCCAGGGCGACACGCTGCGGGTCACGCTGCACGGCGCGCAGGTGCTGTCTTGGGTGTCGGGCGGTCAAGAGCGCCTTTACCTCAGCCCCCAAAGCGTCATGGACGGGAAGGCTGCCATGCGCGGTGGCGTGCCGGTGTGCTTTCCGCAGTTCAACCAGCGTGGCCCCATGGCCGATCGCTTGCCCAAACATGGCTTTGCCCGCAACCTGCCTTGGCAGGCCGATGTGCCCGTGTTGTCGGCCGACAGCGCACAACTGAGCCTGTACCTGCGCGACAATGACCGCACTCGCGCATGGTGGCCGCAGGCCTTTGCATTGCAATTGCGTATCACGATGCATCCCGGCGCGCTGCGCATCAGCCTGAACGTGCACAACACCGACACCCAGCCGCTGGCGTTTTCGGGGGCGTTGCACACCTATTTGGCGGTCTCTGATGTGACCCGCGCCCAGCTTCAGGGCCTGGGCGGCCAAGCCGAATGGGATGCCGTGGCCAACACCCACGCCATCGCCGCAGACACCCTGCAATTTGCGGCCGAGTTTGACCGCGTGTATGCGGCCAGCGCGCAAGCGCTGCGCCTGAACGACCAACTGCACATCCAACAAAGCGCCAGCTGGGCCAACACCGTGGTCTGGAACCCCGCACAAGCCCTGTGCCAACGCCTGGCCGACATGCCCGAAGACGGCTGGCGACACATGCTCTGCGTCGAAGCCGCCCAAGTGTTTGAGCCCATCCACTTGCCCGCAGGCGAGCGCTGGGAAGGCTGGCAGCAGCTGACCGTGACCACCCCATGAATTGAAAAGAGCCCCCCATGCTGGCCAAACGCATCATTCCCTGCCTTGACGTGACCGGCGGTCGCGTGGTCAAGGGCGTCAATTTTGTCGAACTGCGCGACGCCGGAGACCCGGTTGAAATCGCCGCCCGCTACAACGATCAGGGCGCAGACGAACTCACTTTTCTCGACATCACCGCCACCAGCGACGGCCGCGACGTGATCCTGCACATCATCGAAGCCGTCGCCAGCCAGGTGTTCATTCCGCTCACCGTGGGCGGCGGTGTGCGCACGGTGGAAGACGTGCGCCGCTTGCTCAACGCCGGTGCAGACAAAACCAGTTTCAATTCGGCGGCGATTGCCAACCCGCAGGTCATCCGCGATGCCTCGGCGAAATACGGCGCGCAGTGCATTGTGGTGGCCATCGACGCCAAGCGTCGCAGCGCTGAAGACGAGCAACGCATCGGCACCCATGGTTTGCCCATGGGCCCCGGCTGGGACGTGTACAGCCACGGTGGCCGCAAAAACGTGGGCCTGGACGTCGTGGCCTGGGCCACCCAAATGGCCGAATACGGCGCAGGCGAAATCCTGCTGACCAGCATGGACCGCGACGGCACCAAAAGCGGTTTTGACTTGCAACTGACCCGCGCCGTGAGCGACGCCGTGAGCGTACCCGTCATCGCATCGGGCGGCGTGGGTAACCTCGACCACCTGGCCGACGGCGTGAGCATCGGCGGGGCGGATGCGGTGCTGGCTGCGAGCATTTTTCACTACGGTGAATACACGGTGCAGCAGGCTAAGGAGCGCATGCGCGAGCGCGGTATTGCAGTTCGGATTTGATAGCGAGAGGGTGCGGCTGAGCGGGTACTTGCGCAACTTGAAGGTTAAGTCTTGGATCAACCCATGCACATTGCTAATGAACCCGCAAACCAACCCGAAGTCCTTGCGCTGATCGAGCAGCTGGACGCGTACCAAAAGCCGCTTTATCCTGCAGAAAGTCACCACGGTATTGACGTGGCCATCCTGTCGCAGCCGAATGTCATTTTTGCGGTCGCTCGCGATGCATCGGGCCATGCGGTGGCTTGTGGGGCCATCGTGATCGAGCCCGCGTATGGGGAGCTCAAGAGAATGTTCACGCTGCCCAGCCACCGGGGCAAAGGCATCGCCCGTTCGCTGGTGCAATGGCTGGAAGCGCAGGCACAGGCCCGTGGCTGCCATCTTTTCATGCTCGAAACCGGTTACCTTCAAACCGAAGCCATCTCTCTGTATGAGCGGCTTGGCTACAGCCGTCGAGGCCCGTTTGACCCCTACACGGATGACCCCAACAGTGTGTTCATGCTCAAGTCAGCTGCTGACCCGTTTCGCTGACTGTTCGATCAAAGACTGCGCCATTGGGTGCGTACACAGGTTGTTTGCCACAATGTCTTAAGATCACTCCCCTATGAACTGGCTCGATCAAATCAAATGGGACGACAAAGGCTTGGTGCCTGTTATTGCCCAGGAAAAAGACACAGGCGACGTGCTGATGTTCGCCTGGATGAACCGTGAGGCGCTGCAAAAGACGGCTGAGCTCAAGCGGGCGGTGTATTTCAGCCGTTCGCGCAACAAGCTGTGGTTCAAGGGCGAGGAGTCGGGCCATGTGCAGACGGTGCACGATATTCGCATCGATTGCGACAACGATGTGGTGTTGCTCAAGATTACCCAGCTGGGGCACGAGCCGGGCATTGCTTGCCACACGGGCCGCCACAGTTGCTTTTTCCAGAGCTTGCAGCCGGACGGCTGGCAGGCAGTGGACCCGGTCCTGAAGGACCCTGAAACCATTTACAAGTAAGCCCATGAGCGCACTCAATTCATCCGATACGCTCGCGCGTCTGGCCGCCATCATCGAAAGCCGCAAAGCGGCCAACGGCGGCGACCCCGAGAAAAGCTATGTGGCCCGCCTGCTGTACAAGGGGCCGGACGCCTTTTTGAAGAAAATCGGCGAAGAAGCAACCGAAACCGTGATGGCCGCCAAAGACGTGGACCACGGCGGCGATGCCTCCAAGTTGGTTTATGAAGTGGCTGATCTGTGGTTTCACAGCATGGTCGCACTGGCGCACTATGGCCTCACGCCCGCCGACGTGGTCAACGAGCTGGCCCGCCGCGAAGGCCTGAGCGGCCTGGAAGAAAAAGCCCTGCGCAAAGTGCAAGAACGAGAGCGTTTGGGCGAATAAATTGCACGCTTGGGCTAACAAACCATGAACGACCAACCCATCGACGACAGCACTCACACCATCAGCTGGGTCAGCTACATTCTGCACCTGATCGTGGCCGTCAGCGCCGTGATTCCGGGTGCCCAGATGGGCCCGGCTTTGCTTGTGGTGGCGCTGATCATCGATTTGGTCAAAAAGGGCGATGCCCCGGGTTGGGAGGCCACGCATTTCAGTTACCGCATCCGCACCGTGATTTGGGCCGCCTTGCTGTACTTGGTCACGGCGCCTTTGTGGTTGTTGATGTTTTTCCCGGGCTGGCTTGCCTGGGTGGCCATTTCCATCTGGTTTTTGTACCGCATTGTGCTGGGCATGGTGCGCCTGAACGGGCAGCGCCCGGTGACCGACTGAACTCCTTTTTCTCAATTCACGCAAGCTATGACCGACGCCAACTGTATTTTTTGCAAAATCATTGCGGGCCAGATCCCTTCGCGCAAGGTGCACGAAGACGAGCATGTGTTCGCCTTTCACGACATCGCGCCTTGGGCGCCTGTCCATTTCCTGATCATTCCCAAGCTGCACATCCCTTCAATGATGCATCTGGCCCATGAGCATTCCGCTTTGATGGGCCACATGATGACCCTGGCCCCCAAGTTGGCTGCTCAAGAGGGTTGTAACCCTTACCCCGATGGTGGTTTCCGGATCGTGGTGAACAACGGGCTCGAGGGCGGTCAAGAGGTGCACCACCTGCACATGCACGTCATGGGAGGCCCCCGTCCTTGGTTGCGGGGCTGATTAGGGCTTGAAATCTGGGCTTTGTCCCACAAATCCTTGATTCAGCAGGGCCGATCAAATCCGGGCTGTCTATCCCCTTAGAATCCGAGCATTAACAGGAGATTTTCATGGGTACTTTTTCCATTTGGCACTGGCTGATCGTGCTGTTGATTGTGGTCATGGTGTTCGGCACCAAAAAGCTCAAGAACATGGGTTCTGACTTGGGCGGTGCAGTCAAAGGTTTCAAAGACGGCATGAAAGAGGGCGGAACCAAGGACGAGGCAGCAGCCCCTGTGGCAGGTCAAGTCACGGCTTCGACCACGGCTCAGACCGAAAAGACCACCATCGACGTCGAAGCCAAGACCAAGTCTTGAACGCTTGCACACCTGAACGACTGAACGCCGCACTGTGCTGGATCTAAGCTTTTCGAAAATGGCCCTCATCGGGGTGGTGGCGTTGATCGTCATCGGCCCCGAAAAACTGCCCAAAGTGGCCCGTACGCTGGGCACTTTGCTTGGAAAGGCCCAGCGCTATGTGTCTGACGTCAAGGCCGAGGTCAACCGGTCTATGGACCTTGAAGAGCTCAAAAAGATGAAAGAGACCATGGAGACAGCGGCTCGCGATGTGGAGCAGACCGTCCAGACCACGGCCTCTGATTTTGAAAAGGATTGGGCCGAGACCACAGCTGGACTGAACAGCGATTTGCCTGCCATCGAGCCGCCACCGCCTTATTACGTTCGCCCAGATAAAAACTGGCGTCTCAAGCGTGGCGCAATGCCGCAGTGGTACAAAGCCCGCTCCGGGGTGCGTACCAAAGCGCTCTCAGGGGCAGCACGTGTGGCCCGTTACCGGCCCAAGCCCCTCAATTCTGTGTGACGACTGCGCACCGCGTGTGCCTCGTCCAACTGGCCCCCTCATGTCTGATATCCCTCCCCAGCCCGACGACGAACTCAAAGGTTCAGAGCAACCTTTTGTGGCGCACTTGATCGAGTTGCGCGACCGCTTGATCTGGGCCGTGGCGGCGGTGGCAGTTGCTGCGGCCGCTTTGGCCATTTATCCTGGTCCCGGCAATTTGTACGATATTCTGGCGGCCCCATTGGTGGTGCATCTGCCCCAAGGGGCCACTTTGATCGCCACATCGGTCATTTCGCCGTTCATGGTGCCGCTCAAGATTTTGTTAATGAGCGCTTTCTTGATCGCTTTGCCCGTGGTGCTTTATCAGGTCTGGGCCTTTGTGGCACCCGGTTTGTACAGTCACGAAAAAAAGCTGGTCATGCCACTGGTGGTGTCGAGCACACTGCTGTTTTTTGTGGGCGTGGCTTTTTGTTACTTTTTCGTGTTCGGCCAGGTCTTCAGCTTCATCCAGAGCTTTGCCCCTAAGAGCATCACTGCCGCGCCAGACATTGAGGCTTATTTGAGTTTCGTGCTGTCCATGTTCCTGGCCTTTGGATTGGCCTTCGAGGTGCCCGTGGCGGTGGTCGTGTTGGCCCGCATGGGGGTCGTGAGCATACAAAAACTCAAGGATTTCCGGGGTTACTTTGTGGTGCTGGCTTTTGTGATTGCTGCGGTGGTGACGCCACCCGATGTGGTGTCTCAACTGGCGCTGGCCATCCCCATGTGCCTTCTTTATGAGTTGGGCATTTGGGCCGCGCAAATTTTCATCAAGCACACAAAAGCCCCTGATGCGCCTGCTGATGCCATCTGACGGTGGTTTGGATGTCGCATGAAAAAAGGGTCGCAAGACCCTTTTTTCATGTTGACGCACAAACTTTGGGGGCTTTCAAGGCGCTTGCCTTTTGGGTGAGGGTCTTTCAGCAGGCGTTAATCGCAGAGAAAGTTGGGCTTGTTGCCTCCAGATCAATACCTCGGCAGGCTCGCCCGGCTTCAGACTGGCGACCTGGTTGAGCAAGTCAGACACACTGCCAACAGGTTGCTTGGCTACTTGAAGAATCACATCGCCGGGGCGAACACCGGCTTTGGCTGCCGGGCCGTTTTGCAGCACCCCAGCGATGACCACGCCTTGGCGGCTTTGATCGGCTTTTGCTTTGGGAAGCTGAAAACTCTCGGCCATTTCGGGGGACATGTCTTGCGGTTCAACCCCTATCCAGCCCCGAACAACTTTGCCGTTTTGCAGCAAATCTTGCATGACCTGTTTTGCCGTCGAGATCGGGATGGCAAAGCCGATGCCCATGCTGCCGCCTGAGCGGGAGTAGATGGCGGTATTGATACCCATCAGGTGGCCGTTCACATCGATGAGCGCACCGCCGGAGTTGCCGGGATTGATGGCTGCGTCGGTTTGTATGAAGTTTTCAAAGGTGTTGATGCCCAATTGACTGCGGCCCAAGGCGCTGACGATGCCAGAGGTCACGGTCTGACCCACGCCAAAGGGATTCCCAATGGCGAGCACCACATCACCCACTTGCAGCTCTTGCAATTGGCCCAACACGATCACAGGCAGCTTGTCGAGCGGGATTTTCAACAAGGCCAGATCGGTGTCCGGGTCAGTGCCAATCACTTTGGCCACCGTCTTACGGCCATCACTGAGCACCACCTCGATGTTGTCGGCATCTTCAATGACATGGTTATTGGTCAGGATGTGACCTTCGGGACTGACAATCACCCCGCTGCCCAGGCCTCCCGGATTCTGCTCTTCCTGTTCGCCATAAAAGAACCTGAACCAGGGGTCTTGCCCTTGAGAGTTTTGACTTTTGCCTTGACGGGTATTGATGCTCACCACGGCCGGTGAGGCTTTTTGTGCCGGAGCACTCAGACTGCCGAGCGGACGGTTGCCGCTGACAGCCAAAGGTGCTTGCAGCAAAGTCATGCCACCCACCGATCGTTGGGTGCCGCGCAGCCAATCGGGCTGGAGCGTAGCCACCACAAACCAGATGGCCAACAAAACCGTTACCCATTGAGAGAATAAAAGCCAATAACGTTTCATGGTGTCTGATTGTCCTTGATTCAGTCGATCTGCACCTGAAGCTGTGCGCATCAGCCAGCGCAGACGCAAGGGCGTGCACTGACCGACCTGAGCCACAATGGCACACTCAAGCCAAGTCAAACCAGCAAACATGACCGATGCAAAAACACTGGGCCAGGCTTTTGATGCCTTGCTCCAACCCGAAAAATTTCGCGATTACGGCCCCAACGGCCTGCAAGTCGAAGGAGATCGCGGTATCAAGCTGCTCGTCAGTGGCGTCACCGCCAGCCGCGCTTTGATTGAGGCGGCCATTGACGCACAGGCCGATGCCATTGTGGTGCACCATGGCCTGTTCTGGCGTGGTCAGGACGGGCGCATCACTGGCTGGATGCGCGAGCGGCTGAGATTGCTCTTGGCACAAGGCATTCATCTGTTTGCTTACCACCTGCCGCTGGACGCTCACCCCGAATTGGGCAACAACGCCCAGCTGGCCCGTTTGCTCGGTCTTCAGGCCGATGGGCGTTTTGGCGAACAAGACTTGGGATTTATCGGCGCAGGCACACAGACATGGGCGCGGCCTCTGGCTTTGGCGGAGCACGTGGCAGATGTTCTTGGGCGTTCGGTGACCTGTGTCGGTGGCAGAGATCGCCCGGTTCGCCGCGTGGCCTGGTGCACCGGCGGAGCACAGAGCTATTTCGAGTCGGCCATTGCCCAAGGGGTGGACGCGTTCATCACGGGTGAAATTTCCGAGCCGCAAGCCCATCTGGCGCGTGAAACCGGTGTGGCATTTCTGGCTTGTGGCCATCATGCCACTGAGCGCTATGGCGCACCCGCTTTGGGTGCGCATGTGGCGCAGGCGCTTTGCATTGAGCACCGCTTCATCGAAATTGACAACCCGGCCTGATGAATCATTTTGTGTCATGAACCAGCCTGAACTGACCCATCCCATCGCCATCACACCCGGTGACCCCTGTGGCGTTGGACCTGAAATCATTGCCCGTGCCTGGTGCACCGTACCTGAACTGACCCGCGGCTGCTTTGTGGCGGGTGATGTGGGCCTGATGCGCCGTGCCATGGCTTTGGTTCAGCCCACAGTGCGTTACCCGGTTTGTGAAATTGAAACCCCTGCGCATGCCCTTCAAGTGCCCCCGAGGTGTTTGCCTGTGTTACAGGTAGTACCGGTGGCACCAGAGTTGCCCTGGGGCCAAGTCGATGCCCGTGCTGGGCAGTTGGCGGGTGAGGCAGTGGTGTGGGCCACGCGTGCGGCCTTGCGCGGCGAGGTGGCTGCGCTGGTCACGGCCCCTTTGCACAAGGAGGCCTTGCACGCGGCAGGCGCTCCCTACGACCAGTACCCGGGCCACACCGAGTTGCTGCAGGCTGAGGCGGCCCGGCATTGGGGTGTGCCGCTGACCCAGATGCCCGTGCGCATGATGCTGGCCAATGAAGAGTTGCGCACAGTTTTGGTCAGCATCCATGTGTCTTTAAGAGAGGCGCTCGACGCGATCACCGTGGGCCGAGTGCTGGAGACTTTACACATCACCCATGCTTCTTTGCAGGCTTTGCTGGGACGCAAGCCACGCATAGCGGTGGCGGGGGTCAACCCCCATGCGGGTGAGGGCGGATTGTTTGGGCGTGAAGAAATCGAGGTCTTGGAGCCAGCGTTGTTGAGGGCGCGTCAAGAGGGTTTGGATGTGCACGGCCCTTACGCTCCCGATACGGTTTTCATGCGAGCTCGTCAAAAACCGGGTGGTCAGCGAGATTTCGACGTGGTGGTGGCCATGTACCACGACCAGGGTCTGATTCCCGTGAAGTACCTGGGGTTGGAGCAAGGCGTGAACGTGACCCTGGGTCTTCCTTTGATCAGGACCAGTCCGGACCACGGCACGGCCATGGACTTGGCTGGGCAGGGCTTGGCCGACGCCAGCAGCATGGTTCAGGCCATTCGCATGGCACGCCAGTTGGTCGGTGGCATTGCTGGCGAACAGGCCTGAGCCCTTGGCAGGTTTCAGGCCTTGTTTTTCAGGCTGTCGCGGATTTCACGCAGCAGCAAGACGTCTTCAGGTGTGATGGGCGTAGTTTCAGGTGCAGCCTCATTTTTTTGATTGGTTTTGAGCCGGTTGATCTGGCGAACCATCACAAAAATGACAAATGCCAAAATGAAAAAGTTCAAGGCTACAGTGACAAAGCTGCCATAGGCAAAGACGGCTCCCAGCTTTTTGGCCTCTGCCAATGGCAAGCTGGCCGCTTGACCGGCCAGCGGCAGATAGTAATTGGCGAAGTCAAGTCCACCAAACACCAGACTCACCAAGGGCATGATCATGTCGGCAACCAAAGAGTCCACGATTTTGCCAAAGGCCGCGCCGATGATCACGCCCACAGCCAAGTCGATGACATTTCCTTTCAGTGCAAAAGTTCTGAATTCTTGAAAAAATTGCATCTTAAATCTCCATAAATAAACTCGGTGACTGCTATTGTGCCCCAGTCAGTATGAAGCTTATGTTCTTGTAAGTCGGTTGTTTGTTTCACTCCGCTACAATTGCGGGTTGACCCTGATAACGACTCGCTAGAGGATTCCCATGAGTGACACCCCAGTCGACAGCAGCAAGCGGACCTGGCTGATTGCCTCCACTTGCGCAGGTGCCGTAGGCGCTGGCTTTGTAGCCACACCCTTCGTCAGCAGCTTCCAACCCTCTGAACGCGCTAAGGCCGCCGGAGCAGCCGTTGAAGTGGACATTTCCGCTTTGAACCCCGGTGAAAAGCTCACGGTCGAATGGCGCGGCAAGCCCGTTTGGATCATGAAGCGCTCGCCTGAGCAGCTTGAATCCTTGAAGAAGACCGAGTCCCAGTTGGCTGACCCGACCTCTGCGCGCACGGCTTACCCAACCCCTGAATACGCCAAGAACCAGCACCGCTCGATCAAGCCTGAGGTAATGGTGGCTGTGGGCATTTGCACTCATTTAGGTTGCTCGCCTGCCGACAAGTTCGCCGCAGGCCCTCAACCCTCATTGCCCGATGACTGGAATGGTGGCTTTTTGTGCGCTTGCCATGGCTCCACCTTCGATCTGGCTGGTCGCGTGTTCAAGAACAAGCCCGCGCCCGACAACCTCGAAGTGCCACCTCACATGTACTTGTCTGACACCAAGCTGCTCATTGGTGAAGACAAGAAGGCTTGATGGAGAACAACATGGCTCAATTCAAAGAAATCTCTCCGAATGCCCCTGCGGGCGAAAAGCTGCTCAACTGGGTAGACAACCGCTTCCCTTTGTCCAAGCTTTACAAGGACCACCTGTCCGAGTACTACGCGTCCAAAAACCTGAACATTTGGTACGTATTCGGCGCTTTGTCCCTGTTGGTTCTGGTCATTCAGATCGTGACCGGCATTTTCCTGGTCATGCATTACAAGCCAGATGCCGCATTGGCCTTTGCTTCGGTCGAGTACATCATGCGCGATGTGCCCTGGGGCTGGTTGATCCGATACATGCACTCCACCGGCGCTTCGGCCTTCTTTGTGGTGGTGTACCTGCACATGTTCCGGGGTCTGATGTACGGCTCTTACCGCAAGCCGCGTGAGCTGGTCTGGATTTTTGGCTGCGCCATTTTCCTGGTGCTGATGGCCGAAGCTTTCATGGGTTACCTGCTGCCTTGGGGCCAGATGTCCTACTGGGGCGCTCAGGTGATCGTGAACCTGTTCTCGGCTGTGCCTGTCATTGGTCCCGATTTGGCTTTGCTGATTCGTGGTGATTTTGTGGTGGGTGACGCCACCTTGAACCGTTTCTTCAGCTTCCACGTGATTGCCGTGCCTTTGGTGCTGCTGGGCCTGGTGGTGGCGCACATCATTGCGCTGCATGAAGTGGGCTCGAACAACCCCGATGGCGTTGAAATCAAGGCTGCAGATGCTCCCAAGGATGCCAAAGGCAACCCATTGGATGGCATTCCTTTCCACCCTTACTACACCGTTCACGACATTTTCTCGGTGAGCGTTTTCCTGATGGCGTTCAGTGCGGTGGTTTTCTTCGCACCCGAATTCGGTGGTTATTTCCTCGAATACAACAACTTCATTCCTGCTGATCCGCTGACCACACCTCTGCACATTGCGCCCGTGTGGTACTTCACGCCCTTCTACTCCATGCTGCGTGCCATCACCACAGAAATGATGTACGTGCTGGTGCTGTGTGTGGTGGTGGGCGCATTCCTGGCTGTGGCCAAGGGCAAATTGCCTGCATTGTTCAAAGGCGGTCTGATCGGTGCCACCATTGTGATTTGCGTGCTTCTCTTGTCGATCGACGCGAAGTTCTGGGGTGTGGTGGTCATGGGCGCCGCTGTCATCATCTTGTTCTTCTTGCCTTGGCTTGACCACAGCCCTGCCAAGTCGATCCGTTATCGTCCTGACTGGCACAAATACGTTTATGTTGTGTTTGTCATCAACTTCCTGATCTTGGGCTATCTGGGAGTCAAGCCGCCTTCACCCATCGGCGAGCGCGTTTCGCAAATCGGCACCTTGTTCTATTTCGGCTTCTTCCTTTTGATGCCTTGGTGGAGCAAGTTGGGCACGTTCAAGCAAGTGCCTGACCGCGTCACCTTCACGCCTCACTGAGATCCCGGAGATTCAAGAACATGAAAAACCTCAAGAAACTCGCACTCGGTTTTGTGATGGCCCTTGGCATGGTGGCTGGTGCTCACGCAGCCGGCGGCGGCATTGCCTGGGACAAAGCGCCCAAGAAAACCAATGATTTGGCCGCCTTGCAAAACGGCGCCAAACTGTTTGTTAACTACTGCCTGAATTGTCATTCGGCTGCTTTCATGCGTTACAACCGCCTGAAAGACATTGGTTTGACCGATCAACAAATCAAGGACAACCTGATGTTCACCACCGAAAAAGTGGGTGACACCATGAAGGCTGCCATCGATCCGGCACAGGCCAAAGAGTGGTTTGGCAAGAATCCGCCTGACCTGACATTGATGGCGCGTTCACGTTCTGGCCCAGGTGGCACAGGCGCTGATTACCTCTATACCTACATGCGCACCTACTACCGCGACGACACCAAGCCGACAGGTTGGAACAACTTGGCTTACCCCAATGTGGGCATGCCCAATCCGCTGTGGGCGCTGCAAGGCGAGCGCGAGCCTATCTTTGAAGAAAAAGAAGACAAAGGCCAAAAAGTCCAGATTTTTAAGGGCTGGAAACAGACCAAGCCTGGCACCATGACCCCTCTGGAGTACGAC
Source organism: Comamonadaceae bacterium (assembly GCA_027488215.1). Taxonomy (GTDB): domain Bacteria; phylum Pseudomonadota; class Gammaproteobacteria; order Burkholderiales; family Burkholderiaceae_C; genus Limnohabitans_A. The sequence continues at coordinate 88,541 of JAIYCB010000002.1, forward strand.
CAGGCCGTCGGTGATTTGGTCGGTTACATGCAGTGGATGGCAGAACCTGCTCAAAATACCCGTGTTCGCATTGGTGTGTGGGTCTTGATTTTCTTGTCGATCTTTACCTTCATCGCATGGCGTTTGAATGCGGCGTATTGGAAAGACGTTAAGTAAATGACTTTTACCCGGCTTTCAAGTCGGGTTCTTTGGAGTGGCGGGCCTTCGGGGCTCCCCACTCTTTTTGATTTTTTGAGGAGCCTCCACCATGATGGTGCTTTATTCCGGAACGACTTGCCCTTTTTCACACCGCTGCCGATTTGTGCTGTTCGAAAAAGGCATGGACTTCGAAATTCGTGATGTGGACTTGTACAACAAGCAAGAAGATATCAATGTGATGAACCCCTATGGCCAGGTGCCAATTCTGGTGGAGCGTGACCTGATCTTGTACGAGTCGAACATCATCAACGAGTACATCGACGAGCGCTTTCCGCATCCCCAGTTGATGCCAGGTGATCCGGTTGATCGTGCCCGCGTTCGCTTGTTTCTGCTCAATTTCGAAAAAGAGCTTTTCACCCATGTCCTGACCTTGGAAAACCGTGCCCTCAAAGGCAACGACAAAGCCTTGGAAAAAGCCCGCTCTCACATCCGTGACCGTTTGACCCAATTGGCCCCGGTATTCTTGAAAAACAAGTTCATGCTGGGTGACAACTTCTCCATGCTGGACGTTGCCATTGCACCTTTGCTATGGCGCTTGGACTACTATGGCATCGAGCTGAGCAAGAACGCAGCGCCTTTGCTGAAATATGCCGAGCGTATTTTTTCGCGCCCCGCCTACATAGAAGCGCTGACACCTTCCGAAAAGGTCATGCGTAAATAAAGACAGATGGTTTCAGGTGAATAATGGCGATGGAGGATAACGCATGATCAGCAACACCGAATTGCCATCTACCAGGCCCTACCTGATTCGCGCCTTGTACGACTGGTGCTCCGAAAACGGCTTCACCCCCTATGTAGCAGTGAAGGTGGACAACTCGGTTCAGGTGCCGCGTGAGTACGTGCAAGGTGGTGAAATTGTGCTGAACGTCAGCATGGATGCCACCAGTTCTTTGAAGCTTGGCAACGACTTCATCGAATTCAAAGCCCGATTTGGTGGTCAACCGCGTGAAATCATGGTGCCCATCCATCGGGTCATGGCCATCTATGCGCGTGAAAATGGACAAGGCATGGCTTTCCCGGTGAGCGATGAGGAGACTTTGCCCGTTGCTTTGTCTGCGGTGGATGGTCCGACGCTTTCAAGTACGGAAGGCGAGGACAAGCCCGCAGCGCCGAGCTCTGGCAGTTCCGGCAGACCAGCGCTCAAGCGAATCAAATAAAAAATTGAGCGCGTGCACGAAGACAGCCCCGGAGCACGTTAGAATTCAGCCCGTGCCGCTTTAGCTCAGTTGGTAGAGCACCCGCCTTGTAAGCGGTAGGTCGTCAGTTCGAATCCGACAAGCGGCACCACAACATCAGCCCTGACCCTCAAAAGTCAGGGCTTTTTTGTTCATGATTCTGGTTCTGGAAAAACGCCGAGTGGACCTCAGCGGTTTTGCACCTTGATGCGTATCGAAGCCACTCCCAAGCCTCTGCTGTTGAGGTGGGCTTGCAAGGCGGGCAGCAACTGCCGCAACTTGGCGGCTACGGCATTTGAGCTGACCAGCAAGCACCATGCGTCGTCTTCGATGGGCCCGGCCTGAACGCTGCCCCGCAGAGGGGCAGGCAACAAGCTGCGAATGGCTTGTAAGCGATCGGTCGACTCGCGCACCCGACCCATCAGCAACGAGAAGGTGGGGGATTCTTGGGCGGCTTGATGCAGGGTGATGGCTTGGTGACGTCTTTGCATGGTGTGACTTTGGGCCAGATTATCTGCCACGGCCTGTTTGACGTACTCTTTGCATTGAAAAAGGCTTTCGAGAAGGTCCGGTCGAGCGGCTAAAATTATCAAGTTATGCAGGTCGTCCTTGGGCGGCCTTCAGGGGCGGTTGGGCGTTGAGCCTCCCAAGCCCGGTTTTCATGAATCATTTAACCAGACAGGATTGACGGTCTGTTTTTCGGCCACTGCGCTGAAGGTAGATCAAATAGACATGGCCATCCCATTCCTCACCAAAATTTTCGGCAGTCGCAACGACCGTCTGCTCAAGCAATACCGTAAAACCGTAGAGCGCATCAATGCCCTGGAGGCTGGACTCGAAAGCCTCAGCGACGAAGAGCTGAGGTCCAAAACGCAGAACTTCCGTGACCGTGCCGCCAATGGTGAGAGCCTGGATGCCTTGTTGCCAGAGGTGTTTGCAGTGGTTCGCGAGGGGTCCAAGCGCGTCATGAAGATGCGCCACTTTGACGTGCAGCTTGCAGGCGGTATTGCCTTGCACAACGGCAAGATTGCCGAGATGCGCACTGGCGAGGGCAAGACACTGACCTCCACGCTGCCTGCTTACCTCAACGCCATCGCGGGCAAAGGGGTACATGTGGTCACCGTGAACGACTACTTGGCCAGCCGCGATGCCACATGGATGGGCAAGCTTTATAACTTCCTGGGGCTGACCGTAGGCATCAATTTGCCGCAAATGCCGCGAGAAGAAAAGCAAGCGGCTTACAACGCCGACATCACTTACGGCACGAACAACGAGTACGGTTTTGACTACCTGCGTGACAACATGGTCCAGGAGGCCCGTGACCGGGTACAACGGCCGCTCAACTATGCCATCGTTGATGAAGTGGACTCGATTCTGATCGACGAGGCTCGCACGCCCTTGATCATCAGTGGTCAGGCCGAAGACCACACCGCCACTTACTTGGCGATGAACCAAATTGTTCCTTTGCTCACCCGCCAGGAGGGCGAGGCCGATCCGCGCACCGGCGAGGGCATCATCACCCCCGGTGACTTCACGGTCGATGAAAAATCCCACCAAGTCTTCTTGACCGAAGACGGGCATGAAAAAGCAGAAGCTGTGCTCTCTCAAATGGGACTGATCCCGGCAGGCGCGAGCCTGTACGACCCGGCCAACATCACGCTGATGCACCACTTGAACGCTGCTTTGCGGGCCAAGCATCTTTACCACCGCGATCAGCACTATGTGGTGCAAGAAGGCGAAATCATCATCGTGGATGAATTCACCGGTCGTTTGATGACGGGACGTCGTTGGAGCGATGGGCTGCATCAGGCGGTTGAAGCCAAGGAGGGTGTCCAGATCCAGGCTGAAAACCAGACGCTGGCCTCCATCACATTCCAAAATTATTTCCGCTTGTACAGCAAGATCGGCGGTATGACGGGTACGGCCGATACAGAGGCCTACGAGTTCCAGGAAATCTATGGCCTGGAGACCGTGGTCATTCCGCCACACCGCAAAAGCCAGCGTGAAGACCAGCTGGACCGCGTGTACAAAACCTCTCAAGAACGTTACAACGCGGCCATTGCTGATATCCGCGAATGCCATGAACGAGGCCAGCCGGTGCTGGTGGGCACCACATCAATTGAAAATTCAGAGCTGATTGCCCAACTTCTGACCCAGCAAAAGCTGCCCCACCAGGTGCTTAACGCCAAGCAGCACGCCCGCGAGGCGGACATCGTCGCCCAGGCTGGACGCCCAGGCATGATCACCATCGCCACCAACATGGCGGGGCGTGGCACCGACATCGTGCTCGGTGGAAACATAGAAAAAGATGTCCAGGCCATTGAAGAAGATGCAAGCCTGTCAGAGGCGGCTCGCCATGAAAAAGTGAAGCAGTTGCGTGAGCAATGGCAAGTCTTGCATGAGCAAGTCAAAGCCTTGGGCGGATTGCGCATCATCGCCACAGAGCGTCATGAGTCACGCCGCATTGACAATCAGCTGCGCGGCCGCTCAGGCCGTCAGGGTGACCCCGGTTCTTCACGCTTCTATTTGAGCCTCGATGATCCACTGATGCGCATTTTCGCAGGCGACCGTGTGCGCTCCATCATGGATCGCCTGAAGATGCCCGAGGGCGAGGCCATCGAAGCAGGCATCGTGACACGCAGCATCGAAAGCGCCCAGCGCAAAGTCGAGGCGCGCAACTTTGACATCCGTAAGCAGCTGCTTGAATACGACGATGTGTCCAATGATCAACGCAAGGTGATTTACCAGCAGCGCAATGACATTCTGGACGCGCAGGACATGCACGCCCAGATCTCTGCGCTGCGTGAGGGTTGTTTCACCGATTTGGTGCGCCAGTATGTGCCTGCCGAATCGGTCGAGGAGCAATGGGATCTGCCAGGCCTTGAAAAAGTTTTGACTGAGGAATGGGGCTTGACGCTGGACTTGCAAGGCAAGGTAGAGGCCTCGACGGCCATTTTGGATGAAGACATTCTTGAGATGGTGGTGACCGCCGCGCATGCGCAGTTCCAGGCTAAGCTCGACCAAGTGGGAGCCGAGAATTTTGTGTCCTTTGAGCGCATGATCCTGTTGCAAAGCATTGATACCCACTGGCGCGAACACCTGAGCGCCCTGGATTACCTGCGCCAGGGTATTCACCTGCGCGGCTATGCGCAAAAGCAGCCCAAGCAAGAGTACAAGCGAGAAGCCTTTGAATTGTTTGGTCAGTTGTTGGACGCCGTCAAAAACGAAGTCACGAAGACCTTGATGATGGTGCGCGTTGATTCGGGCGATCAGATGCAGCAAGCTGCACAGGCCATCGAAGAGCGCGCCGATCAGATCAGCAACATGACCTACAGCGCTCCGGATGAAACCGGCCAGCCCCAAGTGCAAGCCGCTGGAGCCGCCGCTGGTGGCTTGGCTGATTTGGCCAGCACCTGGGGACAAGTTGGGCGCAACGAGCCTTGCCCTTGCGGCAGCGGTAAAAAATTCAAACACTGCCACGGAAAACTCGCCTGAAAGGGCTGAACAAATGAGACGGGCTTCGGCCCGTTTTTTTTGAGAGACTCTCGCCCATTCGTGCTGTGAAACCCGCCTTTTTGAAGGACCAACATGCCTGTGAACCTGCCCCCCCTTGACCCTGCACAACTCCAACCTATCCCAGGCGTGCGGATAGGCATCGCCCAAGCGGGTGTGCGCAAAGCCAACCGCAAAGACCTCACTGTGTTTTTGTTGGACGAAGGCGCCAGCGTGGCAGGCGTGTTCACCCGTAACCGTTTTTGCGCCGCGCCTGTACAGGTCTGCCGTGAGCATTTGGCGGCAGGCAGTGCCGTGCGCGCTCTGGTCATCAACACAGGTAATGCCAATGCGGGCACGGGTGCGCCGGGGCTGGCCCATGCACGCCAGACTTGCGAGGCCTTGGCACGCTTGCTGCATTGCACGCCGGCGCAAGTGCTGCCTTTTTCCACTGGCGTGATCATGGAGCCGCTCCCAGTCGACCGCATCGTGGCGGGCCTGCCTGCTGCGCTTGCTGACGCTCAAGCCGCTCACTGGGCCAAGGCCGCAGAAGGCATCATGACCACCGACACCTTGCCCAAAGCAGCGAGCGTGCAGGTTCAGGTGGGTGGGCAAACCGTCAGCATCACGGGCATCAGCAAAGGCGCGGGCATGATCCGTCCCAACATGGCGACCATGCTGGGTTTTGTGGCCACCGATGCCTGCATTGCTCCGGCCTTGTTGCCCGAGTTGGCCAAGCGCCTGGCCGATGGGTCTTTCAACCGCATCACCATCGACGGCGACACCTCGACCAACGATTCCTTCATGCTGATCGCCACGCACAAGGCGGCGCATGCCCCCATCACCTCCTTGGACAGCGTCGACGGCCAGGCCTTGGTGCAGGGCCTGATGCAAGTGGCTCGCCAGCTGGCGCATGCCATCGTGCGCGATGGTGAAGGCGCGACCAAGTTCATCACGGTGCAGATCGAAGGTGGCCGCACAGGCGAAGAATGCCGCCAGGTGGCTTATGCCATCGCGCATTCGCCCTTGGTCAAAACTGCTTTTTTTGCCAGCGACCCGAACCTGGGCCGAATCTTGGCCGCCGTAGGTTATTCGGGTATCGATGACCTGGACCAAGGCCTGATCGAGCTGCACTTGGACGATGTGCATGTGGTCTCGCAAGGCGGCCGCCGCGCCGAGTATCGCGAGGAAGACGGCCAGCGCGTCATGAAAGGCAGTGAGATCACCGTGCGCGTGGGACTTGGCCGTGGCACGGCCAGCGACACCGTGTGGACCTGCGACCTGAGCCACGACTACGTTACCATCAACGCGGACTACCGTTCATGAATTCACCCATCCCTTCTGCACTGGATCAACTGCTGGCCAAAGTCAGCCAGTTGGTGGACCGCATTGAATCGGTCTTGCCCCAACCCCTGTCGGCCCCTGACTGGACGCAGGCCATTGCCTGGCGATACCGCAAGCGTTCGTCGGGCCACGGCGTGCTCGAGCCGGTTCGCCACGTGGCGGCCATGACGCTGGCGGACCTGAAAGAAATCGACGACCAAAAAGAAAAGCTACAGCGCAACACCGAGCAATTTGTGCACGGCCACCCCGCCAACAACGTGCTGCTCACGGGCGCGCGCGGCACCGGCAAGTCCTCGCTCATCAAGGCGTGCCTGAACACCTATGCGCCGCAAGGTTTGCGCTTGATTGAAGTGGACAAGGAAGACCTGACCGACCTGCCCGACATCATTGAAGTGGTGGCGGGCCGCCCCGAAAAGTTTGTGGTCTATTGCGACGACCTGAGCTTTGAAGACGGTGAGCCGGGCTACAAAGCGCTCAAGTCCATTTTGGACGGCACTGTGGCGGCCTCGACCCCTAACGTGTTGGTGTACGCCACCAGCAACCGCCGCCACCTTTTGCCGGAGTACATGAGCGAGAACCTCACCTACAAGCACACCGAAGACGGCGAAGTCCATCCCGGTGAAGGCGTAGAAGAGAAGATTTCCCTGTCAGAGCGCTTTGGCTTGTGGATCAGTTTTTACCCCTTCTCGCAAGACGAGTACCTGACCATCGCAGGCCAGTGGCTCAGCGCTTTAGGTGCCACGCCCGCGCAAATCGAGGCCGCCCGCCCCGATGCGCTGCTCTGGGCTTTGGAGCGCGGCTCGCGCAGTGGCCGTGTGGCTTACCAGTTTGCGCGCGACATGATGGGCCGCCAATCGGACCGACCATGAGCGCAGGCTTGCTGGTCGCCGATGGCGAGCGAGAACGGCAAGACCTGACTGCAGGCCAAGCCGAGCGCGCCGTGGTTGATGTGGCGGTGGGGGTGCTGATGCAAGGCGAACAGTTCTTACTGACCTCTCGCCCTGAGGGCAAGGTGTACGCGGGTTATTGGGAGTTCCCAGGTGGCAAGCTGGAGGCTGGTGAGTCGGTTGAGCAGGCGCTGCGCCGTGAACTGCAAGAAGAGCTGGGCATTACCATCGGGCCAGCGCAGGTCTGGAAAACCCAGATGGTCGATTACCCGCACGCCTTGGTGCGGCTGCATTTTTGCAAGGTGTGGGACTGGCAGGGCGATTTGCAAATGCGCGAGTCTCAATCACACGCCTGGCAGACTTTGCCAGTGGCCGTGGTGCCTGTGCTGCCGGGCACCATCCCCGTGTTGTCTTGGTTGGCGCAAGAGCGGCAATTCACAGGCCCCACGCACGCCTGAGCTTCACGTCACTGCAAACGCGGATCGCCAAAGGGTTCGTCGGGCGGGGTGTTGTCGGGCAGCTTGAATTCTTCGCTCGCCCAGGCCCCCAAGTCCACGCCCTTGCAGCGGGCGCTGCAAAACGGGCGGTAGGGGTTGGCGGGGCTATAAAGGCCGATGCCTGCACAGACAGGGCAGCGCACTTGTCGTGGTTTGAATGATTCTGGCGGGTTTTCAACGCTCATGCACACAAAGCCATTTCGAAGGGCACATCTTCGGTGGTGGCCACCAATTTTCCATCGCTTTGCTGGCGCATCATGCGGATCACCACCAACAAGCGGTTACAGCTGATCTCGGGCGTCAAGCCCAATGAGGGGTCAATTTTCAGTCTCAACAGCTGAAAGGTGCGCCCTTGAGGCAGATTTTGTTGCAGCTGACCTGAAGTGGTCATGACTTTTTGGCTAGAGCCCGATTCGCGCAGCATTTGCAACAACTGCTCAATCGCTTGAGCCCAAGGTGCAAAGGGCAAAGTCCATTGTTGCAAATCGCGGCTGCGGCTGCTGGCCTCATGGTGCTGCCAAGCATGGTATGCAGGCAAGTCAAATTCGCAAGTACCCCCCGGAATGACTACTCGGCTTCTGAGGGTCATCAGGAAATCGTGCTCTGTGAGGCTCTGGCCCATTTTTCCAGACACCTGATTGAGCGCTTCAAAGAGGTGATCGAGTTGAGCAATCAGCCCGTCGAGCGCTTTTTCGGAAATGGCCGGGTTGCCCCTGTAAGCGCTGTAGATTTGTTTTTGTCGATCCAGGTCTTTGAGCAGTTCAGACTTGAGTTCCGATCTGCCCCCCACCTCCATGATTTCAAACAATGTGATCAATGCGAAATGGTGGTCCAGTGCCTGTTCGCGCCCGACCAGTTGACCCAGGCGGGAAAAGAGCTGTTGCAGTCGCAAATAGGTGCGAATGCGTTCATTAAATGGGTATTCGTACAGTATCACGCGGCGTTTTCCAGTGCCGCCATCATAGCCCGAAGTCGGTGGCAAGCTGAGCCACTTGGGCATCTAATTCATCAAAACTGAGACCTTGATTCACGAGCACGGCATCGGCGCAGGCCAGGCGTTGTGAACGCGTGGCTTGTTGAGCCATGATCCGCTCGACCTCTTCGCTGGCCAGTCCGCTGCGCGCCATGACCCTTTGCTTTTGGGTCTCGGTATCGCAGTCCACCACGATCACCCGGTCCACTTGTTTCCGCCAGCGATCACCCGACTCCACCAGCAAGGGGACATCGAACACCAATACACGGTATCCGCTTTGCAAGGCCGCTTGCGCTTCTTCGGCTGTGATCTGACTGACCAGGGGGTGGATGATGTGTTCCAGTTGCAGCTTGGCATGGGGGTCATTGAAGATGCGCTCACGCATGGCCTGGCGGTTCATGGCGCCATCTGGGCCGAGCATCACATGACCGAAAGTGCGGATGATGGCCTCTATGGCTCGGCCGCCCGGCGCAGTAAGGCCACGAGAAATGGCATCGGCGTCGATGACAGCGGCGCCACGCCGCGCCAAAAAGCCCGCAACGGTGCTTTTACCGCTGCCGATGCCGCCGGTCAGGCCAATGCGCCAAGTGCGATGTGTCATGGACGTTCAGATCAAAAACCAGGGCAGGGGGCCAAACACCATGACCCACAAACCCGCCAACACCAAAAAAGGCCCGAATGCCAGCTGACCATTGTCGGCCAAACGACCGCGCATTTTGAGCCAGAGACCGCCCATCACCCCCGAAAATGACGCGATCAGCACCAAAGAAAGCAGCGCGGGCCAGCCCAGCCAGGCCCCCAGGGCGGCCAGCAGTTTGAAGTCACCCTGACCCATGCCCTCTTTCCCGGTCAAGCCTTTGAACACCCAATAAATCGTCCACAAAAACAGGTAGCCTGCAGCCGCTCCCCACAGTGCCTCGTTCAGACCGATGCCCGTCAGACCGACACTGCTGAACAGCAATCCGGCCCAGACCAGTGGTTGGGTGATGGCATCGGGCAACAGGTGCGTGTCGGCATCGATGGCGGCTAAAGCAAGCAAGGCGGCTGCAAAGCCAGCCCAGGTCAGGGCCTGAAAACTCAAACCATATTGCGCTGCAGCCCACATGAACACCCCCGCCGTGAGCACCTCAATCATCGGGTAGCGCCAAGCAATCGGTGTCTGGCAGTGGGCGCAACGGCCTTGCAAGCGCATGAAACTCAGCAATGGGATGTTCTCGTGCCATGCCAAGGCGTGCAGGCAGTGCGGGCAGTGTGAGCGTGGAATGGCAAGGTTGAATGCTGGCGTGCCGTGCGGCGCACTTTCGAGCGGGGCATTCCACTGCGCTTGCAGCATCAGCGGCAGGCGGTGGATCACGACGTTCAGAAAACTGCCGACCATCAGGCCCAGCAAAGCGGCCAAGCCCAGTGTCATTACGCTGTCGTTCATGTCAAAAAACTTGCCCTAAGCTGAAAATAGGTAAGTACATCGCCACCAAAATGGCCCCAATGAAGCCGCCAAGCACCACGATGATCAGCGGCTCCAGCAAACTGCTCAAACCACTGACCTGGTCGTCCAGTGTGCTTTCCATCAGGTCACCGGCACGGCTGAGCAAGCTGTCCAAAGCCCCGGTTTCTTCACCAGTGGCGCACAGTTGCACAATCATCGCCGGAAAATGCCCGCTTTGGGTCATGCTGTCACTCAAACTTTGACCTTGCACCACCCGGCGCTGTATTTGCAATGTGGTGCCAGCAAAAACCGGATGATCGCACGCCTGGGCTGTGGGCCCTAAGGCTTCGGACAAGGGAACGCCTGCGGCCAGCAAGGCCGACAGGGTCTGCGCCCACCGCGCCACCACTGCCGTGGTCAACAACGGCCCGAGCACCGGCCAGCGCAGCCACCACCGGGCCAGCCATTGCCGTACGAGGGCAGCAGCCGAGCCGCTTGTTTGTGCTGCCCAGATGAGCATCAAGACCAAGAGCAAGGCCGCAGGCCAAGCCTGCACCAGAGCATCACTCATGCCCACGACCAGTCGTGTAGCCAAGGGCAATTCGGCCCCGAAGGACTGGAACACGTCCTGGAAAACGGGCACAACCCACACCAGTATCAGCACCAAAATACCCAAGGCCACCAGCAGCACAGCGATGGGGTACATCAAGGCCGAACGGATTTTGGCGTGCATGGACTCGTTTTTTTCCAGCGTCAATGACAACCGCTCCATCATGGTGTCGAGAATCCCGGCGGCTTCGCCCGCTTGTACCATGTGCACATAAAGGCCGCTGAAATGTTTCGGGTGTTTGGCCAGGGCATCGTGCAAGGCCACGCCTGCTTCGACATTGCTGCGCACAATTTGCATGACGGCGACCAGGCCTTTGGCGTTCATGCTGCGACACAGCATGCCCAAGGCCTGGACGACCGGCACGCCTGCATGCAGCATCGCCGCCCATTGGCGTGTCATCACCGCCAGATCTTTGGTTTTGATGGTTTCTGTTGAAGCCCACCAAAGACGTTGAACCCTCACCTGTTGCAGGCCTTGCCTGCGCAGCTGCACCCGCGCCAGGTCTGCATTCAAGGCTTGAATTTGTCCGCGGAGGTTACGGCCCTGAAGGTCGCGGGCGGTCCAGCGGAATTCAGTGGCTGTTCGGGCAGGCGGTGGGACGTTCATGTGTTTTCCCTCGTGGCGGCCAGTACTTCGTCCAGAGAGGTGACGCCTTGCAGCACTTTGCGCAAGCCAGCCATGCGCAAAGTGCTCACTCCTTCGCTTCGGGCTTGGCGTTCCAACTCCTGAATCCCAGCTTCTTGCAAGACCAGTTGCTGCATCTGAACGCTCACGGGCATGACCTGGAAAATGCCTGTTCGACCGGTAAACCCTTTGTGGCATTTTGGGCAACCCACGGCCTCGTAGACAGGCATGGAGTCAGCAGGGATCTGACTTTGCGGCCACCCGGCCTTGAGCCAAATCTCAGCCGATAAGGTGCAGGCTCGCTTGCAGTGCGGGCACAAGCAGCGCACCAAGCGTTGGGCCGTGATCAGGCTGACGCTTGCGGCGATGTTGTAGGGGGCTGTGCCCATGTTGCGCAAGCGCACCAAGGTGGCTGGGGCGTCATTGGTGTGGAGAGTTGAGAGCACCAAGTGTCCGGTTTGCGCTGCCTGGATGGCGATGTTGGCGGTTTCCAGATCGCGCACCTCGCCCACCATCACAATGTCCGGGTCCTGTCGCAAAAAGGCCCGCAAGGCCACAGCAAAACTCAGGCCGGGTTTGTCCTGCACATTGACCTGGTTGATGCCCGCAAGCTGGATTTCACAAGGGTCTTCGACCGTGGCGATGTTCACCTCGGGGGTGTTGAGCAAGTTCAGGCATGCGTACAGGGATTGCGTCTTGCCCGAGCCGGTGGGGCCGGTCACCAACACCAGTCCGTGTGGTGCGCGGATCGCGGCCAGCAAGCGCCTGAGATCTTCGGGCTCGTAACCCAATTGGGGAAGGTCCAATTGGACCTGCAACGAGTCCAGTACCCGGATCACCAGTTTTTCACCGAACAAGGTGGGCAAGGTGCTCACGCGCAAGTCCAACTCCCGGCCTGAGGCCAATTGAAGTTTCATGCGGCCGTCTTGTGGCAGGCGCTTTTCGGCGATGTCCAAGCGAGACATCACCTTGATGCGCGAAGCCAACCGGTCCTTAAGGGCCATGTGGGGCGAGGCCATCTCACGCAGCTCTCCGTCGATGCGCATGCGCACCCGGTATTGGTTTTCGTAAGGCTCAAAGTGCAGGTCAGAGGCCTTGAGCGCAACGGCCTGTTCCAGAAGTTGTTGTACGTAGCTGACCACCGGCGCATCATCGTGCCCGGTAAGGGTCGATCGTGCCTGAACAGTATCCATCAGACGCCCTCATTTATTGAATACTAAAATTCAAATAATGATGCTTGGCGCATGATTTGTAAATCCCTTGTCATGGGATTGTTCAGTCTTGACCAGATCCACAGGACACCCAAAAAGGGGACTCGTCAAGGACCTCTGTTGCAGTGAGTCTTTCGCAATTCCCTCAAAATCCTTTCTATTCATTTCATGACAGGAGACAAACATGCGTGTGGGTATTGCAGGCATCGGCAAGATGGGCGCAGCCATTGGGTCTCGGTTGTTGTCCTTGGGCCAGCCCGTGACGGTTTGGAATCGCACCGCTGAGCGTGCCAAACCCCTGCTGGATGCGGGGGCTCAGTGGGCTGACTCACCCCAAGCGCTTGCTGAGTCGGTTGACGTGGTCATCACTTTGCTCACCAATGAGGCGGCACTCGACGATGTTTATGGCTCGGCGTCGGGATTGCTGGCGGGCCAGGTTCAGAACAAGGTGTTCATTGACATGAGCACCGTTCGCCCGGCCAAGCCGCAAGAAATGGCCCAGCGTGCGCAAGCGGTCCAAGCCCGTTTTCTGGAGTGTCCGGTCGGCGGTAGTGTGGGGCCCGCCAAAGAAGGCAAATTGTTGGGCTTTGTCGGTGGTGACGCGCAGGACTTGCAAAAAGTCCAGGCCTTGCTCGACCTGATTTGCCGACGTGTGGAGCATGTGGGGCCACACGGCGCGGGGGCGACCATGAAACTGGCTGTCAATTTGCCTTTGATGGTGTATTGGCAAACCCTGGGCGAAGCACTGTCTTTGGTTGAGCCCCTGGGCCTCGATCCCCAGCGGGTCATCGACATCTTGTCGGATTCATCGGGCGGGCCCAACATGCTCAAGGTGCGTGGCGGCATGATTGCAAAGACCCTGAGTCAGAAACAAAGTGATCAGGTCACGGTCAATGTGGCGACGATGCGCAAAGACATGCAGGCCATGTTGGACTTGGGATTGGCGACGCGCAAAAACCTGCCCCTGACGGCTTTGGCCCTGCAGAAGTTCGAATCTGCCGCACAGAGCGGACTGGATGCAAAGGATTGTTCGGAGCTTCTGGTGTGGTGGTTGTCCCAAGGTGGCCGCGCCTGATTCAAGCGCAGCCAACCGGAAGAGGGTCTCACTCGAGGCGCATTTCCCGAATGATGGCGCGGAACTGGTCCATCTGACGGCGCAACATTGCGTCTTGCTCGGCTGGTGTTGAGCCTACGCCTTCGGCACCCAGGTCGTTCAGGCGCTTGACCACATCGGGGTGGCGCACCGCGGCGACCACTTCCTTGTTCAGGCGTTCAATGATGTCCTTGGGCGTTTTGGCTGGGGCAAACACACCGTTCCAGCCCTCCAACTCCAGGTTGGGGAACCCCAGTTCCCTGACGGTGGGCACATCGGGCAGGCCTGGGATGCGTTTGGATGCTGTCGTGGCCAGTGCCTTCAGTGTTCCGGCCCTGATTTCGGCCAGTGAGGAAGACAGTTGATCACCACCGATCTGGAGTCGACCCGCCAGCAATTCCTGCTTAAGTGGGGCTGCACCCTTGAACGGAATGTGGGTGATATTGACTTTGCCTTCTTTTTTGAAGGCTTCACCCAACACATGCATGGTGGAGCCAGGACCGGTTGAGCCGTAGTTGTACTGCAGTGCAGGGTTGGTGCGCAACAAGTTGGCCAGCTCTTTCAAGTCTTTGGCGGGTACGCTGGGGCTTGCCGTCCAGACAAAAGGCACATACACCGCGATCGACACGCCAGCAAAATCGGTGTCCACATTGAAGGGTGAACGGTTGGCCAGAGTTTGGGCGACCGAGGCCAGCGGGAACGACAAGTTGTGCATCATGATGGTGTAACCATCGGGTGCCGCTTTGGCCATGAGGTCGGCACCAATCGCGCCACCTGCTCCGCCCCGGTTGTCCACTGTGACGGGTTGGCCCATGGATTCGCTCATTTTTTGCGCCACGATGCGGGCCACAATGTCGGTGGTGCCTCCTGCAGGGAAAGGCACGATCATCTTGATGGGCTTGTTGGGGTATGACTGTGCCACGGTCACGGGGTGAATCGCCAGTGTCACCAGACCTAGCAAGCAAGAGGCGCAGATTTGGCGCCATTTTTGAGGGATCAAACGCATGATGTCTCCTAGTGGTTGTAACCCCCCGTCCATGCAGAACAGGAGGAAAAATCACTATCACACAAGTCAAGAGACCCAGCACATCACCAAAGTGACAAACCTTCGATCCACGTTTCTTAAAGGGCTGACAGGGTGAAGCGCGGGGCTGTTCGTTCCATGCCAAGTCAGGTACTGGGCCATCAGTGCCTCAGCAAACGCGCCTGGCGATTTTTTGAATGGGCGATGTGGGATCGATCTCCATCCACTCGTGCAACATGCCCTGGCGAAAGATCACCTTCCCCGTCAACATGGCACCACTGTAATGTGTCAAATGCATCACGCGGGCCAATTTCGCTTTGCAGTTGATCATCAATTGAGTCTGCGCAGACAGGTAAGCTTGGCCTTCAGCGGTGTTTTGCGGTTTTTTGTAATCGATCGCGCTCCACAAAACCTGACGGCCAGACTCTTGTGTCACCGAATTGGCATCGATGTAAAACATGCCTTGGTCGGTCAAAACGATGGCTTCCCATTTGGGGTTGGCCATGCTTGGGCCCGTTATCAGAGCCGACAAGACGATGAGTGCCATGGTGGATGCTTTGAAATGTCTCATGTTCATCCTTGGCGTGTGGTTAAGTCAGGTACGTCGATCAAGCAGTTGCGAGGCCAGTGACACCATGGCCATGCGGTAAGCGTTTTCTGGCAGTTGCATCGCTGCGTCAATGGCACGTTGCGCTTCCGACGCTGCGGCGCTGCGGGTAGCGGCCAATGCCCCGGTGTCGCGAACGATCGTCACGATGTCCGCCAGGCGTTCTACGCTGCCTGTTTCAATGGCTTTCCGCACAGTTTGGCTTTGTGAAGAGTTGCCGCGCTGCATGGCCAGGATCAATGGCAAGGTGGCCTTGCCTTCGCGCAGGTCATCGCCCAGGTTCTTCCCCATTTCGGCAGCGTTGCCGTCATAGTCAAGCACATCGTCGATCACTTGAAAGGCGGTTCCCAGGGCCTGACCGTAATCAGCGCACGCAGCTTCAATGGCTGCGGGGCTGCCCGCCAAAATGGCCCCCAGTCGGGCGCTGGCCTCGAACAACTTGGCTGTTTTGGAGCGAATCACGCGCAAATAGCCCTCTTCGTCCAGTGAAGCATCGTGCATGTTCATCAGCTGCAGCACTTCGCCTTCGGCGATCACGTTGGTGGCATCGGCCAGGGTTTGCATCACCCGCATGCTGTCTGCGTCCACCATCATCTGGAAGGCACGGGAATACAAAAAGTCACCCACCAGCACGCTGGCCGGGTTGCCAAAGCTTTCGTTGGCTGTCGGCCTGCCTCGCCGCAAGGTGGATTCGTCCACCACATCGTCGTGCAGCAAGGTGGCGGTGTGGATGAATTCGACCACGGCCGCCAGGTTATGGCGCTGGTCACCGGTGTAGCCCAAGGCTCCGCAAGTCAGCAGCAGCAAGACCGGGCGCAGGCGTTTGCCCCCCGCTGAGATGATGTAGCGGGCCACCTCCCCCACCAAGGGCACGCCGGAATCGAGCCGCTGGGCGATGACATGGTCGACCTTGGCCATGTCTGGGGCCACCAGTTCTAGAACGGCGTTGGTGCTGTTTTCTGAGGCAGACAAATGGAAAATCCGGCTGGGGAGCTCGGTGGGGCCGAGGCGGGTAGAACAAAAAACGCAAAAAGTGCGACGGCTGATTATAGAGACCGACAAACTCCTGTCTCAGTGGCATGTGCATGGAGCAAGCTGAAGATTTGCCAGTCGCCGGTGGCCGTGTTAGAATTTTCGGTTCCTTGGGAATTAGCCTAGGGAAACTTCCATTCAAAGAGGTCAAATATGTACGCGGTCATAAAAACCGGTGGCAAACAGTATCGTGTTGTCGCTGGCGAAAAAATTAAAGTAGAACAGATTGCTGCGGACGTTGGCCAGGAAATCGTGATTGATCAAGTTCTCG
>JAIYCB010000034.1 GCA_027488215.1 Comamonadaceae bacterium
CGGTCAAGATGTCGCTGAACAGGATGGACGCGTCGAGCGGGTAACGGTCCAGTGGCTGCAAGGTGACTTCGGTGGCGAAGTCCACGTTGGTGGCCAGGCCCATGAAGCTGCCCGCCTTGGCGCGGGTGGCGCAGTACTCGGGCAAATAACGGCCCGCTTGGCGCATGAGCCACACCGGGGTGTGGTCAGTGGCTTGTCGCAGGCAGGCGCGAAGGAAAGTGTCGTTTTGCAGGGAGGCGAATGACGACGAGGAGGATGTGGCTTTGGAGCTTGAATTCATCAGATGATTCTCGCAGGCAGCGGGGGTCTGGTCCAGCGTCAGCCGTCACGGATGTTCAAACCCATCCGATAGCGTTGCATCGTGCACAAAAGACATCCGCTGATGGCATGCAAAAAGGCTATTCGGACTTGGCGGTTCGTGGCAAAGATGCCTTCAAGGTGATCTCAGACCGAGGCGCAGTAAAGGATGGCTGGAAAGGTGCTCAACCAAGCCCAGAAAAAGCGGTTGAGTCCAAAGAACCAAAACACCAAAAAGTGAAAGACGGTGGCGATGGCGCAAAACAGCGCGGCCAGGCGTACATCCAGCAATGCCAGCGGAAAAAGGCCCTCCCACAGGATGAAGCTCCAGCTGCACAGCTTGGCCACGTGAGGCCACCGGTAGATGCTTTGCGCAGACAAGGGTCCGTAAACACCGTTGTCCAGAAAGACGGTCAAGGCTTGGCCTGAGCGCCACTCCGGGCGCATCAACTTGACCCAGCCCGACACAAAATAAGAACTCAAACTTTGGACCGTCACATACCAAAGTGCGATGCGCCAGGCCTCGGCGGGGTCCGTGAAAAGCCCCAGCACATGGGCCAACAGCAAGCCGGTCAGACCGACAAGGGTCATGAAATCACTGCCGCCATTGAAAGCTCCGCGCCAGCGCAGCAGGATCAGCAGTGCCATGACGAACAACACCACAGCACTGCCAAGCCCGGCATGGCCCAACATCAACGCTAAAGCCAGAGTACCTCGAAGCCACAACAGGATGCTGTAGAGGGTGGGTTTGTAGGTGAAATCCAGCCATTGGCGTACCCAGGCGTTGGGCACTTCGGCGCGCTGTATGCGCCAGTCACCGACCCGGTCGATGCGTTGCACGCGCAGGTATTCGGCACTTTGCAGCAGCAAACTCCAGCCAAGCAACACCTCAAAGGCACGGATGGCCAGGGGCAGATCCAGGCTCATGGACGAAGAGCCATCACAGGAGACAACAACAATTGCTCCTCGCCGGGCTGGCCCAGGCGCAGCAAGCGCACTTCAAATTGGAACGCCACCGGCCTTGTCCCATCGGGCTGATGGACCAATGGGGTATCAGCCCAGCAAGTGCCTTCAACGGCATTACGCGCCAGACGCGTCACCAGTTGGTAGCTCACACAATCCCGGATGTCGGCGTTTTCTGCCAGATCATGGACGTCGGTGGCCAAGTGTTCCACCAGGTTCTGGTGGGACAGGGCGAGGTTCACGGTTGGGTTGTGCAACAGGTGCCAAGCCTGTCGTGGCAATCGGGGGTAAACCGGGTGCCAGTTTGACCATTGCGATTGCCTGTCTTGAGCACGAACCCACAGTCGAGGGGCGGGGCCCAGGCCGTGAAAAAACTGCCAGTTTGGAAAGAAGGCCCGCAGCAGGAACAGCCAGGGTCCTTGCACCGTGCGCTGGCGCTTGCGCAAGGCCACGGCCAGCCATGCGAAATAAGCCAGGATCAAGAGGGCGGTCAATTCCATGGACCTGATTATCGTGTTCACGCGGCGAAACCAGCTTTTCATAGCAAAAGCGCATCACCTAAAATAAGTCATGATCAATCGAAAAGGCATCATCCTCGCAGGCGGCTCTGGCACCCGTCTGTACCCCGTGACCCAAGCGGTGAGCAAACAGCTCATGCCGGTGTATGACAAGCCGATGGTCTATTACCCGCTGACCACCTTGATGCTGGCGGGCATTCGCGATGTGCTGCTCATCAGCACGCCGCAAGACACCCCCCGTTTTACCGAGTTGCTGGGCGACGGCAGCCAGTGGGGCATGAACATCCAGTATGCGGTGCAACCCAGCCCCGATGGTCTGGCGCAGGCGTTCATCATCGGCAAGAATTTTGTGGGCCAGGACCCCAGTGCCCTGGTGCTGGGCGACAACATTTACTACGGCCACGATTTGGTCAAACTGCTGGCCAGCGCCCATGCGCGCACCTCAGGTGCCAGCGTTTTTGCCTACCATGTGCACGACCCCGAGCGTTATGGTGTGGTGGAGTTTGATCCGGCCTTTCGCGCCTTGTCGATCGAGGAAAAACCCAAGGCCCCCAAAAGCAATTACGCCGTCACCGGCCTGTATTTTTACGACCAGCAAGTGTGCGATATCGCAGCCGATATTCAGCCTTCTGCCCGTGGCGAGTTGGAGATCACCGACGTCAACAAACGCTACCTGGAACTGGGCCAGCTCAATGTGGAGATCATGGGGCGTGGCTATGCTTGGTTGGACACGGGCACCCACGACAGTTTGCTGGAGGCGGCGGGCTTCATTGCCACGCTGCAAAAGCGCCAAGGTTTGATGGTGGCTTGCCCTGAAGAAATCGCCTTCCACCAAAAATGGATCGATGCTGCTGCTGTGCAAAGACTGGCCGCGCCTTTGGCCAAGAACGGTTACGGTCAATACCTGTTGAACTTGCTCAAATAATGCCCTACACCGTCACCCCCACGGCCATCCCTGATGTTCTGATCCTCGAGCCCAAGGTCTTTGGTGATGCGCGTGGGTTCTTCTTCGAGTCCTTCAACCAACGCGACTTTGCTGAGAAAACGGGCATTGACTTGCCCTTTGTGCAGGACAACCACAGCAAGTCGGCTCAAGGGGTGTTGCGCGGCTTGCATTACCAGATCCAGCACCCGCAGGGCAAGCTGGTGCGGGTGGTGCAAGGTCAGGTGTTCGACGTGGCGGTGGATTTGCGTCAAAGCTCGGCCACTTTCGGTCAATGGGTGGGGGTTTATCTCGATGCCCAAAAACACCAGCAGCTGTGGGTGCCACCTGGCTTTGCCCACGGTTTTATGGTGCTGAGCGAAACAGCTGAGTTTTTGTACAAGACCACCGATTACTGGTACCCCGCACATGAGCGCAGCTTGCGCTGGGACGACCCCACCTTGGGCATTGACTGGCCGATGACAGGCCAGCCTCTGTTGGCGGCCAAGGATGCTGCAGGCTTGAGCTTCGCAGAGGCCGATAAGTTCGCCTGAAGTCTTGGTCAGCTCAGGCAAGCGGCAAGGCAGCCTGATTCAAAGGATCAATACCCGCTCGGATTTTGGGATTGCCAGCGCCAAGCATCAGCGCACATGCGGGCCAGATCCAATTGGGCTTTCCAGCCCAGGGCTTTCTCGGCCAGGCGCGTGTCGGCATAGCAGGCGGCCACATCGCCTGGTCGGCGATCCACAAAGCGGTAGGGCACGGGCACACCCGTCACACGGGCAAAGGTGTCGGCCAGTTCTTTCACGCTCACGCCCCTGCCGGTGCCCAGGTTGACGGTGATGCTGGCTTGTTGGTTTTGCAGGTAGTTGAGCGCGGCCAGATGCCCCTGCGCCAGATCGACCACATGGATGTAGTCGCGCACCCCGGTGCCGTCGGGCGTGGGGTAGTCCTGGCCGAAGATGCTCAAAAACTCGCGTTGGCCCACCGCCACTTGGGTGATGAAGGGCATGAGGTTGTTGGGGATGCCGTTGGGGTGCTCGCCAATCGTGCCGCTGATGTGGGCGCCCACGGGGTTGAAGTAGCGCAGGATGGCCACCTGCCAGCGCGGGTCAGACACCTGCAGGTCACGCAGGATGTCTTCGCACATGAGCTTGGTGCGGCCATAGGGGTTGGTCACTTGCAGGCGGCTGTCCTCGGTGATGGGCACTTGTTCGGGGTCGCCATACACCGTGGCCGATGAGCTGAACACGATGCGGCGTACATTCGCACGCGCCATGGCCTGCAGCAAGGCCAATGTGCTGCCCACGTTGTTCTCGAAGTAGCGCAGGGGTTGCGCCACCGATTCGCCCACGGCTTTGAGGCCCGCAAAATGGATGACGCCGTCGATGCGGTGTTCAGCAAAGAGTCGATCCAGAGCCGCGCTGTCACGAACATCGGCTTGTGTGAAGCTCAGCCGTTCTCCGCCCAAGGCCCGGATGCGGTCCAGTACTGCCATGCTGCTGTTGCAGAGGTTGTCCACGATGACCACCTGGTGCCCGGCATTCATCAGCTCAACCGCCGTGTGCGAGCCGATGTAGCCCGCGCCGCCTGTGACGAGTATGGTGTTGCGCATGCTGCTTTACACCACCACGGAGATTTTGGCTGCCGCCTCGCGTGCCCTGGGCAGGGCGTTCGGACCTTTCGCCAGCGCCACGGCCATGCGGCGGTAGGGTCGCGTGGTGGGCTTGCCAAAAATGCGCACATCGACGCCAGGCTCACTCAGTGCGGCCTCGACGCCTGTGAACTTGGGGTTTTGGCCGTCCCGGTCGGCCAGCACCACGGCGCTGGCGCCTTCCACGCATTCAATGTTCGGGATCGGCAAGCCCAAGATGGCTCGGGCGTGCAGGTCAAACTCGCTCAGGTTTTGGCTGATGAGGGTGACCATGCCGGTGTCGTGCGGGCGAGGGCTCAACTCGCTGAAGATCACCTCGTCCTTGGTCACGAAAAACTCCACCCCAAACAGGCCCGCGCCGCCCAGGTCGTTGGTGACTTTTTCGGCCATGTCTTGCGCGGCTTTGATTTGCTCGGGCTTCATGCCCTGAGGCTGCCAGCTGTATTGGTAGTCGCCACGCTCTTGCACGTGGCCAATGGGTGGGCAAAACAGCGTGGGGCCTTTGCGCTGGCGCACGGTGAGCAGGGTGATTTCAAATTCGAAGTGGATGAACTCTTCGACGATGACCTTCTGGCGGTCGCCGCGCATGCCGGCGCAGGCATAGTCCCAACTGGCCTGCACATCGTCAGCCGACTTGGCCACACTTTGGCCCTTGCCCGATGAGCTCATCACCGGCTTGATGACGACCGGGAAACCGATCTCGGTGGCTTTGGCCAACAGCTCGGCGGCCGAGTCGGCGTAGCTGAATTGGGCGGTGCGCACGCCCAGGCCCACCGCCACATCGCGGATGCGGTCGCGGTTCATGGTCAGGTTGGCGGCGCGGGCGCTGGGGATGACTTCAATGCCTTCTTTTTCCACCTCCAGCAGCACTTCGGTGCGGATGGCTTCGATCTCGGGGACGATCAAATCGGGCTGGTATCTGGCAATGGCCGCACGAAGCGGCGCTTCGTCCAGCATGCTGAAGACGCAAAATTCATCGGCCACTTGCATGGCGGGCGCACCCGCGTAGCTGTCACAGGCGATGACGTGACAGCCCAATCTTTTGGCGCTGATGACGAATTCTTTGCCGAGCTCCCCGGAGCCCAGAAGAAGGATTTTTTTCATGATCAGGCCTTCAGGAAGTCAGCGTGAATCTGCTGCATTTGCGCGGCTGTCAGGCGGTTGCCATGTTGGCTGACGACGGCTGCAGCGGTGCGGTTGGCCAACGCAGCCGCTTTGGATGGCGTTTGGCCATGGGTGATGCCGTACAAGAAGGTGCCGGCAAACATGTCACCCGCGCCGTTGGTGTCCACTGCTTGGGTGGGCACGGCGGGCACTTCGGTGCGCTGTTGGCCTTGCAACACGATGCAGCCTTTGGGGCCGCGGGTCAGGCAGACGGTTTGGGCCAGCGCTGACAGTTGGCCCATGATGGCGTCCAGGTCGGTGGTGCCACACCAGGTTTGAGCTTCCTCTTCGTTGGCAAACAAATAGTCCAGTCCGTCGCCAATCATGGCCTCAAGGCCAGCGCGGCAGAAGTTGATCATGCTCACATCGCTGAGCGTGAGGGCTGTTTGTGCTTTGTGTTCGATGGCGATTTGGCGGCCTTGTACGGCGGCTTCCAGGCCTGTTGGCGACGCTGCCAGGTAGCCTTCCATGTAATAGATCTTCGACTTGGCGATGTCTTGTGGGTGCAGGGCACTCGCATCCAACTGGGATGTCGCACCCAAAAATGTGCACATGCTGCGCTCCGCGTCGGGCGTGACCAGCACCATGCAGCTGCCTGTTTGGCCTTCTTGCGCCTGTGTGTGGGTCAGGTTGGTCGCCACGCCGTTGGCCTGCAGGTCCTGGCTGTAGAAGGCTCCCAGCTCGTCCTTGGCGACACGGCATGAATAAAAGGCCTTGCCGCCCAATTGGGCCAGCGCCACCACGGTGTTGCCTGCCGAGCCACCGCCGGTGCGGCGCGCGTGAAGTCCTTGCACATGTGTGAGCAATTCGGCACGCTGCGCGGTGTCGATCAGCGTCATGTGGCGTTTGCTCACGCCCATGGTGCTCAGCAGTGCATCAGAGACTTCGTATTCGGTATCGACCAAGGCATTGCCGATCGCGTAGAGGTGGTAGTGGGACATGTCGGGCGCAGCGAATGAAAGAGGTGAGTTTACTGGCTGTGCTGGGAGAGTGGGGTGGCCTGATGGCTGCGCTCCCCGCAGTGACGGGAGATATTCGTCATCGCGGGGCATGAGCGACCCATGGACTGCCGTGTCGCTGCGCTCCTCGCAGTGACGGGAAATATCTGTCATCGCGAGCGCAGCGTGGCGATCTACTACATCAAGCCTTGCTCTGCCATTGAAAGGGTCTGCCCTTGGCTGACG
The DNA here is from genome assembly GCA_027488215.1 of Comamonadaceae bacterium. Taxonomy (GTDB): domain Bacteria; phylum Pseudomonadota; class Gammaproteobacteria; order Burkholderiales; family Burkholderiaceae_C; genus Limnohabitans_A. The sequence goes on from JAIYCB010000034.1 coordinate 6,703, forward strand.
ATGATGTGGTCGAGCACCCGCACATCGACCAGCGCCAAAGAGGCTTTGAGGGTCTGGGTCAGGTGCTCGTCGGCCCGACTGGGCTGCACCGAGCCGCTGGGGTGGTTGTGGCTGAGCACCACAGCGGCGGCCTGGTGGTGCAGGGCGCGCAGGACGACTTCTCTTGGATAGACCGATGTCTGGCTGAGGGTCCCCCTGAAAAGTTCCTCCATGGCCAGCATGCGGTTTTGGCTGTCCAGAAACAGCACCGCAAAGACTTCGTGGTTTTTGTGCGCCAGTTGCAGCTGCAAATACTGTTTCACGGCGCCCGGGGTTTGAAAAGCCTCGCGTTCTTTGAGGCGCTGGCTCAGGGCCCGACGCGCCAGCTCGAACACGGCCAGCAGCTCGGCCTGTTTGGCGGGCCCCAAACCCTTGACCAATTGGAGCGACTGCACCGAGGCCTGCAACAGCCCAGCAATGCCGTCAGGCCCGAGCAGCTCCTCGGACAACTGGAAGACGTTTTTGCCCGCCATGCCGGTGCGCAACAAAATGGCCAGCAACTCCACATCGCTCAGGGCTTGTGGGCCACGCGCAAGCAATTTTTCGCGCGGCCGCGCATCTGCTGGCATGTCCTTGATGCTCATGTTCAAGCCCCTCCCTGGAGCAGCCTCTGGTCAAGCTTGCCCCTTGGTTGGAGCGGGTCGGCCAGGCTTTTTACAATAGTGGCTTCTTTATGCCTGTTTCGCCGCTCAGGTGGCATTCCAGAAAACCCTTATGTCCATTGTTGAACCCGCCTCTTTCTTGACTCTTCACTACCGCCTGGCAGGGCCGCAGGGGGACATCATCAACACCTTCAATGAAAAGCCCGCCACCTTGTCGCTGGGTTCGGGCACTTTGTCGCCCGCTGTCGAGCAGCGCTTGCTGGGCCTGGCCGAAGGCACCCGGGTGACGATGGAGATTCCGGCGGGCGAAGCCTTTGGCGAGCACATTGCGGACATGCAACAGTGGGTGGCGCGAAAGCTGCTCAATGAGCTGGGCGATCCGAGCGAGAAGTATGCGGCGGGCGACGTGGTGCAATTTCCCACGCCTGATGGTCTGGGATCTTATGCGGGCACGGTGCTGCAAGTGAACGAGGAGGGCGCGGTGTTGTTTGACTTCAACCACCCGCTGGCAGGTCAGCCTGTGACCTTTGAAGTCGAACTGATCGGGGTGCTGTGATGACATCTGAAGTGCTTTTGGCCGAGCCACGGGGCTTTTGTGCCGGGGTAGACCGTGCGATCGACATCGTCGAGCACGCCCTCACCAAATTCGGCCGCCCGATTTATGTGCGGCATGAGATCGTGCACAACACCTATGTGGTGGACGATCTGAAAAAAAAGGGCGCGATTTTCATTGAAGAGCTGGCCGATGTGCCGCCCGGGGCCACGCTGATTTTCAGTGCCCATGGCGTGAGCCGGGCGATCCAGGATGAAGCTGAGCGACGTGGCTTTCGCATTTTTGACGCCACCTGCCCGCTGGTGAGCAAGGTGCATGTGGAGCTGGCGAAGCTGCACAAAGAGGGTTACGAGTTCATCATGATCGGCCACAAAGGCCACCCCGAGGTGGAAGGCACCATGGGCCAGCTCGACAGCGGCATCCATTTGGTGGAAGACGTGGAAGACGTGGCCAAGGTGCAGCCTGCCCAAACCGATTTGTTGGCGGTGGTCACGCAGACCACCCTGAGCGTGGACGACGCGGCCGAGATCGTGGCAGCTGTCAAAGCGCGCTTTCCTCAGGTGCGCGAGCCCAAGCAGCAAGACATTTGCTATGCCACCCAGAACCGGCAGGATGCCGTCAAGCTGATGAGCCCGCTGGTCGATGTGGTGATCGTGGTGGGCAGCCCCACCAGCTCCAACAGCAACCGCCTGCGCGAGCTGGCTGACCGCTTGGGCACGCCCGCCTACATGGTGGACACGGCGGCCGATTTGCAGGAAGCCTGGTTCGCCAGGGCGCAAAAAGTGGGCCTGACCGCCGGTGCCTCGGCCCCCGATGTGCTGGTGCAAGAGGTGATTGAGCGCCTGCGCGCTTTAGGCGCGGTGTCGGTGCGCACCCTTGACGGCATTCAGGAAACCATCAAGTTCCCGTTGCCCAAGGGTTTGAAGCTCGATACCCCAGAAACCCCGTAAGCTGGCTCACTACAATCCCCTCCATGCTTGATATTGTTCTTCTCCGCAAAGATCTGGACGCCGTGGTCGCGCGTTTGCAGACCCGTAAAACCCCCCAACCCTTCCTGAATGTGGACGCTTTCCGTGCTTTGGAAGGCGAGCGCAAAACGCTGCAAACCCGCACCGAAGAACTGCAAAGCCAGCGCAACAGCCTGTCCAAACAAATTGGCATGCTCAAGGGCAAAGGCCAGCACGCCGAGGCTGATGCGGTCATGGCACAAGTCGGCGCGATCAAGGACGAGCTGGACGCTTCTGCCCAGCGGCTGGAAGTGATTCAAGCCGAGCTGCAAGACCTGCTGCTGGCGGTGCCCAATTTGCCGCACGAGTCGGTGCCTGTGGGCGCCGGTGAAGAAGGCAACGTGGAGGTGCGCCGCTGGGGTACCGTGCGCAGTTTTGATTTCGAGCTCAAGGACCATGTGGACATCGGCGAGAAGCTGGGCCTGGACTTTGCCACCGGCACCAAGTTGACCGGCTCGCGATTCACCTTCATGCGCGGCCCGGTGGCGCGTTTACACCGGGCGCTGGCGCAGTTCATGCTCGATGTGCAGACCAGCGAGCACGGCTACACCGAGTGCTACACGCCTTACATCGTGAACGCTGACACCTTGCGCGGCACGGGCCAGCTGCCCAAGTTCGAAGCCGATTTGTTTGCTGCCAACAAAGGTGGCCAAGAGGGCGAAGAAAGCCAGGCGCTGTATTTGATCCCCACCTCAGAAGTGACGCTCACCAACATCGTGCGCGACGAAGTGCTGGCCGAGAGCGATTTGCCGATCAAACTGACGGCGCACACCCCGTGCTTTCGGTCCGAGGCAGGCAGTGGCGGGCGCGATGTGCGTGGCCTGATCCGCCAGCACCAGTTTGACAAAGTCGAGATGGTGCAAATCGTGCACCCTGATCACAGCTACGCTGCGTTGGAAGACATGACGCGTCACGCCGAAGCCATCCTTCAAAAGCTGGGCCTGCCTTACCGTGTGATGAGCCTGTGCACAGGCGACATGGGCTTTGGTGCGAGCAAGACCTATGACCTGGAGGTCTGGGTGCCGGCGCAAAACACCTACCGCGAGATCAGCTCGGTGTCCAACTGCGAGGCTTTCCAGGCGCGCCGTTTGCAGGCACGCTTCAAAAACGCCCAGGGCAAAAACGAGCTGGTGCACACCTTGAACGGCTCCGGCTTGGCCGTGGGCCGAGCGTTGGTGGCGGTGCTGGAAAACTACCAAAACGCCGACGGTTCCGTCACGGTGCCGGAAGTGCTTCGCCCTTATCTGGCTGGATTGGACAAGCTTTCGGCCTGATAGAATATCCGCTTCGACAAACGAACCCGAACCCGGAGAGGTGGCAGAGTGGTCGAATGTACCTGACTCGAAATCAGGCGTAGGGGCGACCCTACCGAGGGTTCGAATCCCTCCCTCTCCGCCAGAACAAAGACCTCAAACCTGCTCAGCAGGCCTTGAGGCAGCCTCAGGCCCCGCACCACGCGGGGCTTTTTGCTATGGGCTCCTGACTGCGACCTCTCGCATCAGCCCGGCAAA
>JAIYCB010000011.1 GCA_027488215.1 Comamonadaceae bacterium
CAATCGCTGGTCAGGAGCTGATGGACGAAAGTCCAATCAGATCAACAGCTTGCCGATGGGAATTGAAGAACTGAAACTTTGAAGAAAGTTTGCTTGGCGGAAACGGAGGGATTCGAACCCTCGATGAGGCTCTACACCCCATACTCCCTTAGCAGGGGAGCACCTTCGGCCACTCGGTCACGTTTCCAGTTGGTTAAATTATAACTTAGGCTTGGTCCAGGTCGAAGGCTTTGTGCAGAGCACGCACGGCCAATTCCATGTATTTTTCATCGATCACAACCGAGGTCTTGATTTCCGAGGTGGAAATCATCTGGATGTTGATGCCCTCTTCGCTCAAGCTGCGGAACATCTTGCTGGCCACGCCCACATGGCTGCGCATGCCGATGCCGACGATGGACACTTTGCAGATCTTGGCATCGCCAATGACTTCTGCAGCGCCCAAGGCGGGCAGGACTTTTTCCTTGAGCAGGTCGATGGTCTTGGCGTAGTCGTTGCGGTGGACTGTGAAGCTGAAGTCGGTTTTCCCGTCTTTGCTCAGGTTCTGGATGATCACGTCCACTTCAATGTTCGCATCGGCCACAGCGCCCAGGATTTGGTAGGCGATACCGGGCTTGTCGGGCACACCCAACACAGAAATTTTGGCTTCGTCGCGGTTGAATGCGATGCCGGAAACAACGGCTTGTTCCATTTGTTCGTCTTCCTCAAAAGTGATCAGGGTGCCCGACTGGGCTTCTTCGTTGATGTCAATGTCCCAGGGCGTGAAGCTCGACAGCACGCGCATGGGCACTTTGTATTTGCCGGCAAATTCAACCGAGCGGATTTGCAAGACCTTGGAGCCCAGCGATGCCATTTCGAGCATTTCTTCAAAGCTCACTGTGTTAAGGCGGCGCGCTTCAGGGACCACGCGAGGGTCGGTGGTGTAGACGCCGTCCACATCGGTGTAGATCAGGCATTCATCGGCTTTCATTGCGGCGGCTACGGCCACGGCCGAAGTGTCAGAACCGCCGCGGCCGAGGGTGGTGATGTTGCCCTCGTTGTCTACGCCCTGAAAGCCCGTGATGATGACCACTTTGCCTGCGGCCAGATCGGCGCGCACACGCTCGTCGTCAATGGATTCGATGCGTGCCTTGGTGTAAGCATCATTGGTCTTGATGGCCACTTGCCAGCCCGCGTAGCTCACCGAGGGCTGGCCCTCAGATTGCAGGGCGATGGCCAACAGGGCTGATGAGGCTTGCTCACCAGTCGAGGCCAACATGTCGAGTTCGCGGTTGTAGGCGGCGTCAGGTTTGGCGGGGGCCAGTTCTTTGGCCAGGCCCAGCAGACGGTTGGTTTCGCCGCTCATGGCGCTGGGGACCACCACAATTTGGTGACCCGCACGCGTCCATTTGGCCACGCGCTTGGCGACATTGCGGATGCGCTCGGTCGAGCCCATCGAGGTGCCGCCGTATTTGTGAACGATCAAAGCCATGTGAAGTAATGAATAGAAGAAGAAAGCGGATAAGAACTGTCAAACCCGCATCACCAACAAATGCCAAGGGTTTGTCCTTAGCAAAGCCTGTCAATTGTACCCATCAGCCTGACACTTTCTTGACCCTGCGTGCCCCAAAATCGCCTTGATCCAATCGGTTCAATCTGTGGAACTGGATGAAACCCTCAGGCGGATTGCCAACCCAGGTGTAAGCCTTGGCGCTGCACAAAGCCCGTGCCCACCTTCAAATGGATTCGATGACCTCGAGTGGTACAAGCGCTCAGTTGGTCCAGCAGCGCGCTCAGTTGCGCCGTGCTGGGCGTTGTGGCGTGGTGAAGCCGCAACCAATGGCGCAGGACCAGCGACTGACGGGCACGCCCGAGGCCCTGCAAAGCCTCAATGCGAGGCGGCACACCAATGTGTTCCAGGTCTTGCTGGGCCACCTCGTTCAAGACCTCTTGCGCTTGGGCTGCATGGGCTGCGCTGCGGGCGAAAGTCTCACGGAACGCGGGCAAGGCTTCGGCCAAGGCGGGCAACACGCGGGCGCGGATGCGGTTGCGGGTGAAGCTTTCGTCGGTGTTGCTGGGGTCTTCGATCCAGCTGTGGCCTTGGCTTTGCAGCCATTCGCGCAGGGCCTCGCCAGGCACCGACAAAAAAGGCCGATGCCAATTCAAACCCAACCGCTGCCATTGTGCCGGCATGCATGCCAAGCCAGGCAAGCCGGCGCCACGCGACAAAGCGATCAGCAATGTCTCCACTTGATCGTCGGCATGCTGTGCAAGCGCGATGTCTCTCACCTCTGGCCACTCACCTTTCGCCGCCTCAGCCAGGGCTGCATAACGGGCTTTGCGGGCAGCGTCTTCAGGGCTTTGACCCGGTGCATGGCCCGCCTGCACACGCCTCACAGCCAAAGGCACATTCAGCTGATGGCACAGCGCACGGCAATGTACCTCGAACGCATCGGCCGCCTCTTGCAAGCCGTGGTGGATGTGCACCGCACTCACCTGCCCCGGCCAGCGACGGGCGCAGGCCAGAAGCAAGGCGGTTGAATCGGCACCTCCACTGAAGGCCACCGCAAAAGGAAGGCCCGGGCTGAAATCAGCCAGGGCCTGTTCAATTGATTGAGCCATGTGTGAAGCCAAACGGCTCACCATCGGTTTTACTTGGCTTTAGTGTCGGTGAAGCGGCCATAGCTGTTGAGGCGTTCATAACGACGCTCGAGCAGCTCTTTGGGCTTGAGGTCGGCCACCTGTCGCCAGGCATCTCCCAAGGCGCGCTTGAGGAAGGACACCATTTGGTCCGTATCGCGGTGAGCGCCGCCCACGGGCTCATTGACAATCTTGTCCACCAGGCCTAGGGCCTTCAGACGGTGTGCGGTGATACCCAGTGCATCGGCCGCGAGCTCGGCTTTTTCGCTGGTTTTCCACAAGATGGAAGCACATCCTTCGGGGCTGATGACCGAGTACACCGAATACTGCAGCATCAAAACCTGGTCGGCCACCGAAATGGCCAGTGCACCGCCGGAGCCGCCCTCGCCAATGATGGTGGTGATGATCGGCACCTCGAGCTGGGCCATCTCGAAAATGTTGCGGCCAATGGCTTCGGACTGGCCGCGCTCCTCGGCGTCGATGCCGGGGTAAGCACCGGGCGTGTCCACAAACGTGAAGACGGGCAGCTTGAATTTTTCGGCCGTTTTCATGAGGCGCAGGGCCTTGCGATAGCCCTCGGGCTTGCTCATGCCGAAGTTGCGCAGGGTGCGCTCTTTGGTATCGCGCCCTTTTTGCTGGCCAATGACCATGCAGGCCTGTCCATTGAAGCGGGCAAGGCCACCCACTATGGACAAATCATCCGCGAAATGGCGGTCACCGTGCATCTCGACAAAGTCGGTGAAGATGCCGTGGATGTAGTCCAGCGAGTAGGGACGCTCGGGGTGGCGCGAGATTTTGGTGACTTGCCAGGGGCTGAGGTCGCTGTAGATGTCTTTGGTCAGTTGCTGGCTTTTTTTGCTCAGCTGCTCGATTTCGAGGGTGATGTCCACCGCCGACTCGGTCTGCACATAGCGCAACTCTTCGATCTTGGCTTCGAGTTCGGCAACGGGTTGCTCAAAATCGAGAAATGTTTTTTTGGCCAAGTTTGACTCCTCTGTTCATCAGCGGGGGACGAGTTGTCCACCTTTCAATACGCGACTGGCACGGGGTCCAGCGAGCGCCAAATATACCAAGTTGCCACGGTTGAATAAGGGCTCCAGGCTTGAGCGACCTCTCGGGCGTCGCTGCGGCTGACCGGTTCGCCTGAAAAATAATTCCGGCTGATGCCATTGATAAGGCCCACATCGTCGAGCGGCAGCACGTTGGGGCGCAACAAGTGAAAGATCAGGAACATCTCGGCTGTCCAGCGGCCAATGCCCCGAATGGCCACCAATTCATCGATGATGGCCTCATCGTCCATCTCTTGCCAGGACTGCACGTGAACCGCGCCCGAACTGAAATGCACCGCCAAATCAACCAGGTACTCGACCTTGCGCGCCGACAAACCCGCCGCTCGCATGTCGTCGACCTTGAGCTTGAGAACGGCTGCAGGCGTCATGCGCTTGGGCAAGGCCGAGAAACGGTCCCAAACCGATTGCGCGGCCTTGACCGAAATTTGCTGGCCCACGATGGAACGCGCCAGGGTCACAAACGCATCACCTCGGGTCTCCAGAATGGCGTTACCAAACTGGGGAATCAGTTTTTTCATGACCCGGTCTTTTTTGGCCAAGTGCGCACAGGCCTCGGCCCAGTATGCGGGCGTGACGGGCGTCACCGAATTCGCTGCTGCGCTCACTGAGCTGCCTCCCAGGTGGTGCCTGTAGCGGAATCCTTGAGCACGATGCCCTGGGCCAACAAATCCTGGCGGATGCGGTCGGCCTCGGCGAAATTTTTGGCCTTTTTGGCTTCTGCCCTGGCTTGGATCTGGGCCTGAATGGCGGCATCGTCCAGACCTGCACCCGCTTGGAGGTAAACCGTGGGATCGGTCTGCAGAATACCCAGCAAGCCCCCCAATGCCTTGAGCAATCCCGCACGCTCGCCCGAGCCAGCGCGGTTGACCTCGCTCGCCAACTCAAACAGCACGGCGACTGCTTCGGGCGTGCCAAAGTCTTCGTCCATGGCCGCCTTGAATCGTGCTGCCATGGGATCAGCCCAGTCGATCTTCACTTCAGAGGGGGTTACGTTTTGCAGTGCTGTGTAAAGGCGCTTGAGGGCACCTTTGGCATCGTTCAGGTGCACATCGCTGTAATTGAGCGAACTGCGGTAGTGGCTGCGCACAATGAAAAAGCGCACGGTCTCGGCATCAAACTCTTTGAGCACATCGCGGATGGTGAAGAAGTTGCCCAGACTCTTGGACATCTTCTCGTTGTCCACGTTGATGAAGCCGTTGTGCATCCAAAAACGCGCCAGAGGCTGCCCGTTGGCGCCTTCGCTTTGGGCGATCTCGTTTTCGTGATGCGGGAACTGCAAATCAGCGCCTCCGCCGTGGATGTCGAAGGTCTGCCCAAGCAGCTCGCAGGCCATGGCCGAACACTCGATGTGCCAGCCGGGGCGGCCTGTGCCGAAGGGGCTGGCCCATTTGACGTCCTCGGGCTCGCTGGACTTGGCGCTCTTCCACAGCACAAAGTCCAGCGGGTCGTTCTTGTCGGTCTCCACAGCGACGCGCTCACCGGCATTCAATTCGTCCAGCGACTTGCCCGACAACTTGCCGTAACCCTCAAACTTGCGTACCGAGTAGTTCACATCGCCGTTGCCCGCACGGTAGGCCAGGCCTTTCTCCTCCAGCGTGCCGATCATCGAAAGCATCTGGGGCACGTAATCGGTGGCGCGGGGCTCATGCTGGGGGCGTTCAATGCCCAGGGCATCTGCATCCTGGTGCAACGCGTCGATCATGCGGTCGGTCAAACCACGAATGGTTTCGCCGTTTTCCAGGGCGCGCTTGATGATCTTGTCGTCGATGTCGGTCACGTTGCGCACGTAAGTGACCTTGTAACCACTGGCCTTGAGCCAACGCTGAACCACGTCGAAAGCGATCATCGAGCGGGCATGCCCCAGATGGCACAGGTCGTAAACCGTCATGCCACACACGTACATGCGCACATGCCCAGGATCAGCCGGTGAAAAATCGGAAACAGCACGGCTGAGCGTGTTGAAAATGCGCAAACTCATGTCAGATCGAAAAAATGGCGGTCAAGAAAGCCGCTTGGGGCGCTGCGCACCCGTGGCCGTCAGGTCAGACAACGGCGACTCAACGGCTCAAAAAAAACAGAGCACATTGGGGCTGGCGGTGCCTTTCGGCACACAGAAAACCGATTGGGGCTCCGCTACAATCGTCGCTCAGTATATCCCCGAGCCAAGGCCTCTGGTGCTCTTTTTGAGTTGGCCTGCGCCTTTCCCTGCAGCTCGGTAGCGTCTTTTTCTCACCCCCCACTTTCTTTGGGTACGCATGCGAACCTGGCTCAGTTGGATGGCTTTTTGCACCCTGTGGACTTGCAGCCTGGGCGTGCGGGCCGACTTGTATACCGATGTCAACGCCTTGGTACAAAGTGGCCAATGGGCGCAAGCCCAGAAATTGGCTGAAGCGCGGCTGAAAACAGCCCCCACCGACCCGCAAATGCGCCTGCTTCAAAGCCACATACAGACCGGGTTGGGTCAAACGCAGGCGGCCATGGACACGCTTCGCGGCCTGACCCAGTCATTTCCTGAATTACCCGAGCCGCACAACAACCTGGCGGCCTTGCTGGTGCGTGAAAATCGACTCGAGGAGGCTCTGGCAGCGTTGCAAGCGGCCATCAGGGCGAGGCCCGACTATGCGCTGGCCCTTGAAAACCTGGGCGACCTGCACCTGACTCTGGCCGCACAAGCCTACGCGCGGGCGCGACTCGCCACACCCGCTCAAACCCGTTTGCAAAACAAGCAAGAGGGTGCTGAACGGGTGATGCGCACCCCCTGAAACAAGCCCCGTCGCCCCCCATCTGATTTTTTAAACAGCCGCCCTCAGACATGACACTTTTGAACCCCCATAACCGCCGGATCGCCTTGGCGTTGAGCATGAGCTTGCTGGCGCCTTGGTCCGTGCAAGCGCAAAGCGCCACCACGCCCTCGGCCTCAAACGCACCTGCAAACACCCATGCCAGCACCCCCAAAGTGCGCATCAGCACCTCCTTGGGCAACATCGAAGCAGAGTTGTACGCCGATAAGGCCCCCAAAACCGTGGCCAACTTTTTGCAGTATGTGAACGACAAGCACTACGACGGAACCGTGTTTCACCGTGTGATTGCCAGCTTCATGGTGCAAGGCGGCGGCTATGACGCTCAGTACAGAGAGAAGAAAACACGCGCTCCTGTGCAACACGAAGGTCGCCAGGCCCTGGCCGCAGGCCTGAAAAACACCACCGGTACCTTGGCCATGGCGCGGACCAACGACCCGCAATCGGCCACCGCACAGTTTTTCATCAACGTGGTGGACAACGCCTTTCTGGACCCCACGCCCATCCCCGATGGCGATCCAGTGGCCAAATTTGAATACCAGGGCCGCATCTTTGAAAACGTGGCCCGAGCACAGCTGCTCAATGCGCCGCAGCTGTTTGGTTACACCGTTTTTGGCAAAGTCACGTCCGGCATGGACGTGGTCCAAAAAATCAGGAACACCCCCACCGGTGCGGGCGGTCCTTTCCCATCGGATGTCCCACGGACACCGGTCATCATTCAATCCATCACTTTGTTGAAGTAACACCATGAGCAACCCACAAGTCGAATTGCACATCACCGGCTACGGCGTCATCACTCTCGAACTGGATGCCGAAAAAGCCCCCAAGTCGACCGAAAACTTTCTGGCCTATGTGAACAAGGGTCACTACAACAACACAATTTTTCATCGCGTGATCCCCGGGTTCATGATCCAGGGCGGTGGCTTTGAGCCAGGCATGAGCCAAAAACCGACGGATGCGGCCATTGAAAACGAAGCCAACAACGGCCTCAAAAACGACAAGTACACCGTGGCCATGGCCCGCACCTCCGCACCCCACTCGGCCACAGCCCAGTTCTTCATCAACGTCGCGAAAAACGACTTCCTGAACCACACCGCTCCCTCCATGCAAGGCTGGGGCTACGCCGTGTTTGGCAAAGTGGTCAAAGGCAGCGAAGTCGTGGACCAGATCGAAGGCGTGAAAACCGGCAACCGCGGCGGGCACGGTGATGTGCCCAAAGAAGACGTTGTGATCGAGAAAGCCGTCGAACTTTGAACGTACTCCGCCATGTCTGACCTGCGCACCATCCGGCCGAGCATCGGCTTGCTGACCGCGCCGCCGACATGGCAGATGGTGGATTTGATTTCGGACCTGCACCTGCAGGCTTCTGAGCCAGCCACTTTTGAAGCCTGGCGCAGCTACATGGAGAACACCTCTGCCCATGCAGTGCTGATTCTGGGTGACCTGTTCGAAGTTTGGGTCGGCGACGATGCTGCAAGCAGGGACCCTTTTTTGCAAAGTTGTGCGCAAGTCTTACGCCAGGCCGCACAGCGCTTGCATGTGGCCTTCATGCCCGGAAACCGGGATTTTTTGGTGGGGCCAGCCTTCTTGGCGGATTGCGGCGTGCATGCCTTGAGCGATCCGAGCTTGCTGCAATGGGGCAAGCAGCGCATTTTGCTCAGCCACGGGGATGCGCTGTGTCTGGATGACCGCGCCTACCAAGCATTTCGGCTCCAGGTGCGCAGTGCCGACTGGCAAATGGATTTTCTGGCCAAGCCCCTGCACGAACGTCTGAGCTTGGCCCGGGCCATGCGTGCACAAAGTGAATCACAAAAACGCAGTGGCGACGTCTATGCCGATGCCGACTCACTCATGGCCTTGAATTGGTTGCAAGTCGCCGGGGCTGATCGATTGGTACATGGTCACACCCACCAACCCGCCGACCACCCGCTGGGCGCAGGACGCAGGCATGTGCTGAGCGACTGGTCACTTGACCATGCACCACACAAAGCCCAGGTATTCAGGTTGCAGGGCGATGGTGCCATCACACGCATCGACACCGCAAAGGCCTCAACCTAAGACCGACACCCAGGATCCAGTCCCCAACGGAGCAGAAATTCGAATCAAGCTCAGCTTGTGGGAGTAACCACAAGCAGCGCAAAGTTCAAGTGCGAAGCAGTTGCTTGAGCACGTTTTGCAAGCGGCGTGCCGTGGTTTCCTCGTGTGGTCCTGACAGAACCTGTGCCACATCCTGAGCCCAAGTTTCACTGGGTCCTGGTTGGTTGCGCTGGGTCAACAACTGCAACTGCAAGGCGCGGCGTTCACTGAGTTTGTCAGCGGGCGTCGGCACATCGGCCGCCATCTCCAGGCGCAACAGCGCTGTTGCCACAGGGGGTTTAGGCTCGGCACTCACGGCTTGTGCCCAGGCCTGACGTGTGGTGGCGTTAACGCCTTTGCCCAGTTCTTGCGCTGAGGGCAAGGCATCAGCCTGGCGAGCTTGCCAAGCCGTCATCACACGACCCAGGGTCTCGCCGTGCGCTTGTGCAGCCAGCTTACGCAGCGACATTTCGGCGCGCTCAAGAGCTTCGCGTTGGGCACGGAAAGCCGTATCGCCCAAACGCGGACCGCGATCCTCACGCGGGCCTCGGTCGCCAAAGCGGCCAGCACCTGGGCCTCGGTCTCCACCCGGGCGTGCACCGCGTTCACCTGGTCGGTCATCTCGTCGGCCATCGCGCCCAGAAGGCACTTCGGCGCGCTTTTGGCCTGGCCGGTCGTCGCCGCGCACGGCCACCACAGGTCTGGCCGGCTTGGGGGTCAACACAGGTGCCGCAGGCTGCTCTTGGGCTTCGCTGTTCGACTCGGACCCGGTTGCTGCTGCATCGGACGCTGCAGACTCGCTGGCTTGCGACTGCCGGGCTTGTCCGCGCAAGGCGGCGTCGAGCGCAGCCATCGCAGCGCGGATCTTGGCCGCATCGCCAATGGCATTCGCCGCGTCCAGCGCTTTGGAGGCGTCAATGACCGCACGGTCGTGGGTGCTCAGAGGCGCTGTAGCCTGTGGGCGATCGGTACCTTTGCGCTGAAAGGCTTCGTCCAGTGGAGCACGGAACACTTCCCAGAGTTTTTGTTCGGTCTTGCGGTCCAGCGGCACTGACTGGGCTTCCACTTGCCAACGCTGCTGCAGGGCTTTGACAGCGTCAACACGCAAGGCCGGTGCCGCGCCGAGCTCACGCGCTTCGTTGATCAGGGCCTGACGGCGCTCAATGCTGGTTTTTTGAGCGGTTTCCAGACGGATCGCCGCAGCTCTGAAAATAACTTTCCATTGCCCCTGCATTTCGCCGAAGGCTTTCTCGCTCAAGTGTCCGGCATTGCGCCAACGGTCGGCAAATTGGTGCAGGGCGCGCAACTGGCCACGCCAGTCCTCGCTTTGGGCATTCTCTGCGGTCCAGGCCTTGACCTCGTCCATCAGCGCCAGACGCTGTGCGCGCTGGTCGGCCGAGTCTTTTTTCATTTGCTCCAACCAAGCCAGTACGGTTTTGTAAGCCTCGTTGCAAGCGGCATCAAAGCGCTTCCACAGCGCGTGGTTGGGCAGGCCGCCTTGGTCAATTTGCTTCCAGCCATCACGCAATTGGCGCAATTTGTCCTGCATTTTCCGTCCACCAACGGTGGGGGCCTTGTTGGCATCCAACAGGGCTTCCGCTTGGACAACCAAGTCGGTACGCACCTGATCGGCCAGCCAGCGTTGCCACCCTTGTGCATCACCACCAGCCGTCAAAGCTTTGTGCAGGCGCTCATCGAGGCTGGTGTCCAGCTGTTTGCCGTGGATCTTGAGCACATTGCGCAAGGCAGCTGCAGCATCGGCAGGTGATGCCTCCTGACCTTCGGCGAGTTGCTTTTCCAACGCCTCCAAAACTTCTGTCACAGCTGCCATCGCTTGCTCGCGCAGGGCCTGGCGCTGGGCTGGGTCGATTTTGGGTTTGACCGGCTTTTCGGCATGTTCTGCTTTGGCTGGCTTGGTCGATTCGACTGCTGAAGCGACCTGTTGCGTCAATTCACCACGCAATCGACGGATCTCGTCGGCCCAAACGGGCACGGGCGGCAAGTCGGCTGAGGCGTCGGTTTGGGCCAAAGCAGCCACAGCGGCTGCGGCCGAAAAACCTTCCCATACAGCCTGCAACTGCTTGCCAGCTGCATCCAATTGAGGTGGGTATTTGAGATCGACACTGAGCCAGGCGCTGCTTTGGGTCAGGGCTTGGGCCTGGTTCTGCCACTGATCCACATCGGCCTGCAAGCCGTTTTGCCCTCCCAAGGCTTCGGCCAGCGATTTGGTAGACAAAACCTCAATGCGCTGGGCCAGCAAAACCGCCGCTTCTCGCTGAACCATGACCTGATGCTGCAGGTCTTCCACGCCCTTGACCACTTCGGTCAATCTTTGCTTGAGGCCCGCCAAAGGCTCGCGTGACAGGGGGGCGCCGGCTTTGGCGGCATCACGTTGCCAGGCCAGCGCATCGGCAATGTTCAATCGGGGCGATTGCAGCAAATGATTGGCTTTTTGAGCCCATTCGGTGGCCAAGGCTTCTTGGCCATGCAAGCGCTTGATCTCCTCGAGTTTTTCCTTGAGCAACTTGGCCACGCCCTTGTCTCGGCCAGACAATTCACGATAAACCTCAGCCATCAATTCTTCAGAGGGCTCGGTCACCAACCAATCGCGCAGACGGGCGCTGCGATCGCTGGAAGTCGGGGCATTGAAAATCCCTGCGGCCAAAGGGTCCAGGGCGGCGATATCGAAAGGCTTGGAAGAAGTCACAGTTAAAACTTTAAAAGCGCGGTGTTGCCCAATGGGCCTGAAGGCAGAATTGGCAGCACTTATCAGACAAGTGAGCCAGACGGGCGTAAAACGCTATTTTCTCCTTTATTTCGGCTGGACAGTCTTTTGGCATGTTTTCGGACGAAATCTCTGATGAATTACACACACAAACCATCAATTCATTCAATTTAATTATGATTATTTTGTTTTTTATTATTGACTGGTTATGAAAAGTTCCTAGAATTCGCCCCAGCCTGAGACCCTCAGGGATAACCCGATAACGCTGCCGAAACCGGCATGAGCCGCAAAACTGCTTGTACGCATCGTGCGGCTCGCGTCCCCCAACCCATCAAAAGCCTATGGCCCGTGGCACCTGGCTTTGAATGATAGGAAGTGCTATGACAGCGACATTGACTTGGCCCCACGTTCAAAGGGCCGTTTTGACCTTTGCCTTCGATGTGCGAGAAGGCTTTGTAGAGATCACCCGGCACAGCCTGGCTGTGATCGGCTTGGCTGTGGTGGCCTTGGCCTTGACGCTTTTGGCTCGCCCCAACCTGCAGCAAGTGGCCAGCGAGACACTGATGGGATGGCTTCAATTGCGCCAGGTGGAACAAAGTGTCCCCTTGGAAGCACCAATCCCCATGGCAGCAGCCCGATCCACCGCATCGCCAATGCAAGACCTGAGCAGCGATCAAGCGGCCGTGACGCGTTGGCTCAGCAACAAATACAAAGTCTCCAAGGAGCCCTTGGCAGCTTTGGTCTCGGAAGCCTGGTCTTTGGGTGAGCGCAGCCAGATTGCGCCGACCTTGCTCTTGGCCGTGATGGCCATTGAGTCGCGCTTCAACCCCTTTGCCCATGGCAACCAAGGTGGCTTGGGTCTGATGCAAATTGAGCCCGATGCGCACATTGCTGCCTTGTCTCCTTTTGGAGGTCGGCTGGCTGCCTTTGACCCTCTGACCAATCTGAGGGTCGGCACGCGTCACCTGCAGAGCTTGATTCAGGACACGGGGACTCTGGAAGAGGCCCTGCGCTTGTATGCTGCCGCCTCTGGGCAAGGCAACAACGACCAGTACGTGGACCGCGTATTGGCCGAGCAAAAGCTCTTGGACAACTTGAGCAAAGGCCAAAAAACAGCCTTGACAGACAAAAACAACGCCGCTTTGCAGAGATCGCCTCAAACCCAAATGTGAATTTGTGGCCCAAAAGCATGGGCCGGCTGGGCTACACTTGAAGGGTGCGCGACTGGCGATAGGAGCCTGTTTTTTTATTACAAAACAGAGCACTCTGACGTGGAGCGTGGTGGCCCGAGTCACTGCCGAACCACTGGGAAGCGCACAGCCTGGCCGTTCATCTTGCATGACGAGACAGGTTTTAAGCCGTTCGCCTGGGCAGCCCTTGTCAATGAACCCAAGGTTCGGGTCAAGGTCACCTCCATCCTAAGGACTGCCATGTACCACCGTAACCACCTGATTGAACAAACCGATCCCGAAATTTTTGCCGCCATCCAGGCCGAAAACGCGCGCCAGGAGCACCACATCGAACTGATCGCGAGCGAGAACTACGCTTCGCCCGCCGTCATGGCCGCCCAGGGCAGCCAGCTGACCAACAAATACGCCGAAGGCTACCCCGGCAAGCGCTACTACGGCGGCTGCGAGTACGTCGATGTGGCCGAGCAGCTGGCCATCGACCGAATCAAACAGATCTTTGGTGCCGATGCCGCCAACGTGCAGCCGCACTGCGGGGCCTCTGCCAACGAGGCCGTGTTCCTGGCCTTCCTACAACCCGGCGACACCATCATGGGCATGAGCCTGGCCGAAGGCGGACACCTGACCCACGGCATGCCGCTGAACATGTCGGGCAAGTGGTTCAACGTGGTCAGCTACGGCCTCGACAAGAACGAAGCCATCGACTACGACGCGATGGAAGCCAAAGCCCGCGAGCACAAGCCCAAGCTGATCGTCGCAGGCGCTTCGGCTTACTCCCTGCACATCGACTGGGCCCGCTTTGCCAAAGTGGCCAAAGAAGTCGGCGCGATCTTCATGGTCGACATGGCCCACTACGCCGGTCTGATTGCTGCTGGCGTCTACCCCAACCCCGTGCCCCACGCTGACGTGGTGACATCCACCACACACAAGAGCCTGCGCGGCCCGCGCGGCGGCATCATCTTGATGAAGGCCGAGCACGAAAAGGCCATCAACAGCGCCATCTTCCCCGGCCTGCAAGGCGGCCCGCTGATGCACGTGATCGCGGCCAAGGCTGTGGCCTTCAAGGAAGCGCTGCAGCCCGAATTCAAGGCTTATCAGCAGCAAGTCATCAAGAACGCACAGATCGTGGCCGAGACTCTGACCCAGCGCGGCCTGCGCATCGTCAGCGGCGGCACCCAAAGCCACGTCATGCTGGTGGACCTGCGCGCCAAGGGCATCACCGGCAAGGAAGCCGAAGCCGCTTTGGGCGCAGCCCACATGACGATCAACAAGAACGCCATCCCGAACGACCCTGAAAAGCCGTTCGTGACCAGCGGCGTGCGCATTGGCACCCCAGCCATGACCACCCGCGGTTTCAAGGACGAGGAAGCCCGCATCACGGCCCACCTGATCGCCGACGTGCTGGACAACCCCAGGGATGAAGTCAACATCGCCGCTGTGCGCGCCAAGGTCAACGCCTTGACTGCGCGCTTCCCAGTCTACAAGTAAGGCCTGAGCCATGAAATGCCCGTTTTGCGGTCACCTCGAAACCCAAGTGGTGGAGACTCGGCTGGCCGAAGAAGGGGGTTTTATCCGCAGACGTCGCCAGTGCGGCGCCTGTGAAAAACGCTTCACCACGTATGAAAAGCCGGAAGTCAACTTTCCGGCCATCGTGAAAAAAGACGGCCGGCGAATTGACTACCAACGCGAGAAACTGCGAGACAGCCTGAACTTGGCATTGCGCAAGCGTCCCGTGAGCACCGAGCAGGTAGACAGTGCCATTGACCGCATTGAAGAAAAGCTCCTGGCTTTGCCCAGCCGGGAAGTTGCCTCACAACGTATCGGCGAGCTGGTCATGCGGGAGTTGAAAAAACTCGACAAAGTGGCCTATGTTCGCTTCGCCAGCGTTTATCGTAATTTCGAAGACATCGACGAATTTAAAACTCTGGTTGACGAAGTGCAACGCTGAACAGCCCCAGCAATAACGCGCTGTAACCAGCTCTGCACCCACCACGGGAACATTTTGGTCAATCGATACACCCTCAACAATTGGCGCTTTTCAAGCGTTCGGCTTTTTCCAATCGGGGCTTGCCCACAGCATTGATCACCACCCGCCAGACATGCGCTTGCCCGACCCCGCAAAGGGTCAAGGTACCCGCCTGAAACGCACCTGTCGTGCTTTGGCTGCGGCCCTCCAGACCATACGAGACATACCGGTTCACCGTGGTATTGCCTTGAAGCGTCAAAAAGGCAGGCAAGGGGTTTTGCACATGCAAGATGCTCTCAGTCTCCTCGCGCTGGGCGTTGTCGTTGCCGTCCACAAAAACCACCCAACCTTGCGTCCAATGTCCGGCCATGGCGCAGTCCGCCCGCGAAGCAGCTTCAGGTTGCCGGACGCAGAGCGTGACGCGCTGCTGGCGGCGCAAGGCCTCTGAGCGCGCCAGCAACAAACTGGCTTGCAATTGCTCGGCCAAGCTTTGCATCTGGTGCTTTTGGCGTAACCCCTTCAGACTGGGGGCCGCTATAGCCAACAGCACCCCAAGCAGAACCAGTACCACCAGCATTTCGAGCAGTGTGAATCCCCGGTAGCTCACGACAAGCCCTCCTCTTTGGTCAGACAAAAAAGATCCTCGATTCAGCCACATTGAGTCAATTCCGCCAAGACTGTACAAATAAATATTTTGTATTCAAAATATAGCGGGTATGGGGAAGGTAAAAGCATGACGAATACCAAAGCAAAAACCATTGCGCTCCCGTCAAAAGTCCACTTCGGTTGGACCTTGAACGAGCTTTTGGTGAGCCTGACGTTGATGGCCACGCTGGCGGCCATTGCCCTGCCCGCTTTTATGGGGCAGCAACGCCAGGCCCGACGCAGTGACGCTCAAAGCGCTTTGCAACAACTGCAACTTGAGCAAGCACGATGGCGTGGAACCCAGAGCAGCCATGCAGCAGATTTAGCCAACTTGGGTTGGACAAGCAACTTATCCCCTGGCGGTCATTACCGCATCACGATCGAAGATGCCAGCAGCGAAGGCTACAGTTTGATCGCCACCCCCATTGGCCCACAAGCTCGTGACACATCCTGCTCACCCATGCGCCTCCAATTGCGACACATGGCCACCGTGGTGCTCAGCAGCGGGGACGATCCTGCAGACGATCCCGGACGTTGTTGGCGGCAATGAGTCCCACAATGCCAAAGTGCCACAAGTTGCGCATGACCCGTGTCTCTGCCCAGACCGCACTAGGTGGTCTTGCGAATTGTCGCAGCATAGGTCGGATCACTGGTTGCCCCGTGTCGACACAACAAGGCGAGACCTTGGTGGGCTTGCTGGTGGGTCTGGGCGTGGGTTTGGTGGTTCTGGCTGCAGGCAGCCAGATGCTGGCGCATCACTTGCAAGGGCATCGCCTTGCCTTGCAAGACAGTCATGTGCACCACGACCTGCGTTCAGCACTGGACAACATCACTCAAGAATTGCGGCAAGCTCAATCGCTCGGACAGGCGTGGCGGTTGCGCGCCGCAGCCGAATGCATGGACGCCCTTTGTGGGGGCCTGTCCGAACTGAAGGTCCAAGGCCAGCGTATCAGCTTTGGACGGGACCGCAATCTCAACGGCATGTTGGACAACAACGATTGTTCAGGTTTCCAATTGAGGGACCATAAACTGCAAATACGAACCGCTTGCACGCCTGAGGTCTGGACCGATTTGACCGATGCCGGCAGCCTGAAAGTCACTGGCTTGCAATGGGAGGTGCAATGTGAAAAACGCGGGCGCTGGGTAGCGCGTTGGGTTACGGTAAAACTGAGCGCACAGTGGCCGCGTGACGCCTTACGCGCGCTGAACCTGACGCAAACTGTGTTCCTGCGCAACGATGTGCCCGCCTCGCCCTGGCCTCAAGTTTGTGGGGCTGCCCAGTGACTCCAACAGAGGCCATGCGCGGTCACTACAGCCCCCCTGGGGCCAGGACCGAAGTCGGAGCCATCAGTTTGATGGTGGCGATCAGCCTGAGTCTGCTTGCCAGCTTGGCCAGTTTTTACAGCGCGCGCAGTGTGCTGGTAGACCGCCTGGCCAACGACAATCGAATCAAGACCGTCCAGGCGCGACTGGTAGCCGAATCCGCCTTGGCCTGGGCTCGGGCCGACCTGCAAAAGCAATACGCCGGCAACGCGCCGGCGCCCATCTGGCTTGATGACAGGAACTCCACGCCCTGTCCTGAGATTCACAGAGGGCCGCGCTGGCAATGCCTGTCGCTCCAACCGCCTGCACACCCAAGAATGCCAGATGCACAAGCCCAGATTCTGGTCCTCCGCGACCTGGTCTCCTCGCCTCACGTGGCCCAATTACAGGCCAGCGCCAGGCTGAGAGACGGCGCAAGTCGTGCGCACGTCCAGGCGCATGTGTTCATACCAACCGTGGCACTGGCCCCGCTCCATCCCAACACGGCAGCAGTGGTGCTCAATGGCTGCGCTGGCCCAGCTTTGGGCGGGCAAGTCAGTGTGTGTCCGCTCAGCCAAACGGGCATGGCCTGCAGCGGCGTACCCACAAGCGCAGCGGTGCACAGTTTCTGGCTGGCAGACACCCACAACAGCGAGATCACTAAAGCTGAGCCTCGCAAGTGCTTGGCTTTTGGCGCTGAACATCTACCCGCAGGAGGCGCTCTTACAGGCACTGTCTCGGCCTTGCCCCGAGGCAAATGCACCAACGAAGCTTGGACCAGCGTGCTGGGCGACATCACCCCAGAACAGATCCGAGCCTGGTCTGAGGCGCAAGCGCGCAACGGTTTGACCGCCCTGAGCCAACCCGCACGCAACATCTACTGGGTAGACAGCCCTGCCACCTGGACCCAAAGCTTGGGCACCATCGATGCGCCAGTGCTGCTGGTTTTTTCTAGCCAGGCCTGCGCCCAGCGCTGCCCGAACATCGCTCCTGGTGTGCGCGTGGTAGGCACCGTGGTCTTGCAAACCCAATGCCAGGACGATAAAGCCCGGGCCTGGCACGCCGGTCACATCGAGGGGCAACTGGTGGTCGAGTCAGGCTTACCCGAGCTGCAAAGCGGCAGTCGCGTTTTGGCACGCGCGTTGGCCCAAGCTCCCTATCGACTACCCTGGCCCCCGGGCATGGACGCGAGGCAAGTGCAGCGCGTGCCTGGCAGCTGGCGAGAGGGAAGGCCATGAAACCACCCTCTGTTGGGATCATCGTCCCGTGCAGGCCTAATTGCGCCAAGGTAAGAGGCATGGCTCTGATTGAGGCGCTGGTGGCCTCTGCGGTGCTGAGCGTTGGGTTGGCCGGTGCCTCACGTCTGACCCTGCACACCCTGCAAATCGCCAGCGACACCCGACAACACACCGTAGCCCTTGCCTTGGCTCTGGATGCCATGGACTGCCATCAGTCCGACCGCGCAGGATGCCTCCTGCAATCAACCACAGTGGTGCAAGGCACAACCTATAGCCTAGAAAGCCAAGTGACAGCGCGCACAGGTCTGGCCCTGGTGGACTTGCAGGTGCAAGTAACTTGGCCCGCCATAGGCCGGACTCACAGCAGTGAGCGCTTGGGAACACCCGAGCAGAAAAAGCCCAGCATGGGCCAGATCACCCTCCACAGCAGTCGCGATGCAGTGCCTGCCTGGCTTGGCGTATCCTTGCCATGATCTGTTGCACTTGTCTTTCGCCGTGACCCATTCAAACCCGACACCTCAAGCCGACCTCGCCTTGCAAAGTGCCCTGAACCTGGCCCGCCAGGCTCTCTGGTTGACCTCACCCAACCCGAGAGTGGGTTGCATGATCACCTCCGCAAATGGCACGGTGCTGGGCCAAGGCCATACCCAACGCGCTGGCGGGTCGCACGCCGAAATCATGGCGCTGCGCGATGCGACCGCACGCGGTCACAGTGTGCACGGTGCAACCGCTTGGGTCACGCTGGAGCCCTGCGCCCACCAGGGGCGCACGGGACCCTGTTGCGACGCGCTGGCTGCTGCAGGCATCCGTCGCGTGGTGGCGGCCGTGACCGATCCCAACCCAAAAGTCGCAGGCCAGGGCATGGCGCGGCTGGCTGCTGCGGGTGTACAGACCGAAATCTTGGACGCAAACAGTGACATCGCCGTAGCGGCGCGTGAACTGAACATTGGCTTTTTCAACCGGATGGAACGCGGCCTGCCCTGGGTGCGCATGAAGATCGCCGCCTCACTCGATGGACAAACCGCCCTGCAAAACGGCCAAAGCCAGTGGATCACAAGCCCAACTGCCCGCACCGATGGGCATGCGTGGCGAGCTCGCGCCTGCGCCATCCTGACGGGCATTGGCACCGTGCTCGAAGACAATCCGCTGCTCAATGTGCGCGGTTTGAACACGCCACGCCAGCCGCACCTGGTGGTGGTGGACAGCCGCCTGAACATGCCCCTCAATGCCAAGCTGCTCGACACCCAAGGCACCGGCGACCAGGCCAGGCAGATCTGGATTTACACCGCAACGACCGAACACCCGGACAAACGCGCTGCGCTGTCCGCACGGGGCGTGACCGTGATCGACTGCGCCGGACCTGGTGGCAAGGTTGATTTGTCTGCGATGTTGAGAGATCTGGCCCGGCGTGAGATCAATGAACTGCATGTGGAGGCCGGACACAAGCTCAACGGCTCATTCATCCGCGAAGGGCTGGTGGACGAATTTTTGATTTACCTCGCCCCTCAACTCCTGGGCTCTGGCCAAGGCATGGCCAATTTACCGGTGATGACGGCACTGAGCGACTCGGTCAAGCTCGCTTTTCACACAGTAGACCGAGTTGGGCCAGATCTGCGCCTGTTGCTGCGCAGGGCATGAAGCATTAAAACGACGCATCAGAACGCCAGCGTCTTCACCCCTGCAGATGTCCCCAGCAAGCACACCTGTGCTTTTTGCAGAGCAAACACCCCCACGGTGACCACACCAGGCCACTGGCTGACTTCGGTCTCAAACGCCACCGGGTCGGTGATCTTCAAGCCTTTAACGTCCAGAATATGCTGCCCGTTGTCGGTCACCAACGGCTGGCCCTCTTTTTGGCGCACCACGGCGCTGCCGCCCATGGCTGCAAACTGTCGCATCACGCGGGCCGTGGCCATGGGAATGACTTCGACTGGCAAAGGGAACGCTCCCAAAGCATCGACCAACTTGCTCTCGTCAGCAATGCAGACAAACTGCT
This sequence comes from Comamonadaceae bacterium, assembly GCA_027488215.1. Classification (GTDB taxonomy): domain Bacteria; phylum Pseudomonadota; class Gammaproteobacteria; order Burkholderiales; family Burkholderiaceae_C; genus Limnohabitans_A. The sequence goes on from JAIYCB010000011.1 coordinate 19,620, forward strand.
TGCTCTGCGCCGCCACAATTTTTTCTCGGGTGAGCGCTGCACCGCCGCCCTTGACCATGTGGCCCTTATGGTCAATTTCGTCCGCGCCGTCAATGTAGACCGACAAGCTCTCGACCTCATTGCTGTCGAACACTGGGATACCCAGGGCTTTGAGGCGCACGGTGGAAGCCTCGGAGCTGGACACAGCGCCCTTGATCTGGTCTTTCATCGTGGCCAAGGCGTCGATAAATTTGTTGACGGTGGAGCCGGTCCCCACGCCAACGATCTCGCCAGGAACAACGTATTTCAGGGCGGCTTGGCCCACCAGGGCTTTGAGTTCGTCTTGGGTCATGGGATCGGGTGTGGGTAAAAAATAGAAGTACGTCTGGGTTTGAGACAATCGGACGAATTGTTGACAACGCCTTTGCTGTCCGGAATTATCCAATGTCCCTGATCCCCTACGCCTTCGCTCGCCCCTTTTTGTTCAAAATGGACCCCGAGGCGGCCCATGACCTGACCATCGAAGGCTTGGCCCGTACCCAAAACACACCTCTCGACTGCGCTTACCGCCAGCCCTTTGTGGCCCAACCCATTACGCTGGCGGGTCTGCACTTTCCCAACCGGGTGGGCATGGCCGCAGGCTTGGACAAAAACGCCCGCTGCATTGACGGCCTGGGCGCTATGGGCTTTGGCTTTGTCGAAGTCGGTACCGTGACGCCCAAGGCACAACCCGGCAACCCAAAACCCCGCATGTTCCGCCTGCCCGAGGCCAACGCCCTGATCAACCGCTTGGGTTTCAACAACGACGGGCTGGACGCCTTCATCGCCAACGTCAAACGATCCAAATTTCGCCAGCAAGGTCGCCTGTTGGGCCTGAACATCGGCAAGAACGCCACCACTCCGATTGAAAATGCCACGGACGATTATTTGATCGCGTTGGCAGGCGTCTACCCGCATGCCGACTACGTGACGGTGAACATCTCCAGCCCCAACACCAAGAATCTGCGCGCCCTGCAAAGTGACGATGCGCTCGACGGTCTGCTGGGCGCCTTGGTGGCACGGCGTGAAGAACTGGCCGCAGAATATGGTCGCCGCGTGCCCATGTTCCTCAAAATCGCCCCCGATCTGGACGAGACGCAAGTGGGCGTGATCGCCGCCACGCTGCAAAAGCACGGCATGGACGGCGTGATCGCCACCAACACCACGCTGGCGCGCGACGCCGTCAGCGGCCTGCCGCATGCCGAAGAAATGGGCGGCCTGTCCGGCTCGCCCGTGCTCGAAGGCAGCAACCGCGTGATCCGCGGCCTGCGCGCCGCATTGGGAAAAGATTTCCCCATCATCGGCGTGGGTGGGATCCTGAGCGGGCACGACGCGATTTCAAAAATAGAAGCCGGGGCCGACGTGGTGCAGATCTACACCGGCCTCATTTACAAAGGCCCGGCGCTGGTGACCGAAGTAGCGAGCGCCTTGCAGCAGATGAAGCGCTGAAAACTCAGTCCTTGAAATACACCAGCTGGTGCGTGCTCGCCAGCAACTGCCCTTCGGGGCTCCACAGCTCGCCAGTCTGGTCAAAATAGCCGTGGCGGTAGTTGAGCGCCTTGGCCACGCCCAGCACATGGCGCGTGCCCACCTGCGCCAACAAAGCGCTGTCGGCGTGGAAATAGGTGGTGAGGGACACCGTGCCAATCAGGGCACGGCGGCGACGGCGGATGTAGATGCGCGGGAAGAAACTGTCACTGATGGCGACCAAAGACGCAAAGTCCATCGCACGCTCAGGTTCGTCCCGCACCCACAGGGTCGAACGGGAATGGGCTTGCTCTTGCTCATCGAAGGCTGCGGGGAATGCGCCTTCCACAAAGCGCATGTCATAGCGCTGCGGCCAGGCGGGCATGCCTTTCACAGGCATGCGGGGCACTGCATCGGGAGCAGGCACATGGGCGGGCATCACCGCTTCCACATCTGACCAAGTCTCGCGCCGCACAGCAAACACCGCAGTGGCAGTGGCCACCACGCCTTCCGTCTGATGGGCTTCGATGATCCAGTGCTGGGTCGATCGGTTGGTCCGCACGGGCCGCGCCAAAAAACGGATCATGCCATCGGCCACCGGGGCCGCAAAGTTGACTGTCAGGGCCACGGGTTCACCCAAGCGCTCGGGGTGCAGCATGGCCGATTGCAGCAACTGCGCGGAAGTGGTCCCACCAAAGGGCCCGACCATGTTGGCGTAGGCAGGGTGGGTCGCGCCTGTGAATTCATGGGGCGCGATGGTGTGCAGGTCAATGGCTTCGTCAAGTGGGTGCATGCTCATCATGATAGGTGCGCCCTGATGCCCTGCGCTGTCTCACAAGCGATCAGCCCAACCGAGCGCAGACCTCGGTACCTATGGCCAATGAACTCGTAAGGCCCGGCGATTCGATGCCCAGCAGGTTGACGAGACCAGGCACACCATGCTCGGCGGGCCCTTGGATCATGAAGTCGGCCGCTGCTTCGTGGGGCGCGTTGATTTTGGGGCGCATGCCTGCGTAGCCCGGCTGCAGGGCGCCGTCGGCCAAGTCGGGCCAGTACTTGCGCACCTCGGCATAAAAGGCGTCGCCTCGGCGCGGGTCGACTTGCAAGTCGGCGGGGTCGTCCACCCATTGCACATCCGGGCCAAACTTGGCCTGCCCCCCCAGATCGAGCGTGAGGTGCACGCCCAAACCGGCTTTTTCGGGCACGGGGTAAATCAGGCGGGAAAACGGGGCCTTGCCCGCCAGCGTGAAATAGTTGCCCTTAGCGTAATGGGCATGGGGCAACAGATTTTTGTCCAGCCCGTCCATACCCCGCGCGATCGCTACAGCGTGCAGCCCAGCGGCATTGACCAGCACCTTGCACGCCAGCTCGGTGCCGTCTTGTGTGCACACACGAATCGGGTGGCTGGCCGTGCCTTGCCGCACGCCGATGTGCTGCACAGGTGAGACCAGCGCCAGCAGGCCACCGGCGTTTTCCATGTCGCCTTGCAGGGCGAGCATGTAGCCGTGACTGTCAATCACCCCGGTGCTGGGCGAAAGCAGCGCCGCTTCGCAAGCCAGCGCAGGCTCCAGAGCCTGGGCCTGGGCAGCCGTGAGTTTTTGCAAATCGTGCACGCCGTTGGCCGCGGCTTTGGCCATGATGCCGTCCAGCGCCTGCACTTGCTCGGGGTTGGTGGCCACGATCAGCTTGCCAAGCCGCTGATGCGCCACGCCGCGCTCGGCGCAATACGCGTAAAGCATTTGCTTGCCCTGCACACACAACCGCGCCTTGAGCGAGCCAGCCGGGTAATAAATGCCCGCGTGAATGACCTCGCTATTGCGCGAGCTGGTGCCCGTGCCGATGGCATTTTCCGATTCGAGCACGAGCACCTCGCGACCCGACAGCGCCAGCGCGCGCGCCACCGCCAAGCCGACCACGCCGGCACCGATCACCACAGCATCCACTTGTTCCACATCCACCTCGCACATTCAAAGTTTTCCCCGCATTGTGGCCGATGGACCTTGGGGTACCACCCCGGCCACTGACACCCGCAAGACAGACACACGAGCGTCCCCCGGGCAGACTGGTAAATATTCAACAAGGAGACCGATTCATGTCACTGTTCAATCTCAAAGGAAAAGTCGCCGTCGTCACGGGCTCCAGCCGGGGCATTGGCCGATCCATCGCGCAACAGCTGGCCAAGCAAGGCGCCAAAGTGGTTGTGTCCAGCCGCAAGCAAGACGCCTGCGAGGTGGTGGTCAAGGAGATCCAGGCCGCAGGCGGCGAAGCCATGGCCATTGCCGCCAGCATCTCCAACAAGGAGCAGCTGCAAAACCTGATCGAGCAAACGCGCCAGGCCTGGGGCCCCATCGACATTTTGGTGTGCAATGCGGCCACCAACCCCTATTACGGCCCCACCACCGGCATGAGCGACGAGGTATTCGACAAGGTCATGCGCAACAACGTGCTGTCCAACACCTGGCTCTGCAACATGGTCTATCCGGACATGAAGGCCAAAAAGGATGGCGCCATCGTGATCGTGTCGTCGATTGGCGGCCTGCATGGTTCGGCCGTGATCGGGGCCTACAACATCTCCAAGGCGGCCGACATGCAGCTGGCGCGCAATCTGGCGGTCGAATGGGGGCCGGACAACATCCGGGTGAACTGCATCGCGCCGGGTCTGATCAAGACAGACTTTGCCAAGGCCTTGCATGAGGATCCGGTGATGAGCGCCAAGTACAACAGTGAAACGCCGCTGCGCCGCATGGGCGAGCCGGATGACATTGGTGGTGTGGCGGTGTTTTTGGCGAGCCCGGCTGGGCAGTACGTGACGGGGCAGACCATCGTGGCGGATGGGGGGATGATGATTCGCTGACTCTGTTGAGATTTCGGTTCTGCTTGTGCCGCTGAGCATGGGCTGGGGCCGGGCGCCTCATGAGGGAGTACCCAAAATCGGCGCACGGCCCCAGCCCATGCTCAGCTCAGTGGTCGATCTGAAAGTCCAACAAGGCAGCGGTTTGTTGGCTCGGGTCACACCATTTTTCTGAGGGGCATTCACCTTTGGCCCAGAAAGCAAAAAGCCCGCACAAGCGGGCTTTTTGACTTGGAGAAAACCTCGATCAGCCGAAGTTCTTCTCGGCAAACGACCAGTTCACCAGCTTGTCGAGGAATGTCTCAACGAACTTGGGGCGCATGTTGCGGTAGTCGATGTAGTAGGCGTGTTCCCAGACGTCCACGGTCAACAAAGCGGTGTCGCCTGTGGTCAGGGGGGTGCCCGCTGCGCCCATGTTGACAATGTCAACCGAGCCATCGGCTTTCTTGACCAGCCATGTCCAGCCGGAGCCGAAGTTGCCCACGGCACTCTTGACGAAGGCTTCTTTGAAGGCGGCGTAGCTGCCGAACTTGGCGTTGATCGCTGCAGCCAGCGCGCCTGTGGGCTCGCCGCCGCCGTTGGGCTTCATGCAGTTCCAGAAGAAGGTGTGGTTCCAGATTTGGGCGGAGTTGTTGTAGATGCCACCGCTGGATTTTTTGATGATCTCTTCGAGGGACATGCTCTCGAATTCAGTGCCTTTTTGCAGGTTGTTCAGGTTCACGACGTAAGCGTTGTGGTGCTTGCCGTGGTGAAACTCCAGGGTTTCCTGGCTGTAGTGAGGGGCCAAAGCGTCGATCGCGTAAGGCAGTGCGGGCAAGGTGTGTTCCATGAGGGGTCCTTTTGTTGTTGCGGGTTAAAAAAGTAATTAATGCATTTTAGGGGAGCGCGATGCCCCTTACGGTATTGAGGGTCACTGTAGAGGTTTGCGGGGATGTTGATCTGAAACACATCGCCTTGGCGGGGTGGGGCCAGGGCGACGATTTTGGGTACTCCCTCATGAGGAGCCTTGGCCCCACCCCGTCAAGGCTTACCCCAAGGGCACCATCAACGGGAGACAGTCAATGGCACCACGCCATCGGACAAAGTGGCCTGCACGCTCTGCCCGGGTTGAAACTGGTCGGCATGGGTCAACGCCTGACCCTTGTGGTCACTGAGCCAAGCATAGCCGCGCTCAAGCACCTGACGCGGGTCCACCGACGACAAACGCAAAGCGGCCCGCTCCAATCGCTCTGTGCGTTGCGGCACCTGCTGAGCCCGATTGAACCCCAAACGATCGCTCAAGCGCTCCAATTGGTGGCCCTGCGCCATGAACTGACTGCGCACCCCTGTCTGCAAACGACTGCCCATGCGGTCCAACCACTGGCTGTGCTGACCCAGCAAGGCTTGGGGACGGCTCAAGCGGTTCGCGATGGCGTTCAAGCGCATGTTCTGGCGCTCTTGCTGACGGACCAAACCCACGCCCAACCGGGCTGCCACAGCGTCCAAGCGTTGCGCTTGGCGGTCTTGCTGGCGAATCAAGCCGCGGCTCAAGCGATGCTCCAGCACCGACAATGCTTCAAGGCTCACGCCCCGGTCGGTTGCGGCCATCTCGGCTGCGGCCGTGGGCGTTGGGGCACGCACATCGGCCACAAAATCGGCTATGGTGAAATCCGTCTCGTGACCCACGCCGCAAATCAGCGGCACCGGACTTTGGGCCATGATCCGGGTCAGGTTTTCGTCGTTGAACGACCACAGGTCTTCCATCGAGCCGCCACCGCGCACCAGCAAGATCACGTCCACGGGCGGACACAGCGGGTTGTCCTCAGCCGTGAGGGCGTACATGTTTTGCAAAGCCTGCACCAGCGTGGCCGCAGCGCCAGCACCTTGCACCAAGGCCGGGGCCATGAGCACAGGGATGTGCGGCACCCGCCGCTGCAAGGCGGTCATCACGTCGTGCCAAGCGGCAGCGCCCAACGAAGTCACCACCCCAATGGCACGTGGCTGGGTGGGCAAAGCGCGTTTGTGAGCTGGGTCGAACAGACCCTCGGCTTCGAGCTTGGCCTTGAGGCGCAAAAACTGCTCAAAGAGCGCGCCCTGACCTGCGCGTTCCATGGATTCGACAATCAACTGCAAATCGCCTCGGGCTTCGTAAACTCCCAGGCGACCCCGCACCTCGACCAATTCCCCATCACGGGGAACAAAATCCAACAGGCTGGCGGCACGCCTGAACATGGCACAGCGGATCTGGCCGGTGTCGTCCTTGATCGAAAAATAACAATGCCCACTGGCTGCCCGCGAAAAGCCCGACAGTTCACCGCGAACGTTGACAGGATTGAACTGGGCATCAAGGGTATCGGCCACGGCGCGGCACAGTGCTGACACGGTCCAGGCTCGTGGGGGAGGCATTTCTGGCTGGCTCATGCCCTCGATTGTCCTACAGGCTGAAGACGCAAATTCAAAGGCGTTTTCTGCCAGTCTTCCACAGACATGACCAAGGTCCTCCGCCACACCACAAGGCTAACCCGGTGGTTTGACCACGAGATAAGTGGTTGATTCAATTGGTTTTTTAATTATTTAATTTTATCTATCAGATACATATAAAGCTTTAAAAAATAAATTTCATCGGAAAACCCAAACTTCTTCACAAAGTTATCCACAGCGACGCAGAGCGATTGAATGCTTGTCAGCCTGCTTCTGACCAGGTGCTTACAGCATCCACCATCATTCATAATGATGCTCTTTTGACACTTTACCCCTCAAAGAAGGAACTGTTTTGTTATCCATCATTCAAGCCGCTGGATGGCCCATCTGGCCGCTGATCTTTTGCTCCATTTTGGCTTTGGCCTTGATCCTGGAGCGTTTGTTTCAGCTGCGCGAGTACAAGGTCATGCCTCCCCGAACCTTGGAACAGGCTTTTGAAATCGCCCGACAGCGTGTTGCACCCGAAGAAAACGTCCTGCAACTTGAGAAAAAAGGGGTTTTAGGTCCGGTTTTGGCGAGTGGCCTGCGGTGCCTGCAAAAAAATCCAGCTGCTTCGGATGAGGACATTCGTGCACACATGGAAATAGCAGGTCGCTTGGCCGGACGACAACTGGAGCGTTACCTGACGGCGCTTGGGACGATCGCCTCCGCAGCTCCCCTGCTGGGCTTGCTTGGCACCGTGATAGGCATGATCGAAATTTTCGCTGGGCAAACTGCAGGTAGCAGCCAACCTGCCCAAGTGGCCTACGGTATTTCAATAGCTCTGTACAACACAGCATTTGGTTTGATCGTGGCCATTCCAGCACTGATGTTCTGGCGCTACTTCAGGACGCTGGTGGACAATATGCTGCTGTCGCTGGAAGTGGCCAGCGAACAATTTGCCCGCCACTTGGCTCAATTGCGTCATTGAACGAGCACGCTGTGAATTTTCGTAAACGTACACCCTCGGCCGAACCCGAGATCAACCTCATCCCCTTCATCGACGTCTTGTTGGTGGTGATCATCTTTTTGATGCTCACCGCCACCTGGTCTCGCCTGACCGAAATCAACTTGACCTTGCCCTTGGCGGATGCCCAGAAGCAAAAAGACCGACCTCAGCAGATCGTGCTCACGGTCAATGCGCAAGGCCAATACGCTGTGAACAAAGCCCCCATCGATGGCACTTCGGTCGCTGCGTTGACCGCCGTTTTGCGGCCTATGGCCTCCAAAGAAGTCACCTTGGTCATCAGCGCCGACGCGCAAGCCAGTCACCAATCGGTGGTCAATGCCATGGAAGCGGCTCGCCGCACGGGGCTCTCGCAAATCACCTTCGCCACCCAATCTTCCGAGTCCTCGGGCTCCTGACACCCATGCGCCTGTCCACCTGGCTGCACCAGCAATTGCCACGGATCTGGACTTCTCGGGGTTGGATCGCTTGGCTGCTGCGTCCCATTGCTCTGATCCATTCGGCATTGCTATGGATTCGAGCTTTGCTCTGGCGCCGAGGCTTGCGTCAGGTGCAACGCCTGCCGGTGCCTGTGATTGTGGTGGGCAATGTGGTCGCCGGCGGTGCGGGCAAAACCCCCTTGACCATCGCCTTGGTGAAGCATTTACAGCAACAGGGCTGGCAAGCAGGCGTGATTTCTCGCGGTCATGGCCGTCTGTCGGATGACACGCGCGCAGTCTTACCCGGCAGCTTGCCTTCCGAGGTGGGGGACGAGCCCTTGCTGATCCAGCAAAAAACAGGCGCTCCCGTGTGGGTAGCGAACCAGCGTGCCGAAGCCGGGCGTGCCTTGCTGCAAGCACACCCTCAAGTCAATATTTTGGTATGTGACGATGGGCTGCAGCACTGGGCCCTGGCCAGGGATTTGGAAATTTGCGTCATGGACGAGCGCGGCGTCGGCAACGGCTGGCTGCTGCCAGCGGGGCCATTGCGAGAGCCCTGGCCCCGACCTGTGGACTTGCTGCTGCACACCGGTGTCAATGGCTTAACAGGCGGCTTTCAGGCGCTTCGACAACTGGCCCCGGTAGCGCATGATGCGCAAGGCCGCAGCCTGGCTTTGTCAAGCCTGATCGGACAGCCCGTTGATGCGGTGGCCGGTCTGGCCCGTCCCGAGGCGTTTTTCGCCATGTTGCGTGCAGTCGGCCTGCAACTGAACCAGACCACTGCCTTGCCCGACCATTTTGACTATGCACAGGGGCCGCCAACCGCATCAGATCGCCATTTGCTGTGCACAGAAAAAGACGCCGTCAAACTCTGGCTGCACCAGCCTCAAGCCTTCGCCGTACCTTTGGTGCTGACGCCTGAAGTTTCGTTTTGGCAGACACTGGACAAGCGCCTTGCCGAAAAACCTTTTCGCTGAAACTTCCCGACCCTGCAGCCCAAGCTGCTGACCAGCTTTTCTTGCGCCGTTATCATTGCCCCATGGATACCAAACTTCTTGAACTGCTGGTCTGCCCGGTCACCAAAGGACCTCTGGATTTTGACCGCGAGACCCAGGAACTGCTCTCACGCAGCGCCCGCCTGGCGTACCCCATTCGCCAGGGCATTCCCATACTCCTCGAAAATGAAGCACGCACCTTGAGTGATGAGGAAATCGAGAAGCTCGCCGCATTGCGTCCCCCGCTCTGAAAGCCCGCGCATGCATCAGGCACCTCCCAAGGGCAATTTCACTGTATTGATCCCCGCACGCATGGCGTCCAGCCGCCTGCCCGACAAACCCCTGGCCAACATCGCCGGACTGCCCATGGTCGTGCGGGTGGCCCAGCGCGCCATGTGCTCCAGTGCCCGCCAGGTGGTGGTGGCCGCTGATGACCCACGTATCTTGGCAGCTTGTGAAACCCATGGGGTGCACGCCCTGTTGACGAGACAAGATCACGTCAGCGGCAGCGACCGCCTGGCTCAAGCCTGCCAGTTGTTGAATTTGAGCGGAGATGCGGTGGTGGTCAACGTGCAAGGCGACGAGCCCTTGATCGAGCCCATACTCATCGATCAAGTGGCTCAACTGCTCATCGATCGGCCCGAGGCCAGCATGAGCACGGCCGCGCACGCCATCACCCAACTGGCTGACTTTTGTAACCCCAATGTGGTCAAAGTGGTGACTGATACCCGCCAGATGGCGCTTTACTTCAGCCGTGCGCCCATACCCTGGTGGCGCGATGGCCAAAGCGCAGGACAAGACGGCAATGCCTTCAGCCAGTTGCCCAGCCCACCTCCCTTGCGACATGTTGGCATTTATGCCTACCGCGCCGCTTTTCTGACTCAATTCCCCCAATTGCCTCCAGCCCCTATCGAGCAGCTGGAATCTCTGGAGCAGCTGCGTGCCCTGTGGCACGGACACCGCATTGCCGTGCACACCACAGACCAAGCTCCGGGCCCGGGCGTGGACACCCCAGAAGATTTGGAACGCGTTCGCGCCCTGCTGCGGGCGTAAGCCTGGTTTGAGCCTCGCGTGATATTCTCGCCTCAGTCGTCAGCTAAACCACAGGACCCTTTCGAGGCCCGACTGACCCACTCCATGACAAGCGATAAGGAACTTCCATGAGACTGATTTTGTTGGGCGCACCGGGCGCAGGCAAAGGCACCCAAGCCACGTTCATTTGCCAAAAATACAACATCCCCCAAATTTCGACAGGAGACATGCTGCGTGCCGCGGTCAAAGCTGGCACCCCTTTGGGCCTGCAAGCCAAAGCGGTCATGGAGTCCGGCGGTCTCGTCAGCGATGACCTGATCATCAACTTGGTCAAGGAACGCATCGCCCAAGCCGATTGCGCCAACGGTTTTCTGTTCGATGGCTTCCCCCGCACCATCCCCCAAGCCGATGCCATGAAGGCCGCGGGCGTCAGCCTCGATTTCGTGCTCGAAATTGACGTCCCTTTTGACGCCATCATCGAACGCATGAGCGGCCGCCGCTCCCATCCCGCTTCAGGCCGCACCTATCATGTCAAATTCAATCCGCCTAGAGTCGCAGGTCAGGACGATGTGACCGGCGAGCCCTTGGTACAACGCGCCGACGACCAAGAAGAAACCGTCAAAAAACGTCTGGAGGTCTACAGCGCACAGACTCGCCCCTTGGTCGACTACTACTCCAACTGGGCCAAGGCAGATGCCGCATCAGCCCCCCAATACCGGGCCATCAGCGGCACGGGCAGCGTGGAAGACATCACCGCGCGCGCATTCGCCGCCTTGGATTCATAAAGCCTAGCGCGCTGCCACAGGCTGCTCCAACAACAAAGCCCCTTTTCAGGGGCGTTGTTGTTGGAGGACGACAAATCAACCCAACACAGGGACCCGTCTTTTCTTGCCAATGCATGGAATGCATTGCGAGGAGCAACCAACGGGCAGCACCTGTTAACGATCAATGCAGCTACGAGTCCTTGGACGGCACGTCGGTAAATTGAAGGTTTTTTCAATGTCAAGCTTGCACAATTCAAAAAACTGGTTAAAAATACAGTCACTGGATGAAATAACAGCCCCAGTCCCCACAAGGAGACCGACATGACCGACAGCCTCAAACTCACCGCCAGGCAACAAGAAATCCTGGAACTGATCCAGAACACCATCGCCAACACCGGGGCCCCACCGACCCGTGCCGAAATTGCCAACGTGTTGGGCTTCAAATCGCCCAACGCAGCCGAAGAGCACCTCAAGGCCCTCGCCCGCAAAGGTGCCATCGAGTTGGTCAGTGGCACCTCGCGTGGCATTCGCCTCAAGGGCAGCACACGCAGCAACCAGCGCACACCCTCTGATTTGTTCAGCCTGAGCCTTCCTGGACTGGGGCAGTTGTGCTTGCCCTTGGTCGGGCGCGTGGCAGCGGGCTCTCCAATCCTGGCGCAAGAACACGTAGACCGGACCTACCAACTTGAGAGCCATTTGTTTGCCCAGCAACCCGACTATCTGCTTCGGGTGCGCGGCATGTCCATGCGCGACGCAGGCATCATGGACGGCGATCTGCTGGCCGTCAAATCCACCAAGGAAGTTCGCAACGGCCAGATCGTGGTGGCCCGCCTAGGCGACGAAGTCACCGTCAAGCGTCTGCATAAAACTTCTTCCGGTATTGAACTGCTGCCCGAAAACCCCGACTACCCCACCATCGTGGTGCACCCAGGCGAGCCGTTTGACATCGAAGGTCTTGCGGTAGGCTTGATACGCAACAGCTTCGTCATGTGAGTGTTTTTCGTCGCGGCTCCAGGTGGCGGGCGCTGAGATCAGCCCTGTAGCTGACGACTTTTATGAACCAATCCTGCCTGTGTCCAACCTCCATGCTTTTGAAAGGTTTCACATGGGAATCGCTCTGCTTGCCCTTTCAGGTCTGTTCAAGAACCTGCCCTCCTTCATCACCGGTGCCAAAGTGCAAAACTTGCCCAAAAGGCAACCCGTTCGTCTGCACCCCGATTGGGCGATTCGGCCTAAATCCTGCGCCCTTCCCCCGCCTGCCATCACCCATAAAACCACCCGGCAACCCAGCCTGCGGGTCCTGCGGGTCCATGAAAGTGGTCAAAACACGATCGGCGCCGGGCGCATGGTGATCTCCGGACGCATGGCCGACGTCTGCGCCGAGCTCGATCGACTGGTTGCCATCGAAGCGCGACACCGCGCATACTGATCTTCTCGGGGGCGCACAGCCCCCTGCCATCACCACCCAAACCGCCCTGTGTGTAACGACCAGTGCTCAATCGGGCACCTGACAAGGCACAATGGCGGTCATGAATATTGTGATCCTTGACGACTACCAGGATGTCGTCCGCAAACTCGATTGCGCAGCCAAACTCGAGAACTATCCGGCCAAGGTCTACACCAACACGGTCAAGGGAATTGGCCAATTGTCGGTCCGACTCAAAGACGCGGATGTCATTGTCTTGATTCGAGAACGCACCGGGCTTAACCGTGCTCTGATCGAGAAGTTGCCCCGGCTCAAATTGATCGCCCAGACCGGTCGTGTGGGCAGCCACATCGACTTGGCGGCGTGCACCGAACGCGGTGTGGCTGTGGCTGAAGGCGTGGGCTCGCCCATCGCCCCTGCCGAACTGACCTGGGCGCTCGTCATGGCCGCTACCCGCAGGTTGCCGCAATACATCAGCAACCTCAAACATGGCGCATGGCAGCAATCAGGCCTCAAATCCAGCTCGATGCCCGCCAATTTTGGTTTGGGAACCGTACTCAAGGGCAAGAACCTGGGCATCTGGGGCTACGGCAAAATTGGCCAACTGGTGGCCGGGTATGGCAAAGCTTTCGGGATGCATGTGCAGATCTGGGGCAGTGACGAATCGCGCGTGCGAGCCGTCAAGGACGGGTATGCCGCCGCCACCAGCCGGGAGGCTTTTTTTCAAACCGCAGATGTACTGAGCTTGCACCTCAGGTTGAACGAAGCCACCACCGGCATCGTGACGAACGATGACTTGGGACTCATGAAACCCATGGCCTTGCTGGTCAACACTTCGCGTGCCGAACTGATCGAAACCAATGCCCTGATTGGGGCCCTCAACCGAGGTCGACCCGGTATGGCAGCAGTCGACGTGTTTGAGTCCGAGCCCATTTTGCAAGGCTCCGCCTTGCTGAGGCTCGAAAACTGCATTTGCACACCCCACATTGGCTATGTCGAAAAAGACAGCTATGAGCTTTATTTCGGCTCAGCGTTTGACAACGTCGTCAACTTCATCAAAGGCACGCCCACCAACATCGTCAATCCGGGCGCCTTGCAGGTGCGACGCTGACCCACCTCGCCGAAGTCACAACGACTGAAGACATAATTGGCGCTTATCGGACGGCCCTTATGCCCACTCGCTGATTGATTCACCACGTTTTTTTGGCCAGGCCTTGCGCCTTGTATTCATACTTTCATCATGACCCTCGCATTCACCCAAGTCGCCATCATCGGCGCAGGCGCCATGGGGCGCGGTATTGCCCAGATCGCAGCCCAAGCAGGCAGCCAGGTCTGGCTGTACGACACGCAGCCCGAAGCCATCGCCAAAGCCCGCGATGCGGTGTTCCAGCAATGGGACAAGCTGCAAGAAAAAGGCCGCCTGACGGCCGAAGCCGTTGCAGGCCATAAAAGTCGACTGCTGGGCGCCACCAGCATGCAAGACTTGGCTGCTTGTGAATTGGTGGTTGAAGCGATTGTTGAAAAAATCGACATCAAGAAAAGCCTGTTCACTGAATTGGAAAAAGTGCTGGCCCCCACCGCCGTGATGGTGACCAACACTTCTTCACTGTCAGTGACCGCCATTGCCGCCGCCTTGCAGCGCCCCAGCCAGTTTGCCGGTTACCACTTCTTCAACCCCGTGCCGCTGATGAAGGTGGTCGAGGTGATCGCAGGCCTCAAAACCGATCCGGCTGTGTGTGAGCGGCTGACCGAATTTGCCCGTCAGATGGGGCACATGCCGGTGCAGGCGCAAGACACACCCGGCTTCATCGTCAACCACGCCGGGCGCGGTTACGGCACCGAAGCGCTGCGCATCGTGAGCGAAGGCATCGCCGATTTCGCGACGATTGATCGCATCCTGCGCGATCAGGTCGGCTTCAAACTCGGCCCCTTCGAGTTGTTTGACCTCACTGCGCTCGATGTGTCGCACCATGTGATCGAGGCGATCTACCACCAGTATTACGAAGAACCCCGTTACCGCCCTAACGTGATCACCGCCCAACGCTTGGCCGGTGGCGTTGTTGGCAAAAAGGTCGGGGAAGGTTTTTACAAATATGTAAATGGCGCGGCCCAAGTGCCCGCCGAACCATCCGTGCCCGTGGTGGACACCATCCCGCCCGTGTGGGTCTCGCCCCGCGCTGCGCGCCGCATGGAACTGCTCCAGCTGCTCAAAGACCTTGGCGCCAAAATCGAAACCGGCGCATCGCCCTCTCCTGAAGCGCTGACCATCGTTGCGCCGCTGGGCTTTGACATCACCACCGTGGCCGTGGTCGAGCGCCTGGACCCTGCCCGCACTGTGGGCATCGACATGCTGGTCAACGACGCCGCCACCAAACGCCGCGTGCTGGCCACCAACCCTGCCACGCGGACCGACATGCGGGACGCGGCGCACGCCCTGTTTGCCCGCGACGGCAAAGCGGTCTCGGTCATTCGCGACAGCGGCGGCTTTGTGACCCAGCGTGTGGTGGCTTGCATTGTGAACATCGCCTCCGACATCTGCCAACAGCGTATTTGCACCCCGCAAGACCTGGAAACCGCCGTCACGTTGGGCCTGGCTTATCCGATGGGCCCATTGGCCATGGGCAACCGTTTTGGTCCGGACAGCATCCTCGAAGTGCTTTTCAACATGCAAACCGTCTACGGCGACCCGCGTTATCGTCCCAGCCCTTGGCTGCGCCGCCGTGGTGCCATTGGCCTTTCCTTGATGCACACCGAAGACTGAAGATGACCGCCCAACTGCTCAGCACCAGCGAAGGCCAGACCCTGATCCTGACCCTCAGCAACCCGGAGTTTCGCAATGCCCTCGGGCCCGAGATATACGCCGCCGGGGTCGAAGCCCTGAGCGTGGCCGAATCCAGCGCCGACGTGCGCAGCGTGGTCATCACAGGGGCCAACGGCATTTTCAGCGCGGGCGGTAATTTGCAGCGTTTGCAAAACAACCGTCAGTTGCCCCCCGAGCACCAAGCGCAAAGCATTGAAGGCCTGCACAACTGGATCGAAGCGATCCGCACGTTTCCCAAGCCAGTGATTGCCGCCGTCGAAGGCCCCGCAGCCGGTGCCGGATTCTCCTTGGCGCTGGCTTGCGACATGATTGTGGCCGCCCGCAACAGCGTGTTCGTGATGGCCTACAGCTCCATTGCACTGTCACCCGACGGTGGCGGCAGCTGGAGCTTGGCTCGGGCCGTGCCCCGCCAGTTGGCCACCGAACTCCTGATGTGTGGGGAGCGCATCGGTGCCGATCGACTTCAACAATTGGGCGTTGTCAACCGCCTCGCCGATGCAGGCCAGGCGCTTGGGCAAGCCTTACAGCTTTGCGAACAACTCAACGCACGTGCACCCAACGCCTTGACCAGCATCAAGGATTTACTGGCCGACGCCGATGCCAGCAGCTTGACGGCTCAACTGGCCCGCGAACGCGACCACTTTGTAAAAAACCTGCACCATGCCAACGCTGGCATTGGCATCACGGCATTTTTGAACAAGCAAAAACCCAAGTACAAATAATTCGGCTGGTCCCCCAGGCGACAAAATTCCGATTCCCAGTCACTCAAAGGACAGAGCATGGAAGAACCGATTCTGACAATGGAGGAAAGAGAAGCGATCAACAGCGGTCGCTGGTTCTCAAGCCTCTCTCCATCACTTCGTCACGACATACTTCGATGCGCTTACGTCAAACGACACAAAGACGGCGACATGCTCGCGGCACGGGGAGACCCGCCCGAGCAATGGATCGCCTGCGCCAAGGGCGCGGTGCGTGTGAGCTCCACCTCGGTGTCGGGCAAGCAAATCACCTTGACCTATGTGGAGCCGGGCATCTGGTTTGGCGATGTATCGATCTTCGATGGGGATCGTCGCACGCACGATTGCTATGCACACGGCGACACCACCACCTTGAACGTGGCCAAGGCCGACTTCAAAAAAATTCTGACGCAGCACGTCGAGTTTTACGACGCCATGCTGCGCCTGCATGCACGCCGCATTCGCCAGCTCTACGGCTTGGTGGAAGACCTCAACACCCTGCCCTTGCGCGCGCGCTTGGCCAAACAGCTCAACCACTTGCTGCGCAGCTACGGCGTGCCGAGCTTGTCGGACGCCAAAGCCATTCGCATCAGCTTGCAACTGGCGCAGGAAGAACTGGCCCAGCTGCTGGGTGCATCGCGCCAACGCGTGAACCAGGAGCTCAAGCAGATGGAGCGCGAGCAAATCATTCGCATCGAGCCGGGCGGCCTGGTGGTGTTGGACCGCGAGGCGCTGCTGCTGATCGTCAACGCGGACCACTGACACGCCACACTTCCACCCTCTCGCCGCAAACTGCGGCGATCACTGACTTTCGACGGGTAAACCCATGAGTGCTTTTGACCATTTCGTGGGGACCCGGCCTGTCACGGGCTCTCACGCCTTTGACATCCCAGCCTTGGAGGCTTGGCTCAGCGCCAAACTCCCAGGCTTTGCGGGTCCCTTGAGCGTGGAAATGTTCAAGGGTGGCCAATCCAATCCTACCTACAAACTCATCACCCCCTCGCGCCAGTACGTGATGCGGGCCAAGCCCGGGCCAGTGGCCAAGCTGTTGCCATCGGCCCACGCCATCGAGCGCGAGTTTGCCGTGATGCAAGGCCTGCACGGCACAGGCGTTCCCGTGGCCCAAATGCATGTGCTGTGCGACGACGAATCCGTCATCGGACGCGCGTTTTACGTCATGGAGTTTGTGCAAGGCCGCGTGTTGTGGGACCAATCCCTGCCTGGCATGACGCCCGCAGAGCGCGGCGCGATTTACGACGAAATGAACCACGTGCTAGCGGCGCTGCACAAGGTCGATTTTGCCAAGCAAGGCCTGGCCAGCTACGGCAAGCCCGGCAACTACATCGAGCGCCAAATCGGACGCTGGAGCAAACAATACGCCGCCTCCATCACCCAACCCATCCCCGAGATGGACAAGTTGATCGAGTGGCTGCCCAAAAACATCCCGGACAGCGCCAAGGATGAGTCCTTGGTCGGCATCGTGCATGGCGACTATCGGCTAGACAACCTGATGTTCCACCCCACCGAGGCCCGCGTACTCGCCGTGCTCGACTGGGAGCTGTCCACGCTGGGACACCCGCTGGCCGACTTCAGCTACCACTGCATGGCCTGGCACATCAGCCCCGGCACTTTCCGTGGCATTGGTGGACTCGACTTGGCCGCATTGGGCATTCCGTCAGAGTCCGAGTACATCCGCCGCTATTGCGATCGAACGGGCTTTACCACGCCCGAGGCCTTGGCGCAAGACTGGAACTTTTACCTGGCCTACAACATGTTCCGCATCGCGGCCATCTTGCAAGGCATTGCCAAACGCGTCGAAGACGGCACGGCATCGAGCGAACAAGCCAAAACGTCGGGCGCGGGTGCCAAGCCCATGGCCGAGCTGGCTTGGCGTTTTGCCTGTGAAGCCTGAGCTTTTTACCCACCGAATCACCAACCCCAGGAGAGAGACCATGGATTTTGAATACACCCCCAAGGTCAAAGAGATGCAAGCCCGCTTGCTGGCCTTCATGGACGAGCACATTTACCCCAATGAGGCCCGCTTCTTTGAAGAGATCGCCGAAAACCGTGCCAAAGGCAATGCCTGGGTGCCCACCAAAATCGTCGAGGAACTCAAGCCCAAGGCACTGGCCGCCGGGTTGTGGAACCTGTTTTTGCCCAAGTCCACCCGCGCACCACAAGGCTTGTCCAACCTTGAGTACGCACCGCTGTGCGAGATCATGGGACGCGTGCCTTTTGCGGCTGAAGTTTTCAACTGCTCGGCACCCGACACCGGCAACATGGAAACTTTGGAACGCTATGCCAGCGAAGAGTTGAAGGACACATGGCTCGAGCCCCTGCTGCGCGGCGAAATCCGGTCTGCCTTTTTGATGACCGAGCCCGATGTAGCGTCTTCTGACGCCACCAACATCGAGTGCGACATCCGCCGCGATGGCAACGACTACGTCATCAACGGTCGCAAATGGTGGTCTTCCGGCGCGGGTGACCCACGCTGCGCGGTCTACATCGTCATGGGCAAAACCAACCCCGATGCAGGCCGTCACGCTCAGCAGTCCATGATCGTGGTCCCTGCCAACACGCCCGGCATCACCGTGGTGCGTGCCCTGTCGGTGTTTGGCTATGACGACGCACCGCACGGCCACATGGAAGTGGTGCTCAAGAACGTGCGCGTGCCCGCCGAAAACATCTTGCTTGGCGAAGGTCGTGGCTTTGAAATCGCACAAGGCCGTTTGGGCCCTGGCCGCATCCACCACTGCATGCGCACCATCGGCATCGCCGAGCGTGCTCTGGAGTTGATGTGCAAACGCCTGAACGAACGTGTAGCCTTTGGCCGCGAAGTGGCCCGCCAGACCGTGTGGCAAGAACGCATCGCCGAGTCCCGTTGCATGATCGAGCAGGCCCGCCTGCTCACCCTCAAAGCCGCTTACATGATGGACACGGTGGGCAACAAGGTCGCCAAGGCCGAGATCGCCATGATCAAGATCGTGGCCCCCAACATGGCTTGCCAGATCATCGACTGGGCCATTCAAGCCCACGGCGGTGGCGGTGTGTCGCAAGACTTCCCGCTGGCCTATGCCTATGCCCACCAGCGCACCCTGCGCCTGGCCGACGGCCCGGACGAGGTGCACCGCAACTCGCTGGCCAAGCTCGAGTTGGCCAAGCAATTGGCTTTGCCCGGTGATTTGGGAATGCCGATCACACGGGGCAGCTGATCGTCCTGGATGCCAAGCCCGGCAGCGCCGTCAAGACCGCTGCAGGGAGCCATGCCCAATTTGCTGGTCTTGGCCTGAACTCAGTGCACCGAGCCCGGGGGCAAATCGGTTGGTAAACCGGTGAACAGACCCGCCGCATCCACCGGGTCAAAGCGGTATTGCGCGCCGCAAAAGTCACAGCCCACTTCGACCTGGCCCTGCTCGGCGATGATGCCTTCGACCTCTTCGGTGCCCAAGCTGCGGATCATGTGGCCCACGCGCTCGCGGTTGCAGCGGCAGGCAAAGCGCGGGCCCGTCTCGCCGATCAAAGGCTCAAATCGCGCCATGGGTTCCTCCCAATACAGCCGGTGCAAGATGGTTTCAGCGTCCAGGCCCAGCAGCTCTTCGCGCTTGAGGCTTTTGGTCAAAATCGAAATGCGGCTGAAGTCTTCGCTCTGGCCCAGCACCGACTCACGCATCAATGAGTCCGTCCTGCCCGCCAAATTTCCCTCGCCTTCGACGGGCAAACGCTGAATCAGCAAGCCCGCCGCCACTTTGTCATCGGCCGCGAGCACCAGCACGGTATCGAGCTGCTCCGACTGCAACATGTAGTGCTCCAGCACTTCGCTGATGTTCTCCAGTTTTTCGCCCCGGTCACCAAACAAGGGCACCACGCCCTGGTAAGGTTGCTGACCAGGTAAACGGTCTTGCGGGTCGAGCGTGATGGCGCAACGGCCCTCGTTGTTCACATTGACCATCTGGCTCAATGTCAAGCTATCTGCCACTTCCCCCACCTGGGTGCAGGTGGCGCGCAGGCTCAAATCCGGTTGCACCTCGACCACGCCTAATTTCACGGGGCCGTCACCAAAAATCTGCAGCACCAAAGCGCCGTTGAACTTGATGTTGCCCTGCATGAGTACACCTGCAGCGGCCATTTCGCCCAGCAACTGGCGCACGGGCGCGGGGTAAGCGCCGGTCTCGGAGTTGGCGGCGCGACGCGCCAGGATGTCTTGCCAGGCATCGGTCAGGCGCACCAGCATGCCGCGCACAGGCAGGCCTTCGAAAATGAATTTATGGAGTTCGGACAAAGTGCAATCAACAGCCCCGTGGGGCCGATCCTCAAAAGTTAAAAAGCGTTAGGACTGGCCAAAAAATCAACCAAAATCTCAGCTGATTTTTTTCAAACCCACCTTGAAGCGGCGGGCGTTTTCCACGTAATGGCGGGCGCTTTGGCGCAGGCCTTCGATCTGCTCAGGGCTGAGTTCGCGCACCACCTTGGCAGGTGTGCCCATGATCATGGAGCCATCTGGAAATTCCTTGCCCTCGGTCACCAGAGAACCCGCCCCCACCAAGCAGTTCTTGCCAATTTTCGCACCGTTGAGCACCACAGCGCCAATGCCGATCAGCGACTCGTCGCCAATCGTGCAGCCGTGCAGCATGACCATGTGGCCCACGGTGACGTGCTTGCCGACCTTGATCGGTTTGCCGTGGTCGGCATGCATCACGCTGCCGTCCTGGATGTTGCTGCCCTCGCCGATCTCGATGGTCTCGGTATCGCCGCGCACCGTCGCGCCAAACCAGATGCTGGCATCTGCTGCGATCTTGACCGCGCCCATGACCTGGGCGTTGTCGGCCACCCAAGCGCTGTCGGCCACGATGGGGGTTTGATCATCCAGTTGATAAATGGCCATGGCTCCTGTCCTTTGGGTTTTCTTGGAAAACTACAATTGTAGGGATGCCCACCTCCGACCGTGGGCGCAGTGACCGATCACCATGCACACCCTGCGCACCGCTGCCCTGATCCCTTGGGCACAAATCGACCCGAACCTGAAGGCCCAAGCCACTTTGGCACTGGACCTGAGCCTGCCCGTGGGCGCGAACGACAGCCTGAATGCCCCCACGGCATGCCCCGGCCGCGCTGCCCGCCCGCTGCTCGTGCCACACACCCAGCTTAAAGCCAAATCCATGGCCACGCCCGAAGGCCGGGCCATGCTGGTGCACTCGATTGCGCACATCGAGCTCAACGCCATCGACTTGGCACTCGACGTGGTCTGGCGCTTTGCGGGCATGCCAGAGGCCTTCTACACCGACTGGGTGCGCATCGCCCAAGAGGAAGCCAAGCACTTCAGCCTGCTGCGCCAGCACTTGCTGGACTTGGGTTTTGACTACGGCGACTTTCCGGCGCACAACACCCTGTGGGACATGGCCGAGCGCACCCAGGGCGACATCCTAGCCCGCATCGGCATCGTACCGCGCACCATGGAAGCGCGGGGCCTGGACGCCTCGCCGGGCGTCAAAAACAAACTGGTCAGCGTGGGCGACCACCGGGCGGGCGAGATTCTGGACATCATTCTGGAAGACGAAATCGGTCATGTGGCGGCGGGTAACCGCTGGTACCGCCACCTGTGCGCCGAGCGCGGCCTGGACCCGGTGCGCACCTATGCCGAGCTGATCGCGCAATACGACGCCCCCAAACTGCGCCCGCCCTTCAACATGGCGGCGCGGCGATTGGCCGGGTTTGAAGAGGCGGAGTTGGCCGCGCTGAGCTAACCCCGAGGGTGATGCTGCGCATGCAGTGTCTTGAGCCGCTCACGCGCCACATGGGTGTAGATGGTGGTGGTCGAGATGTCGGCATGGCCCAACAACATCTGTACCGCCCGCAAATCTGCCCCGTGGTTGAGCAAATGTGTGGCAAAAGCGTGTCGCAGTGTATGCGGTGACAGGGGCGCTGTGATGCCCGCTTGGATGGCGTAGCGTTTGACCAGGTTCCAGAACATGATCCGTGACATGGCTGTACCGGGCTTGGGGCCGCTGCTGGTGACAAACAGGTCTTCGGTCTGGCGCTGCCCCAGCATGGCCGGCCGTGCCCGCGACATGTAACGCTGAAGCCAGTCACGCGCCTCTTCGCCAAACGGCACCAACCGCTCCTTGCTGCCCTTGCCCATGATGCGCAGCACGCCTTCGTTGAGCGAGACATGCAGGGTTTTGAGGCCGACCAACTCGCTCACGCGCAGGCCACTGGCGTACATCAACTCCAGCATGGCGCGGTCACGCAAGCCCAGATCGGTGGCCGCATCCGGCGCGCGCAACAAAGCGTCCACTTGGGACTCGCCCAAAGTTTTGGGCACGCGCAAGGCCTGTTTGGCGGCCGACATGCGCAAGGTGGGATCGGATTGGACAAGCCGTTCGCGCAACGCCCATCGAAAAAACCGTTTGAACACGGTGAGGCGGCGGTTGGCCGATGTGGCCTTGGTCACAGCATGGCGCTCGGCAAACCACTGGTGCAGGTGACGCTCTTCGACTTGCAGCAAAGCCAGGGACTGGCTGGAGGCCAGCCAGCTGGCCAGCAGCGTCAGGTCACGTCGGTAGGCCGCCAGGGTGTTGGCCGAAAGGCCATCTTCTAGCCAGAGGGCATCGGCGAAACGGTCGATGACCTCCTGGCTTTCAGGCCGCATCAATCGAGCTTGAGCTTCTGCTGGTCCACGACCTTCTTATAGACCTCGAATTCAGCCTTCATCTGGGCGGCGAACTGCTCTGGCGTGTTGGCGATGATCAATGAGCCAGTGTCCTCGATGCGCTTGCGCACGGCCGGGTCTTCCAGCGCCTTGCGCACGCCAGTGTTGACCTTGTCGACAACGTCGCGTGGCAGGCCCTTGGGACCGTATATGCCGTAATAGGCCATGCGGTTGACAGGGTCAAGACCCACTTCCTTGAAGGTCGGGATGTTAGGCAACACCGTCAGTCGCTGGGGTGCTGCCACCACGATGGCGTGCAGTTTGCCCGACTGGATGAAGGGCAAGGCCGAGGGCAGGTTGTCGAAAATGATCGGCACCTGGCCAGCCACCGTGTCGTTGAGGGCCGGGCCTGCGCCCCGGTAGGGGATGTGGGTGATGAAGACACCGGCCAGGCTCTTCCACAGTTCGGTTTGGAGGTGACCGATGCCACCGGTGCCCGAAGAGGAATAGGAGTACTTGCCCGGGTTTTTCTTGAGTTCTTCCACGAAACCCTTGTAGTCGCGGGCAGGGAAGCTGGGGTGAACCGCGATCACGTTGGGCGTGGCGGCCACGTTGATGATCGGTGTGAAATCGGTCTGGACGTTGTAGGGAATCTTAGGGTTGATGGCCGGGTTGGCTGCCGTCGTCGAAACGGTGGCCATGCCCAAGTTGTAACCATCGGGTGCAGCGCGGGCAGTTTCGGTTGCCCCCACCACACCGCCGCCGCCCGCCTTGTTCTCGACGATGACGCTTTGGCCTAGGGCTTTGCCCAGAGGTTCAGCGATGACACGGGCCACGATATCGGTGGTGCCTCCAGGTGCAAATGGCACCTGCAAGCGAATGGTTTTGTTCGGGTAAGCCTGCGCCCACACTGATCCGCTGGCCAAAACGGTGACAGCCAAACCAGCTGCAGAAACCAAACTACGACGCTTCATTGATAAAACTCCTTAAAAGACCTGACATGATAGACAAAAAACGAGGCTGCGCGTGAGGGGAAAAACCCACAAAGCCCGCCCCCTGTACAATGGGGCATCGCAGGTGACAACGCAGTCCCATGGGCATGCCCGCACTCGGTTATCCTCTCAGAGTGAACTTTGCTCAACTTTTATTCCCAGACTTTTCCCTGATTTTGTGCGGCTATTTGTTGTGTCGCTTCACGGCGCTGGGACGCTCGGTTTGGCAACCGGTCGAAAATCTGGTTTATTTTTTCCTTTTTCCGGTCCTGCTGTTTCACTCCATTGTGAAAAGCCCCATTGATTTGAATGCTGCCTCCAGCTTGATCGGGGCAGGCCTGAGTCTGGGCGTTTGTGCCATTGCCCTGTCCTACAGCCTTCCTTACTGGCCCATCCTGGGCTCAAGGCTTGATCGCAGGGACCACGCGGCCTGTGCACAAGTAGGTTTCCGTTTCAACTCTTTCATCGCCCTAGCGCTTGCAGAACGCCTGGCGGGCCCTGAAGGTTTGTTGATGATTTCAATGCTCATCGGTGTTTGCGTGCCCTTGTTCAACATCGGCGCAGTGTGGCCCATGGCCAGACATGCAAACACGGGCTTTTTGCGTGAACTGTTGCGCAACCCATTGATCATCGCCACATGTTCAGGCTTGATTGCGAACTTGATGGGCTTGCGCATTCCACAATGGCTGGACCCCACCATTGGTCGCATCGGAGCTTCCTCACTGGCCTTAGGGCTGATGGCCGCAGGAGCTGGCATGCAACTGGGCACCCTTCGCCAAGGCAAGCTTTTGGGCTTGAGTGTGCTCAGTATCAAACACCTGGCCTTGCCCCTGATCGCGCTGGGCATGTCACAACTTTTCGGGCTCAATCCGGTCCAGATCACCGTGTTGCTGGCCTTTTCGGCCTTGCCCACCGCGTCCACCTGCTACGTGCTGGCGGCCCGCATGGGCTACAACGGGCCCTACGTGGCCGGGCTCGTCACACTGTCCACCCTGTCGGGCATGCTCAGTTTACCGTTTGCGCTAGGCGTGCTGCGCGGCTGAGAGTCGACTACCCCTCAAGCGCTCTCAACTGCGCTTGATTAGCGCTGGTCAACGGGTCGGGCCTTCGCCAAGGACCATGACACCTGCTCCTGCACCACCGGATCGAGATGATGCGCGTGTGCTTGCACGGCCTGCAGCAATGCTGTCCGCTCTTGTTGGCTGAGCCCTCGTGAAGCAAGGGCATTGCCTGCAGCCAGCGCCAGATTGCGCAACCAGCGGGCGTGACCAATGCGGCGGATGGCACTGCCTTCGGTACGGCGTAAAAACTCTTCTTCGCTCCAGGCCATCAACTCTGAGATGTGGCCAGCACCCAAGCCATCGCGTACATGCCAGTCTGGCAAAGGACTGACTTGCGCAAACTTGTTCCAGGGGCAGGCCAGCTGACAGTCGTCACAGCCGTAAATGCGGTTACCGATCAGCGGCCGCAGCGCCTCCTCGATCGGCCCGGCGTGTTCAATTGTCAAATAAGAAATGCAGCGCCGCGCATCCAACTGGTAAGGCCCCACGATGGCCTGTGTGGGACACAAATCCATGCAGGCGGTGCACTGGCCGCAATGCGCCGACAAGGCAGGCGTTTCGGGCAGGGCGAAGTCCACGAACAGCTCACCCAGAAAAAACATGGATCCGGCCTCACGGCTCAACACCAGCGTGTGCTTACCGCGCCAACCCAAGCCACTGCGCGTGGCCAGCTCAGCCTCCAAGACGGGGGCGGAGTCGGTGAACACACGGTGGCCAAAGGGGCCAATCACTTGGGCGATGCGTTCCTGCAATTTTTGCAGGCGGCTGCGCAAGACCTTGTGGTAGTCACGCCCCCGGGCATAGAGCGACACCACCGCCTCAGCCGGCTGCAGGCTGCGGGCGGTTTCGCGCTCCACCCAGTCAGGCGGCGTCTGTTGGGGCAGGTAATCCATGCGGGCGGTGATCACACTCACCGTGCCCGGCACCAGCTCGGCGGGACGAGCGCGTTTGGTGCCATGGCTTTCCATGTAGCCCATGCTGCCGTGAAAACCAGCGGCCAACCAGGCTTGTAATCCGGGCTCTGCAGAGGACAAATCGATGCCCGTCACGCCAATTTGGGACAATCCCAACTCTCGCGCCCAGATCTGGATCTGTGGCCACAGTTCATGAAGGTCGATTTGAGTACGTTGAGCAGTCACCCGCCGATTGTAGAAAGCCCCACCACCCCAGTGCATTGGGAGGGTTTGTGGCCGAACGAGGCCGCCACGCAAGCTTTTGCCACGCAGCTGGCGCAAGGCCTGCGAAGTTGGCCCGGCGGATGCGATGCACGCATCGAGCTGCGCGGCAACTTGGGCGCGGGCAAGACCACCTTGGTGCGTCACCTGCTGCGTGCAGCCGGAGTGGCTGGACGCATCAAGAGCCCAACCTATGCCGTGGTCGAGCCTCACCTGGCGGGCACGGGTGATACAGCCTGGCCCATCTGGCATTTCGACTTTTACCGATTCAACGACCCGCAGGAATGGGAAGACGCAGGCTTTCGCGATATCTTTGCCGGGCCGGGCCTCAAGCTCATGGAGTGGCCCGACAAGGTGGCCGGACAACTACCCCCACCCGATTGGGTGATTTCATTGGAGGCCATCGACGAACACCAGCGCCGGGTCAGCATCAGCACCGGAACACAGCGAGGCCAGCTATGGCTTGAGGCCTTGACCGGAACGCTTGAAGGAATGCCACAAAATGAGCGCTGACCGACGTCAACTGATCAAAGCGGGTTTTCTGGTGCTGAGCCTGGGCGCTGCACAACTGGCACGCGGCGCCAACATGCTGGCTGTGCGCATCTGGCCAGCTGCCGATTACAGCCGCGTCACGCTCGAGTCGGACGCGCCCATCCAAAGCACACAGACCTTCGTCACTTCGCCACCGCGCCTGGCCGTGGACATCCAGGGCATGCAATTGAACAACGCTTTGCGTGAACTGGTGGGCAAGGTGCAAGCCTCAGATCCGAATATCGCAGGCATCCGTGTGGGCCAGTACAGCGCGAATGTGGTTCGACTGGTCATCGACCTCAAACACCCCATCGCACCACAAGTCTTCAGCCTTCAACCTGTCGCCCCCTACGCACACCGCCTGGTGCTGGACCTCTACCCCAGCCAGGCCATTGACCCTCTGGAGCAACTGATTCAAGAAAGGATCTCAGCCAAAACCCCGTCTGCGGTTGACAAACTGCCTGGTTCCTCCGCTGCGATGAACGATCCATTGGGTGAACTGATCGCCAGACAAATGCAGTCCGGCACCGGCGCGCTGCCACTGCCCGTTCCGCCGACCCGTCAACATGACGCACCCAAAAGCGACGGCCCTTTCATGGATAACCCGGGTCATGCGGCAAGATCGCCCGCCTTGTCCCGAACCGACCGCCTCATCGTGGTCGCCCTGGATCCGGGCCACGGCGGCGAAGACCCAGGCGCCATCGGCCCAGGCGGCACCCGCGAAAAAGACGTGGTGCTCAAGATCGCCAAAATGCTGCGCGATCGCATCAATACCAGCAGCGTCGGCGGCAGCCCCTTGCGGGCGTTCTTGACACGCGACGCTGACTTCTTTGTGCCCCTGCATGTGCGCGTGCAAAAAGCCCGGCGCGTGCAAGCTGACTTGTTTGTCAGCATTCATGCCGATGCTTTCTACACCCCTCGCCCGCAAGGAGCCAGCGTGTTCGCGCTCAGCCAGGGCGGGGCCACCAGCGCCGCCGCCCGCTGGATGGCTCAAAAAGAAAACAAGGCTGACGACATTGGCGGCGTGAACCTGGGTGGTCAGGACACGCAGGTGCAACGTGCGATGCTTGACATGAGTACAGCAGCCCAGATCAAGGACAGCTTGTCCCTGGGCAACAGCCTGCTGCGCGAGATAGGCAGCGTAGGCCGACTGCACAAACCCCGTGTCGAGCAAGCCGGGTTCGCCGTACTCAAAGCCCCCGACATTCCCAGCGTACTGGTCGAGACAGCCTTCATCAGCAATCCCGAAGAAGAAGAAAAACTGCGCAGCGAAGCCTACCAAAAGCAACTGACCGAAGCACTGCTGCGCGGTATCCTGCAGTATTTCGCTCGCAACCCGCCGCTGGCGCGAAACCACAGCATTTGAACCCGCCATCGCGGTAAGTCTCACCCTTTCATCGGAATAGACTCAACCCGTCATCGCGAGAGATCTCAACCTGTCATCGCGAGCATAGCGTGGCGATCCAATTGCAGCACAGCGCATCAGCCCAAGGCAAATGCATGGTCAAGTGCCATCAGGGTCATGGCACTGACTGAAATTCCCCCCGGATTTGACCCAGAAAGCCAACTCAAGCCACTGCAGAAGGGTTTTGGCGCAACCAGGCCTTGAGCCGTTCCACCCCTTGCGCCAGCCGCGCCAGGTCTTTGGATGCGAAGCACCAACGCAGCCAACCTGCCGCTTCGGGGGCAAAGGCCTCGCCCGGGGCCAGGCCCAGACCGGCTTCGGCTACCAGCCGTTTGGCCGTAGCTACTGCATCGGAGTGGCCGTCGAGCCTAAAAAACGCGTACATGCCGCCTTTGGCCGGGGCCACTTGCACGCCCGGCACCGCTTGCAACAGCGGCACCAGGGTGTCGCGGCAGGCTTTGAGGTGGGCCACCACGCTGGGCGTGATGTCGGCGGTATTTTGCAAAGCCACCACCCCGGCGCGCTGGGTGAACACTGAGGCGCAAGAGGTGTTGAACTCGATCAGCTTGCCCATCTGCGGCGTCATGGCTGCAGGCATGACCAACCAGCCCAAACGCCAGCCGGTCATCAAAAAGCTCTTGGAAAAGCTGTGCACCACGACCAGTCGGTCATCGGGCTCGGCCACATCGAGAAAAGACGGAGCGCAGCCGTTGGCGGTGTCGGTTTCGTAATACAGGCGCTCATACACCTCGTCGGCCAGCACCCAGGTGCCGGTTTTGCGGCAATGCGCCAAGATCTCGGCCTGCTCGGCGCGGCTGAGTGTCCAGCCCGTGGGGTTGTTGGGCGAATTGACGATCAGCATGCGCGTGGCGGGCGTGATGGCGGCTTTGAGCGCCGCCATGTCGAGCTGCCACTGACCAGCCACCGGGCGCAGCGACACGCATTTCAAATTGGCGCCCATCACCAAAGCCTGTGCAGTCAAGTTGGGCCACACAGGTGTCACGGCAACCACCTCATCACCGGCGTCGATCAGGGCTTGTGCGGCCAACATCAGGGCATTCACGCCGCCCGAGGTGATGGCCAAACGGTCTAAGTCAACGGGACCGTGCAGAGTCGACATGTATTCGGAAACCGCCTCGCGCAACTGCGGCAGACCCAGGTTGTGTGAATAGAAAGTCTCTCCCTTTTGCAGCGAATCGATGGCCGCTTGGCGCACGCTGTCGGGCGTTACCTCGTCAGACTCTCCAAACCAAAAGGCCAACACATCAGGGCGACCCATGCCCGCATTGGCGACTTCACGGATGCGGGATTCTTCCAGGTCCATGACGGCCTGGCGCATGAAAGGAGCGGAGTTTTTGTTCATGCCCGCATCGTAAAGGTTCAGGAACTCGCAGCGAGTCACCTCTTGCACAGAATTTCATCACGACGGAACAAGCGCTTGCAGATATTTCGGGCTTGCTTATGATGCACAGCACAACCAAAACAGGGAGACCGCCATGAAAACTCGGCATTTAGCGTCGACGTTCGCCAGCGTGGGTTTGGGACTGGGATTGCTGGCGGCCTTGCCAACGAGCTGGGCAGCGGACAGCTTCACCGCCGTGACCGCCACCGACAAACCAACCAAGAAACCCAAACCAGCCAAAGCACCCAAGCCGCCCACCGACAAAGGATCGGCAGAAAGCAAGACCGAGCGCGACAAACGCCTTTTGCGCGAATGTCGGGGCAGACCCAACACAGGAGCGTGCGAAGGCTACGCCAGCTGAATGCTTCAGGCACCGGGCTGCACAATCGCCTCAGCCCACCGCTGCGCCAAACCACTGGCACGAACGCTGGGGCGCTCGATGGCCGCTTCGAGCAAACCGGCTTCGGCCTCGACCAAGGTGAACTGTTCGCGAGCCCGGGTGATGCCGGTGTAGACCAGCTCGCGGCTGAGCACCTCAGCGCCGCCCGGGGGCAGCACCAGCGCGGTGTGTTCGAACTCCGAGCCCTGGCTTTTGTGCACCGTCATGACAAACGCGGTGTCGACCTGAGCCAAGCGCATGACGCTCACCGAGCGCAGGACTTCACCGTCCAGAAACCAGACCTTGAGCTTGCCTTCCGTACCCGGCAACACCACGCCCACGTCGCCGTTGAACACGCCCAGCTGCGCGTCGTTGCGCGTGACCATGACGGGCCGCCCCTCGTACCAATCGCCTTTGACCTTCAGCAGGCCCGCATCGGCCAGGGCTTTTTGCACCGCCGCATTCAGCGTTTGCGTGCCCCAGTCGCCCTGGTGCACCGCGCACAAAATGCGAAACCGCTCGAAGGCCTTGAGCACGCTGCGCACCCATTGGGCGTGGCTTTCGCTAGACGACTCGGCACCCTGCCCTGTCGGGCCGGTATGCAAAAGGCGCAGGTAATCGGCATATGAAGGCCTGCCCTCTGCGCCCAGCGCCAGAGCGCAAACGGCTTGGGGGCTACTCGGCTGGACTGCCGACACCGGCGAGTCGACCGCACTGACCGAGCCAGCCAAGCAGGCGCGGGCCGCCGCCGCATCGCCCCGGTTCACGGCCAGCGCCAGTTGGCCAATGGCGCCTTTGAAGCGGCGGCTTTGTCGCAGCATCACGATTTGCTGCGCCAGTACGGGGGCCGGATCGGGCAGCACAAAATGGGCAGCCAGTGACTGTCCGGCTAAGCGCTGAACATACTGTGCCGTCGCCGCGCTGTAGCGGCCCGCTGCCGCGTCTTGGCAGAGGTCGCCCAGCACCGCACCGGCTTCAACCGAAGCCAGCTGGTCTTTATCGCCCAACAGCACCAAGCGCGCCGTGGGCGGCAAGGCTTGCAGCAGCGCATCCATCATTTCCAGGTGCACCATGGAGGCTTCATCCACGATCAGCACATCCACATCGAGCGGGTTGGCAGCGTGGTAGCGGAACTGGCGCGTGTCGGGCCGTGCCCCCAGCAGCGAATGCAGCGTGCGCGCCGGGCCCATGCGGGCGATCAGCGCGTTCAGGTCCAGCCCAGCATCGGCAGGAACGGGCAGACGGGTCAAGGCGTCGTCAATCGATTGCTTGAGCCGCGCCGCCGCCTTGCCTGTGGGCGCGGCCAGCGCCACGCGCAGGGGGCTGCCGCCCTCGTGCAACGCGAGCAGCAAGGCCAGCAGGCGGGCGGCGGTGTAGGTCTTGCCGGTGCCAGGCCCGCCTGTGATGACCGACAGCCGCGCACGCAGCGCCACGGCGCAGGCGACTTTTTGCCAGTCGGTGGCGCGGGGGTCTTCGGGGTTGGGGGCAAAGAACCGGTCCAGCCATTCACGTGCAGCAGCCTCGTGCACAGCCTGGGGCTCGCCCGCACGCTGCAGCAGGCCCTGTCCCACGCGCCGCTCGTAGCCCGCATACCGGCGCAGGTACAAGAGTGGCGCATCGGCGGGGCCGCCCAGCACCAGCGGCTGGCACTGGTCGGGGGCGTTGGCGTCGCGCAGACAGGTACCCTGCGCATGGCCTTGCAAAACGGTTTGCCAGTCGACCCGCGTGGCGGGCAGGTGCGTCCACAAGGCCTTGAGGCCTTGCGCGCCCTCCACCGCTGCCGCAGGCCAGCCCAGCAAGGCCACAGGCGGCTGGCACAGATCGGCCAGCGGCAGGCAGGTGTGGCCGCGCCCTTCCATTTGGGCCAGCACGGCCGCAGCCACCAGCAGCGCCGGGCTGGCGTGGGCATCGAGCCGCAACAATTGCGCGGCCAGCGCGCTGTCGATGTGGCGCAGCAGGCCTTGCCCGGTCCACAGGTTCAGCCACTGCAGGGTCTGTGCGGCACTCAGGCTTTGATGGGGAAAATCGCTCAGCCAGTCCATTTGCGCGTTGGGCACGGTTGTCATGCGTGAGGTTTTTTTCTGGTTCATCGCGCCACCTCTTCTTTGAGCATGGCGTCCAGACCATCGAGCAATGCCAGTGATGCGGGCAAAGTACAGCAGCCGCCCGCAGGTCCATCGATGCCGCGCAGGAACAGGTAGACCGCGCCGCCGATCTGCTTCGCCGGATCGTAGGCATCCCCCAGGCGGGCGCGCAGCAGGCGGTGCAGTGCCAGCATGTAGAGCGCCGCCTGCACCTCGTAGCGGTGGTGGGCCATGGCGGCATCCAGCGCCTGCGCGGTGTAGGCCGCGTCATCGGTGCCCAGGTGGTTGGATTTGTAGTCGAGCACCCAGTAGCGGCCTTCGTGCTCGAACACCAGGTCTGCAAAGCCCATCAGCATGCCATGCAGCTGCGCATCGGGCAGTTGCGGGCGGCTCACGCCGGGCAACAAATGCTGCTGACACAGGGCATCGACCTCGCGCGCATGCAGCCGCCCGGCGGGCAACCAGAACTCCATCTCGGGCAACAAGGCAGTCAAGGCGTTCAGCGGCACGTTCGGTCCGCGCAAGGGCTGGGCCACCACACGGCCGAGCCAACGCACCACGTCGTCGGCCTGGGTCTTGTAGCCTGCGTTTTCGCAACGCTGCTTGAGACGCAAGGCCTTTGGCTCGTCGAGTGCAAAGCCGTCGGCCGCCAGCCATTCGAGCTGGTCGTGCAAAAAATTGCCCGCTGTGGGGCCTTTGGCAAAGCCATGCCATGCGGCCAATGCGCCGGGGCTGGCCACCCAAGCATTTGGCATGGCCGTTTCTTCAGGTGGCTCATCGTCTGCAGGGCGCGGTGGATTCAGGTGCAACACCAAGGGCGCCAGGGTCTGCGCAGACAGGTCACGCGTCAGGCGAGAAAAACTCGCAATCGTCCACGACTTGTCGATGCGGGCGGTGCAGTTCAGGGCGTCGCGCAACTCTGCGTTTTGCGCGGGCTTGTGCCACAGCGTGAGCGGCACCTCGGCGGTAGCGAATTGCAAGCTCACCGACAAGGCCTGACCTTGCGCATCGGTCTGCAGGTCTTTCAGCTTGCTCAGCCAGTCGGCAGCCCCCAATTCTTGACCGCTGCCCAGCAAATGTCCGGCGGCACTGCCGTGGTTCACACAGGTCTTGCCATTGGCGCGCTTGACCGCGCTCCAGCCCACCCACAGCGCATGGCGCGCCCGCGTGAGCGCCACGTACCACAGGCGCAGGTCTTCACGCAGGCGGTCGCGGTCGGCCACGCGGGTGTCGTCCTTGTCAAAGTCCAGCGTCCAGTGGCGCCCGCCCTCGCCGTCATGGCGCTGCAGCACCGGTGTTTTGTGCGCTTCCATCACGCGGTGGCTGTGCGCAAAGGGCAGACACACCACCGGGTACTCCAGGCCCTTGCTGGCGTGGATGGTGATGACCTTGACGAGATCTTCGTCGCTCTCCAGCCGCACGGTTTGTTCTTCGCTGCCACTGGCGTTGCCCGACTGGGCTTCGTCGATCTGCTGAACCAGCCAGCGGATCAAGGCCTGCTCGCCATCGAGCTGGCTGCTGGCCGCTTGCAGCAGCTCGGCCAGGTGCAGCACATTGGTCAGACGCCGCTCGCCATCGGGCTCGCCACGCCAGCGTCCTGCCAGCTGCAGCACATGCAGCGAATGGCGCAGCATGGCCAGCACGCCTTGGCTTTGCCAAGTCTGGTGCAGCTCGCGCATCTGCTCGGCGCGGGTGTCCAGCAGTTCGTCTTGTGTGGCCAGGTCATACAGCTCGGCCAGCGACAGGCCCACCGTGCGCGTACCCAAAGCGGCGCGCACGCGGCGCATGTCTTGGGGCTCGGCCACACCGCGCAGCCACAGGCACAGGTCTTGTGCTTCGTCGCTGGCGAACACCGAGTCACGGTCCGACAGATACACCGAGGCCACTCCGCGCACACGCAGCGCATCGCGCACGGCGGCGGCCTCTTTGCCGGTGCGCACCAGCACGGCGATGTCTTTGGGTTGCAAGGGTTTGTCGCCCTTTTCCGCATCGGCAAAACGCGCCTGCGGGTCACTCAACCACGCCACAATTTGCTCGGCGCACAGGGCCGAAAGATGCGTTTGCGCGTCACGCTGGCTGCGCAAAGTGGCGTCGTGCACCATGGTCATGGCTTTCACATCGCCTGCGCTCGTTATGAAAATTTCATCGCGACCTTTCGCACCCACGGGCTGGAACGGGAGCGGGTCTTGATCGCCTTGCTTGTAGCCAAAAGCGTCTGGTGCAATTTGGAACCAGCGGTTGACCACCTCAACCACTTCCGAAGTGGAGCGGAAGTTGGTGCCCAGCACATGGTGGCGGCCTGCGGTGGCGCGGCGCGCGTCCAGGTAGCTGTGGATGTCCGCACCCCGGAAACCATAGATCGATTGCTTGGGGTCGCCAATCAACAGCAACGCCGTTTCTGGCCGGTTCTCGGCCGTGCGGTAAATGCGGTCAAAGATGCGGAACTGCAGCGGCGAGGTGTCCTGGAACTCGTCGATCATCGCCACCGGAAACTGCTCACGCAGGCGCTGGGCCAGTCGCTCGCCAGAGTCAGGATCGGCCAGCGCCACATCGAGGCGCTGCAGCATGTCGGCAAAGCCGAACAAACCGCTGCGCTGCTTGAGTTCGGCCATGCGCTGCATGACGTGGGTGCGGGCGTGCAGGCGGGCGGCCTGCGCAGGTTCGGGCAGTGCTTGCAAGGCGGCTTGCAGGTCGGCGTAGGCCAGGCTTTCGGGCGGCAAGTCCACCGGCCCTTCGCCGGGTTTGCGGCAGGCCAGCAGGCCTTCGGGCGTGAAGCGTACCCAGCCCGCATCCTTCATGTTCTTTTTCAAGGCCGATGCGTCGTCCTGGCTCACAGACCATTGCTTGAGCACATCCAGCCATTCCGCGCATTTTTTGTAGCTCAGCTTTCGTCCGTCCCAGCTGGACTTGTGGTGCTCCAGCTGACCCTCGATCCACCCCAGCAAGTTGTCAGCCTTCTCGGCCCAACCCCGCTTGAGCTCGGCCAGTCTGGCTTCGCGCTCGGCCAGGGCCGCGCCAAACACCTGCGCCAGCGTGCCAGGCTCGGCATCGGGCAAGGACACAGCCATCAGGGCGCGCATGTCCTTGTCGAGGGCATCCACATCGCGCCAGACGCCTTGCACCTGCGCCACCAGCGGTGTGGCCATGGGGTAGAGCTGCTGACGCCAGTAGTCCTGCACGGCTTCGAGGCGCAACGCAGCTTCGTCACCCACCAGGTTTTCTTCAAACAGGCTGCCGCTGTCGAAGGCGTGTTCGCGCAGCATGCGCTGGCACCAGGCGTCGATGGTGTAGACCGCCGCATCGTCCATGGCCTGTGCGGCCAGCGCCAGGCGGTGGGCCGCTTGTTCGCGAGGCTCGCCTGGCTCGTATTCCTCCTGTAGTTGCTTGAGGAAATCGTCATCGGTTTGTGCAATGCCCCTGAACACCTGCGCCGCCTCGGTCAGCCGGGCACGGATGCGGTCCGACAGCTCGCGGGTGGCGGCGCGGGTGAAGGTCATCACGAGCACGTCTTGCGGCAGCATGGGGCTCACGGGCGCGGTGCCATCCTGGCCATGACCCAGCACCAGGCGCACATAGAGCGCGGCAATCGTCCAGGTCTTGCCCGTGCCTGCGCTGGCCTCGATCAGGTGGCTGCCGCGCAGGGGGAAGGTGCGCGGGTTGAGGACATGGGCGGTGCTCATGGCGCTTCGTCCTCCTCATCGTCTTCGGGCGCATCGGGCAGCGGCTCGATGTCGATCTGCTCCGCCCACGCTTTCAAGGGGGCGTACACTGTTTGCGCCAGGCGCTCAAACTCACCCGTGGCCAGCAGGTCCTCCACCATGGGGTAGGTGCGGGCCAGGGCCGGGTCCTTGCCCTTCTCGCCGCTCTTGAACTCGCCATCTTCGTAGGCATCGGCCAGCGCGTTGAGGTTCTCCGGATCCTTGAGCCACTGCAAGGCTACACCGGGCGGCAGGGGCAGCGGCCAGCGCATGCCTTCGGTCCAGGTGGTCAGCAGCGTGGTCAGTTGCTCACGCGCAACTTGCGGCGCTTGCTCGGGCACGCGCAGCACGGCATTGCGCCCCACCACCACGCACCGCAGGGGCTGGTCCATCGCTGCAGCGGCGAGCGACAGCAACCAGATGTCGATCAGTTTGTCGGCATAGGCCAAGGGCTTTTGGGTCTTGAAGCTGGCCAGGTCGTTGGCACGCAGGTGCAGGGACAAGTGCCCGCCCTCACCCGTCAACGCATCGCCCAGCGCGTCTTGCAAGGCGACCTCTGCATGCGTCAAGTCGACCAACACGCGTTCAGCGGCATGGGGGTAAGCCTGGCGTTCGCGCAAGGCAGCGCCCAGCATGGCTTGCAGGCGAGCACTGAGTTTTTGCGCCTCCAGCGTGCCCACACCCGCCAGCGGCAAAGCCCCGGCCTGGCGCAGGTGCTGCACCACCTGCTGCACATGCGCGGGCAGTGTGTCGGCATTCAGTTCGGTGGGCACATGCTGCAGTTCGTGGTCGAGCAGCTGGTACAAGTCCAGCCCACCCAAACCAAAGAGTTCTTCGTCGTGCAGTTCGCTGCGTTCGTCGTCCAGATACACCTGCAGGCGTTCACGGAAAAACGCGCCAACGGGTTTGCGCAGGAAGCGGGCCAATTGGGTCAGCGTGATGACGGGCACGCCCTGCGCGGATTCCAGCGGTGGCAGCAGGCAAGGATCGCCACGTCGCTGCGCTCCTCGCGATGACGAAGCCCATTCGTCGCCCGCACCAGACAATGCCCTTTCTTCCACTTCTGCGTCCTTCTGACTGTCAACCCGCGCACCCTTTACCTGTTCAACACGAGCTCCCTTTGCTTCGTCATCGCGAGCGAAGCGTGGCGATCTATTCTGAGCAGCCCGCCATTCCTTGGCATAGGTCTGCAAACCACTGCCCACTTCAAAGTAAGCGCGGCTGAAAGGTTGCAGCGGGTGCACCGTGGTCAGACGTTCCGCATTGCCCTTGCCCCAGAGCAGGTCGATCTCGTCGCGCAATTGGGAGACCAGCACCGAGGGCGGTTGTTCGCTGTTGTCGCGCACGCTGCGGCCGCTCCAGCTGACGTAGAGCACTTGGCGCGCTGACAAGAGCGCTTCGAGCATGAGCTGGCGGTCGTCATCGCGGCGCGAGCGGTCGCCCGGCCGCTGCATACCGGGCAGGCCCATCAGGTCGAAGTCGGCGCGCGTGCTGCGACGCGGGTAGTCGCCGTCGTTCATGCCCAGCAGGCACACCGCCTTGAACGGGATCGCGCGCATCGGCATGAGTGTGCAAAACGTCACACCCCCGGCCCGAAAGCGCTGCTCCAGCCGGGGCGTCTTGAGTGCTTCGAGCCAGGCCGATCGCGCCACGGCCAGCGGCACGGCTTCGATGAAACCGGCTTCGCCGCAGGCGCGCACCCAGTCGGTCAGCGCCTGGTCAAGCGCAGACAGGGCGTTGCGGTCGTTGTCGTCACGCGGCCTGAACATCGCGGCCAGCAAGGCACGGCCGCGCTCGGCCCATTGCGCGGGCGTGGCGTCTTGCGTGGCGGTTTGCCACCAGTCGATCAGTGCCTGGAGCAGGTGCGCGAGGGACCCGGCCAGCTCGGCGTCGAGCCCGCCGACCTCTGGGTAAGGCGTGGCCCCGGGAACGTCTGCATTGAAAGGGTCGGCCCCGCAGGCATAGCCCATGAGCATGCGTTGCACCCCAAACAGCGCAGAGTTGTCCTCGCCACACACACCGAGGCCGAGGCCCGCGCGGTGCTGGGCAGACAAGCCCCAGCGGATGCCTGAGCCCGCCATCCAGCGCGTCAGCGTGGGCAAGCCCTCTTCGCTCAGGCCAAAGCGGGCAGCCAGCGCGGGCACTTCGAGCAGCTCGACCAGCTCGCTCATGCGGCTGCGCTGCTGCGGCAAGGCCAGCAGCCACTCGACCGCCTGGATGAGCGGACTGACGGCCTGCGCGCCCAGGTCGGCAATGTCAAACGGAATGAACCGCGCATCGCTGCGCTTGTACTGGCCAAACACGGCGCGGATGGCCGGAGCCATGACCTCGATGTCGGGCACCATGACCACCACGTCGCGGGGTGACAAAGGCTGGTCGCCCGGCGGGGTGTGGAACCACTGCAGCAACTGGTCGTGCAGCACTTCAAGCTCGCGCACCGGGCTGTGGGCGATTTTGAAAACGACCGACTGGTCGTCCGGGGCCAGTGGCAATGGATTTTTGCCACCGCTGGAGGGCTCGAGGTCGCGGATGCGCCGCTGCAACTGCGACAGCAAGCGCGTGCCGTCTTCACCGGGCACATCGTCAAAGAAGTCCAGACGCGGCCACTGCGTGAGTTGCTGCGCCGCCTGCAGGTCGTCAAACGCGTCGAGCTGGCGGATGAAGTCGCGACCCTGCCGCCCCCAGGCCGCCAGCAACGTGGGCGCATGCAGGTGCATCCGGGCCAGCGGCAAACCGGCCAGGGCCTCGGCCCGGTAGGCATGGCGGCGGCGCTCAGCCTGCAGCCATTCGCGCCCGTCGATGATGTCACCCCAGTGGTACTGACAGGGGTTGGGCACGGCCAGCATCACCTGGCTGTGCGCGGCCAACGCCGCCAGCATCTCCAGCAGTTGCCCCGGCATGTGGCTCATGCCAAACACCGACACACGCCGTGCCACGGGGCTTGCCAGGGGCTGGCCCGACTGCAAATGCGCCAGCGCCCGCGCATGCAGCGCCGGACGGGTCGCCTGACGCTGGTGTTCGTGCAATGTGGCCAGCACGCGCCGCCACAGCTCGGCTTGCCAGCGCTGATCTTCCTGCAGCCGCCCCTCACCAGCGGCCTTGCGCAACACATCGCGCCCGTCGGCCCAGTCCTGCAACCAGTCGGGACGGTAGATCTGGTA
Organism: Comamonadaceae bacterium; assembly: GCA_027488215.1. GTDB lineage: Bacteria > Pseudomonadota > Gammaproteobacteria > Burkholderiales > Burkholderiaceae_C > Limnohabitans_A. The sequence goes on from JAIYCB010000011.1 coordinate 58,090, forward strand.
CTGGTCAAACAGGTCGGCCAGGCGGCTGGCCAGCTGCAGCAGGCGGTCGGGCTCGTTGCCCCGCAAAAACCCCGCCACAGGTTGGAAGACGGGATCCTCCAGGCAAGTGGGCAGCAAAGCCATCAGACGCCAGGTCATGGGCAGTTTGTCCAGCGGCGAGTCGGGCGGCACGTTGTGAGTGCCCAGCACCTGCCGGTAAGTGCGCCACAAAAAACGCGAAGGCAACTCCACCCGCGTGGCCGCGCAAACCCCACCCTGACGCGCCAATTCGATCTTGATCCACTCGGCCATGCCGTTGCTTTGCACCAGCACCACTTCGCTCTCCAACGGATCCAGTGGGTGCGCACGCAGCCAGCCCGTCAGGGTGTCAGCCAACACCTCGGAGCGGTGGCTGTGCAGGGCAATGAAACCGGGAGAGATGGGGGAGACAGGCATGCGGTGAAAAAGGCGGACAAGGAAATAAAGGGACAAGAATAGCCGCAATCGTGCCCGCCACCAGGCTCGTGGGAAGAGCCCGGGATTGCTCAAATTTTAAGCACTTGCCGCCACCCCAGTCAGGATGCGGCTTGGCACAGTTGTTCAGGGAGTTATCCACACCTTTGGGCACGAGGATTGGGGGCAAATCACAGACTCAAGTCAACTTCCGCCATTTCTCATTAAAGTGGGGGCAGAGAAATTCACCTGCATTCACTCTGATTTTTTGTCCCCTGCAGAGACACACAGGGCGGTATGACTTAAGGGAATACGCTGACGAAAAAAACAAGCATGCAGCACATACTTTCGCGATCAACAGAAAAAGGAAACCACAAATGACAGCCTCCTGGATCAAACGCACGGCGTGCCTTACAGGCGCGGTATTGGCCATTTGCATGCCAATGACCACTTGGGCACAAGCCTGGCCCAGCAAACAACCCATCAAACTGGTGGCCGTTTTCCCTCCTGGGGGATCGGTAGACCAAGTGGCGCGCATTTTGTCTGGCCCCCTGTCTCAGCAACTCGGCCAGAGCGTGGTGGTCGAAAACAGGGGCGGCGCATCGGGCGTGATCGGCACGGCGAGCGTGCTCAGCGCCCCCGCCGATGGCTACACCTTTGCTGTGGTGTTCGACACCCATGGCGTCAACCAAAGCCTGATGCCCAACATGCCTTATGACAGCAAAAAGGACCTGACCCCTCTGATCCTTGTGGGCACTTCAGCCATGATGCTGACCACCCACGTCAACACCGAATACAAAACATTTGCCGATGTGGTGGCCGCTGCCAAGGCCAAAAAGAACGTCGCCTATGGCTCGATTGGCAATGGCAGTCTGGCGCATTTGGCCATGTCTTTGTTGGGCAAAAGTGGCAACATGGAATTCAATCATGTCCCTTTCAAAGGCGGCGGCCCTTTGATGAACGATGCCATTGCGGGACACATCCCCCTGTCCATGGCCACCGTCTTTTTGAACAAACCTCACATTGAAAGCAAGCGCTTGAGGCCACTGGCTGTCACATCGGCCAAACGTGTCCCCGACTTTCCTGACGTTCCCACCATTGCCGAAGCGGGCTTTGCAGGGTTCGAAGCACCCGCTTGGTGGGCGCTGCTGGCATCGTCCAAAACGCCCCCGGACATCATTCGCCGCATGAACGAAGAGCTGAACAAAGCCCTGGCCAACCCCGATGTCTCCAGACGCTTGGTGGCTCAGGGCATTGAGATCTCAGGCGGTAGTGTTGAGAAGGCCAAAACCTTCATCGACGGTCAGATCGACACCTGGGCCAAAGTGGTGCGCGAGAACGGCATCAAACCCGACTGAGTTCAAGCCGCCGCATCCGGTAGCGGCGCGTCGACCACCAAATCTGCGTTGAGGGCGCGCACCCGGTGGTCAACGTAGTACCCCCCAAACTCTGTGTACCTGAGCAAAACCCGCTGGCAGCGGTTGCAAGCAAAAACATCGCAGCGGTTGTAGGGGAAAAATGCGGGCGCAATGGGCGCAAGTGCACTTTCGTAACGCGTGCCCTGGGGGTGGAATTCTTCAAACGTGGGCTCACTGCCCGGAGCTTGGTCACCATCGGGGTGCGCCTCGCGCAAGCTGCCCACAGCGGTCATGTGTGAGGCAGGCCAGCGGTCTTCCGTCATGCTGTCCCAACCGGCACAGGGCCCCAACGCACAGGCGCATTTTTGGGTTGAAGCCGCCTTGGCCAAATCTTTCAAACCTGCGGCATCTAGGCGGGGTGGTGGTTTCATGGTCATGGGATTCCAAGGGTTCTCGGCACGGATCGCCATCGATGTCGCACGGGTCAAAAAAAATTTAGGCGAACGGAATTTAGCAGTTTTACGGCCCTTCGGACCACCCGTTGAGACAGGTTGATGGTGACACACTCAACCTCTTGGTTACCCTGTTAGCCCTTGTCTGTCGGCCGAACGTTGGGATCCCGGGTCAAAACACATATACTCTCACATATACTTTTTTCGAATCGGAGTTGAACATGGCGCAAATCACGCTGTATTTGGATGAAGCCACGCAAGCCTTGGTCGATGAAGCCGCCAAAGCCAATGGGGTGTCCAAGAGCCGCTGGGTGGCGGACATCATCCGCACTTATGCGGCGCACGATTGGCCGCGAGACTGCTTGTCGCTGGCAGGCCGTTTCGCAGACTTCCCCCTGAAGGAAGATGCACCCGGCATCCCGCCTGCGGATGTGCCGCGCATGATTTATTGAAAGCCGACGATGTTGGTCCTCGACAGCAACACCATCAGCTACTACTTTAGAGGCGACCCTCAGGTGGTGCCTCGCATGCAAGCGGTCAGACCGGGAACGCTTGGCATTCCGGCCATTGTTGCCTACGAGTTACGCTACGGACTCATGCGCTTATCCCAAGAAGCGGCCGAACCTCGCTTGGCCGCCTTGGCCCAATTTCTTCGGCCTCTGCAAATGTTGCCCTTTGATGATGAATGCGCCTCGCAGGCCGCCAAAATTCGCATCGCTTTGGAAGCAGCAGGCACGCCCATTGGCCCACACGACACCTTGATAGCGGCTACAGCCATGCGCCATCAAGCCACACTCATCACGCGCAATGTGCGCGAATTTTCTCGGGTACCGGGCCTGCACTGCATCAACTGGCACGACGACAGTCCTGCCCTCAAGCCCTGACCGAACAAACCGGCACAAAGCCAGTAAGTGCCACACCACATGTCATCTGTCGCTTTGTCGTGCACATGACTGGTTTGACCTCAGTCTCACCTTAAAGTCGGGTCATGATGCACTTCTACGAACCCCACCTGGGCCACGGCCTCAAGCACGATCCCTTCAACTCGATCGTCGGCCCCCGTCCGATTGGCTGGGTGTCGAGTCGCAGCGTCAGCGGTGTGCTCAATCTAGCGCCTTACAGTTTTTTCAACGCTTTCAATTACGTGCCGCCCGTGATCGGGTTTTCGAGCATTGGACGCAAAGATTCGCTCAACAACATCGAAGCCAACGGCGAGTTTGTCTGGAACCTGGTCACGCGTGAATTGGCCGAGGTGATGAACCAGACCTGCGAAGCCGTGCCGCCCGAGGTGAGCGAGTTTGACCTGGCGGGCTTGAGTCCGGAGCCCTCTCGCATCGTGAGCGTGCCGCGTGTAGCGCAAAGCCCGGTGAGCTTTGAGTGCCGCTGCACGCAAATCCTGCAGCTCGATGATCTGGATGGCAAAAAGGTCGAGACCTGGATGATTTTTGGCCAAGTGGTGGGCATTCACATCGACCAGCGACTGCTCAAAAACGGGGTGTACGACACCGCCAATGCGGGCCATATTTTGCGTGGCGGCGGTCCGGCCGATTACTTCACCATCGGCCCGGAACAACTCTTCAAGATGTACCGGCCCGAAAGTGGCGCGCGCGATTTGCCCAAGTGAGTTGCGCGCGGGAAACGGCCTTGGGTTTACCCTAGTCTGATCTGCACACTGCGGGCCGCATGATTTGGGCAGACCCGTTCAACCCACGCCCTTCATGACCACAGCTTCATCACCATCTGCCGCCCAGTCTCCCATCTGCAGCACCATGATGCAGATGCCCCTGTCGCTGAACCACTTGCTCGAACGCGCAGGCACTTTGTTTGCCAGCAACGAGATCGTCTCGCGCCTGCCCGACAAGTCGCTGCGCAGGCACAGCTATGGCGCGTTTTACCAACGCACGCGCCAACTGGCACAAGCTCTGCAAAACATGGGTTTGAAAAAAGGCGAACGCGTGGCCACGCTGTGCTGGAACCACCACGCGCACCTGGAGTGCTATTTCGGCATCCCGGCCGCAGGCGGTGTGATGCACACGCTCAACCTGCGCCTGTCGCCCGACGAAATCGCCTGGATCGCCAATGACGCGCAAGACAAGGTGCTGATCATCGACGACGTGTTGCTGCCGCTGTACCAGCAGTTTGCGCATCTGTACCGCTTTGAGCGCGTGATCGTCTTCCCCTTCTCCGGTGCCGCCGTGCCCGCGCCCTTCACCGATTACGAGCAGCTGCTGGCGGGCACCGATACACAGGGTTTTCAATACGCCCCGCACGCCGAAGACGATGCGGTGTCGATGTGCTACACCTCGGGCACCACGGGACGACCCAAGGGCGTGGTGTACTCGCACCGCTCGACCATCTTGCACACCTTGGTGGGCTGTTTGGGCGACTTTTGGGGCCTCAAGGGCAGCGATGTGATCTTGCCCGTCACGCCCATGTTCCACGCCAACAGCTGGGGCATTCCTTACGGCGCAGTAATGATGGGCGTCAAACTGGTGTTTCCCGGCCCGCACCTGCACCCGGAGGATTTGCTTGACCTCATGACGGCCGAGCCGCCCACTTTGTCACTGGGCGTGCCCACCATCTGGATGGGGCTGATCCAGGCTTTCGAGGCCGCCCAAGCCACCCAGCCCAATCGCTGGAAACTGCCTGCTGGCATGCGCTCTTTGGTAGGCGGCGCGGCCGTGCCCGAAGCACTGATTCGCGCCTTTAACCGACACGGCATCTGGATTTTGCAAGGCTGGGGCATGACCGAAACCTCGCCTTTGTGCACCGTGTCCTACCCCAAGTCGGAGCTGAAAAACGCTTCGCCAGATGAGCGTTACCGCCGAGCCGCCATGGCGGGCGTGCCCGTGCCATTGACCGAGTTGCGCATCCGGGGCGAAGACGGCCAAGACGCGCCTTGGGACGGCCAGCATGTGGGCGAAATCCAGGTGCGCGGCCCCTTCATCACCGGCAGCTACCACCAAGTGCCCATCAGCGAAGAAAAATTCAGCGCCGACGGCTGGCTACGCACCGGCGATGTGGCCAGCGTGGACGCCTTGGGCTTTGTGCGCATCACCGACCGTACCAAAGACCTGATCAAATCCGGCGGCGAATGGATCAGCTCGGTCGATCTGGAAAACGCCCTGATGGCCCACCCCGACGTGGCCGAAGCGGCCGTGATCGCCATCCCCGACCCCAAATGGAGCGAGAGGCCGTTGGCCTGCATCGTGCTCAGGCCTGGCAAGCAGCCCCGGCCCGAAGAATTTGCGGTACACCTGCTGCAGCATGGCTTTGCCAAGTGGCAGCTGCCCGACCGTTACGAGTTCATCGACGCCGTGCCCCGCACCTCGACAGGCAAGTTCTACAAGCTCAAACTGCGCGAGCGCTTTCCCGCCTGAATCGCAGGACCTGCATGACGAACCAATGGGCCATCTGTCAACTCTGAGTCGTCCGTCCAGCCAGGTGCGCCGAAGCTCCAACCACCATTAGGCATTATGGGCATGGGGTTAACTGGCACGGCCCACAATCAAGTGTCGTGCTGTGGTGCCGATTTTTTCTGGAGGATGGGCATGAACCACCGATTCTTGACCGCTTTGTGTGCGTGCTTTTTGTCTTATACGCTGGCATGGGCGCAGCCTGTCAGCTCGCAGGCAACACCACCCAGTGTCCCCGTCACCTTGCCGCCTGAGCCGCTTCAACGGGTAATGCAATCGGTGGTCACGGTTCAGAGCCGCAGCGACGCTCAAGCCAGTACCAGCCGCACCTTGGGCCAGCGTCGCGAAGGCACGGGCGTGGTCATTGGTCCTGACCTGGTACTGACCATTGGCTACCTCTTGCTCGAAGCCGAGAGCGTGGATCTGATCGACCACCAAGGCCGCCGAATCCCAGGGCAAGTGCGGGCGGTGGACAACCTCAGCGGACTGGGGCTGGTGCGCACCTTGATCCCCCTGCGCCTGGATGCCGTACCACTGGGCGATTCGGACGCCCTGCCCACACCCGGAAAACTCTGGACCCTGGGTCAAAAAGAGACTTCGCTGACAGCGCTTGAGGTGGTCTCAAGAAAAGCATTCGCAGGCAGTTGGGAATACCTGCTGGAAGCGCCTCTGATGACGCTGCCCGCCGTGAACAACTGGAGTGGAGCGGGTTTGTTTGACGACAAAGGTCATTTGGTTGGCATCGGTTCCTTGCTGGTACAAGACGTGTACGGCGACCAGCTTGCGCTGCCAGGCAATTTGTTTGTCCCGGTCAACTTGCTCAAAGAACCCCTGCCCGACTTGCTGCGCAGCGGCAAACGTCCCGGTCCAGCCATACCTTGGCTGGGCATCACCAGCCAGCGCCTGCCCAGCGGCGGATTGGGCGTTTTGCGTGTGTCGCCCGACAGCCCCGCAGCGCTTGCAGGCATTGCCGTAGGTGACATTTTGCTGGCCCTGCAAGGCCAAACCCTGCAAGACCTGCCTGATTTTTACCGCCGCCTGCGGGCCTTGGGCCCTGCCGGCAGCCGCTTAACCCTGACCGTGCGCAGCGAGGGTCAAAGCCGCGAGGTCGAGCTGCTGAGCACCGACCGCACAACGGCCCTGAAACGGCCCAGCGGAATTTAATCCCGTCGATTGCAACACCTCAGGCCTGGAATTTCGGCGGGCGCTTCTCAATGAACGCGTTCACGGCCTCGTGGTGGTCTGTAGTCATGTGGGCAATGGCCTGGTAGCCCGCTGACAATTCCAGCAGCGATTCCAGCGAACTGCGCTCGCCCTCACGCAACAGGCGTTTGGTCATGCGCAACACGCCACCTGGATTGACTGCGATCTTGCGCGCCAGCGCCAGCGCCTCGGGCAGCAATTGATCGGGGGCGACCACCCGCGAAACCAAACCGCAAGCCAGCGCTTGTTCTGCCGACAAGGCCTCACCGGTGAAGGCCATCTCAGCCGCTTTGGACGCACCCACTGCTCGTGGCAACAACCAAGCGCCGCCGTCGCCCGGCACAATGCCCACTTTCACAAAACTCTCGGCAAAGGTGGCCTTGTCCGACGCAATACGGATGTCGCACATGCAGGTCAAGTCAAGCCCTGCGCCAATGGCTGGACCATTGATGGCAGCAATCACGGGCACATCGAGGTTGTAGAGCGCCTTGGGCAAGCGCTGAATGCCGTTGCGGTATTCCTCGCGGATCACATCGGGCATGAGTTGCTGCGTCTGGTAGCGCAGCATGTCCTTGACGTTGCCGCCCGAGCTGAAGACCGGGCCTTCAGCGGTGAGGATCACTGCGCGGATGCTGGTGTCCTTGCCCATGTCGGCACAAGCCTGCACAAACTCTTCGACCGCCGTGTTGCCGGTCAAGGCGTTGCGGGTCTCGGGCTGGCTCATGGTGAGGATGGCGATGCTGCCCTCACGGGTGATTTTGAGAAATGAACTCATGGCAATTCCTGAAATGAAAGTCAGACAACAACGTCGGTGAGTGTGCGGATCAGATCCAGGCTCAAAGGCTCAGGGCTGTCCAGCAAAGCCTGGCCCATCACATCGTGCCAGTAAGACTCTGACCCGGCCGCTTGACGCCAGGCGTGCAGCCTGCGGGTGTACAGCTGCAAATCAAACTCGCGCGTGAAGCCAATCGCCCCGTGGATGGCGTGGCTCAGCCCCGCGACTTCAAGCGCCGCCTCACTGGTGCGCGCCTTGGCCATGGCCACGCGCAGACGGTCGGGCACCTGGCCCTCGGCGCACAGCCCCAACTGCGCGGCCATGCGGGCGGCAAATGCGTGCTCGGACATGACGCTCAGCTGGTGCTGGATCGCCTGGAACTTGCCAATCGGTTTGCCAAACTGCTGGCGGTCGTTGGCGTATTGCAGCGTGCGGCTGAACACGGCCATCAAGCCCCCAGCCAATTGGGCAGAGTACAAGGCCGCTTGCAAGGTCACCAGGTCGTGCGCACCGGGCACCTGCTGCGCCTGGTCCCAAGCTGCTTGCGGCCAGCTCAGTTGCGCGTCCAGACAAAACCCAGCCACCTGCATTTGCGCCGCCGCCACGGGCAGCAATCGGCAAACGCCGCCACACGACACCAGCACCCAGTCGGCTTGCTTGCCACAACGCACCTGAGCGCAGTGCAGTCGGGCATCAGGGGCCAGCTGGCCCGCGCCAAACACCACCGAACCCGATGGGACAGAAACGCCTGCGTGGGCCAACAGGCCACGCGCCAGCAAGGTCTCGCCCAAAGGCACCGGCACGGCAAAGGTGCCGCACAACTCCAGCACCGGGTAAACATCGGCCAAAGCCAGCCCAGCGCCGCCCGCAGATTCAGGCACCAGCGCATCGGCAAAGCCCGAGGCCTCCAAGGCTTGCCACAAGGCGGCGTGCGGCTGACCTGCTTCGATGGCACGCACCACAGCGGGGGTGCACTGGTCCGTCAGCAGCGCCTTGAGGGCATCGGCAAAAAGATCGTCCATGGTGTTTCCTTTTCAGCGCAAACCCAGGCCACGGGCGATCATGCCGCGCAGGATGTCGCGCGTGCCGCCACGCAGCGAATAACTGGGGGCCACTTGCGTGATGTAGTTGAGCGTGTTGAGCAGCTCGGCGGGCACTTCAGCGTCGACGCGCGAAAACAAGTCGTCGGCAATCGCAGCCGGAATCAGCTGCTCCACGCCTGTGCCCAGGTCTTTGACGAGGGCCGCCTCGACCACCGGGCTTTCGCCAAGGGTGAGTTTTTCGGTGATGGCCACCGACATGGCCCGCAGCGGCGCCAGCTGGCACAGAATTTTGCCGGCCAGGCGTTGGGCCTGTGGGGTGCGGCCTTGCGGCGTGCGAACATAGGCCAGCCACTCGTCGAACAAGGCGATGCTGGAGAACAAACGCTCCGGCCCGCTGCGCTCAAAGGCCAGCTCGGCTGTGACCTGTTCCCATCCACCGCCTTCATCGCCCACCAGGGCATCGTGCCCCAGCTGCACGTTCTCAAAGAAGACTTCGCAAAAATGGCTGTCACCCGATTGGTCGACGATGGGCCGCACCGTCACGCCAGGCAATGACAAGTCCACGATCACCTGAGACAAGCCCTTGTGGCGGTCGGTCGCCTCGCCGCTGGTGCGCACCAACGCGATCATGAAGTGGCAGTTGTGGGCATTGGTGGTCCAGATCTTCTGGCCATTCAACAACCAGCCCGATTCATTGGGCACCGCACGGGTGCGCACACTGGCCAGGTCCGAGCCCGAGCTGGGCTCGCTCATGCCGATGCAGTAAAAAGCCTCGCCCCGGCAAATGGCAGGCAGGTAGCGCTGCTTTTGCGCTTCGCTGCCGTACTTGAGCAGCAAGGGACCGCTTTGGCGGTCGGCAATCCAGTGCGAGCCCACGGGCGCACCAAAGTTCAGGAACTCTTCCACCAACACATAGCGCGCAAACGCGCTGCGGCCCGCGCCGCCATAGGCTGCAGGGAACGTGATGCCCAACCAACCCCGGCGGCCCAACTCGCGGCTGAACTCGGGGTCATAGCCCATCCACGAGCGTGCCCGTACATGCGCAGGCACGCCGCGCATGGCTTCGGTTAAAAATGCTCGCACTTGCTGGCGCAGCGCTTCGTCTTGTGCAGGAATGGCCGACGGGTTCAGCGAGTCAAGTTGGCTCATGCCAACACCTCATTGAAAAATAGAGTTTTCATGGTCTCTTTGTTCATGGCAAACCGATCATCCAAAACAAAATAGTGACTGTTTGCACTGCATTATTTCGACGCTTGAGGGTTTCGTCTAATGCTGGCATTGCTTTCTGTGACAGCAATGGGTTATCCAGATACCCATGGTCGCAGGCCCATTGCGCCACTCTGTGGGCTTTGGCGGCCAGACTCAGGAAAACCCTGATATCCACTGCGCGACAGCCTCCACCGAGCAACTGCATATAGTCCGCACAACGTTGGGCATGTACACCGCGTGCGACTTTCACAGCAGCAAGGTTTTGGACAGATGCATGATTTGACCATCCGCAATGCGCAGGTTTATGACGGCTTGGGCGGCCCGCCCCGAATGGCGGACATCGCCGTCTCTCAAGGACGTATCACGCACATCGGCCAGGTTGATGGCCCCGCCCGAGAGGACGTTGATGCGAAGGGTCTGGCCTTGATGCCCGGCATCGTCGATCTGCACACCCACTACGACGCGCAAGTGACCTGGGACCGCACCATGTCGCCGTCGCCAGCGTTGGGCGTGACCACCGCAGTGATTGGCAATTGCGGTTTTGGCATTGCACCCTGCCCTGCTCCCCTGCGCGAAACCATGCTGAAAAACTTGTCGGTGGTCGAAGGCATGAACTTGCAATCCTTGCTCACCGGCGTGGACTGGCAGTTTGAATCCTTTGGCCAATACATGGACCAATTGCGCCGCATCGGCCCTTACGTCAACACCGCCGTATTTGCCGGCCACTCGGTGATCCGTACTGCCGTGATGGGTGCAGACGGCTCTGCCCAAGCCGAGCCCACTGCCCAGCAAATGCAGACCATGCAAGCCCTGGTGCGCGACGCCATGGACCATGGCGCCATCGGTTTTGCGTCTTCGTTTTCTCCCAATCACAGTGGCTACGGCGGCATCCCGATGCCCTCCACCATCGCCTCTGAAAACGAGCTGCGTACTTTGGCCTCTGTGCTGGGCGAAAAAAACAAAGGCGTGTTCATGATGGCCACCGGTACCCGCGCCAGCCCCGATGTGATGGAGTCCATCGTGCAAGATACGGGCCGACCCGGCTACATCTCCACCGTGCTCACCATGTACAACGAGGCCAACCCTGACCTGGGCGCCACCTATTACGAGCGTTGCGCCCAAGCCCTGGCCCGCGGCAATGAGCTGTATGTGCTGACCAGCTGCCAACCGCTTTCTTTTGACTTCACATTGACCGACCCCTATGTGCTGCTGAGTCATGCAGCTTTCGACGCGGTCAAGACTTCCAGTGTCGAGGCCCTGCCCGACTTGTACCGCTCGGTCGAATTCCGTGAAGCCTTCCGTCAAAACTTGCGCCAACCCAAGGCAGGCATTTTGTTTTTGGGCAACTGGCGGCACATCGAGGTCGGACAAGCCGTTCTCCCGGAAAACCAGGCGCTCGAAGGCGTGAGCATCCAGGCCCTGGCCGACCAGCGCGGTTTGGACCCGGTGGACGTGTTCTTTGACCTGGCCTTGGACGAAAACCTGGGCACGCATTTTGTCGGCAAGTTTTTCAACAACAACGACGACGGTGTGGCGCCATCACTCAAGCACCCCGCCAGTGTCATCACCCTGTCGGACGCTGGAGCACACCTGACCTACATGTGCGATGCGGGCTTTGGCTTGTATTTCCTGTCGCATTGGGTGCGTGACACAGGGCACTTCACCTTGGCCGAAGGCATTCGCCGTTTGACCAGCGAACCTGCCGACCGATTCCGCATTCCCGATCGTGGACGTTTGCAAGTGGGTCTACCGGCAGACCTGTTGTTGTTCAATCCGGCCACGGTCGGCATCTCGAAACCATTGCCCCGACAGGACTTGCCTGGCGGCGGCACCCGCATGGTGCGCGAAGCCACCGGCGTGCATGGCGTGTGGGTCAATGGCGTCAAAGTGCACGATGGTCAGGACTACGTGGCCCATGCCCATGGGCCAGGCCAAGTTTTGGATCACTTCAATTCCTGAGGAGCATTGGTATGAAAACTTATCTTCGATTTTTGACGGGTCTTTTTCTGGCACTCATGAGCTGCAGCATTTGGGCCCAAAGCTGGCCCAACAAGCCCGTGCGCATGATCATCGCTTTCCCGCCCGGCGGCCCCACCGATCTGGTGTCTCGGGTGCTGGCACAACGACTGTCAGAGCAGCTGGGCCAGCAAGTCATCGTCGACAACAAACCCGGCGCAGGTGGCAATTTGGCCGCTGAACTTGCAGCCAGGGCCACACCCGATGGCTACACGATTTTTTACAACACATCGGCCATCGTGATTGGTCCGGCGCTCTACGGCAAGGTGAACTACGACACCCTGAAAGACTTTGCGCCCGTGGCCCTCACGGCCAGCGTGCCCATGGTGCTGGTGGTCAACCCGCAGCTGCCCGCACGCAGCGTCAAAGAGTTTCTGGACCTGGCCAAGTCGCGCCCCGGAGCGCTCAACTACAGCTCTTCGGGCACGGGCACCATCACGCATTTGGCCAGTGCCATGATGTCGACACAAACCGGCATTCAAACCCAGCACATTCCCTACAAGGGCAGCGCACCGGGCCTGGTGGATCTGGCCGCAGGCCAAACGCAGTTCATGATTGACACCATCAACACGGTCCTGCCCTATGTGCGCGACAACCGCTTGCGTGGATTGGCTGTGACCAGCAGCAAGCGATCAACCCTGTTGCCGGACCTGCCCACGCTGGCCGAATCGGGCATGCCCGGCTTTGACGCTGCAGCCTGGCAAGGCATTGTGGTGCCCACCGGCACGCCGGCCGACATCATCCAAAAACTCAACGCCGAAGTGAACAAAGCGCTGGCCCACCCCGATTTACGCGCGCGCCTGGCCGCACAAGGTGCTGAAATTCTGGGCGGCACACCCGCCGAATACGCCAACCACCTGCGCACCGAAATGCCGCGCTGGGCCAAAGCCGTGAAAGACTCGGGCGCCAAGGCCGAGTGACGCACAGCAGGACTGCCACAGGCACAAAATTCAAAGCTGCGTGGCACCCAGCTTTTGCAATTTTTGAATCGTGTCCTGTGTCAGGCCCGCTTCGCGCAGCACCTCGGCGCTGTGTTGGCCCAAACGTGGAGCCGGTCTTTGAACCGGCAAACCCGGTGTGCCTGAAAAACTGACGGGCACACCGACTTCATGGACGCGCCCTTCTGTGGGGTGAACCACTTCCTGCAGCATGCCCACCGCATGCAAATGCGGGTCCTGCAGCAGGCTGTCAATATCGTGCATGGGCATGCAGGGAATATCGGCCTCGTTCAACCGAGACATCCAGACCTCGGTGCTTTGTGAGGCCATGGCCTGCGCCACCAGGCGATACAAGTCGTTGATGTGCCGGGTCCGCGCGCCAATGCTGGCGAAACGAGGGTCTTGTTCAAACAGCTGCCCCTGGCCAATCAGCCCCAGAAACTTCTCCCAATGCCGATCGGTGTAAATCAGCACGCACAGATGGCCATCGCTGGTGGGGTATGGCCTGCGTTCTTGCACCAACAGGCGCGGGTAGCCGGTATCGCCCATGGGCGGCTCGAACGTGGCACCGGCCATGTGCTCGCCCAAGACATATTGCGTCATCGTCTCGAACATGGGCACTTCCACCGCCTGACCCACGCCGGTCTGATGGCGCGCAATCACCGCCGCCAGGATGGCATTGGATGCCATCAATCCCACCGTGCGGTCGGCCAGGGTCAGAGGCACATATCGCGGCTCGCCGCCGCTGGCCCGACTCACCAAACTGGGCACAGCCGCAGCGCCCTGAATCAAGTCGTCGTAGGCAGGTTTGCCCGCGTAAGGCCCCCTTTCGCTGTAACCATACAGACCAGCATAAATGATGCGCGAATTGATGGCTTTGAGCCGTTCGTAATCAATGCCCAGGCGCTGCATGGCCTGGGGGCGGATGTTGTAGACCACCACATCGGCCGTCTCCACCAGTTTGAAAAAAGCATTCAGGCCCTCAGGCTTTTTCAGGTCCAGCACCAAACTGCGTTTGTTGCGGTTGACGTGCAAAAAAATCGAACCCATGCCCGAGTTCCGCATCGGCCCAATGCCGCGCACCGTATCCCCCGCAGGCGACTCGATTTTGACGACGTCCGCCCCCATATCGGCCATCAACTGCGTCGCAAAGGGGCCCATCAGGACACTGGTCAAATCCAGTACACGCAATCCACTCAACGCACCAGCCATGCTGTTCTCCCTCGGGTTTCAGGCGTGAATTATCGGCACGGCCGGCGCAGCCCTGTGTCACCCAGAGCGCCACATCACGCCACAAATATGACATCATCCATCTCACAAGCCACGCCAAATCCTGGTGCTTGCGCAATATTCTGAATTCATGCACCGCACCATCTTCACCACGCCCGTCGTCAACACCTTGCTGCGCTGGTTTTCCATTGGCTTTTTGCGGTCGACCGGTTGGCGAGTCGAAGGAGCCTTGCCTCCCGCCGGGCACAAAAGCGTGCTGATCGCGGCACCGCACACCAGCAACTGGGACCTGCCTTACACCCTGATGGTGGCCTTTGCCTTGCGCCTGACGCCTTATTGGATGGGCAAGCAAAGCATTTTCAAATTCCCTTTTGGCCCCCTGATGCGCTGGCTGGGCGGCATTGCTGTCAACCGCGAACAATCCACCAACCTGGTCGCCGCCTCTGCCCATGCACTGGCGCAAGCACAAGGCGCGGTGCAATTGATCGTGCCCCCCGAAGGCACACGCAGCAAAACACGCTACTGGAAAACAGGTTTTTATTTCATCGCCCAGCAAGCCCAAGTGCCCATCGTGTTGGCCTACATGGACTACAGCACCCGCCGCAGCGGCCTGGGTCCGGTCTTCACACCCACAGGCGATGTGGACGCTGACATGGCCGCCATCAAGAATTTTTACGCGCCCTTCAAAGGCAAAAACGCCGACCAATTCCAAACCACGGAGTGAAACCACCGTGAGCATGAAATGGACTTGCCTGAATGCGGTTTTTTTCGGGCTGCTGCTGGCCTTCAGCCTCCCCAGCCCAGCCCAAAAAACCATTGACCTGCAAGGCCACCGAGGCGCACGCGGCCTGATGGCCGAAAACACCCTGCCCTCATTGGCCTTGGCCTTGCAAATGGGCGTGACCACACTCGAGCTCGATGTGGTGGTCACGCAGGACGATGTGCTGGTGATCAGCCACGACCCGGCTTTGAACCCCGACATCACGCGCGATACCCAAGGCCGTTTTTTGCCCAGCAAAGGCCCCGACATTCGGCAACTGACGTTTGAACAACTGCAAAACTACGATGTCGGACGCATCAACCCGACAACGCGCTACGCCCAGATTTTTTCAGCGCAAAAGGGCCAGGACGGCGTGCGCATTCCCCGACTGAAAGACCTTTTTGAGCTCATCAAGGCCTCGGGCAACACACAAGTCCAATTGGCCATCGAAACCAAGATCACACCGCAGCGCCCCGACCAAACACCCGACCCCGAGCGCTTTGTGCAGCTGCTGCTGAAGGACATCAAGGACCACGGCATGAGCGAGCGGGTGCAGATTTTGTCCTTCGACTGGCGCACCCTGCAAGCCGTGCAAAAAACCACCCCCGGCATGCCCACGGTTTACATCACAGCCCAACTGGCAGCGCTGGACAACCTGGGCATCAAGTCTGGACAGCCCTCGGCCTGGACCGCAGGGTTCCAACACGCGCAATACGGTTCAGTGCCCAAAATGATCAAGGCCGCTGGCGGCACGCATTGGTCATCGTTCTGGCGCGAACTCGATGCACAAAAAGTGCGCGAGGCCCAAAGCCTGGGCCTCAAAGTGCTGGCCTGGACCGTGAACGACCGCGAAAGCATGGGCCAGATGCTCGACCTGGGGGTGGATGGCTTGGTGACGGACCGCCCTGACATCGCCATCGACTTGCTCAAGGAACGCGGCATCCGCTGGTGAGGCCCGGGCAAGCAGGCTTGAAGCAAGAATAAGCTCCAAAAGACTTCAATGGACTGGAATCACAGGTGATAACCCCTAGTCTGCGCCCTCCCCGAAGCCTTGCGAGGAATCGTTGAAAGCGGTAAGGTCAAGATAACTTTTGGACCTCTTGATGTACCTCGATCTACCGGGCCTGCACTTCAACCCGTTGAAGGCACATGCAAGCGCCTTGCTCACACTCATGTCGTCCCTCGGACAACAGTTCAGTGGCCGTCAGTCACAGAAGAATAAAACCGACAGACTCAGCGCTCAGGACGACTGCAAAAAATCCCTGACCGAGGTCATTGAGACCCAAATCATTCCGCGCCTGGTGCAAGCTCACCGAGTGTCGCTGACCGACGCCGACCTCGACACCCAGGGGCCCGGCGTCTCGCCCAAGCAGCTGGCCACTTTTGTGGCGCTGAGCAAATCCAGTCATTCCAGCGAAACCACGCAATTCATCGACGAGCTCTTGCACCAGGGCATCACCACCGATCGGATTTTTCTGGAGCTGATCGCCCCGGCTGCGCGACAGCTGGGACAGATGTGGGAGCAAGACCTGTGCGACTTCACCGAGGTCACTTGTGGCCTGGTGCGCATGCACGAGATCACACACCGCTTGGGCTTCGAATACCAAAACGGCCCCCAACTGGGCGGCGATGTGCAGCGCATCATGCTGGCCTCGGCCCCGGGCTCGCAGCATTTTTTGGGCATGACCATCGTGTCCGATTTTTTCCGCAAAGCCGGTTGGGACGTGGTCATCGAAATCTCGCTTTCTGAAACAGAACTCGTACACGCGGTCAGCAACGAATGGTTTGACGTCATCGGCATCTCTTGCGCCACAGAAGCACAACTCAAGACCCTGCCCAGCCTGATTCGTGCACTCAAGGCCGCATCCGGCAACCCCGAGCCCGGCGTGCTGCTGGGTGGCCCCATCTTCACCATACAAACCCATGACGCTCACAGCCTGGGCGCAGACGGCATTTGCGTGGACGTGAAAGAAGCTGTGGCCCTGGCAGCCTCGTTTCGCCCAGGCCCCAGCCGGCATGAAAAAAACTGACCCACCCTTTGGGCCACCAGACAAACTCACGCCGGCCGATGTCTCAGCCATCATCGCGATGGCCTGGCAGGATGACACCCCGTTTGAAGCCCTGGCATTGCAATTTGGTTTGCAAGAGGCCCAGGTCATTGCCTTGATGCGCGAGCACCTGAAAACCCGTTCATTCAGGGTCTGGCGCATGCGGGTGCGCGGCCGGGCCGCCAAACACCAGGCACTGCAGCAAACTCGCTCGCTCGCGGCGGATGCGTACGCCAAGTTAGATTCAGAAATGCGGCCTTTTCAGGCCGAGTCAGAACCGTTGGACTTGCCCCTTTCAGGAGTCACAGCAGCCTCTTTGCGCTGACGCAGCGGCTAATGCACTTACTGACCCACGAGTCCAGGCTGCGCCCTAACAGACCGTCATACAGGGTGCAACTGCAACAGCCACAACAGCCCACTGAGCGTGAAAAACGACAGCACCGTGGTCACGAGTAAGGCCGCAGCACTCACCGTGCCATGGCCGTGGCGCTGGTTCAAGATGGTGTAAGTGCCCAGCATGGGCATGGCGCCGGTCAGCAAAGCGGCCGCACGCAACGCCGGGTCCTCAATCGGCACCAACCAGACCAACACCGCCCACATGGCCAGCGGGTGCAGCACCAGCTTGCCCAGCGCAATGGGCAGCACGGTGGCCTGCAGCCCCCGCGCCTGCAAACCCACCAAAGAGCCGCCAATCACAAACAGCGCCAGCACCGCACTGGACTGCGCAAACAAATCGATGGTGCGCCCCACAGGCGCGGGCATCTGCAGGCCTGAGAGCGAAAAAGCAAAACCCGCTACAACACCCCAAATCATGGGATTTTTGAGCACATTTTTCAGCGTTTGAAAGAACACGCTTTTCCACTGCCCGGGTTGGCCTTGCGCATCAGCAATGGCCAAAAGCAAGGGCAGCAACAAAAAGTTTTCGACCACCATGTTCAAAGCCAGTGCCACCCCGGCCACAGGCCCCAACGACAACAAAATGATGGGATAACCCACAAACCCACTGTTCGGGCACGACATGCCCATGGCCATCATGCTGCTGTAACTCAGGTTCTGGCCCAGCACCTTGCGCGCCCACCACAGGCCCACACCCATCACCAGCAAAGAGCCCAAGGCATAGGCCAGCAAATAGTTCAGGTTCAGGATCTCCGCCACGCTGCGCTGCGACAGCGCGTTGAACAGCAAAGCAGGCAAAGCCAATTGCAGCGTGAAACGCCCAAACACCTGCATCTCGGCCTTGGCAAACAGCCCCATGCGCGTGCACGCATACCCCAGGGCAATGGTCAGATAAATCGGGACAGTGATGCCCAGAATGTTCAAGGTCGTGGTCATGGTTGGTGTTTTTCCAAATGTCTGTGCAGGTCGCTCTCAGCGCTTGACCACCCACAGCGTCAAACCCACCAAGCTCAGCAGCATGTAGGCCGACAGCCAGGCCATGTGTGTGCTGGCACTTAAGGTGCTGACCCCGGGCAGGACCACGCACAGGGCGATGAAGCCCGCGTTCATGGCCACGCACAGCCAGGAGTGCTTGGCGGCCAGGCCTTTTTGGAAAGGCAGGTGCGCGTGCGCGGCCACCAAGCAGGCAGCCATTTGCCACAGCACCAGAGGCCAGACATAGGCCGACAGGCCTTGCCAACGCGCGTCGAGC
The DNA here is from genome assembly GCA_027488215.1 of Comamonadaceae bacterium. Lineage (GTDB taxonomy): Bacteria > Pseudomonadota > Gammaproteobacteria > Burkholderiales > Burkholderiaceae_C > Limnohabitans_A. The sequence continues at coordinate 76,618 of JAIYCB010000011.1, forward strand.
CAGTCCCCTGTGAGCGCCAGTTGGGCCAAGGCCCCCACACCCAGCACCAGCGCCGCTGCGGCCCAGGCCACTTGCAGCGGCCGCAGCCGCACGGGGGTATCGCTGCTGAGCAACACCTGCGCCCAGGCCGTGTGCACCAGCGCCGGGATGAAGCTCAGGATGCGCAGCAGCGCCAGCATCCAACCCGCCTCTTGCACGCCGTAGTGCGCTGGCCAGCTCAGCGCCAAGGCCGTGGCGGCCAGGCCGTCGGTGAGGGTGTGCAGCATCTTGAGCTGGGCGCTGCGTGGGTCAGATGATGGACGGGCTTCGGCCACGGCACGGGGTAAATCGCTGCCTGATTCGGTGGCACTCGACGGGTCGGCTTCAGTAGCGGGTTGAAAAGCCAGTCGCATCCAAAACGCCCCGGCCAGATAGCCCAAGCAGGCCGACACCAAGAGCACGGGCAGCTCAAGGCCCTCGCCACGCTCCGGAAAAAGCACAGCCCCCAACACCGCCGCCGCTGCCGCCAGCACGGGCGGCACCATGCGCACCAGACCCATGGACCAGCGGCTGCCCACCCGCAAAGTCAGGCTTTGCGCCAGCAGCCAGCTCAGCTGCGTCAGGGCTAAGGCAGCGGCCCATGCCCACACCTGCGCTGCTTGCGCCAAACCCGACCACACCGCCCCCAGCGCGGCCACCGGCGCCAGCCAAAGCAAGCGCCAGGCGCTTTGCCGCCAAGCGCGGCGGGCGGCAGCGCGGGGCTCTTGGTGGCGCTCGGCCAGCAGGCTCAAGGGGCTTTGCGCCAGCGCCAAGCTGGCCCAAAAAAAGGCCAGTTGGCTGGTGGCTGAAAACAGCCCAACCTCCTCGGGGCTGAACAGGCGAAACAACAGCAGCGCCAAAAAGCCCTGCGCCGCCAGCGACACCAGACTGCCCAGAGCGGCAGGGGCCGTGGCACGGGGCAAGGACTGCAACAGCTTCCACCGCTTCATTTGCCGGCCCCGAACAAGGCATCCCAAACGGGCAAGGCTTGCAGCTGGTGTGACCAGCGCAAGGACTGCAGGTGTTGGCGATCGGTCTGGCGCATGGGCAGGCCCTGCACGGCGGCTTGCCATTGCGCGGCGCTGGCCTGTAAGCCCAACAACTGCACCCGCCCGGCATGGGCCTGCGCAGTGCGCTGCGCCCAGGCATAGGGGTTGCTGATGACGGGCAAGCCCAGCGCCAGGTATTCCAGCAGCTTGGTGGACGTTTGCTCAGACAGCGGCAGCATATCGGGCATCAGGTTCAGGCCTGCGCGGGCCCGCAGCAATTGCGCAGGCACCTGGTCTTGCGGCACACGCCCGGTGCTTTGGATGTGGCCCAGAGCGGCCAGGCGCTCTTGCAAAGCTACAGGCACATCGCCCACCAGCAGCAGCGACAGACCCGCTTGCCCCAAGGTGTGCAGCAGGGGCACAAAGTTCAGCAGACGGCGCATCTCACCCAGATAGACCAAGTCAAACTCAGGTGGTAGCAGTGATTGCGCCGTCAAAAAAGCATCGGGCACGCCCATGTCGCGCAGGGCATAGGGAACAGCATCCCCTGCAAAGCCCATGCGCTGGCGCACCCAGTCACTTTGGAACACCCGAAAGTCGGGCACCGGGTGCTGCCACTGTTTGATGCGGTCCTTGAGCCAAGCCAGCGGGGCCACGCTGGCAGAGGCGTATTCGTGCACCTGCACCGCGCTTTGCAAGCGCCTTGCTTGGGCGGCGGGCACGCGGCCGCAAATCCACCACACAGCCTGCGCGTCATCGGGCACGGTGTGGGCTTGGGTGTGCATCTTCACCGCATGGCCCAGGTGCTCGATGTGGGCCTGGTAAGCGGTCAGCTCGGGCAAATAAGAAAGTGCACCATGCACAAAGTGAACGGTGATCACGACTGGCCTCCATGAGGCCGCTCACCGCGAGAAGCATCCAGATTCATGGCTTGCTTTTCTGTGCCCTGCCCCCCCTGCAGCTGCCGCGTGAGCAGCTCGTCCCAAGCCTGCACAAAGGTCTCGAGGCGGTGCTGGCCCTGCAAGCTGTCGATGGCTGCACGCCGATCGGCCGGCGCTTGCGCCAGGCAGCGCTGCACCGCCTCGGCCAACGCTGCGGGGCTTTCATCTTGCGCCAGCCAAAGCGGGGCTGGTGTGCCCAGCATTTCCTGCATCGCGGGGATGGGCGTGCTCACGCAGGGCACGCCGCAAGCCAGCGACTCCAGCGCCGTCATGGGGTAACCCTCGTAGCGCGAGCACAGCACCGTGGCCTGCCAGGCCCGGTAGGTCTGCGCCGTCACGGTTTGTTGGCCGTGCAGGTGCAAGCGACCTTGAGCCAGCAGGTCTTGTCCGTCGCTGCGCATCGCACCCATCAGCTCGCCATCGCCCACCACATGCAATTGGCAGGCGGGTGGCAACAGGCGCAGCATGGGCAGCAATTGCAAGGGCTGTTTTTCGGGCGACAAGCGGCCGACAAAGCCCAGCGCCACCCCCTCGGTGGCGGGCATGGCCGCGTCACTTTGGCCCGCACCGGGCAAGACCGCTGGGTTGCGGATCACGCTCACGTTTTGAGGGGCTGCACGCCGGGCTCCCGCCATCACGCGCATCAAGCTGTCGCACGAGGTCTGAGATGCGCACACCAGATGGCTGGCCCAGCGGTAAACCGTGCGTAGCCAGGCGGTTTTGAAAGGCGAGGCACTGGCTTGCTGCAACACCTCATGCACTGGGCCGTGCACCCAGACCACGCTGGGCCTGCGGGCCAACCAAGCCAAGGCTACCGAAACGTAGGCCGGCAGGAAGTTATTGGAGGCGACCAGCACCTGCGCCCGCCGCGCCGCCTGCCAGCAGGCCCACAGCGAGGGTCGGCCATGGCGCACCGGCAGCCGCGTGACTTGCCAACCGCGCTCGGTCAGGCCCGATTCGAGCCAGTGCAGCGTGGTCTGCACGCCGCCCACGCCAGACTCTTCGGTCAACAACAGAACGTGGCGGGGTTTGTTCAACGCGCCCCCCGCCCCGTGAGCACAGTCTGGATGGTTTTGAAGACGATCAGCAAGTCCATGGCCAAACTGTAGTGCGTGATGTAGTAGAGGTCGTAGCTGAGTTTGATGGCGGTTTCATCGGTGCTGGCCGCGTAGCCTTGTTGCACCTGGGCCCAGCCAGTCAGGCCGGGGCGCACCAGGTGGCGGTAGGGGTAGCTGGGCATTTGCTCGGCAAACTGCTGCACAAAACCATCTTGCTCAGGGCGCGGCCCGATCAGGCTCATGTGGCCCATGAGCACGTTAAACAACTGCGGGATTTCATCAAGCCGGGTGCGTCGAATCCAGTGCCCGAAGCGCGTGATGCGCGGGTCGTTGGCCTGGGCGAACTGCGGGTTAAGTTGCGCTTCGTGGCGCATGCTGCGGAACTTCCAGATCCGAAAACTTTGCCCGTGCATGCCAGTGCGCCGCTGGCTGAACAGGGCAGGCCCTGGCGAGTCGATCTTGACACCGCAGGCCACCAACAGCGCCAGCGGCAGCCAAAGTGGCAACAAGGCCAGCACCACGCTCACATCGATGAGGCGCTTGGCCAAGTCATACGCCGGGTTGCCATCGGTCTGCCAGAGCTCGTTTTGCAGGGTTTCGGTCGCCATGCGCCCGGTCAGGCTTTGGTGCAACGATTCTGGACTGTACAGGCGAATGTGCTGAAGCTTGAGCGCCGTCAAAAAGCGGTGGCGCTCGGGGTGGGTGGGCGCAGATGTGGCAGATGTGTCTGAGATGGCTGCTGCAGGCAAAACCACCGCGCCGTCACACGCCAGCGCCGTGACAGGCGGCATACCTTGCTCGGGCCAGGGTAGCAAACGGATGCGCGGCAGGCCCTGACCGCCGGGCTCGGGCAACCAGGGGGCCAACAAGGCGGGCACACGCGGGTCCTGGTACACCAGCCGCCAAGGCCGATGCCGCAAAAACCACTGGTCGGCCAGCCAGAACCAAAAGGTGCACAGCGCATAGGTCAGCAGCAAAGCGCCGCGCGAATACGGCTGCTGCAGCAAGGCAAAGGCCAAGGGCGTGAGCCAAAACGGCAAGCCGGTGGTGACCAGCAGCAAGGGGCCGCGCTCGGCTGCAGGCATGTGCGCCCCCCGGTACAACAGGTGCGCCGCCAGCGCATAAGGCACCAGGCTGGCCAGCACGGTGCGGCCAAAGTCCACCGTGGCCAGTCCACTGGCCATCAGGGCCTGACTGATGGCGTAAGCCAGGCCGATCATCGCCAAACCCAACAAGCTCCAGACCAGGTGGGCGCTTTGACGGTGCGCCTGCTGCGAGGCCAGTTGCTGCGTTGGGCGGCGCGGGCGCGTCATGGGCCAGCGTGCGGTGTGCATCAAGGGGGCCTGTTGGTAGATCGCCAGCACCGGCTCGGCCATGGCTTGGGGCTGAAACTGCGCCTCGTAGCGCTCGCGTGCAGCTTGCCCCAGCCGCAAGCGCAAGGGGGTATCGGTCAGCAGGGTCTGCAGCGCATCGGCCACGGCCTGTGGGCTGTTGGGCACCAGCCATGCACTTTGCGCATGCGTGAGCATTTCTTCGATGCCGGGCAAGCGCGTGGCCACAATCGCCATGCCCGCGCGCATGGCCTCCAGGATGGAGATGGGCAGGCCCTCGTGGTCGGACAAGAGCACAAAGATCTGGTGCTGCGCCAGGCGCTGGGCCACGTCGCTCACGTCGCCCTCCAGCTGGATGTGCGGCATCGGGGCAGCGGCCTGTTGGTGACGGGCCAGGTCGGGCCCGCCTCCCAAAATTCGGGTCTCGGGCTGCAGGCCAAGATGTGCCAGCAGGGCCAGGGCCTCGATCAGGACATCGGGCCGCTTGGGCGCAGCCATGCGGGCCACCATGACCAGGCGGGTCGGCTGGGTCGCCATGTCGCTGCGCCAGGGCACATCGGCCAGCGCGTTGTGCACCACACTCACCCGCTCGGGCGGCATGGGCAAACGCGCGGCCAATTCTTTTTCATAGGCCGACACACACACCATGCGCGTGGTCCAGGCCGCCAGCACAGCCTCGGCCAACCAGGCATTGGTGCGGATCAACCAAGGCGCTTGCGGCTTGAAGCCAAAGCCGTGCACGGTGTAGACCACCGGTATTTGCCGCAGCTTGCCCGCCAGCCGGGCGATCACCCCGGCCACCGCGCTGTGGGCGTGGATGACATCGGGCTGTAGCTCGCGCAGATGGGCCAGCAAGGCCCGCACCGAGGCCAGCACCTTGAGGGGGTTGAGCGAGTTTTGCAGACTGGGCAGCGCCAGCACCGCGATGCCCAAATGGGTCAGGGCCTGGCCCAACACGCTGTGCGCGTCGTCACCACCGATCGCCACCGTGAAGCGCACCCGGCCCTGCAAGGCGCGGCACAGCTCCAGCACATGCGTCTGCGCCCCACCGGCTTCGCCTTTGGTGATGACCAGCAGCACATGGGGCACTGGCGATGTAACATGGGTGTGAACAGGGGCAGACATGCAGGGGCAAGGGATAGTGCCGGTATTGTCACCCTGAAAGGGCCGCGTCAGTAGTCGACCCCCCAGGCCTTCGACCTGGCTGTGCCGTTGGCGTTATTGGGCCAGGGCCGCCCGAGACCGGATGGCCACCCACACACCCAAAAGGCCAAACAACACAAAGCAAACAAAAGACCAATTGGCGATCGAGCCACCCAAAAAGGTCCAGTCGATCTTGCTGCAGTCGCCGCTGCCTTTGAAGATCATGGGGATGGCACGATTGAGCGGGAAGTTTTCAACCATGCCGTAAAAATCGCGTCCGCAGTTCACCACTTCGGGCGGATACCACTGCAGCCAGCTTTGACGGGCCGCTGTGAACGCACCGAAACCCGCGCTGAGTGTCAGAAGCAAGCTGGATGCGGCCAAGCCTATGCCGTGCAAACGCCATCCGATCAAGGCCAGCACCACCACCGCTATCAGGGCATAGCGCTGCACGATGCACATGGGACAAGGGTTCAGACCCACCACATGTTGCAAATACAAGCCGAACACCAGCATGCCGAAGCCTGAAAGGGCGATCAACAACATCCAGCGTTGGGGTGAGATGGCAGACAAATTCATGGAGACTCTTCAAAAACAAGTGGAGCATTGTGCTCCCGCATCGCATCAGGTGCAGGTGATCTGTTTCACATAGCCCTGCGGGCGTCAGGAATCCGCAAACGCCCGCTCAATCACGAAAGCCCCAGGTGTGCTGGTGTTGCCCTCTTCCAGGCCACGCGCCTCACAGATGCGCTTGAGGTCTTTCAGCATTTCTGGCGAACCGCAAATCATCACACGGTCGGTTTCAGGGTTGAGCGGCGCCAGACCCAAGTCGGCAAACAACTTGCCGTTTTCAATCAAGTCGGTGACGCGGCCCTGATTTCGGTAGGGCTCGCGGGTCACCGTAGGGTAGTACAGCAGCTGCTGGCTGACCATCTCGCCCAAGAACTCGTGGGCGGGCAGCTCTTGTGTGATGTAGTCGTGGTAAGCCAGCTCGTTCACTTGTCGAACGCCGTGCACCAAGATGACTTTTTCAAAGCGCTCGTAAGTTTCGGGATCACGGATGATGCTCATGAAAGGGGCCAGGCCTGTGCCAGTGCCCATGAGGTACAGGTTTTTGCCAGGCAACAAATAGTCGCACAACAAAGTGCCGGTGGGTTTGCGGCCCACGATGATGGTGTCGCCTACCTGAATGTGCTGGAGCTTGGAGGTCAAAGGGCCGTCGGGCACCTTGATGCTCAAGAACTCCAAATGCTCTTCGTAGTTGGCGCTGGCGATCGAGTAAGCACGCAGGAGCGGTTTGCCGTTGTCGCCGCGCAAGCCAATCATGGTGAAGTGGCCATTCGAAAAGCGCAGCGCCTGGTCTCGGGTGGTGGTGAAGCTGAACAGGCGGTCGGTCCAGTGGTGGACACTCAAAACGCGTTCTTCAAGAAAAGCACTCATTTGCTGTTGGTGTGTGTTGAGAGGCAGGAGAGACCCAATGCCCTTGGGGGATGCTGAAAGCTTGCTACATTTACGGCCTGCAAGACCACACGAGAGTCGCAACAGTCCGCATTGTCGTGTGATCGGCTTTCAACTGGAAATACTGAAATTCTATATCTGTATAACCAGCGCTTCTTAAGACAGATCAAGGCAAGACACCACCATGGCACGCACCGTTCAATGCATCAAACTCGGCAAAGAAGCAGAAGGTCTGGATTTTCCGCCCTACCCCGGCGAGCTGGGCAAGCGCATCTGGGAGGGCGTGAGCAAACAAGCCTGGGCCGACTGGCTCAAGCACCAGACCATGTTGGTCAATGAAAACCGTCTGAACCTGGCCGACCTGCGTGCCCGACAGTACCTGGCACGCCAGATGGAAAACCATTTCTTTGGCGATGGCGCCGATACAGCCCAGGGCTATGTCCCTCCAGCAGCGGGCTGATGCTCAGCAGCGCTTGTCCCCCGCTTATTTGAATCCTTGAAATCGCAAGCCGACACGCGCCAGGCTCTGGTCATCGGGGCAGGCTTGTCAGGCTCTGCGGTGGCCTACAGCCTGGCTCGACGCGGCTGGAAGGTCTTGGTGCTCGACCAGGCTCAGTGCGTGGGTGCAGGGGCATCGGGCCTGCCTGCGGGTTTGGCAGCGCCCCATGTTTCGCCTGATGACAACGTGCTCTCGCGCATCACGCGAGCGGGCGTGCAGGCCACGCTGGAGCGCGCCCAAACGCTGTTGAAAAGCGGAACCGATTGGGCTCTGACTGGTGTTCTGGAACACAACCTCTTGGGCAAGCGCCGCCTGCCTGCAGACCCTCTCGATCCTCACAGTGCCTTGGCCAGCGCATCACAGATCGATGCTGCTGGCTTGCCGCCTAGATCGCCGGCACTGTGGCACGCGCAGGCGGGCTGGATCCGCCCTCGGCAACTGGTGGCCGCGCAGTTGCAAAACCCCAACATACAGGTTCTGTGGGAGCAAAAGGTCGATGCGATTGAACGGCACGATGAGACTTGGACCGTCACCGATGCACACGGCCATGTCCTGGGCCAAGCCCCCTGGTTGGTGGTGGCCAGCGCCTTTGAAAGCCTGGCTTTGCTACAGCACCTTCCCGGCTTTGCTGTGCCGCTGAACCCATTGCGTGGACAAATCAGTTTTGGCCACATGGCCGACTTGACTGAGACCCAGCACCAACGGTTGCCGCCCTTTCCGGTCAACGGCCACGGCAGCTTCATCAGCGGCGTGCCCACGCCCGAGGGGCCGCTGGGCTGGTTCATCGGCTCCACCTTTGAGCGCAACTGCACGCAGACCCCCGTGAGGTTCGAGGACCATGCAGCCAACGAATTGCGCCTGTCATCGCTGCTGCCCGGTTTGGCTGAGGTCATGGCTGGACAATTCGCGCCAGATCGAGTCCAGGGCTGGGCCGGTTTGCGCTGCACCCTGCCCAATCGACTGCCTGCAGTCGGGCCCATCGACCCCCAACGCCTGCCGGGTCTGTGCCTGAGCACGGGCATGGGCGCTCGCGGCATCAGCTTGTCCGTGTTGTGCGGTGAACTCACCGCCGCCTGGTTGAACAACGATCCCCTGCCTCTGCCTCCAGCCTTGGCCAAACACTTGGCCGCGCAGCGCTTTGCATCCACTTGAGGGACGGGACTTCACGCCACTGCGGCTGGGATCAGATCGCACCGTGCAGCCACCGTCCAGACCCAAAATCAGTAGCAATACCCTGTACAAAGTCGGTCTCATCATTCAACATGAGCGTATCCCGCCTCAATTACAGGATCCAATCGTCCTGGCAAGCGGGTCACTTTCGTGGAGTACCCATGGCACTTGCGTCTTTGTCCAGGTATTTGCCTTGGCTGGTGACGGCCCCCGCTGCGCTGGTGGCGCTGCCCTATTCGCTCTGGCTCAGCGGTGGTTTTGGACTATTGTTTGTGCTGGGCTGCATCGACTACACCCAAACCCGCCAGGCGGTGCGACGCAACTACCCACTCACGGGTCGCATCCGTTACGGTCTTGAGTACATCCGTCCAGAAATCCGTCAATATTTTCTGGAGGACGACGAGGAAAAACTGCCTTTTTCGCGCAACCAGCGGGCCATGGTCTATGCCCGCTCCAAGGTGCAAAACGACAAGCGCGGCTTTGGCAGCATCAAGGACATGTACCACGCGCAATCCGAGTGGATTACCCACTCGATGCAACCGACTCAGCTGGACCCGGTCAGTTTCAGGGTAACGGTAGGCGCACACCAATGCGAGCAGCCTTACGCACTTTCGCTGCTCAACATTTCAGGCATGAGCTTCGGGGCCTTGTCGCCCAATGCCGTCAAGGCCCTGAACAAGGGCGCGGCCATGGGGCAATTTGCGCACGACACCGGCGAAGGCAGCATCTCCAGGCACCACCGCGAGCCTGGTGGCGATCTGATCTGGCAGGTGGCCTCGGGTTATTTTGGTTGCCGCACGCCAGAAGGTGGATTTGACCCGGTGCGCTTTGCCGAGCAGGCCCGCTCGCCCCAGGTCAAGATGATCGAGCTGAAACTGTCTCAAGGGGCCAAACCCGGCCATGGCGGTGTCTTGCCCAAAGCCAAAGTCAGTGCCGAGATTGCCGAAGCCCGCGGTGTCCCGATGGGACAAGACTGCGTGTCACCGGCAAGGCATTCGGCTTTCAGTACGCCCCTGGAGATGTTGGCATTCATCGCGCAACTGCGCGAACTCTCAGGCAGCAAGCCCGTTGGCATCAAGCTGTGCGTGGGTCATCCAGCCGAATGGTTTTCATTGGTCAAGGCCATGCTGGAAACCGGTCAAACACCTGACTTCATCGTGGTGGATGGCGCCGAAGGCGGAACGGGTGCAGCGCCCATCGAGTTTGCCGACCATGTGGGCATGCCGCTGCGCGATGGGCTGCGCCTTGTGCACAACAGTTTGGTGGGGGCGGGTCTGCGCGATCGGATCAGGATTGGTGCATCCGGCAAAGTGATTTCAGCTTTTGACATCGCGCGCTGCCTCGCGCTGGGGGCCGATTGGTGCAATTCGGCCAGGGGCTTCATGTTTGCCCTGGGCTGTATCCAGTCACGCAGCTGCCACACAGACCACTGCCCGACGGGTGTGGCAACGCAAGACCCGGTGCGCCAACGCGCCATCGTGGTGACCGACAAGGCTGAGCGGGTGTATTACTACCATGCCAATACTTTGCACGCCCTGGCCGACCTGCTGGGCGCAGCGGGACTGCAGCAACCGGGCGACATCACAGCGCAGCACCTGATGGTGCGCAATGCTGAAGGCCAAGCCCGTACCCTGGCCTCCACCATCGACACGCTGGCACCGGGGCAGCTCTTATTTGAACAGCCTGGGCCGCACAGCTTGCCCAGCCCCTTTGCAGAATTTTGGCAACCCAGCCAAGCGGGACGTTGGGGCCTGCCCACAGGCGCTTAGGAGCCCGCCTGAGTCGCATGCCGCAAACCTGGTGCGCGCCGTTTGGGGCGACAAGCCACGGCTTTGAGCACAAAGGTCTCGCTTGCTTGGTGTTTAATCGAGGCTCCATTTCGCAACATTCAGTTTCCAATGCAACCTCGGTCCGGCCCGTCACTTGCCACCCCTCATGTCAACTCCCGACCGCAAGAACCCGCGGATGCACTGGAGGGCCTTGGCCAGTTGGTTTTAAAGAGTGATCAAAACCTGATCATTTGGCGTCAGGACAGCGCAGACATGGCGCGTGAAGCCCAAGCCTTGCAAGACTTGTGGCGTGAATGGGCTCCTGAGGTTGCGGTCGAACACTTCACGGGCGACCAACGCTTTGCTTTGCTCAGCCACATCAACCAAGGCATTGCCCAGCTGGGGCTGGAGCAGGCGATGCAAAGCCCACCGCCCTCGTCCTTGCCGAGGCAAATTGGCATCATCACAAACGCCGAACATTTGCCCGCCTCTGATGTGCAGATGTTGCAGGAACTCAGCAGCCACCTGCCCGGCCTGAGTTGGCGCTGGGTTCTGCTTTGCCTCAACCCCCCAGATGGTCAAAACAGTGAGGCCGTTGCCAGCCTGTCCCCTTCCAATGTCCAAGCGCATGGGACGAACGAGCCTGCAGTTGCAAAACCTGATGCGCCTTCCATGCTTGCTGAGACTCCCATCTTGGCATCGCCCTCCCCCACTCCCCAGGCACCCTTGAGCACCGCATCCGGCCAGTCATCCAAGGGCATGGCATGGCTCGCAGTGGTGACCCTGCTGGGTTTGGGCGGGTGGGGAACATGGTTTCACTTTTCAGGTCCAAACACAGACCCCTCCCAGGCGGATGAGCGACCTGTGGCAGCTGATCCTGCGCCTGTGATTCAAGCGCTGCCAATGCCCTCGGCGTCTGCCCCGCAGCTGACTGACTCATCAGCTCCCCCGCCGCAAAGCAAGGCTGAAGAAAGTGTTGCTTCCACCGAACAGGCTGAGCCTGCTTCCCTGCCACAAGCGGCTGCTCCCGCAGTCATCAGCGTCGAAGTCCCGGAAATCGCTCAGCGCGGCATGCGCTGGCTGGCCCAGCAATCGCCTGATTTCTTTGTCCTGGAACACGGGGCATTGGCGACGGTCGCACAAGCCCAAAGCCTGATCCGATCCAGAGACGATTTGGCCAATGCCCGCGTGCTCATGCGAAAGACCAACTACCCGGGTGGCCGGTTTGTGGTGATCACTGGCCCCTTCAGGTCGCAAGACCGCGCAGAGAACTACAAGGTGCGGGAAAACCTACCGCCTCAGATTCAGGTGCGCAGAATTTCAGATGTACTGCAAGAAAGCGAGAGGGCTGCACCATCTCGCCCATGAAGGGTCAGCCCCCGGCTTGCAAGGCAACTGTCTGAGGATCACCCCATTTCAGATGCCGCTGTCAAGCCGCCTCATTTCATCGCTTGGGCGGGTCGCCGCGCTTTGACATAAGCGTCGGTGGGCAAATAATTTTTGCCATCGGCATAACGCCACTGCACCATGGTCCCCTTGCCGCCGCGCTGATCGAGTTTGCCCACATAAGCACCCATGGTGGATTGCTGGTCAATCGCGCGAAACTCTGCGGGCCCGAATGGCGTACTGAATTTCAGGCCTCGCATGGCGACGACCAGCTTTTCATTGTCCACGCTGCCCGCTTTTTGAATGCCGGCAAAAATCGACTGCATGGTGGCGTAGCCCACCACCGAGCCGAGTTTGGGGTTTTCGCTGAACCGCTTGTAGTAATTGGCTGCGAAACTCGCGTGCTCTTTGGTGTCAATTTGGTCCCAGGGGTAACCGGTCACGATCCAGCCTCTGGGAGTCTCATCCTTGAGCACCTCCAGATACTCGGGCTCGCCCGACAGCATGGACACCACCGGAGTCTTGGGGAAAATGTTGCGCTGGTTGCCTTCGCGCACCATTTTGGCCAGATCCGCGCCAAAGGTCACATTGAACACCGCATCAGGCTTGGCGGCCATGGTGGCTGTGAGGGTGCTGCCCGCGTCGATCTTGCCCAAGGCAGGCCATTGCTCACTCACAAACTCGACGTCCGGGCGCTTGGCCTTGAGCAACTCCTTGAAGCTGGCCACCGAACTTTGGCCGTATTCGTAGTTGGGCGCGATCGTGGCCCAGCGCTTGGCGGGCATTTTGGCGGCTTCTTCCACCAACATCGCCGCCTGCATGTAGGTGCTGGCGCGCAGGCGGAACGTGTAACGGTTGCCTTTTTCCCAGACGATGGCGTCGGTCAGCGGCTCGCTGGCGATGAACAAGCGTTTGTTCTTGGCTGCGTGATCGGCCAGCGCCAGGCCCACATTCGACAAAAAGCCCCCGGCCAGAATGTCGACCTTTTCCTTGGACGTCAGCTCGATCGCGTGGCGCAGCGCCTCGTCGGGCTTGCCCGCATCGTCGCGCGCAATCACCTCGACCTTACGGCCCAGCAAGCCGCCTTTGGCGTTGATCTCTTCCACCGCCAGTTGCCAGCCTTGCTTGTAAGGCTGGGTGAACTGCGGGATGGCGGAATAACTGTTGATTTCACCGATCTTGATCGGGGTTTGGGCCAAAACAGTGGTAGCGGCTGCGCTCAACAAGCCGGTGGCAATCAGGCGTTTCATCGTCGGATCCTAGAGTCAAAAGCCAAAAATAGGACTTTAGCAGCCACCGACCAACTTGTCGCTTGCGAGACACTAAAGCCCCTAAGTTTTGGACACCAAGGGCCGCGTGACCGGGTCTCGGGCAAATTGGCCCTCAACCCAACCCTTATAAGCCTACGGCATATATACCCAACTTAAAAATTGTTTGTTTTGGCATAAAGCCACCTTACAGTCGCCACCGAGTGTCCGGCATCGACGTCACTCGTCTCATTTTGATCTGAAGAAGTTCACTCATGTACCAATACACTGAATTCGACAAAGCCTTCGTGCGCGCCCGTGCTGCGGAATTCCGCGACCAGCTGGGTCGCTGGCAAACGGGTCAACTGTCAGAAGATCAGTTTCGCCCCCTGCGCCTGCAAAACGGCTGGTATGTGCAGCGCTACGCGCCGATGCTCCGAGTGGCCGTGCCTTATGGTGAAATCAATGCCGCCCAGCTCAAAGTGCTGGCCACGATCGCCCGCGAATACGACACGCCCGACGCCGCCTTGCTGGCCGAAGCCCAAGCCACCCAAGACAAAATCGCCGGTCTAGCCCCTAAGCTGACCACCAACTATGGCCACTTCACCACGCGCCAGAACGTGCAGTTCAACTGGATTCCGCTGGACAAATCAGCCGACGTGATGGAGCTGCTGGCCACCGTGAACATGCACGGCATCCAGACCAGCGGCAACTGCATCCGCAACACCACCACCGACGAACTGGCCGGTGTGGCTGTGGACGAGGTGGTGGACCCTCGGCCGTATGCCGAATTGATCCGCCAGTGGAGCACGCTGCACCCCGAGTTTGCGCACTTGCCGCGCAAGTTCAAGATCGCCATCACAGGTGCCACCGAAGATCGCGCTGCCATTGGCTGGCACGACGTGGGCTTGCGGGTCACCCGAAACACTGCGGGCGAAGTGGGCTTCAAGGTGTTGGTGGGTGGTGGCATGGGCCGCACCCCGGTCAACGGCGTGGTCATCCGCGAGTTCCTGCCTTGGCAGGACATCATGAGCTATCTTGAAGCCGTAGTGCGTGTGTACAACCGCTGGGGGCGCCGCGACAACAAATACAAAGCGCGCATCAAGATTTTGGTCAAAGCCGAAGGCCAGCGCTACTTTGACGAAGTCGAAACCGAGTTCCGCCAGATTCTGGAACACGATGGTGCGCCGCACACCCTGCCGCAAGCCGAACTCGACCGTGTGAAAGCCGGTTTTTTGGACCCAAACCTCAACTTGCCCGAAAACACTGACGAATGGTTGGCCCAGGCGGAAGCAGCGCTCAGCATCGAAGCGGCCAAGACACCCGCCTTTGCCCGCTGGCTGGCGCGCAATGTGCGCCCGCACCGCAACCCGCAACTGCGCGCCGTGTCGCTGTCCTTCAAGCGACCGGGCTATGCCCCTGGCGATGCCACGGCCGACCAGCTCGACGCTGCTGCTGTTTTGGCCGAAAAATTCTCAGCAGGCGAAGCCCGCGTTTCGCACACCCAAAACCTGCTGCTGCCCTGGGTGCGCCTGGACCAGTTGCACGCCCTTTGGCTTGAAGCCAAGGCGCTGGGCGTGGCCCAGCCCAACATCGGCCTGCTGACTGACATGATTGCCTGCCCCGGCGGTGACTATTGCGCGCTTGCCAATGCCCGCTCCATCCCCACGGCCAGCGCCATCACCGAGCGTTACCAGGACCTAGACGAGCTGGACGACCTGGGCCACATCGACTTTCACATCAGCGGCTGCATCAACTCTTGCGGTCACCACCACTCGGGCCACATCGGCATCCTGGGCGTCGACAAAGACGGCAAGGAGTGGTACCAGGTCACGTTGGGCGGCTCAGACGGCAAGGACCTGTCTGGCGCAGCCACGCCCGGCAAAGTGGTTGGCCCTTCATTCTCTTCATTCGAAGTGCCCGACGTGATCGAAGCCATCCTGGACACCTACAAGCAGCTGCGCGTATCGACCGGCAACGGCAAACAGGAAGCTTTCATCGAGACGCTGCGCCGTGTTGGCCAAGACCCGTTCAAGGCGGCTGCCAATGCGGCACGTCATACGCAAGAGGAGCGCTCTGAATCCTGAAGTGTCACTGCGAGCGAAGCGCGGCAGTCCTATTTTTTAGATCTCCACGCTGCGCTCGCAATGACAGCAAGTCAGTCTGACGGATGTGCCAAAGAACGAAACAACCGACCATGAACATCATCACCGCACAAGAACACCAGGCTGCCAGCAAGAGTGGTGTCCTTGAACTCGCCAACGACGTGGACCCGCGCACGCTCGACTTGTCAGGCGTGACCCGCATCGACTTGCAATTCCCGGCCTTCACCGATGGCCGCGCCTACAGCCAAGCCTTTTTACTGCGCCGCCGTTTAGCCTTTGAAGGCGAATTGCGCGCCACAGGCGACGTGTTGATCGACCAGCTGGTGCAGATGAAGCGCACTGGCATTGATGTGGCCGTGCTCAAAGATGGCGTTGATGCCAGCGCCGCTCAGCGCCAGCTGGACCGCTATGCCGGTTTCTACCAAGGCTCTGCGGTCGAGACAAAACCGATCTTTGCCAAGTCTGCCTGACGATTACTCAGCTTGTCATTGCGAGTGAAACGTGGCAATCCTTGTATCGCCGCGGCTTTCAGCCTCACGATGACCCGTCGCACGAAAACCATGAATTCCTCCTTGATTTCTTCCCGCCAGGTCCCGGCCAAGGCCACCGCTCAGAAAGCGACCGAACTGCACGCCAAGGCCAGCCCCGACTTTACTGCCAAGCTGGCCGAGACCGAGGCATTGCTGCAACGTGCGGCAGCCGAGTTCAAACCGGTCACGCAAGCCTCCAGCCTGGGCGCCGAGGACGTGGTCATCACCCACATCGTCAACCGCCTGCGCCTGGATATCCCGGTGTTCGTGCTCGACACCGGCGCCCTGCACACCGAAACCCTGGCTCTGCTCGAGCGCACCCAGGCCCATTCGCGCGCCCCGGTGCAGGTGTACCGCCCCGAGCAGGAATCGGTGATCTGGTTCATCCGCAACGAGGGCCAGGACGCGATGTACAAAAGCATCCAGCTGCGCAAAGCCTGCTGCAACATCCGCAAGATGGAACCGCTGGCGCGTGCCCTGAACGGCAAGAAGGCCTGGGTGACCGGCCTGCGCAAGGAGCAGTCGAACGCCCGCGCCGAAGTACCGCTGCAGGACAACAGCGAAGTGGCCAGCAAGGGGCTGCACAAATTCAACCCGCTGGCTAACTGGACCTGGGGCGATGTATGGCACTACATCGCAGAGCACCAGGTGGACTACAACCCGCTGCACGACCAGTTCTTCCCAAGCATCGGCTGCGCGCCGTGCACAAGGGCCATCAGTCTGGGCGAAGAATTTCGCGCCGGCCGCTGGTGGTGGGAGGACGAAGCGGCCAAAGAGTGCGGCTTGCACGTCAAGTCTTGACCGAATTGAGAAACGAAAGAAACGCATGAACGCCATGACCGAACCGCTGCACTTGCTCAGCAATAGCCACCTCGATGCGCTGGAAGAGGAAACGATCTTCATCCTGCGCGAAGTCGCCGCCGCTTTCGAGCGGCCTGCCCTGCTCTTCTCGGGCGGCAAGGACTCGCTGGTCATGCTCAAGTGCGCCGAAAAAGCCTTTGGCGCGGGCCGCATCCCCTACCCGCTGCTGATGATCGACACCGGGCACAACTTCCCCGAGGTGACCGACTTCCGCGACTTCCGTGCCAGGGAGCTGGATGCTGAACTGATCGTGCGCAGCGTGGAAGACTCGATGAAGCGCGGCACCGTGCGCCTGGCCCACCCCGGCGAGAGTCGCAATGTGCACCAGTCGGTCACGCTGCTCGAAGCGATCGAGGAGTTTCGCTTTGACGCCTTGATTGGCGGCGCCCGCCGCGACGAGGAAAAGGCCCGCGCCAAGGAGCGCATCTTTTCGCACCGCGACAGCTTTGGCCAGTGGCAGCCCAAGGCCCAGCGCCCCGAGTTGTGGACGCTGTTCAACACCCGCATCCACCCCGGTGAGCACTTTCGGGTGTTCCCGATCTCCAACTGGACCGAACTGGACGTGTGGCAGTACATCGCCCGCGAACACATCGCCCTGCCCTCGATCTACTACACGCACAAGCGCGAGGTGGTCGACCGCCGTGGCCTGCTGGTGCCGGTGACCGAACTCACCCCCCCGAAGGACGGCGAGCAGGTCGTGGTGCGCGACGTGCGTTTCCGCACCGTCGGCGACATCACCTGCACCTGCCCGGTCGAGAGCAATGCGGCCACGGCCGAGCAGATCGTGATCGAGACACTGGCGGCCGAAGTCAGCGAGCGCGGTGCCACACGGATGGACGACAAGACGTCCGAGGCTTCGATGGAGAAGCGCAAGAAGGATGGCTATTTTTGACAAACAGCTGTTCGTCATTGCGAGCGCAGCGCGGCAATTCTTGGATCGCTTCTTTCCTCGCGATGACGGATCCACTCCCGTCATTGCGAGCGCAGCGCGGCAATCCATGGATTGCTTCTTACATCGCGATGACGGATCCACTCCCGTCATTGCGAGCGCAGCGCGGCAATCCATGGATTGCTTCTTACATCGCGATGACGGACATACCGAACAAAGACTGAAACATGCACAACAAACACCATTTCTCAGCCCTCAAGTTCATCACCTGCGGCTCGGTCGATGACGGCAAGAGCACACTGATCGGTCGCCTGCTGGTGGACACCAAGGCCGTGCTGCAGGACCACCTGGCAGGTGTGCAGCGCTCGGGTGAAACCGACCTGGCCCTGCTCACCGACGGCCTGAGCGCCGAGCGCGAGCAAGGCATCACCATCGACGTGGCTTACCGTTACTTCAACACCGAAGCGCGCAAATTCATCATCGGCGACGCGCCTGGCCACGAGCAATACACCCGCAACATGGTCACCGCCGCGTCCAGCGCCGACGCCGCTGTGGTGCTCGTCGATGCCATCAAGCTCGACTGGGCCAACCCCGACTTGCAACTGCTGCCGCAAACCCGCCGCCACTCTCTGCTGGTGAACCTGCTGCGCGTGCCATCCATCGTGTTCGCGATCAACAAGCTCGACGCCGTGGCCGATGCGGCTGTGGCTTATAAAAACATCGCAGGTGCTCTGGAAAAGTTTGCCAAGGAAGCCGGCATCACGGTAACGGCCATGGTGCCCGTGTCGGCCCTCAAGGGCTGGAACGTGGTTGAGTCACAGCCTGACTGGTGCGGCTACACCGGCCCCAGCCTTTTGAGCATCCTCGAAGACCTGCCTGTGACGCCTGCTGAGACCGATGTGGCCTTCAGCTTTCCGGTGCAGTGGGTCGAAAAGTTCCACGACTCCGGCGTGACCACCCAGGGCCGCCGTGTCTTCTGGGGCCGAGTGGCCACGGGCAGCATCGAGCCGGGCCAGACCGTCAAGGTCTTCCCCAGTGGTCAGACTGCTGTGGTCTCGCAAGTGTTCTCGGCCACCCGCCAGCCGCAAAACAAAGCCGCTGGCCACAGTGCGGGCATCGTTCTGGACCGCGAGGTGGATGTGTCGCGTGGCGACTGGATTTTGGCTGCCGAAGGCTCGCCCGAAGGCCAGCGCCAGCTCCACGCCACCATCGCCTGGATGGACGACGAGCCGCTGGTCGCAGGCCGGGTCTACTGGGCATTGCACGGCCACCGCTGGGTCAAGGCCCGGGTGCAGCGTGTGGTGCACCGGCTGAACGTCAACACCCTGGCCGAAGAAGAAGCCTCCGCGCTGCCCCCCAACGCCATCGGCCATGTGACCTTGGCCTTGCAAGAGCCTCTGGCCACCCTGCCCTTTGCGCAGTCGCGCATCTTGGGTGCGCTGGTGCTGGTGGATACCGCCAGCCACAAGACCTCAGGAGCCGTGCTTTTGGACTGAAAGGCCACCTTATCTTCAGCTTTTAAAGCCCTGTTGGCCTCATAGACACCGCCTAACTGGCAGCCGGTTGCACCTCAATCCCCATTAAAATGCGGGCACTGCGTTGTTTGGCGGCGCAAAACTCCTTCACTACAAGTCCATCATGACCCACGTTGTTTCCGAATCCTGTATCCAATGCAAATACACCGACTGTGTGGACGTTTGCCCTGTGGATTGCTTTCGCGAAGGCCCCAACTTCCTGACCATCGACCCCGATGAGTGCATCGACTGCGCCGTTTGCATTCCAGAATGCCCCGTGAATGCCATCTTTGCAGAAGAAGACTTGCCCGCCGACCAGCAGCACATGACGAAGCTGAACGCCGAGCTGGCCTCGCTGCCCGGCTGGAAAAGCATCACCAAACGCAAAACACCATTGGCCAGCGCCGATGAGTGGAAAGACAAAACCGGCAAGCTGGCTGAGTTGATCCGCTGAAACTCCTGAATGGCCGAAATTTTCGGCCTTTTTCTCGCAAGCAGCCCCTATGACCGCACCCATTGACACCGAAGCGCTGGTCATTGGTGCAGGCCCCGTGGGCCTGTTTCAGGTCTTCCAGCTGGGTCTGCAAGGCGTGCACTGCCATGTGGTTGACGCCCTGCCCTATGTGGGCGGCCAATGCGCCGAGCTCTATGGCCAAAAACCCATTTATGACATCCCGGGGATTCCGTATTGCACTGGCCTCGAACTGGTCGAGCGCCTGCAGCAACAAATGGCGCCCTTCAAACCCACCCTGCACCTGGGCCAGCAAGTCGACAGCGTCGAGCGCCTTCCCGACCAGCGCCTGCAGGTGATCACCAGCGCAGGCCTGACCTTTCACACCCCCACCCTGTTCATCGCAGCGGGCGTGGGCGCTTTTGTTCCTCGCCGCATGGCGCTCGATGGCTTGGCGGCATTTGAAGGCACGCAAGTCTTTGCTGAGCATCCCACGCCCGAGCGCTGGGCAAGCCAACACCTGGTGGTGGCGGGCGACGGCGAAGCCGCTTTACAAACCTGTCTGGATGCGGGCCAAGGGCCACAAGCGGCGGCCAGTGTCACGCTAATGCACCGACGCGACCAATTCAGCGCCGCACCCGAGCTGATCGCCCTGATACGCCAAGCCTGCGCCGAAGGCCGCATGCGCTTTGTGGCGGGTCAGCCCACCGGCTTGCGCACCGATGCTGGCCGCTTGCAAGCGCTGGAACTGCTCAACCCTCAAGGCGAAAGCGAATGGCTGAACCTGGACGTGCTGCAAACCTGCCTGGGCCTGTCGCCAAAATTGGGCCCTGTGGCGCAATGGGGCCTGGCGATGGAACGCAAGCAATTGGTGGTCAACACCGAAAACTTCGCCACCTCCGAGCCCGGCATCTTTGCGGTGGGTGATATCAACACCTACCCCGGCAAAAAGAAGCTCATCCTCTGCGGCTTCCACGAAGCCACGCTGGCCGCCTTCGGAGCGGTGGCCTTGCTGCGGCCGGATGAAAAGTCCCTGCTGCAGTACACGACAACCTCTACCCTGCTGCACCAGCGGCTGGGCATCGCATAAAATCCAAAATGCGCCGCAGCAAAGCGGCGCATTCGCTAGGGGTGTTGATGGCTGCAAAGCCATCGACTGAGAAAGTCCCTTTGAACCTGATTGAGGTAATCCTCGCGCAGGGAAGCTTGTCAAAAGAACGGCCTCCAAGTCTGGATGCGCCCTGTTCCCAGCCAGCCGACCTGCCATCACGAAAGAAACGTCATGGCACTCTCCAATGAATCTCGCCTTTCCCCGGACGATCTGTGGTCCGACATCATGGCCGTTCGCAACGGCAGCCCCCTGGTGCACAGCATCACCAACCTGGTGGTTATGAACCTGAACGCCAATGTACTGCTGGCTGCCGGCGCATCGCCCGTTATGGCCCATGCCCATGAAGAGGTCCAGGACATGGTCCAAATCGCCCAATCCCTGGTGCTGAACATTGGCACGCTCGAACCCTACTGGGTGAAAAGCATGACCTTGGCGATGGTCGCCGCCAAAGCCCGCGGCATTCCTGTCGTACTCGATCCGGTGGGCGCAGGCGCCACCCCTTATCGCAACCAAACTTTGGAAGCCTTGCTGGCGGCAGGTCACCCCACCGTGATCCGTGGCAATGGCTCTGAAATCATGAGCACCGCCAATGCGGCCATCAAAACCCGGGGGGTGGACAGCAGCGCCAGCGCCAACGACGCCTTGGATGCCGCCCAAGCCCTGGCCAAGCGCACACAAGGCACGGTGAGCGTCAGCGGTGAAACCGACCACATTTTGGACGCCCACGGGCGCATGGCACGACTGAACAATGGCCACGTCTGGATGACCCGCATCACCGGCGTGGGTTGCTCGCTGACCGCGCTGATCGGCGCTTTCTGCGCGGTCCAGCCCGATGCATGGCGTGCCACCACGGCCGCGATGGCACTGATGAGCATCGCTGGCGAGCGGGCCGCTGAACAAGCCCAGGCCCAGGGCCTTGGCGTGGGAACCATGGCCGCGCTCTTGCTCGATAACCTGCAAGGCCTGCCCGAGTCGCAGTTCATGTCACGCCTGAAACTGGACTTGGGTTGAAAGCCCGATGGACCCGCTTGTACGCATCAGGCGCGAACAATTGCGCCTTTATCTGGTCACAGACTCTGCGCTGTGCCGAGGGCGCTCGCTGACCGATGTCGTCGCCGATGCAGTGCGTGGCGGCGTCACCTGCGTGCAACTGAGGGAGAAAGAGCTCGGCACGCGAGAGTTTTTGGCACGTGCACAGGCGCTCAAGTCATTGTTGCTGCCTTTGCAAATCCCTCTGGTGATCAACGACCGCATTGACGTGGCCCTGGCCTGCCAGGCCGATGGCGTGCACTTGGGACAAAGCGACATGCCGGTCGATCTGGTACGCAAAATATTGCCGCCGCATGTGTTCATCGGCTTGTCGGTCGAAAACGACCAAGACGTTGCACAGGCCATCGACCTGCCTGTGGACTACCTGGGCATCAGTCCCGTATTTGCCACACCGACCAAAACGGACACCCAAAACCCGTGGGGCCTGGCGGGGCTGCAACGTGCTCGCGCTATGACCGCCTTGCCTCTGGTGGCCATCGGCGGCATCAACCGCGCCAATGCAGCCCAAGTGAGCCATTGCGGCGCAGATGGTCTGGCCATCGTCAGCGCCATCTGCGCAGCGGATGATCCAACCTCGGCTGCAGCCGAGCTGCTCGCGTTGGCGCAAGCCCCTTTCCCCAAGGAACACCGTTCATGAATCCAAGGATTTCACGCTACCCACGGCTGCTGACCATTGCAGGCTCAGACAGCGGCGGCGGCGCTGGCATACAGGCCGACCTCAAGACCTTCAGTGCCTTGGGTTGCTACGGCATGAGCGCCATCACGGCCTTGACTGCACAAAACACCACTGGCGTGCGCGCCATCCACGCCGTCCCCCCACAAATGCTGTGCGATCAAATCGATGCAGTCATCGAAGACATTGGTGTGGATGCCGTCAAGATAGGGATGCTGCATGCTCCCGAGATCGTGCAAGTGGTGGCCAACGCCATCGAGAGACACCAACTGCGTCAGGTGGTTCTGGACCCCGTCATGATCGCCACCAGTGGTGCTGAATTGATCGAAAACGAAGCCGTACAGGCCTTGGTTCAGCAGCTCTTCCCTCTTGTCCAGCTCATCACACCCAACCTTGACGAAGCGGGTTTCCTGGTCGGCCATACCCTGAAAAATGAAGCCGATATGGAAGCCGCGGCAGACCAACTGCTGGGCTTGGGTGCTCGCGCCGTCCTCATCAAAGGTGGGCACCTCAGCGGCGACACGGTGGCTGACCTGTTTGTCGACTGTGATGCCCAGAAATGGTGGCTGCGCGCTCCCCGCATCCACAGCCCCAACACACATGGCACGGGATGCACCCTGTCCTCTGCCATTGCCGCCCACCTCGCGCTGGGAGACCCGATTCCAGTGGCCATTGAAAAAAGCCATGCCTACATTCGCCAAGCCCTAAAAGCTGGTGCAGATGTGCGCACCGGGGCCGGAAGCGGGCCCCTCAACCACCATTCAGCGCCTGTGCCCATGCACATCATGCACACCCAATAAGGGCGACCGCACGCCCTGAAGCGAAAGAATTTCACCATGGACTTGACGCTCGCGGCCTTGCTGGCCTGCACCCTTGCAACCTTTGTCTGGATCGGGATCAGAGCCGGTGCCGACCAAGGAAGCTTGGATGACTACATCACCGCACGCAACTCACAGTCGGCCCTCACACTGACCTTGTCCTTTGTGGCATCCGGCCTGGGTGCATGGATTTTGTTTGTGCCACCAGAAATTGGCGCGTTCGTTGGACCCGTTGGCTTGGCAGGTTACGCCGTGGCGGCGGCCCTGCCGTTTCTGATCCTGGTTTGGTTTGGTCCAGCCATCCGTCAGCGTATGCCCCAAGGCCGCAGCCTGGCAGAGTTCGCCGAAGAACGCTTTGGACCTCTGATGCGCTATTGGCTCACCGGCTTGTCTCTCTTGTACATGCTGTGTTTCATCACCGCAGAACTCACGGCCCTGTCCGCCATTGCCGGTTTGACGGGCAAGTTGCCGGGACACTGGGTCATGGGCGCTGTGACCCTCACCACTCTCGCCTACACCAGTTGGGGCGGACTGCGTGCCAGCATGGCCACCGACCGACTACAGGGCTGGCTGATCTTGGGCCTGATCGTGGCCGTCTGCGTCAGCATCGCCTGGACCACCCAAGACCTGCAAACCCCGCTCGCAGCCCCGCCCTCCATCCCGCTTGCGCCCGGCTTGGGTGTTGCTATCACCCTGATCATCGCCGTGACAGCGGCCAATCTTTTTCATCAGGGCTACTGGCAACGCATTTGGTCAGCCCGAGACGACAGCGCCCTGAAAACCGGCTCACTTTGGGCTGCCATCATCACCGTGATCATCATTGCCGTGATTGGCGGTTTGGGCATGCTCAGCGTGATGCTCGGCAAAGACCCCGGACAACCACCGGCACCGTTTTTTGTGCTGATCGGCAACAACAGCCTTTTGTTGACAGCGATCGTCATGGTCTTGGCCACCGCACTGGTGGCTTCTTCTGTGGACTCCCTGCAAAATGCGCTCGCATCGCTCTTGCTCACATTCCGGAGTCAAACCGGCGGCACCACCATTCGCCAAGCCAGATGGCTTACTGTCCTGCTGATGATCCCCGTCTTCTTGGTTGCACTGGAGGGCATCTCGGTCTTGCGCATTTTTTTGGTGGCTGATTTGCTGTGTGCAACCGCGGTCGTCCCGGTCCTTTTGGGCTTCTGGAAAAAAATGACACCCTTGAGCGCCATCGCAGGATGCATCGCCGGACTCTTCGGCGCCGTGGTGCCCGGCTGGATCGAGACTGGCAACTGGATGAATGGACTGCTGCTCGCCAGCTTTCCAAACAACACCCCAACCCTTGGCCCCTTTGTCGGAGCCCTGCTGGCCTCCTCTTTGACAACATTGCTGGTGGCATACGGGTCCAGCGCTGCAAAACGCGCGGCATGATTGCCACACACAATCACCCGAGCTGCCACACCACGAAAACAGAGCGCAAGAATTTTCAAAAAACTTGCGCCTCCTCTCAAAACAGCCCCAAAAGCACTCTATAATCGAAATCTGTTCCTCAATAGCTCAGTCGGTAGAGCACCGGACTGTTAATCCGTAGGTCCCTGGTTCGAGCCCAGGTTGAGGAGCCAAATTCAAGACCAAATCAGCCCGCACAAGCGGGCTTTTTTGTTGCTGGCATCGGTGCGTCAGACCATTGGGAGGATCGAACAATGAACGATACCTTGCCCATCTGCTCTGATCTTGGATCTGAAGGACACCCGTCCACAAAGGTCCTGAGCAACAGGCCGACCCGTGTCACCTGAGCAGCAGCTCTGAGCCTGCAAAGACTGCTTAAATGCAGGTACTTCGGTCCCATTTGGCCGAGGAAACTCAAGCACTTGAACAGGAGCCCTCCATGACCCCATCCCTCAAAGGCCAAATCGCCTGGATCACCGGAGGGGGCAGCGGCATCGGTCTGGCCGGGGCGATAGAGCTGGCCAAGGCTGGGGCCCATGTGGTGATTTCGGGCCGCAACGCTGCCACCAACGTCACCGCGCTTGCGAGCTTGCAGGCTCTGGGCAGTGCCGAAGCGCTCTTGTTAGACGTAGCCGACAAAGATGCGGTCAAAGCGGCGGCCCAGCACATCCTGGATCGCCACGGCCGCATCGACATTCTGGTGACCAGCGCGGGCACCAATGCCACACAGCGCAACTTCAACGTGGTCTCGCCCGAGGCTTGGGACGATGTGGTGGCCATCAACCTGTCGGGACTGTTTTATTGCGTGCATGCGGTCCTGCCCGCCATGCGACAGCAACAAAGCGGCTTGATCATCAACGTCTCGTCATGGGCGGGGCTTTATGCATCCAAACTCACAGGCCCGGCTTACAACGCAACCAAACGTGCTGTGCTGGCCCTGACCGAGTCCATCAACATGGAAGAATGCACGAATGGCATCCGCGCCACATCACTTTTGCCCGGTGAAGTGGCCACGCCGATTCTGGACAAACGGCCCGTGCCGCCCTCTGTCGAGCAGCGCGAGCGCATGGTGCAAGCTGAAGACATGGGCCAGGCCATCCTGTTTGTGGCGCAGATGCCTGCCCGCACCTGCATCAACGAACTGATCATCTCGCCCACCTTCAACCGCTTCTACACAGGTGGGTTGGAGACGCCGCCCAAGCGCTGAACCCGGCCTAATGAGCCAACTTTTCAGTGACAGCGCGCGGAACCGGCGCATTGGCATTGCGCTGGTGACGGTGACCACCTTGATGTTTGCCACACTGGATGCATCTGCCAAGTGGTTGGTCATGAGCCTGCCCGTGATGCAGGTGGTCTGGATGCGCTTTCTGACGCATTCGCTGTTTTCCATCGCGGTGTTTGCGCCCTCGGTCAAAGGCGACTTACTCCGTTGGCGGCATCCGCGCTTGCAACTGCTGCGGGGCTTGATGTTGGCATCCATGACTGGCTTGAATTTCTGGGCTCTGCAGTATTTGCAGCTGGCCGAAACCGGGGCCATGCAGTTCTCTGTACCGATTTTGATTGCCCTGCTCTCGGCCTGGTGGTTGGGTGAGCGGCTGGATGCCAAACGATGGCTGGCGATTGCGGTGGGCTTTGCAGGCGTACTGGTCATCATTCGCCCCGGTAGCCAGGGCTTTCACCCGGCCATCTTGTTGTCGGCGCTCAATGCCATTTTGTATGCCCTGTTCAATATGATGACCCGCTACCTGGCCAGCAGCGAAAACCCGGCCACCACGCAACTGACCTCGGCGGTGGTGGCCACTTTGGTGTTGACGCCCGTAGCGCTGTGGCAATGGCAAAACCCGGCAACGTTGCTCGAGTGGTTCGTGATGGCACTGGCCGGTTTGTGCGGCGGCATTGGCCACTACTTTGTGGCCGTGGCCCACCGCTATGCTTCAGCGGCGGTGCTGGGGCCGTTTTTGTACCAGCAAATCATTTACATGACCCTGATGGGTTGGCTGGTGTTTGACCAGGTACCTGACTTGGCAGTGGTACTGGGGGCATTCATCGTGGTGGCCAGCGGCCTGTATTTGTTGTGGCGGGAATTTCAAGGTCCAGGGGAGAAGTGAGGACAAAGTCTTGCGCCTCGAGGTGTTACTAGCGGCTCACAGTCAGGTCGGTGACACAAAGCCTGCTACGCAACGCTCAAGATGAGGCACATGCTCAGGGCGTTTGCGCTGTCACCTCAGGAGTTATGCATGTCTTCATCCCCACGCTGGAAACACCGCCCACCGGGCTCGAATTGGGGCGACTTCGGGCCTGACGACCAATACGGTCGCATGAACCTCTTGACGCCCGACAAAGTGCTGCTAGGCATGGCCGAGGTGCGAACAGGGCAGACTTTCAACCTGAGCCTGCCACTGGATTTTCCGGGGGGCAACGTGCTCAACCCCAGGCGTCAGCCGCCCGTGCTGCGCCCGACGGTGCGCGAGGGCAAAGCCAACATGAACTACCAGCTTTGGTGCGACGACCCGGCTTGTACCGATGTGGTGTGCGACGACCTGGTGATCATGCACTTGCAGTACAGCACCCAGTGGGACAGCCTGGCGCACGTGGGCTCGATGTTTGATGCCAACGGCGATGGTGTGCCAGAGCCGGTTTATTACAACGGTTTTCGCGCCGGGATCGATGTGGTCGGCCCAAGTGGCAGTGGGGGAGCTGGCGTTTTTGGTTTTCCAGAGATCGCCCGGGAATCCACATCAGCAGCCAAGGCGCTGGGCATCGAAAGAATGTCCGAGCGCTGCGTGCAGGGCCGCGCCGTGATGATCGACCTGCACGCCCATTTAGGGCGAGAGCGTGTTCGGGTGGGCTACGACCTGCTCATGGACATCATGCGCAAGGACGGCGTGGTGGTGGAGCCTGGCGACATGGTCTGCCTGCACACGGGGTTTGCCCAGATGCTGCTGGAAATGAACAAGCAGCCTGACCCTCACGCAGTGGAAAATTCATGTGCCGTGCTGGAGGGGCGCGACGAGCGGCTACTGCAGTGGATCACTGATTCAGGCATGGTGGCCCTGATCGCTGACAACTACGCGGTCGAAGGCCTGCCTGCCTCCCCCCGGCCCGGCAGCTGCGCGGCTTTGCCCTTGCACGAGCATTGCCTGTTCAAGCTGGGGGTGCACCTGGGCGAGATCTGGCACTTGACCCCTTTGGCCAACTGGCTACGCGAACACGGCCGTCACCGCTTTTTGCTCACCGCCCCACCCTTGCGCCTGCCCGGGGCCATTGGCTCGCCAGCCACGCCCATCGCCACGGTGTGAGCCATTGGCCAGATTGCACTTTGTGGCAGCGACAATCGGACAACCGGAAAGAGAATTGCCGGTAAGGAATTGGCCGATGGATTTGCTAATGCTGGACTTTGACTGCAGTGAAGACACTGAAGGGGTGGTGTGCTGGGACGCGCTGGCGCAACCGCATCCGCGCCACAACGGCGCCTTGCTGCACGAGGTGGCGCAGGTGCTGGCCTGGGCCCATGGTTTTGATGCGCAAGGCCCCGGCCCGCTGGAGGATGGCGCGAACTGGGACTTTGACCTGCAAGCCACGCTGCACCCCAGCGGCCCAAACCCACAAGTTACCCGCTTGGTTTTCGAAGCGGACAAAGGCCACTGCGCCATGCAAGCTGCCGATCTGGCACTACCCCTGGCGCTGAGTTTGAGCCTGAGCGGCAAGCCCGGCTTTGCGCAGGCCTTTCGCGAACGCTGGGGTGCGCCATGAGCGGTGCCGCGTATCCCAAAACGGACTTCAGCCAAGAAGCCCCACCCACAAATGTGAGCTGGCGTGAAGCCCTGAAGTTCTGGTTCTGGCTGGGGTGCATGAGTTTTGGTGGCCCAGCTGGACAAATCGCGCTGATGCACGAAGAGCTGGTGGTGCGCCGCCGCTGGATTTCGGAAAAGCGCTACCTCCATGCGCTGAACTACTGCATGCTGCTGCCTGGTCCTGAGGCGCAGCAACTGGCCACCTACATGGGCTGGCTGATGCACGGCACACGCGGTGGCATTGCCGCAGGCGCTTTGTTTGTGCTGCCGTCTTTGCTGCTGCTGATCGCCCTGAGCTGGGCCTACACCGCCTGGGGGCAACACCCCTGGGGGCAAGCATTGCTGTGGGGCCTCAAGCCCGCTGTCACTGCTCTCGTGCTGCATGCGGCGCACCGCCTGGCCCAGCGTACCTTGAAAGCCCGCTGGTTGTGGGTGCTCGCGGTGTTTTCACTGCTGGGCATGCTCTGGGGCCTGCCTTTTGCATTGATCATTGCGGGCGCAGCGGCCGTGGGCTTTTACATGTCGCGGCAGTCCTTCGTTGGCATTCAAGCTGAACTGGAAGACGACTCCCCCGCCCCCAGGCACACCCAATTCAGCCCTAAACGCCTGCTGCGCGCCTTGGCCTTGGGCGTGGGATTGTGGGCAACGGGTCTGGGCTTGATCGCACTGGTGTTCGGGTCAAACCATACCCTCACCGTCATGGCAGGATTCTTCACGCAAGCGGCCTTGCTGACCTTTGGTGGTGCCTACGCGGTGCTGCCGTTTGTAACGCAAGCGGCCGTAGGTCAGTATGGCTGGCTGACGGCGGCGCAAATGATGGATGGCCTGGCCCTGGGGGAGACCACGCCGGGACCGTTGATCATGGTGGTGGCGTTTGTGGGCTTTTTGGGTGGACACAGTCAGGCCTTGTTGGGCCACCCTGTGCTCGGCGGCATCGTGGCGGCCTGCGTGGTGACCTGGTTCACCTTCCTGCCCTCCTTTGTGTTCATTTTGGCGGGCGGCCCCTGGGTGGAATCCACACGCCGCATGCCCTCACTGGAGGGACCGATGCAGGGCATCATGGCCGCTGTGATCGGTGTGATCGTGTACTTGGCAGGTGTATTTGCACGCCAGACCTGGCTGCCCGGAGGCTGGCACATGCTGCCCGATCTGGGCGCATTGGCGCTCACGCTGCTGGCCACCTGGCTGCTGATTCGCCAGCAGCTGAGTGTGTTCAAACTGCTGGGTCTGTGCACGGCGCTGGGGCTGGTGTGGCAGCTGCTGGTTTGAAAACTTGGCTGCCACAACGCCCACGCTGCGCCTCACTTTTTGGGATAGAGGTCCGGGTACAGATCCTTGAGCAGGCAGCCGCTTTCATCAGGGGCGGGCATGTTTCCGGTCCGTATGGCCTCGGCCAGTTCGGCGCGCACCTGCTCCCGTGTTTTGCAAGGCACAACAGGTTTGGGGGGGTACGCCGAAGGGTTGATTTCGTTGAGCATGCAACCACTGTCGTCATAGGCTGGCATGTTCCCGGTGCGCTTGGCTTCCTCG
The DNA here is from genome assembly GCA_027488215.1 of Comamonadaceae bacterium. Lineage (GTDB taxonomy): Bacteria > Pseudomonadota > Gammaproteobacteria > Burkholderiales > Burkholderiaceae_C > Limnohabitans_A. The sequence goes on from JAIYCB010000011.1 coordinate 106,381, forward strand.
AGCTCTGCTCGGACCTGCTCACGTGTTTTGCAGGGCACAACTGGTTTGGGAGGGTACGCCGAGGGATTGACCTCATTGAGCATGCGCCCGGAGTCGTCACCGGCGGGCATGTTGCCCAAGCGAATCGCCTCCATCAACTCGGCACGCACCTGTTCACGTGTTTTGGGTCCGCCCGGGTCTTGCGCCAAGGCATGGCCTGCAGACAGTACCAGCACAGCAAGGGTCAGGGCCGACAAGGTATTTCGCATAGGGATTCCTTTCAAAGTGGGTCAAAGCGCCAGTCCTGGCTCCGTCAAACGCGACAGATTCACCATTCAACCAGCGTCGCCACCAATTTAAAAAAACCACGCAACCGCGTCTGTGCGTTAATTCACACCCACAACGCCTACCCACACCATGACCGAAGAATTCCAGATCCACATCCCCATCTCCTTCATGGCGATCTACACACCACCCGGAAAAATCAAGCCCACTCTGGGCATGCGCGACCTGGCTGCGCGCTACGAGTTGTGCGAAGACCTGGCCAACCTGCTGACAGAAAAAGCTGCCAACATGCAGTTCACCTTGGGCATTACTGAAGAGCTGGTGCTGGCGCAATGCGAAGCCGGTTTGCTGGCCGAACCGGTCGTAGTCAGCCCCCAGGAAGCGCGTTGGGTGGTGTGCCGCCTCGCCGAGCTGCTGCAGTGGCCCATGAACCAACTCTTGCAAGCGCCCGCGCCAAGCCAGCCGAATTGATCCTCCCATGAGCACATCCGATTTGCACAGGCTACTGACAGCCCCCATCTTGCCCACCTTGCTGCGTCTGGCTGCTCCCAATGTGCTGGCCATGGTGATGACGGTGCTGGTGGGTATTGCCGAGACCTATTACGTGGGCCGCTTGGGCACCACGCCCCTGGCAGCCATGGCGCTGGTATTTCCGTTTGCCATGCTCACCCAAATGATGTCGGCCGGGGCCATGGGTGGGGGGGTGTCTGCGGCCATCAGCCGGGCCTTGGGCGCATCGGACCTGGTGCGTGCGCACAGCTTGGTGCAACACGCCTTGCTGATTGGCCTGGGCGCAGGCCTGCTCTACAGTGCTCTTTTTTTGGTATGGGGCCCTGACTTTTACGCACTGCTGGGCGGACGCGGAGCGGTGCAGGAACAGGCGGTGCAATACGGACAGGTGCTGTTTGCAGGGGCCGTGCTGGTCTGGTTGCTCAACACGCTGGCCTCCATTGTTCGGGGCACAGGCAATATGCGTGCGCCCTCGTTGGCGCTGGTGGTCACAGCGCTCTTGCAAATCGTGATGGGCGGTGTGCTTTCGATGGGTGCAGGACCGGTTCCGAGCATGGGCATGGTGGGGGTGGCACTGGGTCACATCCTGGCCACGGCGGCGGGCGTGATGTATTTCTTGTGGTACTTGATTCGCAGCCGAGGGCGCTTGACACTGCACCTGCAAGGCTTTGCATTGCAGCGCACATTGTTTGCAGACATCTTGCGGGTCGGCGCCGTGGCCTGCTTGTCCCCTGTGCAATCGGTGCTGGCGATCTTGGTTTTTACTGGCTTGCTGGCTCAACTGGGCACTGAGGCGCTGGCCGGATATGGCATTGGACAGCGGCTGGAGTTTTTGCTGATCCCCATCGCCTTTGGCGTGGGCATGGCCGCCGTGCCCATGGTGGGCATGGCCATGGGGGCGAAACAGGTGGCGCGTGCGCGGCACGTGGCTTGGGTAGCCGCTGGTGTGTCGGCGATCAACCTGGGGTTGATCGGCGCGGTGGTGACCGTGGCGCCCGATGTGTGGGCACGACTGTTCACCCAAGAAGAGGCCGTGCTGGCCTATGCACGGCAATACCTGGTGACGGCAGGCCCAGCCTTTCCCTTCTTTGGCCTGGGCCTCACCTTGTACTTCGCATCGCAAGGTGCCGGACAGGTCATTGGCCCGGTACTGGCGGGTACGGTACGGCTGGTGCTGGTGGCGGGCGCAGGCTGGTGGTTGGCGCAACACCAGGGAACGGCGGACGACTTTTATGTGCTGGTGGCGTGGGCCATGGTGCTGTATGGCTTGGTCACAGCTGCGGCTGTGGCCTTCACGCCTTGGAAGGCTTCGGTGAGGCGCACTCAGTGATTCATGAATGGACGCCTCAGCAAGTCAACCCACAAGGGGGAAAACTCAGGCATCCAAAAAGGGGCTGACACTGCGGCGTCGGGAAACTTGACCGAGCCGGTCATAAAGGTCAACGGTGGCCGTCGATTCGCCTTGAAGGGCTTGCAGTGCCCCCTTGACGGCTTGCAGCTGCCGTTGGAGCAGCTGAATATTGCGCAAATGGTCCTGTTTGCACTGCTGCAGGTCAGCCTGCAAGTTTTGCCACAACACTGGAACCGTGTCTTGACCTGCAACCCATTGGGCAACTTGCGACAGTCGCTGCAAAACTGCGATTCTTTCTTCCTGCAATGCCTCAAAGCCCGCCATGTCGCGAGCTTTCAATACCTCGAATTCCAGCATCAGCAAATGCGCAAGACGTGCCGTGTCGGTCGGCGCGTGGGCGAGCAGCGCTTCTAACGTGCCGTTCGGTTGGGACGGCTCAGGCGTCGGAGAGTTGGGACTCATGCCCGAATCAGCCCTTGATCATTTTTTCAATGGCCACGAAGTTTTCGGCGATGCGGCGCGAATCCAAGGGGTATTGACCCTGTTGGATGGCCACTTTGATGGCCTCCACCTTGGCACGGTCGAATTCAGGCTCTTGCATGGCTTTTTGCGCAACTGCGCTCAGTTTGACTTCGTCGGCTTGGGGCGACTGCACCTTGGTCAGGCCTTCCGGCCCAGCATCAGAGGCGCGCTCCTGGGCCTTCGAGGACACTTGGCGGCTGGCCGAGTCCATTTGGGCCACCCGGCGAAAACTAGAGATGGGATCGGTCATGAAGGTTCTCTTTTCTGGTTTCTTTTTATGGAGCTGAAACCTCGCTCGTAATCAGAATCGACCTCAGATTCTAGAACTTGAGCCCCATGCGTGTTTTTTTATTGAATTTCAATATGTGAAATTTCAAAGGCCTTGAACCTGATTGGGCCCTTTGACAAGTCCCGTCAGCATACGCCCGGAATCGCGGTTTTTGAGCTTGATTTGCTCACCATAGCGACCGTCTTGCTGAGCTTCAACACGGGCTGAAATCTGAAAACCCTGGGCTTGGCCGATCGACATCAGCACCATCTGACCCCTTTTGACCAGCAAAGTGGGCCGAATGTCCTGACTGCGCAGCGGGGTATCGGGGCGCACGTCTCGCACCACCTCACTGTGCAAAATTTGTGAAACCTGCTCCAGCACATTGACGGGCATACCGGGTGTATCGACCTCGGCCAGCCGAACATGAGCCTCCGTCAAGATCATGCCGCGCTGCAGGGGAACAGCCGCAACCAGCACCTGTCGCTTTTCAACCTCAGCCGTTTCGACCTTGGCTTGGGCAGAGCTTGCCGCCACGCGCCCTGTGACTGAGACCCGCACAAACAGCTGCCAGGTCGGTTGGGCGCATCGGACACGGATGGTCTCGGTGCTGGCAAAGGGCAGATCCATGGCCAGAGGACTGGAGCAAGCCTTGACCTGCAGGCGCGGGTCCAAAGGAGCGAGTACCACCGACTCGGCCGGGACCGATTGGGTTTGCACCACCCAATCCACCACCGACTTTTGCAGCGTTGCACTGGGTGAAGCTGGCACCACAGCCCAGGCTGACCCACTGCACAAAAAGAAAACCGCCCCGAACCAAAGGCCACGAACCGTGACTGGATCCAGAAGTCGGCACAGCATTTGCATGGAAGGTTTCATAAGTGTGGAAGTTTTGACAGTGATCAACATTTCCAACGATTAAGCAAAAACGAGACCAGCCTTCAGACATCCATGCAACCGACATGAGCAACCTGTTGCCCCCTTTGCCCAGCTTGCCTGCGCTGAGCCCCCCTGCCCCAACGGGTGGTGGTGCACTGCTGCCCGCGCCGGATCGCTCAGGAGCCTTCGGGCAGGTGCTGGCCGATGTGTCACACCGCGGGGGCATGGTCCAAGCGCAGGACGGTGACACCTTGATTGGTCTGGTCAAGGCACATTACCGGCAAAACCATCAACCGATTACCGAGCAGCAGGCCATGCGCCTGGCCCACCAAGTGGCTGCCCGCAACCAGATTGACAATCCGGACCTGATCCTGACGGGTCAAAAAATCGATTTCTCCAGTTTGCGCATGCCCGCTCTGGCCCGGGGTGAAGCCCCCGGCCCTCTGGATCTGCATCCGCGCAGCGCGCAATTGGTAGCGAAACTGGCAAACGCCACAGCTTTGACCACCAATGCTTTGGCCAGCCGCCCGACCGCATGGGCCAGCAGCACTGGCGCCTCCGGGCAACATCCAATCCTGGACAAAACATTGGAGCGCGCCATCCAAAAGGGTTTTGTGCACGCCTCAGAAGCCCCTGCGGTCAAGGACAAGATCCTGGCCCTGGCCGATCGCTACAACTTCCAACCCGACGACTTTGCCCGCCTGAGTCTGATGGAAAGCGGCGGCATGAACCCCCAAGCCAGCAATGGCAACTGCCACGGGATCATTCAGTTTTGCGATGGACCCAACCGGGGCGCCGCCTCTGTGGGCTTCAAAGACAACCCTCGGGCTATTTTGGGCATGGGTTTGCTGCAGCAATTGGACCTGGTGGACCGTTATTTCTCGCAAGCCGGTCTGCGCGTCAAAGGTCCCCCCATCGGACTGGATGATTTGTACCTGACGGTGCTGACCCCTGCTGCAAGGCAAGAAACACGGCCAGACGCGCCACTGCCCATTGCCGGGCCGCAAGCTCGATACCTGCATGTGGGACAGGACACCCGCGCACCCATCACACGCAACTCCATCCTCGCTGGCTTGCACACCTTGACCAACGCCATATTGCCCCAGACCGTTCGTGCTGCTGCTGCGCCTGTGATTGGCGCCCTGGGCAAAGGCGGTGTCACCCGCCTGTATGACGAAGTGGCCGGCACACTGCCTGCGACCTTGCGCTGAGCAGCGGCAATTCTTGGCCGCAGGGCTTTGCCGCTGACGGCAAATTGCCGCTCGCGGCGGCAAGGGGTCATCGGTCTAGTCCCAAAGACAACAAATCCCCTTGGCACGGCTTTTGCAGATATCGACCACAAGCTGCTCAACTTGAGCGCCCCCCTCGTCAAAAAATTGACGAACCCTGTCCATCGAACCCACGACCCCAGGAGTCCAGATGAATTTGTTGAACCAAGCACTCGGTGTGCACGAACAAGCTTTGCAAGTCAAAAGCCGCCGCCTTGAAGTGTTGGCACAAAACATCGCCAACGCTGATACGCCCAACTACAAAGCGCGGGACATCGACTTCAAGACCGTGATGAAAGAGACCCAATTCAAGGACAACGCCATGCAGGCTACGAACCATGGCCACTTTGCCGAGGGCCAGGGGCTCGATGCCGATGGCATGCGTTACCGCGTCCCTTTCAACACCGCCTTTGACGGCAACACCGTTGAAATGAGTGTGGAACAAGCCCAGTACGGTAAAGCCGCCGCGGACTACCAGGCCACGCTGAACTTTCTGGAAAGCCGCGTGAGCAGCGTGCGCAAAGCGCTCCGAGGAGATTGATCATGGCAATGGACAATATTTTCGGTATTGCCGGCTCGGCGCTCAACGCCCAACTGACCCGCATGAACGCCACCGCATCTAACCTGGCCAACGCAGGCACAGTCTCCACCTCGGAACAAGACGCTTTTCGTGCCAAGCGCCCGGTGTTCAAAGCCTTGATGGACTCGCAGATGACGCACAACGGCGCCCCCTATGTGGGTGGAGTGAAGGTCGACCGCATGGCCGATGACGCCGCACCGCCACGCCGTGTGTCCGACCCCAACAACCCCCTGGCCGACAAGGATGGTTACGTCTACCAAACCAACGTGAGTGAGGTCACCGAGATGGTCGAGATGATGGCCGCTGCGCGTTCCTACCAAAACAACGTCGAAGTGATCAATACGGCGCGTCAACTGATGATGCGCACGCTGGACATCTCCAAGGCGTGACTGGAAAGCACATCATGACCACCCCTAACGTGACATCGTCTAGCCTGCTCAAAAACGTCTCGCGCTACGAAGACGTCAGAGACGCCGCCAAGAAAACCAAAGAAGAGATGGGCAAGCAGGAATTCCTGACCTTGTTCACTGCCCAGCTGCAAAACCAGAACCCTTTGGAGCCAGTCAAAAACGAAGCTTTTGTGGCACAGCTTGCCCAGTTTTCGCAACTCGAAGCCCTGACCAACATGCAGACCTCGCTGGACAGCTTTGTCAAATCCATGTCGGGCGAACGCATGTTGGGCAGCGCAGCGCTGATCGGCAAAAAAGTGTCTGTCACCGATACCCCCACCCAACTGACTTCAGGCGGCTCGATCGATGGCAGCATCGACCTGCCCACAGGTGCAAGCAGTGTTCGACTCAGCGTACACGACAGCCAGGGTCGCCTGGTGCAAGAGCTGAACGCTGGACCGCAATTGCCGGGCACAGCACCCATTTCATGGAACGGCAAGGATGCCGCAGACAAACCCGCACCCAGTGGCATGTACCTCTTGAGCGCCACCGCCATGGTCAATGGCAAGAGTGTTCAGGTGCCCGTTAGCACCCTGTCCACTGTGCGTGCCATCTCCAGCAACCCAACCGATGGCAGCGTCAGCGTCGAAGTCGACGGTGGCAAGACCCTGCTGCTGACCGACGTCAAGCGCGTGGGCATCTGAGCCCGCAAGTCGCCCCCAATCATTCACACCAAACGCCACACAGGAGCCCTCCAGCATGTCGTTCTATACCTCGCTCACCGGACTGAACTCGGCCACGGCCCAGTTGGCCGTCACCTCCAACAACATCGCCAACGTGGGCACCTCGGGCTTCAAGCGCTCGAGGGCCGACTTTGGCGATATTTTCTCAACCTCTCCGCTGCAAAAATCTTCCAGCAACATTGGCCAGGGCGTTTCGCTCAAGCAAGTGAGCCAGGAATTCAGCCAGGGCAACATCTCCACCTCGGGCAACTCGCTGGACCTGGCCATCACGGGTGACGGCTTTTTCCCGCTCAAAACGCCTGACGGCCTGCAGGACATTTACACCCGCAACGGCTCCTTCACCCTGAACGACCAGAACAACGTGGTCAACTCCACCGGACAACGCCTGATGGCCGCATCGGTCGACTCGTCCGGCAAGGCCGATTTGACCGACCTCAACGCCCTGACCATACCACCCAAAACATCCGGCGAAGCGGTCGAAACCACCCAGATCCAGCTGGGCCTGAACCTGCCAGCCGACTCGGCCGTGATCACGGCCGACTTTGACCGCAGCAACCCCAGCACCTACAACAAAAGCACCGCCTTGACGGTGTACGACAGCGGCGGTAACGGTTACTTGGCCACGGTGTACTACGCCAAAACCCAAAACGCCAGCCAGGACCAAACGCCGCCCAGCTCCAAGTGGCAGACCTACTTCTTTGTGGGTGACACCCAGGTCAAACCGGCTCTCCAGCAAGCCACCGACAAGGTGGGTGGTGCCTTGTTTGTCAACAAATATGGCGATGTGCTGCCCAAGAGCGATCCCCGCGTGGTCCCCAGCTCCGGCACCACCGAGATGTTCTCGCTGGACCAACTCACGGATGTTCGCCGATCCTCCCCGGCCTCCGCCATCGGCGCTGCACTGAACACCACAACCACTTTTGTCAACGGCATTTTGGCCAGCAGCATCACTCCGGCATCCGGGACTACACCGGCAACGCCCGTACCGCTTGCCGTCGGAACGGTATTGAATTTCAACATCAAAGTGGATGGTGCTCCAGCCACCGCGCAAGCCATCACTTACACCACCAAAGCCGGCGACCAAGATCCCGAAGTGTTGGCCCGCAACGTGGAAATCGCCATCAACAACGTTCTCGGCTCTCTGGCCGACACCCCAGCAACGTCAGGGTCGGCACCCGGCGTGACACCCGTCGTCGCAGCCGTGCCAGCCATCAAAAATGCCCGCTTCGGCATCACCGTCGCTTTTGACCCCGATACCGCCAGGTTCTCCATCGCCTCGGGCACCACAGGCGACAGTTCCAGCATTGAGGTGGCCACCACCGATGCCAACGCCATCCGGTTTATGGGATTGAGTGGAACGGGCCTCAAGGTCGATGCATCGGCCAATGAAGCATTGCGAGGCAAGATCAGCGATCCCGCTGTGCTGCGCGGCGAGACCATGACCATCAACACCACCAAGAGCATCAGCACCTCATCGGCCAACAAGGACTTTTTTGTTTCGGTCGATGGCTTTGCTTTCAAAGTGGAACTGCCCTTCCCCACCACCTACACCAACATTGACAGCTTTGCCAAGGCACTGCAAGACAGCATCAACGCCAAAACAGACCCCGCCACTGGCCGCAAAGTCTCTGGTGTTACGGTTAGTTTCGACCCCAAGGCCAAACAGTTTGTCTTCACCACCGGCACCGCCGGTGAGAACTCTGCCATCCAAGTCACTGGCTCTGCCGACTGGGGATTGGCCAACACCGAAATGCAATTTGGCTCTACCAGCGAGTGGAAAAAACTGACCCAGTTCACCGAAAACGGCGCATTGCAGTTTGTCAAAAATGGCGTTCAAACCGAAGATGCTTCTGGTCTCTCCACCCAAACTGAATGGTGGCCTGTTTATCTGGACCGCGGCGAGTTGAGTTTCGATCTGACCGGCAAACCCATCTCGCCCCTGACCGGCATGCCCTTCGAAACCGCTTTCTTGGCTGGTGGTAAGGGTGCCCTGACCATGTCCATCGACTTCACCAAGTCCACCCAATACTCCAGCGCATTTGCCGTGTTGTCGCAGTCACAAGACGGTGCTCCTGAGGGCGAGTTGATGGGTCTGAACATCGGTGTCGACGGCTTGGTCAACGCCACCTACTCCAACGGCTCCCAGGTTTCATTGGGCAAGATCGTGCTGGCCAACTTCTCCAGTCCTTCCGGCCTGCGCCAGGTGGGTGATGCCAGCTACTTGGCCTCTGCCACATCGGGAGTGGCCAAAATCGGTGAAGCCGGTTCTGCCGGCTTCGGTTCAATCCGCGCCGGTGCCACCGAACGCGCCAACGTGGACTTGACCCAAGAACTGGTGGACCTGATCACCGCACAGCGAAACTTCCAGGCCAACGCCAAGGCCATTGAAACCAGCTCCACCATGACCAGCGCCATCATCAACATCCGTTCTTGATGCGCTGAAACACACCCGATTGAACCGCAAAGTACAGCACCATGGACCGCCTTGTCTTCACCTCGAACGCCACCATCAAAGAGCAGGCCACGGCACGCCAGGTGCTGGTCAACGACCTGGCCAACCTGTCCACCGTGGGCTTCAAAAGCAGTTACGACGCGGCCTTGCAATCGGTCAAAGTCGAGGGTCCGGGTTTTGACACCCGATTCCAGGCTCAAACCATTGCACGCGACCTGATCCGCATGGAACCCGGTCCGGTCATGGCCACTGGCCGCCCCATGGACGTGGCCTTGGCAGGCAATGCTGTGCTCACGGTTCAGGCGCCCAATGGAGACCTGGCTTTCACGCGCCGGGGTGATCTGAAACTGAACATTCAGGGGCAGCTGGAAAACGGTTCTGGCCATTTGGTGCTGGGCGAAGGTGGGCCCATCACCATCCCACCGGGCTTGATGGTCAACATCAACCCGGACGGCAGCATTTATGCACGCGATCCGGCCCAGGTCGGACCCGCTGCCGATGTGTTGATCGACCGCTTGCGCTTGCGCGATGTGTCCAACGTGAGTCTGGGTCGGCGCGGCGATGGTCTGTTCAAAGTGTCGGAAAAACCTGATGGCACAGACATTGCATTGGGTGATCGACTGCCCGAAGTGATTCCGCAAGCCCTCGAAGGGAGCAACGTCAGCGCCATTGAAGCCATGACACGCTTGATCGATCAATCCCGAAGTTTTGAAACCCAAATTCGCATCATCAAGGAAATGAAAGGGCTCGACGAGTCCGGCTCTTCCATGATGAAAGCCGTTTAACACCTGACAGGAGAGCCCCATGGATGCCTCAATGTGGATTGCCAAGACCGGCCTGGATGCGCAGCAAACGCGCATGTCGGTCATCTCGAACAACCTGGCCAACGTCAACACGACCGGCTTCAAACGCGACCGCGCCAGCTTCGAGGACATGCTCTACCAGAACCTGCGCCAACCTGGCGCACAGGTGAATGCGGACGCACAAGCCCCCACGGGCTTGATGCTGGGCACAGGCGTACGCATCGTGGCCACCGAAAAAACCCACACACAAGGCAGTTTGGTCACCACCAAGAACGCGCTGGACATGGCCGTGCAAGGCGATGGTTTTTTCCAGATCGCCCAGCCTGACGGCACGATTGCTTACTCGCGCGACGGCAGCTTCAAGCTCTCGGCCACCGGTCAGTTGGTCACCGCCAACGGCGCGCCATTGCAGCCTGCCATCACCATCCCACCGAACGTGGCCAGCATCTCAATTGGCCAGGATGGCACGGTGTCTGTGGAAGCTGCTGCCGGGGGGGGCGCACAGGTCCTGGGCCAGATCCAAATTGCCCGCTTTCCCAACCCTGCAGGGCTGCAAGCGATTGGCCAGAACATGCTCAAGGAGACGACCGCCAGTGGCGCGCCCATCGTCTCGCAGCCTGGCCAAGCCGGCGCAGGCCAGCTCATGCAAGGCGCACTGGAAGCCTCCAACGTGAACGTGGTCGAGGAAATGGTCAACATGATCGAGACCCAACGCGCTTATGAAATCAACTCCAAAGCCATCTCTGCCGTGGACGGCATGTTGCGCTTCCTGAACAACAACATGTGAGACTGCCATGACTGCCCGCTTCGATTTCATCACACGCGCCTCATGTCTGTGCTTACTGGCTTTGGGCCTGAGCGGTTGTGCAACAGCCCCCGCGCCTTTGGCCCATTCACCCGAATTTGCCCCCGTCATGCCGGTGGTCATCGAAAAACCCCGCGTGGCCACAGGCGCCATTTACAACGGTCGGCACAGCGACAACTTCTTTGGCCGTAGCCGCAATTACCGGGTGGGCGACTTGATCACGGTGGTGCTGGACGAATCGACCCGAGCAGGGCGCGAGCAAAAAGGAAGCGTCACGCGAGATGCCGAGAACAATGTCATCCCGAATGGTTTGGTTTCGAAAATCCAAAACTTGGCACTGCCCACCAAAATTTTGGGTACCAAACTCGACGGTGTCATGAATGGCGTCAATCTGAACGAATCAAGCATCAAGAGCAGCGGCGTGGGCAAAGCGGATCAAAGCGCCAGCCTGACGGGCGCGGTGTCTGTAACTGTGGTTGAAGTGCTGGCCAACGGCAATCTGATGGTGCGCGGTGAAAAACAACTGGCCCTGACCGAAGGTGCCGAGGTCATCCAGGTCAGCGGCATCATCCGACCCGACGATGTGTCGCCCAACAACATGGTGCAGTCGCGCCGCTTGGCCAATGCCCAAATTACCTACCGTGGCACAGGCGACATGGCGGCTGTCGCCAAGACGGGCTGGGGCACCCGCGCCCTGCTGAGCCTCTGGCCCTTCTAACGCGCTGACCCAGTCCACCCTCCACTCACAGATAACTCAACGGATCGGCCATGAAAATCACCCTCGTTGCCCTTGTCTTGCTGCTCGGTCTGAATGCCAGCGCCTGGGCTGACCGCATCAAGGACCTGGCCAGCGTAGCAGCGGGCCGCACCAACCAACTCATTGGCTACGGCCTGGTGGTGGGCTTGCAAGGCACGGGTGACGGGGCCGATGTGTCCTTCACTGCGCAGAGCATGAAATCCATGCTCAGCCGCATGGGCGTGAGTTTGGACGGCCCATTATCAGACTTCGACAAAGCTGGCGGCGAAGGCAAGATCGACATCAAAAACGTGGCTGCCGTGATGGTGACCGCAGAACTGCCTCCGTTTGCCAAACCAGGGCAAAGAATTGACATCAACGTCTCGGCTATTGGCAAGGCCTCTAACCTGCGCGGCGGCAATTTGCTGTTGACCAGCCTGCGCGGCGTGGACGGCGAGATCTATGGTATTGCCCAAGGGGCACTCACAGCCACGGGCATTGATGCCAACGCGGCAGGCTCGAAAGTCAACATCGGTGTCCCCACCTCGGCACGCGTGCCCAACGGAGCCACGGTGGAACGGATGGTCGATACCCCTTTTGAGAGCTCGGACCATGTGGTTCTGAATGTGCGTGAATCAGACTTCACCACCACCACGGCCATCGTGAACGCCGTCAACAAGAATTTTGGCGAAGGAACCGCCCGCGCCATCGACGGCATGTCCCTGGCCATCAAAGCGCCCTCCGACTTGTCTCAGCGCGTGGCCTTCATGAGCATGGTGGAAAACCTGGACGTGGTGCCCGGTGAACCGCCTGCCCGCGTCGTGATCAACTCCCGCACCGGCACTGTGGTGATCAGCCGCAATGTGCGCGTGACTGCAGCGGCCGTGGCGCACGGCACCATCTCGGTGGCCATTGCCGCCACCAACGAAGTCTCGCAACCCAACCCCTTAACCCAGGGCCAGACGGCACCGGTACAAAACGCCGAAATCGCCGTGACCGAGCCGAAGAACCCGATGTTCCTGTTCCAGCCAGGCGTGGACCTGCGCCAGATCGTAGACGCAGTCAACCAAGTGGGCGCCACACCTTCGGCCCTGATCGCCATCCTCGAAGCCCTCAAAACCACCGGCAGCCTGCGGGCTGAGCTGATCATCATCTGAGCGGCTTGAAGACTTCTACAACCTGAACCCGCCATGAGCGACATCGCCCACACCTCTTCCAGCTCTTATCTGGACTTCAACGCGCTGACGCAGTTGAAGGGCGATGCCGCACGCGACCCGAGCAAAGCCGTACGCAAAACCGCCGAACAATTTGAGGCTTACTTCATCCAGCAAATGATGAAGTCCATGCGCGACACGGTTGAAAAAAGCGACCTCGTCGAGGGCGGGAACATGGAGATGTACCAAGACCTGATGGACAAGGAAGTGTCATTGAGCATGGCCAAGCGCGGTGGTCTGGGCTTGGCCGACATGATGGAACGCCAGATGAACAAGGCCCAGGCCATGAGCACGCAAGACGCGCTGCGCCAGCGCCAACCCATGAGCCTTGACGCACCCGCCCTGCCGCTGAATCCGGTTCGCGAACCCATGGTCATCAAGCCAGCAGCGGTTGAGGCTTATCGTCTGGAGCGCACCAGTGGCTTCAAGCTCGGAGATAAGCCATGAGTGACTTGCTCAGCATCGGCAGCTCGGGCGTCACCGCTTACCAGCGTGCCCTGGCCACGGTGTCCAACAACATCGCCAACGTCAACACCGACGGCTACACACGCCAAGACGTTTCCCTTACCGCCAACCAGCCACGACAGATCGGCAACAGCTATCTGGGCACCGGCACTCGCTTTGATTCAGTGCAACGTCAATACGACGCCTTTGTGGAGTCCAACCTGCGCAACAGCAACAGCGACCTCGAAAGCCAAAAGCCTCTGCTGTCTTACGTGAACCGCCTGATCGACGTGATGGGTGACGAGAGCATCGGCCTGACCACGGCAATGAACCTGTTTTTTGAATCGGCACGCGACTTGGCCACCGACCCGGCTTCTGTGGTCTCGCGCAGCATCTTTTTACGCGATGCCGATGGTCTGGCGGCACGGTTTCGGCAGCTGGCAAGTCAATTTGAACTGCTCAACAACGAAACCCGTCAATCGGTCGAAACCAATGTCGGCCAAGTCAACGCCCTGACCGCTCAGCTGGCACAAATGAACAAACAATTGGCCAAACACAGCTCGGAGGCTAACCAGCCCTCCGAGTTGTTAGACCAGCGCGACTTGTTGATGCGGGAGTTGTCCAGCCTGGTCGCCATCAAAACACGCTTTGAGCCCAACGGCTCCGTGATCGTCAGTGTGGGTGACACCCTGGACCAGGGCATCCTGGTCAACCAAACCACATCGCGCGCCATCAGCGTCCAACAATCGAACATCGAAACCGGCAAGCTCGAATTTGTCATCGATGCCTACGGCAAGCCCGAAACCATGCCCGGCATCACCAGCGGCAAGATTGGCGGCGTGATGAGCTTTCGTGAGCAGGTGCTGAACCCCGCAAGCGACTCGCTGGACAACCTGGCTGCCGCCATGGTGCGCGAAGTCAATCAGGTTCACCGCGATGGCGTCGATGCTGAGGGGCTGCTGGGCGGTGACCTGTTTGGCTTTCCGACAGACAAAACAGGCAAGGCTTCGGGCATGAGCCTCTTGGTTCAAGATGCCAACCGGGTCGCCGCGGCGGGCCAGTTCAGGGTGATTGACAACCCGCTCAACAGCGGCACAGCACAAGCCCGTGTGGCTTACATAGCACCACAATTTCAGGGCCCCACACAGCTGCGCGGCGACCTCGCGCTGGCCAAAGCCCCGCAAATTGCCAGCCTGAACAACCTGACCATTGAAGCCAGCCAAGGCTTCACCAGTATGGGGCTGATCCCGATCGGCACGCAAAACCTGACGCTGACCCTGCAAGCACCCGGGACAGGTCAAACCCTGCAGGTACTGACCCGGGATGGCCGCCATCTGATCGGCAGCACCCTGAACGACACGCAGCAGGGCCTGATGCTCAAAACCGGCAATGGCATGGAGGTCGGTGCCACTTACAGCGCCCAAACCCTCAACCGCACAGCGCCGGCCAGCTATCTGGGCATGGACATCTTCATGGGTGCCAAAGCCAGCGTCAGCCAGATGCAGCAGTTCAACGCCACCACGGGCGAGGCCCAGGCTCCGTTGGCTGTGGCCGCCAAATTGACGGGGAACACCTTCGTCGGATCCGCTGCCCCGATCGCCGCCGACACCTTTCAGTTGAATGGGCAAAACTTGCCTGGACTGAGCGGACCACTGCCACTGACTTTGGCTTCGGTTGTCAGCTGGCTCAACACCGCCACCGCGAATGACCCGGTGGCCAGCAGAATCACTGCATCGGCCCAAGATGACAAGCTGGTGCTCAGCCGTCCATCTGGCAACACCACGCAAGACATCCGTTTGGGCTTGGGCGCCAACGGTACCCCGGCTGACTTGAAGCGTTTGGGCTTTGACGCCACCCTCAGCATCGAAGGCGCGACACCCGACGATCTGCTGATTTTTGTCACCGACACTGCTATCCCTGCCAACGCCACCAGCAGCAGCGTCAATGTGCAGGCCCAGTTCACCGACATTGCGGGCGACATCAAGCAAGCCCTGCGGGCCTCTCAGCTCAAGGTGAACTTCATCAGCAACACCCAGTACCGCATCATCGACACCCGCACCCAGTCGGTTTTGGCCGAGCGCACACTGGTGCCCGACCCCCTCTCGCCCACGCCCAGCCTGAGCTACCGGGGCCTGAAGCTGGAGTTTTCCACCGCGCCCAAACAAGGTGACGAATTCACCATCGACGGCAACCGCGATGGCATTGGCAACAACGAAACCATGTTGGCCCTGGTGGGACTGGAAAGCGAACGCCTGATGCCTGGCGGCCTGACCATCACCGAGGCCTACATCGAGCGGGTCAACCAGGTCGGCAACGTGGCCAGGCAAGCTGCCATTGCCGAGCAGGCACTGAGCGTGGTCTACCAACAAGCCCAAGAGGCTCGAGACGGAATCTCAGGCGTTAGTCTGGATGAAGAGGCGTCCTCTTTGGTTCGGTTTCAACAAGCCTACCAAGCCAATGCGAAAGTCATGCAAACGGCAATGACTTTGTTCGACGCGATCTTACAAGTTCGCTAAAGGAAATTAACGTGAAAATCTCCACATCTTTCCTTTTCGATCGTGCTACCGAGCGCATGAGCACCATCCAAAACAAACTGGCCACAACGCAAGCTCAGTTGGCCGTAGGCAAGCAGATTCTTTCGCCCAGCGACGCACCCGACCAAGCCGCAGCCATTCAGCGTCTCAAGGGAGAGGTTCAGCGTCAGGATAGTCATATGCGTACCCTTCAAATTGCCATTCGGCGCTATACCGCCGAAGAGACGGCCTTGTCTTCATCCAACGACATTCTGATTCGAATGAAAGAACTGGGTATACAAGCCGCCAACGACACTCTGGCCCCTGATGATCGAAAGGCCATCGGGATGGAAATGAAAGCTCTTCGTGATCAACTGTTGAGCTTGGGCAATACGCGAGATGACAGTGGAAATTATTTGTTTTCTGGCACTCGGGTGAACACTCCAGCCTTTGCCGAAGAGGCGAGTGGCAAAGTCATTTACCAGGGTGACCAAACACAAACCCGCATACCTGCCGGGGTTGAGCGCACCGTACAGTTCACCCGCGCGGGCACCGACGTCTTCAGCCGCGTGGTCCGCGATAACCCAGACAAAACCAAAACAAGCGTCGGTTTTTTTGACGCTCTGGACCAAATGATCCAAAGCATTAACAACAGCCAGACCCCAAAAATTCAACAAGGTTTAGCTGACATTACCCAAATGCATGACAACTTGACACTCGCACAAGCCCAAAACGGATCCGACCAATCGGTTGTTCAAGCGCAACTTGACGTGCTGGATGAAACCACTTTGCGCATCAAATCCACACTCTCGGAGATTGAAGATTTGGACTATGCCGAGGCTGTAACACGCATGAACAAGGAGATGATGTCATTGGAAGCGGCTATGGGCAGCTTTCAAAAAATCTCCAGCATGACGCTCTTTGATTACATCCGGGGTTGAATTTTTCATTAAAGAAAAACAAAACTGACCATGTCATCAACCAACCTTATCTCAGCTTTAGGTGCCGGTTCTGGCGTTGATGTGAAAGCGCTGGCCGAAAGCCTTGTTGAGGCAGAGCGAGCACCCAGAAAAGAGCGCATTGACGCCAAAATCACTCAAACAGAAGCCAAAATATCAGGCTACGGCGCACTCAAATCTGCGTTATTCGATTTACAAACTGCGTTCAGAACTATCAATGACGCCAAAGATTTTTCCACTCTGAAGGCCACCAACAGTCAGTCCAGTGCGATTGGAATCACTACCAGTTCAAGTGCAACAGCAGGAACATACGACGTCGTAGTGACTCAATTGGCCCAAGCCACAAGGCGGGCAAGCAACTCCATCGCCTTGGATAAAACGTTTACTCCAGGTCTACAGTTAACTTTTTCAGTGGGCACCACCTCCACAGATATTCAGGTCACTACCAACACGCCTGCAGGCATCGTCAGTGCCGTCAATGCCCAAACAGCCACGACGGGTATCAGCGCGCAACTGATCAACACAGGAAATGCTTACACAGTGGTTTTCAATGGTACTGTAGGTGAAGACAATGATTTCACGGTCAGCAGTAACTCCAATGAGCTGACATTTCAAACTGCTGTTTTACAAAGCGCCCAAGATGCCGAGTTGAACATCAACGGCATCGACATCACATCTTCCAGCAACACCATCCGTCAAGCCCTAGATGGCGTCACACTCAATCTTTACACCACAACAACTGGCAGCGCCCGCGTCAGCCTCACGCCGGAAGTGAGCAGCATCAAGTCCAATATCCAAGGTTTGGTAACGGCTTACAACACTTTTTCAGAAAGCGTAAACGTACTCAACGACCGAGGCAGCGAAGTCGAGCTTTTTGGTGGTGCTCTGGCTGGCGACAGCCTGCTGCAAAGCATCAAATCGCAGGTCAGAAGCATGATCACGGGAGACTTCACACTTTACGAAGACAATGTCAACCTGACCGACCCTCAAAACGCCAACATCAACGCCGCCTGGCAAGTGGGTTTGAGTTTTGACCGCACTGGAAAGCTTCAGCTGGACGAGGACAAACTGGAGAGTGCCTTCAGCCAATACCCGACCGAGGTTGTGACACTTTTCACAGCCAACGCCAACGACTTGAGTGTCTTCAGCACCGATTCTGCAGGCCTGGCCGGTACAGCGGTGCGTGAGATTGACAAAATGCTTCGATCTACCAGCCTCTTGACGGAACAAACAACCAATGCCTCTAAAAAAATCGACCTGTACAAGGCCGACTTGGAGAAGCTGGAAGAAAGAATGAAAGCGCTGCTGGAACGCTACATGAAACAGTTCGCCCTGATGGACAGCATCGTGGGCAGCAGCAACAGCATGCGTGAAAGCATGAAAAGCAGCTTCGAAGGCATGATGGCCTCCTATACGAATAAATAAGTAATACTAATTTTTTTTATTTTTATTAAAAATAATTTTTAACACTCGCTTAAAAAATTTTCTCAAGTTTACGTCGAGCGATCCGATACCTTTTTCGTCCTCATCCGCTTTTTCAGCGATGGGGGTCATGCGTTTTTATGCATGACATAAAGATCCGAAATAAAGGAACTCGCCATGAGCACCGACATCAACTTGAGCGCCGCCACACTGTCGAACAGACCTGCTCTTGCTTCCACCCAAGAGGCACAACAAGCTTCATTAGTTGCGAATGCAAAACCGGCAGCGGTCTCCAGGCCTGAAATCAAGTTGGCTTTGCCTGAAAAATCAGATCTCCAGCTTGACCCCAAAGAAATGCAGAGAAATCTGCAAGAAGCCATTGACCGCCTGAACGAGCAAATGAAAAACAATGGCCGTCAACTGAATTTTTCTGTTGATAAAACGATCAACCGAACAGTCGTGCAGGTCAAAAATTCAGAAACCGGAGAAGTGATTCGTCAAATTCCTGATGAAACACTGCTGCGGGTGGCCCACAGCATCGAGCAAGTCAAAGGCATGTTGCTGGATGAAAAGTCATAAACAACAAATTATTTGTTGTTCTGCTTAAAGTTTTGAATTGACTGGTCGATTCACCAACCATGCAAGTGAAATTGTTCAACTTGCCTTGAAATTTCCTTCTTAAACATTTTGTGTCATCAGGAGTTCAACCATGACCGCCATCAACACCAACGTCAAATCGCTCATTGCACAGCAGGCATTGACCGTGAACAACCGTGGCCTGACTAAGACCATGGAGCAACTGTCCACTGGCAAGCGCATTAACAGCGCCGCCGATGACGCTGCGGGCCTATCGATCAGCAACAAGATGACGGCACAAATTCGTGGTTTGAACCAGGCCGTGCGTAACGCCAACGATGCCATTTCGATGGTACAAACAGCTGAAGGTGCCTTGAAAGAAGTCACCAATATGTTGCAACGCATGCGTGAACTGGCCGTGCAATCTGTCAACGGAACCAACAGCTCGACAGATCGGACATCCTTGGACGCAGAGCACGATCAACTTGCTTTAGAGATAAAACGTATTTCAGATAAAACAACATGGAATGGCATGGAAATCATGGGTTCCGGTGCGGCGGCTTTCAATTATCAGGCGGGCCCTGCAGCATCCGACACAGTTACTGTAACCTTTGCAGACATTGATGTGACTGGTAGTACGATTACCTCGGCCGCTGCCATTGGAGTGGATACAGTGGACAAAGCAACCAGTGCGATCACCCACTTGGACAACGCTATCTCAACCGTTGATGCTTACCGCTCCACCTTGGGGGCAGTTGTCAACCGACTGAACTACGCCGCAGACAACTTGACCAACGTGGCCACCAACACTGCTGCGTCTCGCAGTCGCATTCTGGACACCGACTACGCGGCAGCAACCACCGAGTTGGCTCGAACTCAAATTATTCAACAGGCCGCCACAGCGATGTTGGCGCAGGCCAACCAGTCGCCGTCCTCAGTTCTTTCATTGTTGCAGCAGTGATTTAAATCATCTCACAACTGATCATCCTTCTATTTACTGATTATTGGAGAACTTCATGTCCGCCATCAACACCAACACTAAAGCCCTGATCGCTCAACAATCATTGACGGTGAACAACCGTGCTCTGAGTAAGACCATGGAGCAACTGTCCACCGGCAAGCGCATCAACAGCGCGGCCGATGACGCGGCCGGCTTGTCGATTAGCAACAAAATGACATCACAAATTCGCGGCCTGGATCAATCGGTTCGCAATGCCAACGATGCCATCTCGATGATCCAGACAGCTGAGGGTGCCTTGAATGAAGTCACAAACATGCTCCAGCGCATGCGTGAACTTGCAGTTCAATCCGTCAACGGAACCAACAGCCAAGCAGACAGAACTTCCCTCAATGCTGAATATGAATCTCTTGATGCTGAAATTTCTCGAATTTCAGATAAAACGACTTGGAACGGGGTCACCATGCTCGGAGCAAACGCAGCTTCAGGTGGGACACACGCTTCTGTTGCATTCCAAGTGGGTCCTGGTGCATCCGACACAGTTGTTCTTAGCTTTGAAGATGTTGATACAGCAATTGGTATTCTTAGCACGGTTGCATCGGCCGCCAATGAAGGTATCAGTGCGGTTGCTTCTGCAACATCTGCCGTTACTAAACTGGATTTAGCCATTGCCAGTGTTGACACTTACCGTTCTAAACTTGGAGCTATGGTCAACCGCCTCAACTATGCCGCTGACAACCTCACGAATGTGTCTACGAATACAGCCGCCTCTCGCAGCCGTATCTTGGACACTGACTACGCGGCTGCAACCACCGAGTTGGCCCGCACTCAGATCATTCAGCAGGCTGCCACAGCGATGCTGGCGCAGGCTAACCAGTCGCCGTCTTCGGTACTCGCATTGCTCCAACAATGACCTGAATTCAGAAATCTCTTTCAAATTCATATTTATTAATTCTCGGAGCCAGCGATGACTGCTATTAACACCAACGTCAAATCTCTAGTGGCAAAGCAAGCTCTGGAAGTGAACAACCGCAGCCTGAGCAAAGCGATGGCCCAACTGTCTACGGGCAAGAGGATCAACAGTGCAGCCGACGATGCCGCTGGTTTAGCCATTAGCAACAAAATGACCGCACAAGTCCGTGGCATGCAACAAGCTGTTCGCAATACCAACGATGCTATTTCCATGATTCAGACGGTTGAGGGTTCTTTGGGTGAAGTGACTAGCATGTTGCAACGGATGCGGGAGCTCGCTGTGCAGTCTGTCAACGGCACCAACTCCAGTGCGGACCGTGTGGCTCTGGACACAGAATTCGATCAACTGGCTACAGAAATTGCCCGGATCTCGGACAAAACCACTTGGAACGGCATGACGGTCGGAGCAAGTGCCACGACTTACACATTCCAAACAGGTGCTGACTCGGCTGATGTCGTATCGATTGATTTCAAAGATGTGAACTCATCCTTGAACGGCATGTCGGATGTCAGCGGCGGACACGTCTCTACAGCCGCCGGTGCTGCAAGCTCGATTGCCCATGTTGACAACGCCATATCTGCGGTAGATGCCTACCGATCCACTTTGGGTGCCATGGTCAACCGACTCACTTATGCTGCAGACAACCTAACCAACGTCGCCAACAACACGGCTGCTTCACGCAGTCGAATTTTGGACACTGATTACGCGGCGACCACCACAGAGTTGGCGCGTACTCAGATCATCCAACAGGCGGCTACTGCCATGCTGGCACAAGCTAACCAGTCACCGTCTTCAGTCCTCTCGCTTTTGCAATAACCGGCTCGCTAAGTTCTTGAGAATTTAAGAATAAAAAATAGCTGCATTTCGATCGATCCGTATTTGCAATCCAGGAGAAACAGATGTCTGTGGTTAACAGCAACATCAAAGCACTCATTGCCAGTCAGGCATTGAAACTGAGCGAAAAAAGTCTTGGTACTGCCATGGAGCGCCTCTCCACTGGCAAGCGCATCAACAGCGCCGCTGACGATGCGGCCGGCCTTGCCATAGGCAACAAAATGGCAATACAAATTCGCAGCCTTAACCAAGCTGTGCGTAACGCCAACGATGCCATCAGCATGATCCAGACGGCCGAAGGTGCCGCTGGCGGCATCACGAACCTGCTGATGCGTATGCGTGAGCTTGCTGTTCAGGCCAACAATGGCACCAATTCGACAAGTGACAAAACAGCTCTTCAAACTGAGTTCGCCAGCCTACAAACAGAAATCACACGAATATCTGACAAAACCACTTGGAACGGTGTGGCCTTGATTGGGGCTGACGCAGGCTCTGTGGCCTACCAGATCGGCATTGACGGGACTGCAGACTCTCAGGTCACTGTCACCTACAAAGATCTCAATTCTGGTACCAGTTTTGCAACGGCTGTTGCCGCAACCACGAGTGCCACAGCCACGACCAGCATCACGCACATTGACGACGCAATATCGGCCCTGGACGCCTTTAGGTCAGACCTGGGTGCCAAGATCAATCGCTTGAACTATGCGGCCGATAACCTGACCAACATTGCGACCAACACGGCTGCATCACGCAGCAGAATTGTTGATACGGACTACGCCCAGACCACCTCTGAACTGGCCCGAGCGCAGATCATTCGGCAAGCGGGCACTGCCATGCTGGCTCAAGCCAACCAGCAGCCTGCATTTGTGCTGGCGTTGCTCAGATAACGCATACCGCTTTAAGGACTGTGCGACGGATGGCCGGATATTGGACTTTTTCTTAAAGCTAGTAGAACCTGGATCATTTCTTGCTTTGAATGTTTTGCTGCGATAAGGCGGCAATGTTCTGCCGACTTATTCGGCAGTGAAACATCCCAGCGAGGACGCTATGCATTCAGAAGTCATCAAGGTATTCATTGGCTACGACGAAGTGGAAAGCGTAGCTTGGCACACAATGGCGGCATCCATTTACCGCCACAGCAGCCGACCTGTGGCCATCGTGCCCATCAATCTGGCCAACCTAAAGGGCATATACACACGCCCTCGTGACCCTCGGCAGTCCAACGAATTCTCTTTTTCACGTTTTCTGGTTCCGTATTTGTGCAATTACGAGGGCATAGGCGTCTTTTTCGACTGCGATATGCTGCTTCGTACAGACATTGCAGAAATGTTAAAAGTTCTGGATGAGCAACCCAATAAGGCCGCCTACGTCGTCAAACACAACTATGAACCGCGAGAAGGTTTGAAGTACCTGAATGCCGTTCAGTACAAATACCCCCGCAAAAACTGGTCATCAGTGGTGCTGTGGAATTGTGCTCATCCAGCCAACCAAATGGTCTCACCGGCATTCGTCAATACTACTGAGCCTTTGAACTTGCACCGGTTCACATGGCTGAAAGACGAAGATATTGGTGAACTGGACATCCGTTGGAACTGGCTGGTGGGCGAATACGATGATCCTCCCTCCGATATTAATAACGTGCACTGGACGTTAGGAGGACCATACTTCAACGAGTATCAACATACAGACTTTGCACAAGAGTGGTTTGAAGCTCGCGACAAAATGCAATATTGCCTGCAGCGGCAGCCTTTGAAGGCCAGTGCTTAAGTTCTTGATTACGGCATATAAGATCACTCTGTATAAACTGCACTAAACATCAACAAAACTGTTAGGAGCCATTGCGTGCAAACTGTAAATGAAGCCGAAACCTTAATCACAAGAGAACCGGAGCAGGCCCTTATCCGGATGAACCTAGGATGTGGCGATAAGATTATGAATGGTTTTATAAACGTAGATGTTGTACAGGCACGTGCCGGTAAACGCCCAGACGTAATCTGTGACTTGCATGACTTATCAGCGTTCCATGATGACTTTGCAGATGAAATATTAGCCGTTCACGTAATCGAGCATTTCTGGAGATGGGAGGTGGTCAACATCCTTAAGGAGTGGACCCGGGTTCTAAAGCCAGGTGGAAAGATGATTCTTGAATGCCCTAACCTGATCAGCGCTGCCCAGGAATTTTTGAAGGATCCTGATGCAGCTGCACTCGGAGGGAGCGAAGGCCAACGCAGCATGTGGGTTTTTTATGGTGATCCAGGGTGGAAAGACCCTTTGATGATCCATCGATGGGGATATACCCCACGTTCGTTAGCGACTGTGATGCACCAAGCCGGGCTCGTCAACTTGACACAAGAACCTGCTCAATTCAAGCTACGCGAACCGCGCGATATGCGTATCACCGGACATAAACCAGTTCAGCAAGAAAAAATTAATAAAAACAAGGCTTATGTCGGCGCCGAATAAAAATGAACCAAATTTCAGTCGAATGGCTTTTGCCATACACCCGCACAAACTCCCAAGATATCAAGAAAAGTAATTTGGCATCCATCCGACTTAGGGCAGCAGTATGTATCGAGGCGTTCAAAAAAAATCATAGCAAAGCAGACTTTGGTGATGCACAACATACGTCCACTGCATCTACACTGATCATAGGCAAAGTAGATTTCATATCAGACCCGACACGGCCTGAGCGCTGGCTAAACCACATCTACTTAGCACGCAAACGTGGTGCACGGATTGTGGTTGACTATACCGATCACCATCTCGAGACCGAAACTGCTGCAGACCATTTCTACAGGGCAGCCCTCGAAAACGCAGATTTGACAATCTGCTCATCAACACATTTATCCAAAAAAATTTCTCCTTTTTACAAAGGGAAAATAAAAGTTATTGAAGATCCGATTGAGGTACCGATTCTGCCACCAGTTACTCGCGACCAGCAAAAAAAAACTGCTCTTTGGGTTGGTCACTCATCGAATCTACGTTATTTGATCGATTTTTTGTGTAATGACTTTTCGTTAACAGAGCCGATGCGCCTCATCGCAATGACGAATGCATATCCATTGGCAGAAAAAAATGCTCAAATGTTATCAAAACCTCATCTTGAAAATCTGGAAATCTGCGTCGTACCCTGGAGCCTCCCAGACATGATCACTGTCGCATCCCTATCGAACGTGTGTTGGATCCCTGCGGGTATTAACTCCAAACGAAAATCAGGCGCCAGTTCAAACCGATTACTGACAGCGCTCGCGCTGGGCTTGCCCGTTGCCGCAGACGAACTAGAGTCCTATCTCCCGTTTCGCAAGTATTTTGCATCGCTGCATACCACCGAATTTCCAAATATGATGAACAAACCTGAGCAGTTTTTTGATCAAGTCATCGAGGCACAAATCCATATCGGTCAGCATTACACCCAAGAAGCCATCGGTCGCCAATGGCTTAGCATTCTCAATTAAGTTGACAATTCATTCTTAGTCCCGTCCGCCAACCACCGATTGAACCCATACTTATTCAAAAGTTGGTGATCCATCCGCTCCCCCAGCACCATGTCGTCGCACAGCTGTATCAAACGCCCCAGCAAATCTATGCCCTGTTGCGCACCGTGCAAAGCCGATTTGTAGACTGATTTGTATCCGCCATACACACCTTTGATATTGGAACTGATATCGTCATCAAGCAAGACTTTTTGTTCAGTTGCAACTACAGCTGACTGACCCATCATTTCGACAACGGTCTTGACTTGCCAGCTGCCATCAACAAGCAAACGGTTGATCTGTTCAATCTGGCGAATCACTGTTTTCTTGGGTGCTTTCTTGATGCCAGCGATCAGTTTGACGCCCTTGTTCAGTTCACTTTCCAGTTGTTCGATCTCATTCTTCAAACTGCTTAAGCGAGTGGACATTTGAGTCAAGAAGGCCAAATCAGGCTCCCACGGACGTGCCGGGTCTGGTTGCGTCTCACCCAAGTGGCTGGCCTGGATTTCTTGGCAAACGCTTTCGAAGGGCACATGCGCAGCGCCCTCGATGCGCGCACCTCCCTCGGTGGCGTTGACGATCAAACGATCTGGCATTTCGGCAATGCGCTGTTCAAACCAGGTTTTGTAATACAACAACTGCCGCTCCGTCCGCACGGGTTTGCCGTCATAACCTTCGATTTCAAACCCCTTGGCGTGTCGGGCTTCAAGTTGCTCGCGACTGTACTGGCTGACATAGCCGTCCGCATGGTCCTTGCCGTCGGTCCAAGCCAAATCCTGACCAATCAATATGATCGGATTGGCACCCATGTGTTGAGCCAGACTAAAAGCTGTGGTTGTCACCGAACCCCCTGTCAACAAATATGAAGGCGCCGAGCCCAGGTCCGTCAGAAGCCTAAAAACGTCTTTGTGGCAACTTGTCACCAGGTATTTATGGTTGCTGGACCATGCCACGTCGGGGCAGCAGCCGATCTCAATGACAAAAGTCGTGGCAGGATCGAGCTCGTTGTGCTTCCAATATGGGCGCTTTTTCGGGTCAATCGACACCACAAATTGTGGCACCACGCCGTGCTTTTTGAGGATCGGTACGGCTGGGTCGGCCGCAATGATGACAAAAAGGTCTTTGTATCTTTCAAGCAGCGGTAACTGCTTGTTCAATGAAGGGCCAGTGGCCACGATCAAGACAGGTTTATTTTTGTACAAGTCCTTGTATTCCGCCAGCGAATTCAAAGGATTGGCAAATACTGAGTTCACAAGCGCATTGGCCAGAAACAGATGAGAAGAACTGACACGGGTCATGCGACCAACCGCTTTTTGATTCAGATGGTTGGTCAACTCGCGATAAACAAACCGCAAGTGTTCAACGGCTTGCGGCTCCAAACTGGGGCCCAGCACCGGCTTCCAGCTGACAAAATTTTCAGTGTCAATCAATTGACTGACCAATTGAGCCTGGACCTTGGGTGTGTCCATGGTCACGGTATAGAGCCGCTCATCTGCAAGGACTGCTTCTACAGCTCGGGTGTTGTGTAATGCCTGAAAGTCGGGTTGATCGTGGCAAAGCAGATTGATGACCCTTGAGCAAGAACTCGCCGCGTTGAGGATTTTTTGCAAGTGGTCCATGCGCAAGCAGTTGTTCACCAGCCAAATGGTGCGCTTTTTGGTTTTATCGACCTGCTTCAGCAAATGCGCCAACGCGACGTCTTCTTCTGTCCCTTGCCCTAGGTCGGGGGGCGGATGAAATGCCGCAGACTCCATCAACAAAGGTCTGAGCGACTCACCTTCAAGAATATGACCACCGCCACTCACCTGAAAGCCAGTGGGCATAAAAGCTGCTCCAACTGCCTGGGTTTGCGCCTGATTGATCTGCATGTAAGGACTCCTGTGTTGTGCCGCCGCAAAGGCAAAGCTTCGCCGTTTTCAACCCTTGCAAGCAAGATCAGTACCAGATATTCGACCGAATTTTGTTGTCAACACGGTCAATTCACGGCCACCACAAGCGAAAACAAGAAATTTTCTGGCACGCACTTTGCTTAAAGCCTTGGCCTACCGTTGTGCGGCAAATTTCCGCCGCATCGGCAAAGGTCCCGGTTGAATCGGGGGTTTCAAGAAATCAGTCCATAAAGGAATCCGAATGGCAAACACGGCGCATCACCTTGACAAGCACCAGTCTGCTCCAGCTGTGCTTACCACCGAGCGACCCTTGGATCCTGAAGCCATCCGAGAAACGGTGTCAGCTTTAATAGCGCAAGGCGAACTGGCATTGGCGAGCGAGATGACAGACCTGGCCACAGTCATACATCCCAATAATGAGTCTATTCTGGCCCTGAGTGCCTTGGTCGCAGAGGTTGCACAAGACTGGTTCAAGGCTCATGCACTGCTGACGCGTCTGCGTCATTTGCAAGGTGCATCCATCACTTCAGAAACCTATCGCCACGAAATACGGGTTTTGCGTTGCATGGGATCGAACACCCAAGCCATCGGTCTGGCGCAAATTGCGTTACAAAAATTTCCGACCGATAACGTCTTGCAGCAAGAACACGAAAAATTGTTATCCCTCTTCAATACAGAGCTCGGCGCTGTTGGCTAAAGCAGCTCGTCAAGCATTTCAATTTATTCCGGAGAAATACATGTCCCTCGCACTGAAACCACACGCGCCTGAAATGGCCTCCCCTTTGTCAGCCCCACTTGAGTTGACGGTTGGTGAAATTCACCGTTTGTCGCCCGCACAAGTTCGTGAAGCGGTATCAACCATGGTCGCACAAGGCAGAATGCCTTTGGCCACCGCCATATGTGAAGCAGCATTGGCTTTGAACCCCAACAGCGAGGATTTGCTCGTCATCAGCTGTTTACTCGCCGAGGTTTTACAAGACTGGGCGCGAGCAGAAGAATTGCTGATTCAACTGGTCGAAGTTCAAAGCCCCAACACCACAGCGCAAACTTGGCTGCATCTTGCCCGGGTTGCGCGCTGCCAGAACAAGCTGGACGAAGCTTGGATCGTTCTGGATTTTGCAGCCACTAGGTTTCCTGAAGATCAAATGATTCAGGAAGAACTGGCGTCAGTGAATGCCCTGATTGAGCCATCGATTGAAACTCAAATGACTTGAGCCTGATATCAGGCATAGGCTGCTTTGATTGAATCAAAAAGCAACTCCTGTGACCACACTCAACACGAACATCACATCGTTGGTTGCTCAGACTGCTCAGCACAGCGCCAACAGATTAAATTCACAATCAATGATGCGCTTGTCTACAGGCGCAAGGATCAATTCAGCCCAAGACGATGCGGCAGGTCTGGCTATTGACGCTCGAATGGCGACGACTATCAACGTATCTGGTCGTTTGATTCAGGACATTTCTAATGGCGTCAACTTGGCACAGGTGGCCGCCGGTGGGCTACAAAGTATCTCTGGTCTTTAGCAGCGCATGCGTGAACTGGCAGTTCAGGCCGCAACCGATACTTTGGCTGGATTGGATCGTGCAGCACTGGACAAAGAGTATCAGGCACTCAACAACGAGATTGACCGTATCTCCGTTCACTCCAAGGTGTTTGAACGTTCACCGCTGGCACCACCCAAACCCACGCCTGGAATTGCTCCTGCTCCCATCGGGAACACATCCCCGATTGATTCAGTACTGACATCATCCAACAAGACCTTTAACTCGGGATTGGCTTCACTTGGCTACATACCGAAGGGATTCAGTAACGTGACCATCAATCTGGATTCATTTGGAGCAGATGACGATATCCAGATTTTCACAACCGATGGTAAACACCTTCTGGGAACCTCAATTCTCAACAGCCCTGATCCCGTTTGGTCGGCCAAAGGCATCACATCTGCTGCCAGCGCTAACGGTCAAATCATGAATGCCAACAATGCGTTTGTTGCCGGTGCCAGCTACGACGGCAGTTTTTTGCCGCCTGCCAATGGCTACGACACTACGGCGTTGCCCATAGTCAACAACTACAACGGCATGACGCTCGGCTACAGCGGTGATGGTCATTCAAGCGGTCGCAACCTTGAAAAAGTCACTATCGACACGGTGAAAGAAAACTTAGTGGTCATGGTCATTGGCAATGGGTCTTTTAGCGCCAATGGAACTTGGACAGAGCCCCCTGTGGTGCCCCTGACGAATGACCCCTACAGTGAAGACACTGCAATTGTTCTGTCCTCACCGATTGGACAGGCGCCTCAAAGCCTGACCATGACTGCCACCCCTGCAGACACGGTCACCCTGAGTACGGCAAACAGCCATATTAAAACGATCAGCGAAGCAAACTCAGCTCTGACTAAACTCGATGCTGCCCTGAACCTGGTCAATGAATACACAGTTATGTATGGAGCCTTGTTATCACGTTTTGCCAGTGCTGGGGACAATTTACAGGAGATGATGACCCAATCATCTTCATCACGCTCTCGGATCGTGGACGCAGATTACGCCAGCGAGGCGGCACGCCTTTCAGCGCAACAAATATTGCAAGAAGCCACCAATGCGCTGGTCGCACAAGCTAACGAATTGCCCAGATCTGTCTTAAGCCTGCTTGAACAGAGATAAGGATTTAAAAGCTGGCACAAGGTTTGCTCAGTTGATTGCATGAATCGAAGACCCAAAAAGGTCGACGGTTTTTCGACAGCGACCACTTTCGCCAGGAGCTCCACTCATGACCGTTATCAATACCAATATCAAATCATTGGTCTCTCAAACAGCTTTGAATGCCAACAGCAAATCTGTTGCTGCTACCATGGAGCAATTGTCCACTGGCAAGCGGATCAACAGTGCTGCAGATGATGCAGCAGGTTTGGCAATTTCCTCTCGGATGACTGCGCAGGTCAAGGGTCTTGATCAGGCCATACGAAACGCCAATGACGGTATTTCTTTGTTACAGACCGCTGAAGGTGCACTGATTGAAGTGACAAACATGCTGCAACGAATGCGCGAATTGGCTGTACAAGCTGCCAACGACACCTATACAAGTTCAGATCGCACTTCGCTCAACCTTGAATACAGTCAGCTGATCCAAGAGATCAATCGGGTGTCACAAAACGCTCAGTGGAACGGAATGACCATTCTGAACAATACGACCACTGGATCAGGCGCAATCGGCACTGGTGGTATGGTGGCTGCACCTGCCACAGCAGGTTCGGAATTGAGGAACGTGAGATTTCAGGTTGGCGCTAACTCAAATCAAACCATCAGTGCTCAATTCAAGGATTTTTCAATACCCATGACGGCTGCTGGAGTCGCTGACACAGCAGCAGCAGATGTATCTACCAAAGTATTCAGTGGCGACGCTAGGTTACACGATACAAGCATAACTTCAGCTGCAAATTCCAGCACTGCCATTGCACGTATCGACGTAGCGATGAACCGGATCAATGACGAGCGGGCAACGTTTGGCGCTGTGGTCAATCGCTTGAATTATGCGGGCGATAACCTGGCCAACGTATCTCTGAACACAACCGAGTCAAGAAGCCGAATACTCGATGCTGATTACGCAAAAGCAAGCAGTGATTTGGCGAAAACACAGATCATTCAGCAAGCCGCTACTGCTGTATTGGCTCAAGCCAACATGGATCAACAGTCTGTATTGAAGCTGCTACAAGCTTGATAACAATTGCGAGCACGTGTTCTTGATCCCAAGTCAAATACCTAAAGCTTACTGAGTCAATGTTCCAGGACAAAAGTCCTTTGATCACCTCGAAGAACAACTCTCCTCAGCGTGGTCCCAATTGCTGGCATTGCCGGCATTTCGCCGTCAGTCACAACCCCAGCACCCCTTACGCCTGCCGTGCCATGGGCTTTCAGTCCAGGTCCTTACCTGCGCTGGAGGTGTTGCGGGCCGATGGCCATTTTTGCCGTGCTTTTGATGCCAAGCCGTCCACATTGAACGGCTGATGTCCGGTCGTCCATCGCGCAAGAGGGGAGTTCATGGGCGCAGAGCTGTCAATCTTTCGTCAAGCCCTGTCTTGGACTTGATAACTCTATAAAAATAATAAAGTATTCTTTATTTTTAATTAAAGCAAATTTAAAATAATAAATATGCTGGCACAAGGATTGCTTAACACGTTCAAATCGAATGTGAGGCCACAACGTGAAGCCAACTGCTGCATCTGCCCCTCTGGCCCTTTGGCTAGACCCTGAAAAACCCCTGAGCCCCGAGCACAGCCAAGCCCTGCACGCCAGCGGCTGGGCATTGATGCCGGTCAACACACTTGAAGCGCTGGTGTCGCATGCGACCGACGCGGCCGTGGTGGTGTTGCACTTGGGCACGGATGTCAGCCGACTCAAAGCGGTTCAGCAACTCTTGCAAGAGGCTGGGCTGGCCACGCCCGTGGTGGCAAGGGTTGAACGTCAAGAACTCGAACTGGCTGTCGAAGCCAGTCAATGCGGGGCCTTGGCGGTTTTGGCAGCAGACGATGCACGCAGCGCTTCGTGGTTGCGTCTGCACACGCACCTGAGCACACACGCGGCACGCCCCATGGTGCAACCGATCCGAAACGTGGTCTTTGTGGACCCGGCCAGCCAACATCTGCTGGCCTTGGCCAAAAAAGTGGCACAGGCTGATGTGACGGCCCTGCTGGTCGGCCCGACGGGCTCCGGCAAAGAGGTCATGGCCCGGGTGTTGCACGAGGCCTCAGCCCGCGCACGGAGCCCTTTTGTGGCCTTGAACTGTGCTGCCATGCCAGAAAACCTGATCGAAGACATG
The DNA here is from genome assembly GCA_027488215.1 of Comamonadaceae bacterium. GTDB lineage: Bacteria > Pseudomonadota > Gammaproteobacteria > Burkholderiales > Burkholderiaceae_C > Limnohabitans_A. Next base: position 138,022 of record JAIYCB010000011.1, read on the forward strand.
TTGTTTGGCCACGAAAAAGGGGCCTTCACAGGCGCTCACCGTGAGCAAAAGGGTTTGTTCGAGCAAGCCCAAGGCGGCACGCTGTTTCTGGATGAAATTGGCGAAATGCCCATGCACCTGCAGAGCAAACTGCTGCGTGTGCTGCAAGAGCGCCAGCTCACGCGTCTTGGCGGACAAAGCGTGATTCAGTTGAATGTGCGCATCGTGGCCGCCACCAACAAAGACCTGAAACAAGCCATTGCTGAGCGCGAGTTCCGCGAGGACCTGTACTACCGCATCGCCACTTTCCGCATGCGCTTGCTGCCCTTGGCAGAGCGTCCCGGCGACATCATTCCGCTGGCCATGCAGAGCCTGTTGCAACAAGACAAGAAGCCTTGGCAACTGCACCCACAAGCCCAGATGCAGTTGTTGCAATACCCCTGGCCCGGCAATGTGCGAGAACTGGAAAACGTGATGCGCCGCGCCATGGTGTTGTGCACTGACTATGTGGTCACCCCAGCACACCTCATGTTTGATGACTGGTTGAACGCCAGCGGCACGGCCCCTGCACCTCTTCCTATGAGTGCTGCACCTGCACCTGTGCCTGCACCTACCCCTGCCTCTGCGCTGGAGGAGATGAGTTCGGCGAACCACACGGAGCAGTTCATGGCTGCAGCCAGGGAGAACCTGGGCTTGCCAAAACAAGACACCCCTGAACAACCCAGCAGCTTGCCGATCGACCTGCACAGCGCGGCGCGCATGAACGAGCACCAGGTGATCATGGCCACATTGGCCAGTACGCCCAGCAAAACAGAAGCTGCCAAACGCTTGGGCATCAGCCCGCGCACCTTGCGCTACAAAATGGCCCAGCTGCGTGAACACGGCCTGACCATGGCGTCGGCCTGCTGAAGGAGTCATCCATGATTGACAAAGCGATTTCGCCCGCCAACATCCAATCCATGCTGCAAACCTTGCGCAGCCATCAGGCACAGGCCTCCGGCCTGCCGGGTTCAGAGCAGCTCAAGGGCCTGACGCCCGATGTCGGCAAAAGCAACTTCGGTGAATTCGTCTCGGGTGCGCTCAGTCAGGTCAACCAAGTGCAGGTGCAGTCTTCCGAAATGCGCGCAGCATTTGACCGAGGAGAGAACGTGGCGCTGACCGACGTCGTGCTGGGGATGCAGAAATCCTCTTTGGCTTTCGAAGCAACCTTGCAGGTGCGCAACAAGGTGCTCAAGGCCTACGAAGACATTTTGAACATGCCGGTCTGAACGAATTAAAGAGAACTCACCATGGCCACAGCGACCGCAACAATGAACAACGGCATGATGACCGTACCCACCAATTCGGGGGCCGTCGCGCCGCCTGCACCCAGCGGGAGCATGGCACTGACCACCCCACCTGGCAGTGAGTCTGCTGCCGCTCCCGGCACCGGTTTGAGCACTTGGAAAACTCTGGGCGTGTCGGACTCATTCAGCAAGATGATCAACCAACCCTCGGTGCGTCGGGTGTTGCCACTGATCATGATGTTGGCGGTGATGGTCCTGTTCGGCTTGACCTATGCCTGGATGTCGACCACACCCTATCGTCCGGTCATGCCAGGCTTGCAAGAGGCCGACCAGCAGGCCGCCTTCGAGGCACTGCGCACTGCAGAATTCAAACCCAAAATCGACCCTGCCACAGGCCAGCTGACGGTGCCCAGTGACCGTTTTCATGAGGCACGTATTTTTCTGGCCTCGCAAGGCCTGCCCAAGGCCGGGGCTACAGGCCTGGATGGCCTGAAAGACCAGTCGTCCATGACGACCAGCCAGTTCATGGAGCAGGTGAAAGTCAATGCGGCGATGGAGCAGGAACTGGCTCGCAGCATCATGCAAATTGGCAGCGTGCAAAGTGCGCGCGTACACCTGGCCACACCCAAGCAAAGCGTGTTCGTGCGGGATCGAACCCCTCCCAAGGCTTCGGTGGTGCTTGCCCCCTACCCCGGCCGCGCAGTGTCAGCCTCTCAGGTCCAAGCCATCGTTCACTTGGTGTCGTCCAGCGTGCCTTATCTCACGCCTGACCATGTCACGGTGGTGGACAACGTTGGCAAGTTGATGACCGAGTCGGCCACCGAGCAAAAACTGGGGCTGACTTCAGCCCAAGAGCAGCACAAGCAACAAATGGAAGAGGTCTTGCGCAACCGCATCATGCAGATCCTTACGCCCATGGTGGGCGAGGCCAATGTGCGTTCGCAGGTGAACCTGTCGCTGGACTTCACCCAAACCGAAAGTACCACCGAAGACTTTGACAACCGCGACAAAGGCCCTCGCACACGCTCGGAAGTGCTGGCCGAAGACCGCGCTGCCGTTCGCGCCGCCGAGGGCATCCCAGGCTCACTGGCCAACACGCCCCCTCCCACCCCCACCACCACCAACAGCACCCAGGTGGACGCCAACAAGGGGCAGTCCGAATCGAACAGCACGCTGAGCAGCCGTTCAACACGCAATTTCGAGCTGGACCGCACCGTACGTCATGTGCGCGGCGCCAGCGGCGGCATCAAGAAAGTCAGCGTGGCTGTGATCGTGAATGAGCGCCCTGCCCCGCCGCCCGCCGAAGGCGCGGCCGTGGACCCCAATGCTCCCAAGTCTGTGCCCTATACCCCGCAAGAACTTGAACAAATGCAACAGGTGGTTCGTGGCGTCGTGGGTTTTGACCAGACACGTGGCGATATCGTGACGGTGGTTCCGGCCCGTTTTGAACCGCCTCTGCCCCTGGAGAGCATTCCTTGGTACATCGAAAACAAAGTGCAAACTGGCCTGACCAGTGCCCTGATCGCCATCAGCTTCATTGTTTTCATGCTGGTTGTGGTGCGCCCCATCATGCGTAACATCACCTCTGCGAAGGCTCAGGCGGATGAAGAGAAAGCCAAAGCCGCTTTGGCCGATGGCGAGCTCAGTGCCGAGGACATGCGCATGATCCAGATTGGCGAAGGCGACAGTCTGGAAGAAATCAAGGCCAAGCTCAAGCCCAAGAAGTCGAGCATCAGCATTGACATGTTGGACACAGCCAACACCTACGACGACAAGGTGGCGCTCATCCGGATGCTCGTGGCGGAAGACTCCGGCCGTGTGGCCAACGTGCTCAAGGGCATGATCAAGGTTTCCTGAGTCACAAAAGGACTGAATTATGGCGACGAAAAAAGACAATGAAAAAGATGCCAAAGGCAAGGATGCCAAGGGAAAGGATGCCAAGGAGGTCAAGCAAGAAGCATCCATTTTGGGCGATGCACCGATCTTGATGACCGAAGAGCTGCAACAAGAGCTGGATGCCCTGACGGGTGCGCAGCGTGCTGCAGTGCTGATGCTCTTGCTGGGGGAACAGCAAGCGTCCGAGATCATCCGGTTTTTGAACCCCAAAGAGGTGCAATCGCTGGGCGCAGCCATGGTCTCGGTGGCAGACTTGTCACAAGAGGCGGTGAACATCGTGCTGGACGAGTTTGTGGCCACACTCAAGAAACAAACCAGCTTGGGCCTGGGCACCGGAGACTATGTTGAGAAAGTCTTGAAACGTGCTCTGGGTGACGACAAAGCGTCCTCGGTGCTCAGCCGCATCATGCCAGGCCAGGGCAGCAAGGGGCTTGAGATCCTCAAATGGATGGATGCCCGTTCCATTGCAGAAATGATCCGGGGTGAACACCCTCAGGTGGTGGCCATCATCTTGTCTGTGCTGGAGCACACCGTTGCCGCTGACGTTCTGAATTTCCTGCCCGCAGACGCGCGGCCGGAAATCATCCAACGCATTGCGAGCCTGGACACTGTGCAGCCTTCTGCCATGGAAGAGCTGGAGCAAATCATGATGAAGCAGTTTGCCTCCAATTCCTCGTCCAAATCTTCAAGCTTTGGGGGGGTCAAGGCTGCCGCTCAGATCATGAATTCGGTAAAGGTCGAACTCGAATCGTCCATCATGTCCGGCCTGTCCGTGATTGATGCTGATTTGATGCAAAGAATTCAGGACAACATGTTCACCTTTGAGAATTTGGTCAGTGTTGATAACCGCGGCATCCAAGCCATCATGCGTACGGCCGATCCAGACCTCCTGATGGTGGCACTCAAGGGTGCACCCGATTTCGTCAAGGACAAGTTCCTCGACAACATGTCAGCCCGCGCTCGCGTCATGTTTGTGGACGATATGGAAAGCAAAGGCCCGTTGCGCATCACCGAAGTGGAAGAAGCCCAAAAGAACGTCATGCGCTTGGCGCGCAAACTGTCCGATGCGGGCGAGCTGGTCTTGGCTGGTGGCGGAGATGGTTTTGTCTGACCTTCAAGCCAAAGCAGCCCCCTGGAGCCCCAACCCTTTGCTCAACGGCAAAAGCCAGGCCACCCGTTTTCTGCGCACACAATGGGATGAAGCCAAAGCGCACGCCTTTGGTCCATGGCGCGTGGTCGATCGCAGCGACCCTACCGATGCCTTGACCTCGCCTGCACCGGCAAACGCGAGCGAGGTCATCGACGATCAGCATGTACCGCTGCAGGAGGCCACTGCCCTTGCAGACTTGGATGCGCCCGAGCCAGAAAACACCTCAGTCTCGGAAGCGGCTTTGGCTGCGATGCTGGATGAGGCCTTCCAACGGGGCATCCAGCAAGGCCAGGCGCAATTGAATGCCCAGCTGGAGGCTGAACGCAACAAGGAACGCGAACTGATTCGCCACTTGGGCATCGAGCTGCGCAGCATCAGCCAGGACCCGCAGCGCTTTTTTGAGCCGCTCAAACGCTTGTCTTTGCACCTTGCCGAACAGCTGGTTCGTGCCGAACTGCAAATATCCGGAAACGCCATTCAGGGTTTGATTCAGTCGTGCATTCAACAACTGGACCACCCCGCACAGCCCATCAAAGTCAGCCTGAACCCGCAAGACATGAAGCGCCTGCAAGCCATGGGCGAAGCTGTGACCGCCCACCTGGAGCTGGAGGCGGACCCTCAGCTGCGCCCAGGCAGTGTGCGCGTGCGCGTGCAAGACAGTGTGGTGCAAGACTTGATCGAGCACCGCCTGGAGCCACTGGCGCGTCGCCTGTTGCCGCAACCCGAGGCCTGGATGCAGAACTCCAGCTTGGTGCAAGACAGGGTTGACGCCATGCCGGAGAGCTCGCCCAAACGCGACTGGGACCGGCAAGTGATTGACGTGCAGGACACCGATGTCAAAAACACGGCTTCCAACGAACCTGACGAGAACTTGCCTTCATGAACTTTGAGCAGGAAGTCAACCAACTGATCGGCGGCCTGCATGCGCCCGAGCCCCAACGCAGCGGCACGTTGGTGCGGTTAGTGGGCATGCGACTGGAAACGCGTGGCCTGATGGCACCCCTGGGTGCATGCTGCGAAGTGGTTGGACAGATGGGTCACCGGGTCGAGGCCGAGGTGGTGGGCTTCAACGACGAGACCCTGTTTTTATTGCCCTTCACAGAGCCTCAGGGTATTGGTCCAGGCGCGCAGGTGCGCATGCTCAGTCATACCTCACAAGTGTGCCTGGGCCCGGATCTTCTGGGGCGCATCATCGATGGGCGCGGGCAGCCGCTGGACGGCAAACCGCCGCCCGAGTGCCGCGATGTGTTGAGCCTGCAAGGCCGCCCCATCAACCCCATGGAGCGTGGCCCGATCAAGGAAATCCTGGATGTGGGTGTGAAAGCCATCAATGGCATGCTGACCATTGGCCGAGGTCAGCGACTGGGCCTGGTGGCGGGCTCTGGGGTTGGCAAGAGTGTGCTGTTGGGCATGATGACCCGCTTTACCGAAGCCGACGTGGTGGTGATCGGCTTGATCGGTGAGCGCGGCCGCGAGGTACAAGCCTTCATCGAAGAATCTCTGGGGCCAGAGGGCCTGGCCAAGTCGGTGCTGGTCGCCGCACCTGCCAACGAGTCGCCTGTGTTGCGTCTCAAAGCCACACACATGACCCATGTGATTGCCGAGTATTTTCGCGATCAAGGCAAAAACGTCTTGATGCTGATGGACAGCCTGACACGCGTGGCCCATGCACAGCGAGAAATTGGCTTGGCCGTGGGAGAGCCGCCAACCGCCAAAGGCTACCCGCCATCGGTGTTTGCTTTATTGCCGAACTTGATTGAGCGGGCCGGCGTGGGCCGCCAAGGCGTGGGATCGATCACCGCGATCTACACCGTGCTGGCCGAGGGCGATGACGCCAACGACCCGATTGTGGACATTGCGCGCGCTTCACTGGACGGTCAGGTCATGCTGTCGCGCAAGCTGGCCGATGCGGCGCACTATCCTGCCATCGACCTCAATGGGTCCATCTCACGCGTGATGCAAAACTTGCTTTCGCCTGAAGACCAAAAACTGGCCAACCGATTCAGGCGCCTTTGGTCGCTGTATCAACAAAACCAGGATCTGATCCAGGTTGGCGCGTATGAGGCCGGCAGCAATGCAGACCTGGATCAAGCCATCCGCTTGCGCGCGGCCATGGAACAATTTTTACAACAAGACATGCACACAGGCCAAGACGTCGCGGCCACACGCCACGACATTCAAACCTTGATGTCTGTCTGAGCAACCCAAAGGCAAGCCCCATGAGAGAAGCGCGAAATTGTTGGTCCGTTCTGGTTCGAAAAGCGCAGGACGAGGTCAACCAAGCCCAAATTGACATCGCACAGGCGCTGACCCGAGTGGAACAGCTCCAAGCCAGCCACGCGAGGCTGTGCAGCCTCTACGATGAATACCGCTTGAAAGAGAATCAAAGTGACGCACCCGTCATGGGCATGCAGGCCAGCATGAACCACCGCCTGTTCATGGCGCAACTGCTCACTTTGCAGCAAAGAGTGGCAGTGGATTTGGGGAAGGCCCAAAGCACACTCGCACAAATGCGCAAAAAAAGAGTGCAGGCAGAAGTTGAGCTGCAAAAAATGGAATCTCTCGCCAAACAAGACGCCGAAGCGGTCGCACGCGATGTCTTGCGTGTCGAGCAAAAGCACATGGATGAACTCGGTGTGCGCCAATTCAATTTGAGCGCCCAAATTGGGTAAGGGCTATTGCTCAGGACACTCCAAATAGGGAAGATTCAAGACGCGGTGCAACACGGTTTAAACAGGCGTGAAACACCTGGTGGCTACTCATTACAGGGTTCATCTTTGTTGCGCTTCGAACTAAAATCCACTGAGTTCGAATGCAACTGAGCACAAATGAAAAAAACCATCCCAATAAATTTCCTCATCATGGCGCCTTTGGCCTTGCTGATTTTGGGCACCAGCGCGCATGCTGGACGACCACTGGCCGTTGACGATGCCAATGTGAACGAAAAAGGCAAAGGGCATGTTGAAGTCTGGGTTGCGCGTGACAGCGACAAGGTGAACACTTGGAATCTGGCACCTGCATTCGCGCCCGTAGAGGGCGTGGAGATCGCTGCCGGCTATGCCAAGGCCCGCAAAGGCGGTGAGGCAGTGCAAGCCATCCAGGCCAAGTGGCGCATCACACCCAGTCAGGAAAACGGCTGCAACGTGGCTGCAACGCTCGGGAGCGCGCATGAAAAAACCGTGGGCAGCAGCCCTTACCTGGTCGGTATCATGACCTGCAACACGGCCTTGGGATCGATGCACGTCAACCTGACACGGCATAACCCCAAAGATGAAAAAAATTACAACAGTTGGGGAGTGGCTTTTGAGCGCCCCATGGGCAGCTTCACCCCTCACATCGAAGCATTTGCCGACCAAGGTGCCAAAACCACTTTGCAATTCGGCGTCAAAACCGAGATAGCCGAAGGCTGGCAACTGGATGCGACCGTTGGGCGTGACCGTCAAAATACCGCCAACGTGTTCTCACTCGGCTTCAAATATTCTTTTTGATTCCACCTCGCCAACGCTGTTTCCATCAACAGCACAGCCTGGACTCCAAAACCCGCCTGATCGGCGGGTTTTTTTTGTACAGCAGGGATTTGCTTCGTGGTTTAGGGAATTTCCGGATGTGATCACCTCTGAAACCGCCATTCGCATAGCTCATAATGGTTTCACACCCGGGATGTGGCTCAGCACAGACGTTGGCCAAGCCTTCATCACCAGGCCAAACCATTCCAATTGGAGACTTTCATGACCCATTCTTCCTCTCGCCGCCAAATTCTGGGGCAAGGCGCTGCCCTTTTGGGTACAGCCTCTACTGGCCTACTCGCCCCTCAAAGCGCCCTGGCTCAAAGTGGCAAGATCCGCGTGGGTCTGATGCTTCCTTATACAGGCACCTTTGCCCAGTTGGGCGTGGCCATTGAAAACGGCGTGCGCATGGCCATCAACGAACAAGGCGGCAAGCTCGGCGGCCGCGAGATCGAGTGGTTCAAGGTGGACGACGAGTCAGAGCCCTCGAAAGCTATCGAAAACGCCAACAAATTGGTGCAGCGCGATAAAGTGGATGTGCTGATCGGCACTGTGCACTCAGGTGTGCAGATGGGCATTCACCGTGTCGCCCGCGAAAGTGGCGTGATCAATCTGATCCCCAACGCGGGCGTGCACATCGCCACCCGCGCCCAATGCGCCCCCAACGTGTTCCGTACCAGCTTTACCAACAGCCAGCCGACCATGGCTTTGGGCGAGGCGATGGTCAAGCGCGGCCACAAAAAGGCCGTTTGGATCACCTGGAAATACGCCGCAGGTGACGAAGCCTTCGAGGGCTTCAAGGAAAGCTACACCAAAGCAGGCGGCACCATCATCAAGGAGTTGGGCCTGCCCTTCCCCAACGTTGAGTTCCAGGCTTTGCTGACCGAAATCGCCGCGCTTAAACCCGACGCTGTGGCCTGCTTCTTTGCAGGAGGCGGTGCAGCCAAGTTCTTGCGTGATTACGCAGCCGCTGGCCTCAAGGGCAAGATCCCTTTGTATGGCTCAGGCTTTTTGACCGAAGGCGTGCTGGACGCTGCTGGCCCGGCCGCCGACGGCGTGCTCACCACACTGCACTACGGTGACGGTATCGAGACCAAACGCAACAAGGACTTCCGCCTGAACTACGCCAAGACCTTCAAGATGCAGCCCGATGTCTATGCGGTGCAAGGCTACGACACCGGTTTGCTGCTGGTGCAAGGCGCCAACGCCGTCAAGGGTGACGTCAGCCAAAAAGCCGCCATGATCAAGGCCATGCAAGCGGCCGTGATCGACAGCCCACGCGGCAAGTGGACCATGAGCAAGTCGCACAACCCGGTGCAAGACATCTACCTGCGCGAAGTCTCCAACAAGGAAAACAAGGTGATTGGCATCGCCGCCAAGGCTTTGGCCGACTCGGGCGCTGGCTGCCGCATGTAAATGGGGCACAGCCCAAACTGTGCCCTCATCCCACACGGCGGATTTCGGTCCGCCGTTTTTGTGTGGCACGCTCAAGCCCACGCCTTCATCTGCTTGCATGACCCTTCGCCCAACGCTGAACCCTCATGGACTTTGTCAATTTTTTGATCCAGCTGCTCAACAGCGTCCAATATGGGCTGCTGCTGTTCATGTTGGCGGCGGGCCTGACGCTGATCTTCGGCATCATGGGCGTGGTCAATCTGGCGCATGGCAGTTTTTACATGCTGGGCGCTTACTTGGCCTGGTCGCTGGCCGCGCAGCTGGGCAGCTTTACCCTGGCAATTTTGGTGGGCACGGCTTTGTCGGTGGCTTTTGGTCTGCTCATTGAGCGATTGCTGTTTCGCCACTTTTACCACCGCGACCACCTCGACCAGGTGCTGCTCACTTTCGGCCTGATTTATGTGTTTGAAGAGCTGCGCTCCATGATTTGGGGCGACGACGTGCATGGCCTATCGGTCCCTCAGCTCTTGGCTGCGTCCATCCCCCTGACCGAAAACCTGTCATACCCGGTGTACCGCTTGTTCATGTCGGGTGTTTGCCTGGTGCTGGCGCTGGGCTTGTATTTGCTGATCTCTAAAACCCGCTTGGGGATGAAGATCCGTGCCGGCGCCTTCAACCGCGAGATGACCGAGTCGCTGGGCGTCAACATTCGACTGATCCACTCGGTGGTGTTTGCTTTGGGCATCGGCCTGGCCTCTATCGCCGGCATGATCGCTGCCCCCGTGTCCAGCGTCTACCCCAATATGGGCAGTCAGGTGTTGATCATGTGCTTTGTAGTGGTGGTCATTGGCGGCATTGGTTCGGTGCGCGGGGCTTTGATTGCCGCCCTGCTGGTGGGCCTGGTGGACACCTTTGGCAAGGTGCTGCTGCCCCAGGCTTCGGGCATGCTGGTGTATGTGCTGATGGCTGCGGTGCTGCTTTACAAGCCCGAAGGTCTGTTCAAGCAATGACCACGGGAAGAACACCATGAGCATGCCGCAAATTCACCTCGAAACCCTGCCCCGCAGCATCCAGCTGGTGATGGTGCTGGGCTTTTTGGCGCTTGCCGCCTTCCCCTTTGTGGGGTCTGACTTTTACACGGCCATGGTCGTGCGCATGATGATCCTGGCCATCTTTGCGATGAGCCTCGATTTGCTGCAGGGCGTCACGGGCCTGGTCTCGCTGGGCCACGCCGCCTACTTTGGCTTGGCCGGTTATGTGCTGGCTTTTATCACCCCCCAAAACGAAGCCATCAGCCTTTACACCAGCTTGCCCTTGGCTGTGGGTGGCGCAGCGCTGGCGGCGCTGGTGATTGGCTTTTTGGTGGTGCGCACGCATGGCATCTACTTCATCATGGTCACCATGGCCTTTGCTCAGATGATTTTCTACATCTTCTTTGACAACAAGGCGTTGGGCGGCTCGGATGGTTTGTTCCTCAACTTCCGGCCCGATGCGGGCATCATCGACTTGGAGAACAAGCGGGTGTTTTATTACTTCACCCTGGCATGCCTTGTGGCGGTCTATCTGTTTTTGCGCCGCCTGCTATGGAGCCCTTTTGGCCGAGCACTCTCGGGCATTCGGGTGAACGAGCACCGCATGCGGGCGCTGGGTTTCAACACCTTCAGCCACAAGCTGGCGGCCTTCACGCTGGCGGGTGCCCTGGCGGGTTTGGCGGGTTATTTGTTCGCTGCGCAAACGGGTTTTGTGAACCCTGAGCTGATGGGTTTTCACCTGAGTGCGCACGCCATCATGATGGTGATTTTGGGGGGCATGGGCAATTTTGCGGGGGCCATTGTGGGGGCCTTCAGCTTTGAGTATTTGCTGCACCTCTTCAAGGACCTGCCCGACATCGGCGGCTTTCGCACGGGCAAACACTGGCAGATGTGGATGGGCCTGTTCATTGTGGCGCTCATCATTTTTGCGCCCAAGGGCATTTTGGGTCTGGTCAACCGTTTCATCGGTGGCAAGGATGCCAGCGCCTCGTCGGGCAAGGAGTCAGGCCATGGCTGATCGCTGCACCTTGATGTCGGCACGCGGGCTGACCAAACGCTTTGGTGGGCTGGCGGCAGTCAACGACGTTTCGCTCGACCTGTGGTTGGGGCAGATCCATGCGGTCATTGGCCCCAATGGAGCTGGCAAGTCCACGCTGGCCAACTTGTTGTCCGGCGACTTGCCGCCCACCAGCGGCCGCATGAGCTTGGGCGAGACAGACATCACCGGCTGGACGCCCGAAAAAATCTCGCGCCGAGGCTTGGGACGCAGCTACCAAAAAACCAACATCTTTAGCACCTTCAGCGTGTGGGACAACGTACGTTTGGCAGCGCAGTCGCGTGTCCAGCCCTCTCCATTCAACCCCCTGGGTTGGTGGCGTGCTGCGGGTCATATGCAAAGCGTGAACCAACGCGCTGAGCGCGCCATCGAACTGGCGGGCCTGCAAGAGCGTCGCTACGCCATGGCCGGTGCAGCCAGCCATGGCGAACAACGCCAACTCGAGATTGCCATGACGCTGGCCACCGAGCCCCGCGTACTCTTGCTGGACGAACCCCTGGCGGGCATGGGTCAGGCCGAAGCTGAAAGCATGGTTCAGCTGCTGCTGCGCCTGAAACAAGAGCACGCCATCTTGCTGGTCGAGCACGACATGGACGCCGTATTTACCCTGGCCGACCACCTGACCGTGATGGTCAATGGCCAAGTCATTGCGAGCAACACCCCTGCTGTGGTGCGCGCCGATGCAGGTGTGCAGGCGGCCTACTTGGGCGAAGAAGTGGGCGAGGAACATTGAGATGAGCGATTGGTTGATCCAGGCCCAGGACCTGAACACTTACTACGGCGCCAGCCACATCCTGCGCGGCGTCAACTTCACGGTGGGTCGGGGCGAAACGATTGGCCTGATGGGGCGCAACGGTATGGGCAAAAGCACCTTGCTCAAAACCCTCATGGGCATCGTGCCGCCACGCACCGGCACTGTGGACATCAAGGGCCAGCGCATGAATGGCCGCCCCACGTTCGAGGTGGCGCAAATGGGCATTGCTTACGTGCCCGAGGGGCGCGGCATCTTTGGCAATCTGAGCGTGGTCGAAAACCTGAAAATGGCCGCCCGCCCCGGCACACAGGGCCAGCGCGAGTGGACTTACGAGCGCGTGCTCGACACCTTCCCGCGCCTGAAAGAACGCTTGGGCCACGGCGGTCAACAATTGTCGGGTGGCGAGCAGCAAATGCTGACCATCGGCCGCGCCTTGATGACCAACCCCGATGTGCTGATCTTGGACGAAGCCACCGAGGGACTGGCGCCTCTGATTGCGCGTGAAATATGGCGCATCTGCAGCGTCATCAAGCAAAGTGGCATTAGTGCCATCATCGTCGATAAGAATTGGAAGCACGTCACCCAAATCACCGACCGCAACCTGATTCTGGTCAAAGGCCAGGTGGTGTTCGAAGGCTCCTCGCAAATCCTGCTGGCCAACCCCAGCGTGCTGGAACAGCATCTGGGGGTCTAAGCGGATTCACAACAACGGTCGCAACGCCCGCGCAGCGTCCAGCAACAGCGGCAACCACTTGCGCTCGACCGCTGCATCGCTCAATTGATCAGCTGTGCCCACCACGTTGAGCGCGGCCAGCGTTTGGCCCTGCATGTTGCGCAATGGCACAGCCAGCGCGTGGATGCCCAACTCGTGACCATCTCGGGCCACGCAAAAATCGTCCCGCCGCACTTGATCAATCAGCGCCTTGAAGCGGGCCACCCCCACCTCGGTGAAAGGGGTGATGCGCGGCAATTCGCGCCCCTTGAGCCAAGCGTTGAATTCGGTTGTTGGCCAATTGGCCAACAACACACGACCGGTAGACGTGGCGTGCACGGGCAAGCGCGCACCCAAATGCAGGCCATAAGCCAAGTGCCTCACAGGCTCGGCAACCCCCGCACTGCGCGCCACGATGACGCACTCATTGCCATCGAGCACCACGGCACTGAAAGCCGCCTGAGTTTGCTGCGCCATTTGATTGAGCGTGGGCTGCAGGGTGCGTGGCAGTCGCGAAGTGGCCATGTAGCTGCCCGCCAGGCGAAGCACCCGCGCTGATAACCAATAGTGGCTGCCATCGGTCTCCAGATAGCCCAGCTCGGCCAAGGTCAGCAAATGCCTCCGCGCCGCGGCTCGGGTGATGCCGGTGCGCTGTGCGGCGAGCGTGGCATTCAGGCGCTGGCGCTCGGTGTCAAAGGCTTCCAGAACAGCCAGGCCTTTGGCCAGGCCTTCGATGTAGTCTGCTTTGGCGATGGTCATAGGCTTCTGCATTTTGGGCAAGTTGATGGGTTGGCGAAAACCTCAAATTGAGCGACATCAATTTGCGCGATGATCGCACAAATCATGCACTCAACGCACAAAGTCTTGACTGGATACCTCTCAAAAATCCCTGTACCACCTAAGCTCTCAGGAATTATCTGAATTCCCACGGAGACATGTTCATGAACACCACCCGCACACAAGTCGCGATCGTAGGCGCAGGCCCCTCAGGTCTATTACTTGGCCAATTGCTGCACAAGGCAGGCATCGACGCAGTGATTGTCGAGCGCCAAAGCGGCGATTACGTCCTCAGCCGCATCCGCGCAGGCGTGCTGGAGCAAGTCACCATGGACCTGCTCGATGAAGCCGGTGTAGGCCAACGCATGCACCGCGAAGGCCTGATCCACGGTGGCTTTGATTTGCTGTTCAAGGGCGAGCGCCACCGCATCAACATGAACCAACTCACGGGCGGCAAAAACGTCATGGTCTATGGCCAGACCGAAGTCACCCGCGACCTGATGGACGCCCGCCAGGCCGCTGGCCTGCCCACGGTGTACGAGGCCGAAAACGTGCAAGTGCACGAATTTGACACACAAAAGCCCTGTGTGACCTTCGAAAAAAATGGCCAACTTCACACCATCGAGTGCGACTTCATCGCAGGTTGCGACGGCTTCCACGGCGTGTGCCGCGCCAGCGCACCCAAAGACAAAATTCGCGAATACGAAAAGGTCTATCCCTTTGGCTGGCTCGGTGTGTTGTCCGACACGCCTCCGGTTCACCACGAACTCATTTACGCCAACAGCACCCGCGGTTTTGCCCTGTGTTCGCAGCGCAGTGCCACGCGCAGCCGCTACTACCTGCAAGTGCCATTGACCGACAAGGTCGAGCAATGGTCTGACGACGCCTTTTGGGCCGAGTTGCGCCATCGCCTGGACCCCGAAGCCCGCGAGCACCTGGTCACAGGCCCGAGCATCGAGAAAAGCATCGCCCCGCTGCGCAGCTTTGTGACTGAGCCCATGCGCTTTGGCCGCATGTTTCTGGCCGGTGACGCGGCACACATCGTGCCACCCACCGGGGCCAAAGGGCTGAACCTGGCGGCCACCGACGTGAAGTACCTGTCCACCGCCCTCATCGAGTACTACAAGGACAACTCCGAAGTAGGCATCGACAGTTATTCAGAGCGCTGCCTGCGGCGCATCTGGCGCGCCGAGCGGTTCAGCTGGTGGTTCACCAGCCTGATGCACCATTTCCCCGAAAACGGTGAGATCGGCCAAAAATTTCAGGATGCCGAACTCGACTACCTGGTCCACAGCGAAGCGGGCTCACGCACGATGGCTGAAAACTACGTGGGGCTACCGCTGAATTTTGGAGAATAAGCCGACGCGCCTCAAGCAGATTGACGCGCTTTCCAGGCCCCGAACATGGCGATCAGGCCAGGCACGATGATCAAGGCCCAGATGATCTTGGACAGGTGCGCCTGCACAATCGGCAGGTTGCCAAACAGATAACCCACCAACAGCAGGCCCACCACCCAGATCAGGGCGCCCACCACATTGAAGAAGGTGAATTTGCTGCGCGTCATCTCGGCCACGCCCGCCACAAAGGGTACAAAGGTGCGAACAAAAGGCATGAAGCGCGCCAGGATGATGGTGATGCCGCCGTGTTTTTCGTAAAAAGCGTGGGCTTGGACAAAGCCTCGGCGGCTAAAAAACCGCGACTCTTCCCACTGAAACACCCGCGGCCCAAAGTAACGCCCAATGGTGTAGTTGGTCTGGTCACCCAAAATGGCTGCGGCCAGCAACAAACCCATGACCAAAGGCAAACTCATCAAGCCAGCGCCACACATGGCGCCCACGATGAAGAGCAGCGAGTCACCCGGCAAAAACGGCATGACCACCACGCCGGTTTCCACAAAAATGATGAGGAACAACAGGGCATAGACCCACGCTCCATATTGAGCGACAAAGGCCTCCAAATAACGGTCGACGTGGAGGATGAAATCAACGAGTTGCAAAAGAACGTCCATGTGCCGATTATCCCTGCCCAAGCCCTAAAATCAGGCGGTGAGCTCCCAACAAACCCCGGCTTCCGCGCGCCGTCCCATCCGCGAACTCCCCGATGAACTGATCAGCCAGATCGCCGCAGGCGAGGTGGTTGAACGGCCTGCATCGGTTGTGCGCGAGTTGGTGGACAACGCCATGGACGCGGGCGCACAAAGCATCACGCTGCGCCTGATGGGTGGCGGCACCCGGCTGATTTCGGTGGAAGACGACGGCGGCGGCATTGCCCCAGACGAGCTGGCCACAGCCCTCAAGCGCCACGCCACCAGCAAAATCGGCAACCTGGACGATCTCGAATCGGTCATGACCATGGGCTTTCGGGGCGAGGCGCTGGCAGCCATCAATTCCGTGTCTGAACTCACCCTGCTCTCGCGCATGGACGGCCAGCCCACCGCCTTTGCCCTGGACGGCCGCACGGGCGAGATCCGCCCCGCCGCCCGCGCCACGGGCACCACGGTGGAGGTCAAAGAGCTGTTCTTCTCGACCCCCGCCCGCCGCAAATTTTTGAAAAGCGACAGCACCGAGCTGGCGCATTGCATCGAGGCCGTGCGCCGACACGCCCTGGCCCGCCCCGATGTGGGCTTTGCCATCTGGCACGAGGGCAAGCTGGTGGAGCAGTGGCGGGTGCACCCTGGCGCAGCTGGCCTGGAGCAGCGCCTGGCCGATGTGCTGGGCGAAGAGTTCGTGGCGCAATCCATCGCGGTGGAATACAACGCCGGGCCGCTCAAGGTGATTGGCCGCGCAGGTTTGCCCGACGCTGCACGCTCGCGGCCCGACCACCAATTTGCCTATGTGAATGGCCGCTTTGTGCGCGACAAAGTGGTCATGCACGGCGCACGCAGCGCCTACGAAGACGTGCTGCACGGCCACAAGCAGCCGGCCTATGCCCTGTTCATGCAGATCGACCCGACGCTGGTGGACGTGAATGTGCACCCGACCAAGATCGAGGTGCGATTCAGGGACAGCCGCGCCGTGCACCAGGCCGTGCGGCATGCCATCGAGAACGCCCTGGCCGCGCCGCGCTCGCAAAACCTGGGCGATTCAACAGCACAGGACAAGGCCGATTTCGACCTGAGTGCGCCCGCCCCCAAAGCCTTGCCCGAATCGGCCAGCTGGCAGCAAGGCGGTATGGCTTTCGAGCGCCCCGGGCCTTCGACCTTTTCTGCGCCCAGCTACAAACCAGCCGGCTTTTTACGCCCACGCATGGAAGGCGAGCAGGCCATGGCCGACCTGAAGGCGCTGTGGAACCCGCCTGAGCACAACGAAGACCTCAGCGCTCAAGAAGCCCTCCCCGCTGCTTGGCCAGCACCATTCGCAGCCAAAGACGATTCGCTAAAAGCAGCAGACTCCTCCAAGGGTGTGGACACGCCACCCACTCTGCCCGAAGGCGACTGGCCCCTGGGCCGCGCCGTGGCGCAACTTCACGGCGTCTACATCCTGGCCGAAAACAAGCAAGGACTGGTGGTGGTGGACATGCACGCCGCGCACGAGCGCATCGTGTACGAGCGCCTGAAAAACCAACTCAATACGGCTGACGGCGAAGGCCCCCGCATCACCAGCCAGCCGCTGCTGATTCCGGCCACCTTTGCCGCCAACCCCACCGAAGTGGCCACCGCCGAAGCCTGCGCCGAGGCGCTGGAACAACTGGGCCTGGAAATCTCGCCCCTGTCGGCCAAAACCCTGGCCGTGCGCGCCGTGCCCACCAGCCTGGCGCAGGGCGACGCGGTCGAGCTGGCCCGCAGCGTGTTGGCCGAGCTGGCCCAGCACGATGCCAGCACGGTGGTGCAACGTGCCCAAAACGAGATTTTGGCCACCATGGCCTGCCACGGCGCGGTGCGTGCCAACCGCCGCCTGACGCTGGACGAAATGAACGGTCTGCTGCGTCAAATGGAAGAGACCGAACGCTCTGACCAGTGCAACCACGGTCGCCCCACCTGGCGGCAAATGTCGATGCGCGATCTGGACGCCTTGTTCTTGCGGGGCCGCTGATGGAACACCTCACTTTGAACGACCACAAAGCAATGGCCGAGGCCGGTGCGCGGCTGCCCTCATACTCGCTTCGCTCGCCAAATCGGGCAGTCCACACACCGACCTCGCCCATTGCGCTTCACGAAGAAACCACCGCATAAGCAGCATGTCGCAAAAACTCATCGTGCTGCTGCTGGCCCTGTTGCTCGGCCTGCAACCCGTCACCACCGACCTGTATCTGCCCGCGCTGCCCGCCATCACCGAAGGCTTTGCGGCGGGCATGGGCCAGGCCCAACTCACGCTCACGGCCTTGCTGCTGGCGTTTGGCTTGTCGCAGCTGGTATGGGGACCGCTGTCTGACCGCTTTGGCCGCCGGCCCATTTTGTTGTGGGGCATGGGCGCCTACGTGCTGGCCTCGGTGGCCTGTGCACTGGCCCCCAGCATGGCCTGGCTGATTGCAGGCCGCACATTGCAAGGTGTGGCCATGGGCGCAGGCGTCATGGCCGCACGCGCCGTGGTGCGCGACCTGTATGCCCCAGCCCAAGGGGCCAACGTCATGTCGCAAGCGCTCACAGGCCTTGGCATCATCGCCTGCACCTGCGCACCCATTGGCGGCGTGCTGACCGACTGGCTGGGCTGGCGTGTGGCCCTGCTCAGCCTGGCCACGTTTGGCGCCCTCACCTTCGGCCTGTTGTTGTGGCGCTTTGAAGAAACCCTGGCCAAGCCCAACCCCCATGCCCTGCAGCTGCGCCAATTGTGGCTGGCCAACCGCGACATCTTGCGCCACCCCACCTTCCGCGCCTGGTGCGCCTTGTCTTCAGGGTCCTACCTGGGCCTGTTCACCTTTTTGGCCTGTTCGGCCTTTGTGTTCACCCGCAGCATGGACTACAGCACCACGGCTTATGGTTTTTTCATGCTCAGCATGTCGCTGTCCTACATCGTGGGTACCTTCTGGTGCCGCTGGATGCTGCGGCGCACCAGCGTGCAACGCGCCGTGGGCATTGCCGCCTTCCTCACCCTGGCGGGCGGCGTCAGCATGGCAGGGCTGGCCTATGCAGGCCACGGCCAAGCCTGGTACGGCGCATCCAGCGTGCTGGGGCCGATTTACCTGTTCATGCTCGGCCACGGCGTGCACCAGTCTTGTGGCCAAAGCGGCGCAGTCGGGCCGTTTCCGCAACGCGCGGGCACAGCCTCGGCGCTCAACGGCTTTTTGATGATGCTGGGCGCTTTCTTCATGGGGGGCTGGCTGGGCACACAAATGGACGAGCCTGTCTTTGCGCTGGCCCATGGCCTGCTGCTGTGGAGCGTTTTCATCAGCATCGTCGCGTGGACTTTGGTACAACGCCACGGCCGCCCCGAAGTGCAGGCCACACCCGACAAGGCCGTGGCATGAAAGCCTCCAACGCGAACGACGCCCAGCAGCGTCCGGTGGACGCCATCGCCATCGTCGGCCCGACCGCCAGTGGCAAAACCGCTGCAGCGCTGGCCTTGGCCGAAAACCTGCAACCCCAAGGCGGCGCAGAAATCATCAGCGTCGACTCGGCCCTGGTCTACCGGGGCATGGACATCGGCACCGCCAAACCCAGCCGCCAAGAACTGGCCGCCGTGCCCCACCACCTGATCGACACGCTGGACCCGCTGCAAAGCTACAGCGCGGCCGAGTTTGCCAAAGACGCCACTGGCCTGATTCGCGACATCCGCGCACGCGGCAAAACCCCGCTGCTGGTGGGCGGCACCATGCTCTACCTCAAGGCTTTGCTGGAGGGTCTGAACGACATGCCCTCCGCCAACCCCGACATCCGCGCCCAGATTCAGCAAGAAGCCGAACAACTGGGGTGGCCCACGCTGCACGCGCGGCTGGCCCAAGTGGACCCACAGACGGCCGCGCGCCTGGCGCCCGGCGACAGCCAACGCATTGGCCGCGCCCTCGAAGTCTGGACCGCCACAGGACAGACCCTCACGTCCTTTCACCAGAGCGCCAAAGCGCAAGCGCCCGACTGGCACATGCCCGTCATCAGCCTGGAGCCCACCGACCGCGGCTGGTTACACCAACGCATCGCCCTGCGCTTTGAGCAGATGATGGCCGCAGGCTTTTTGGACGAGGTGCGGCAACTCAAGGCACGCGGCGACCTCCACCCCGACCTGCCCTCGATGCGCTGCGTGGGTTACCGCCAAGCATGGGAAGGACTGGATGCGGGTTGGAGCGAAGCCGAGATCTGCGAGCGCGGCATTTTTGCCACTCGCCAACTGGCCAAGCGGCAAATCACTTGGCTGCGCAGCATGACCGATCGGGTGGTGGTCGTGGCAGATGCGACTGATGCCTTGCCCCAGGTGCTCCAGGCTGCCATTGACACCTTGCACTAATCGCCAGCGTCTTTGCGCCGAGCGCTTTTGATTTTGGACAGCCTGGCCTTGCCCTCCAAGCGCCTTTGCACCGAGCCATAAGTCGGCTTGGTGGCTTTGCGGGGTTTGGGGGGTTGGCGTAAAGATCCAACGTTTCATAGAGCCTTACCCACGCGTCCACCCGATTGGCCTTTTGTGTGCGGTGGCGCTGGACTTTGCGAATGAGCAGACAAGATTTGCAAAATTATGTGATAGCGCATATGCTGTCATAATGATTTCAGTTGTCATCGATACCAATGTATTTGTCGCAGCAATGCGTTCAGAAGGTGGCGCGTCTCGAACGGTTCTGCGTCGCGCTTTGGGCGGTACATTTCAGCCATTGTTTGGCAATGCTTTGTGGATGGAGTATCAGGACTTGCTAGGCCGCCCAGTGTGGGGCACCACCACCACGGCCAATGATCGTCACGACGTGTTGGCTGCTCTTGCGCGTCAAGGGCGATGGGTCACGGTGTATTACGGCTGGCGACCCAATTTGCCAGATGAGGGTGACAACCATTTGATCGAGCTGGCATTGGCCGGAGGCGCCCAAGCGATCGTGACCCATAACCTGCGCGATTTGCGTGGTGGAGATTTGCGTTTAGGAAGTTTACGGATCATGACACCCGCAAAATGTATAAAGGAGTGGAAATGAGTACTTTGACGATTAGGTTGCCCGACGATACTGCGCAGCGGCTTAAATCGCTGGCGCAAAGCCGAGGCCTGAGCATGAACAAGTTGGTTGAGCAACTCAGCGCACATGCAATTTCAGCGTGGGACACAGAAAACCACTTCCGAGCGATGGCTGCCACAGGAGATGTGGGTAAGGCATTGGCCGTCCTGGATCGGCTGGACGCCACCGACACATCGACCTGACGGCCTTCAGTCCTGGCCCCGCCTTGAGGCCTTGATCTTGGACAGCATGGCCTTGCCCTCCAAGCGCCTTTGCACCGAGCCATAAGTCGGCTTGGTGGCTTTGCGGGGTTTGGGGGGCTTGGCGTAGCGCTCGAGGGTTTCGTAAAGACGCGCCAAAGCATCGGCGCGGTTGGCCTCTTGGGTGCGGTGCTTTTGGGCTTTGAGAATGAAAACGCCTTCCAGAGTAAGGCGGCTGTCGCCTGAATGCAGCCAACGCTGCTTGACATCGTCGGGCAAGGAGGAGCCCGCCAAATCAAAACGCAGCTGGATGGCGCTTGAGACCTTGTTGACGTTTTGCCCACCGGGGCCTTGCGCCCGGATGGCAGTCAGCTCGATCTCATCATCTTGAATGTGCAGGGCGTGCTTCATGCGGCGCAGCCCCTGCAGTCACTGCAGCGGCCCTTTGAGATTTTCCGGCACCGGCAAGGCAATCACATCAATGCCCTCATCGATCAGCGCTTCGGTCTCTTCGCGAGTGGCCTGTCCTCGGATGTTGCGTTCTGCACGTTCACCGTAGTGGATTTTGCGGGCTTCTTCGGCGAACTGGCTGCCCACGTCCTCGGTGTTGGCCATGACGTGGCGCACCATCTTCATCATGGCAGCCTGCATTTGCTGCAAGGTCTCAGTCGGCAAATCGGGCAGCGCGGGTGCTGCGGTGGAAGCTGCGGTGGAAGAAGCATCAGCAGCACGGGCTTGCGGGCCGCCAGCAGCGCTTCCCGCGCCCGCAGGTTCAGCGCCTTGCCTCGGTTCTGAATTGGGGGCAGTGCTGTGGCCCAAATTCAAGCGCGGCGCTGACAGTTTTTTGGTGATCTCGCTGTCGTTGCACACCGGACAGGTCACCAGGCCCCGTTCGCGCTGAGCGTCGTAGTCGTTTTGAGAGCCGAACCAGCCTTCAAAACTGTGGCCCAAGCGGCATTGCAGGTCGAGGACTTTCATGCCATCGGTTCAGGTGACGGTTTGCCAATGCAGGGGCCACTGGCCCGATAGCACGTTTTGCAACCAAAGCAGCCCTGTCAAGGTCTTGGCATCGGTCAAGCGGCCTTGCTGGCAAGCGGCCATCAGCTCGGCGGGGCTGGCGGTGAACACATCCAAGAATTCGTCTGTGTCCAGTCGGCGCTCTCCCAGGCTCAGTTCTTTGGCAAACCAGATCTCGATCACCTCAGTCGAATAGGATATGACAGGGTGCAACACCCCGGCACGGGCCCACTGGCGCGCGGTGTAACCGGTTTCTTCTTGCAGCTCGCGTTGGGCGCATAACCATGGGTCTTCGTCAGGGTCCAGTTTGCCGGCCGGAAACTCGGTCATGACCTGCCCCACGGGATAACGATACTGCCGCTCCATCACCAAGCGAAGACCGCCGGGCGTGTCGAGCATGGGAATCACCATCACCGCCCCGGGGTGCACCACGTATTCGCGGGTAGACAGGTTCTGATTGGGCAAGCGCACCGTATCACGAAAAGCGTGCAGGAAGCGCCCACGCAAAATTTCTTCCTGTTGGACCCGGTGCTCGATCAGGTGCTCGTCAGACATGCAAACCAGTGTGAGGGATGCGCTGCACTCAGCTTTTGCGGTGCATCAGGTAGCGGAAAACAAAACCCGGAAAAGCCAACGTGATGAACATGGTGCCTGTCACCACGTAGAACTCCCAGCCCTGCGGGGCCACCTGCCCGCCATGGTTTTCCAAGGCCAGGCCCACCCCACCAACCACAAAGTACAACACCAACAGCTCCATCAAGCGCCACAACAAGGGCTTGGACAGACGCTGTGGTCCCACCAGCATGATGCGTTGGTTGAAAAAAGGAACGTTTGCCGCGACCAGGGCCAGCAAGATCAACAAAGCGATTTGAGTGGATGTGCTCATGGTGCAGTGCGGACAAATCAGACCGCGAGCATACGCACAATTGAATCCGCACACAAAGCCATCAGTGCGCCAGGGAAAACGCCCAGCACCAAGACCAGCAGGCCATTGGTCGACAAGACCAAGCGAACATCCAGTGAGGCCGAAACGGTGGTGGCGGTGACGGGTTCGTCAAAGTACATGACTTTGACAACACGCAAATAATAAAAAGCGCCGATCAGCGACATGATGACCGCAAAGATCGCCAGACCCATGTAGATGGCCTGGCCAGAGGCCACCAGCGACTGCAGCACCGACAGCTTGGCGTAAAAGCCGACCATGGGTGGGATACCCGCCATCGAAAAGAGACAGATCGCCATCACACCCGCGTAAAGGGGGCTGCGTTGGTTGAGGCCAGCCAGGTCGGTGATCTCTTCACTCTCGAAACCTTGACGGGCCAGCAACATGATGATGCCGAACGCAGCCAAAGTGGTCAACACATACGACACCATGTAGAACATGGCGGAGCTGTAGGCGTTGGCGGCCAAGGTGGTTTCGCCATTGATGACGCCTGCGACAAAGCCCAGCAAAACAAATCCCATTTGCGAGATGGTCGAATAGGCCAGCATGCGTTTGAGGTTGGTCTGGGCAATGGCGGCCAAGTTACCGATGAGCAAGGAAGCAACAGCGAGCAAAGCCAACATTTGCTGCCAGTCAAAGGCCAGTGGCAGCAGTCCTTCGACCAGCAAGCGCACCAGAATGGCAAAAGCAGCCAGTTTGGGAGCACCACCGATCATCAGGGTGGCCGCCGTCGGTGCGCCTTGGTAAACGTCGGGAATCCACATGTGGAAGGGCACAGCACCGATCTTGAAGGCCAGACCCGCCACAATGAAGACCAAACCGAACACCAAGACTTGGTGGTTCACCTGTCCGGAGGCAATAGCTTTGAGCACTGCTGACAACTCCAGGCTGCCCGTCGCGCCGTACATCATGGACATACCGTAAAGCAAGAAGCCCGAGGCCATGGCCCCCAGCACAAAGTACTTCATGGCCGCCTCAGAAGCCAGCGTATGGTCACGTCGCAAAGCCACCAAGGCATAACTCGACAGGGTCAACAGCTCCAAGCCCAAATAGATCACGATGAAATTCTGGCCAGAAATCATCGTGCTCATGCCCAGCAAGGCAAACAGGCTGAGGCTGAATATCTCGCCGCCACGCAACATGTCGCGATCGGCCGCATAAGGGCGCGAATACACCAGAGTCACCATGACGGCGATGGTGGCAAAGCATTTGAGCCAATGGCCCATGGGGTCGCTCACGACCATGCGTCCAAAGCCGTAAAGCGTATGTCCAGCATCGGCATACAGGGCATGCAACAAAGCTACACCACCCAAAGACGCCAGCGTCAGCACATAGGTGGCCGTGCGCATGGGGCCTTTCACGTAGAGGTCGGCCAGCGTCACCACGCAAGCCATGACCAGCAACACGATCTCCGGATACATCGTCATCCAGCTGGAGTTGTCCATCATCTGTGTTCTCTCATTTGTTCAATTCAGGCAAAACGTTCAGTCCTTGGCCAATCAAGGCAGTTTGGACACCGCCACGTGCTTGAGCAAGTCCATCACCGAAGCATCCATCACATCGGTGAAAGGTTTTGGATAAATGCCCATGTAGAGTACCGCAACGGCAAGCAAGGCCAGCATCAGGAATTCACGTGCATTGATGTCGGTCAGGCCCTTGACATCGTCATTGGTGACGGGACCAAGGTACACGCGTTTGAACATCCACAAGGTGTAGGCAGCGCCAAAGATCAGGGCAGAGGCGGCCAGCAGTCCGATCCAGAAATTGAACTGCACACCACCCAGAATCACCATCCATTCGCCGACAAAACCCGCCGTGCCAGGCAAGCCTGCATTCGCCATGGCAAACAACAGGGCAAACGCTGCAAACTTGGGCATGGTATTGACCACACCGCCGTAACTCGCGATTTCACGCGAGTGAACACGGTCATACAACACACCGATGCACAGGAACATGGCGGCTGACACGAAGCCGTGCGCGATCATCTGCACAATGCCACCCGACACGCCCAGCGGGTTGAACATGAAAAATCCCAAGGTCACGAAACCCATGTGGGCCACTGACGAGTAAGCCACCAGTTTTTTCATGTCCTGCTGCACCATGGCCACCAGGCCCACATAGATCACAGCCACCAGTGACAACACAATGATCAGCATGCCCCATTCACGGGCCGCATCGGGTGCAATCGGCATAGAAAAGCGCAAGAAACCATATGCGCCCAGCTTGAGCATGATGGCCGCCAGGACGGCAGAGCCGCCTGTAGGGGCTTCAACGTGCACATCGGGCAACCAGGTGTGAACAGGCCACATCGGCACCTTGACGGCAAACGCCGCAAAAAACGCAAAGAACAGCAAGGTCTGCACGCCAGCAGACAAGGGCAGCTTGTGCCAGGTCAGGATGTCAAAGCTGCCGCCAGAGGTCACATACAAATAGATCAGCGCGACCAGCATCAGCAACGAGCCGAGCAAGGTGTACAAAAAGAACTTGAAGGCGGCGTAAATCTTGTTGGGGCCGCCCCAGATACCGATGATGAGGTACATCGGGATCAAGGTGGCTTCGAAGAAGACATAGAACAAGATGCCGTCCAGTGCACTGAACACACCGATCATCAGGCCCGACAAAATCAGAAAAGCCGCCATGTACTGGTTGACTTTGCGGGTAATCACTTCCCAAGCCGCAATGACCACCACCACGTTGATGAAGGCCGTCAGCGGCACCATCCAGAGCGAAATACCGTCGACACCCAGGTGGTAGTGCACATTGAAGCGCTCAAACCAGGAGAATTTTTCGACGAATTGCATCTCTGATATGCCGAGCTGGAAGCCCGAAATCAGCGGCAATGTGACCAGCAAACTGGCAATCGCACCGATCAGCGCGAGCCAGCGCACTGCGCCCGCTTGGCTGTCACGACCGAAGGCCAGCAAGATGACACCGAACGCAATCGGCATCCAGATGGCAAGGCTTAACAATCCCATTTTTATCTTGTCCTCAAAACCGTTAAGCGAGCCAGACGAAATACGTCATCAGCACGAACACACCCAAAATCATGACCAGGGCGTAGTGGTACAGGAAGCCTGACTGGAACCAGCGCACCATGCCGGAGATCAAGCCCACGACTTTCCAGGATCCATTGACGAAAAAGCCGTCGATGATGGCGCGGTCGCCCACCTTCCACAGTCCGACGCCCAGTCCACGTGCACCCTTGGCCAGGATGTTTTCATTGATCCAGTCCATGAAATACTTGTTCTCGAGGACCACAATCAGCGGACGCAAGGCACGCGCGAAGAACGCGGGCACTTTGGGGTTGACCAAGTACATGTACCAAGCGGTCACCACACCGGCCAACGCCAGCCAGAACGGCGCCATGCTCAGGCCGTGAATCGCCATGGCCACAGGGCCGTGGAACAACTCGCCCAACTTTTGCATTGCAGGATGCTTGACGGCGTCGATGAAGATGACGTCTTTGAAGAAGTCGCCATACAGCATGGGGCCGATGGTCATGTAGCCGATCACCACCGAAGGAATCGCCAGCAAGACCAGCGGCACCGTGACCACCCAAGGCGACTCGTGCGGTTTGTCATGACCATGGTCATCGTGACCGTGGTGGTCATCGTGGCCGTGGTGCGCGTCCGGGTTCTGGTCGTAGCGCTCCGGGCCATGAAAGACCAGGAAATACATGCGGAACGAATAAAAAGCCGTGACAAACACACCGGCCAACACCGCGAAATTGGCAAAGCCAGCGGCAGGCAAGTTGCTCAGGTGCACGGCTTCGATGATGCTGTCCTTGGAGTAAAAACCCGAAAACAAGGGCGTGCCGATCAAGGCCAGCGAGCCGAGCAAGGACGTGATCCAGGTGATGGGCATGTACTTGCGCAAGCCACCCATGTAGCGGATGTCCTGGTTGTGATGCATGCCCATGATGACCGAGCCAGCACCCAAGAACAGCAGCGCTTTGAAGAACGCGTGCGTCATCAGGTGGAACACTGCCACCGAGTAGGCCGAAGCGCCCAGCGCCACGGTCATGTAGCCCAGCTGCGACAAAGTGGAATAAGCCACCACGCGCTTGATGTCGTTTTGGATGATACCCAAGAAGCCCATGAACAGCGCCGTGATCGAGCCAATGACCATCATGAAGTTCAAGGCCGAATCGGACAGCTCGAACAGCGGTGACATGCGCGCCACCATGAAGATACCAGCGGTCACCATGGTCGCGGCGTGGATCAGGGCGGAGATGGGCGTGGGGCCTTCCATCGAATCGGGCAGCCACACGTGCAACGGGAACTGCGCGGACTTGCCCATGGCACCAATAAAGAGGCAAATGCAGATCACGGTGATCAGCATGGCGTCCATGCCAAAGATGTACCAAGGGAAATCGATCGTGGCCAGCTCTTGTGCCTTGGCAAACAGCTCGGTGTAGTTGAGTGTTCCGGTGTAGGCTGCGATCAGGCCAATGCCAATGATGAAGCCAAAGTCACCCACGCGGTTGACCAAGAAGGCCTTCATGTTCGCGAAGATGGCGGTGGGTTTGTTGTACCAGAACCCGATCAGAAGGTAAGACACCAGGCCCACAGCCTCCCAGCCAAAGAACAGCTGCAGCAAGTTGTTGCTCATCACCAGCATCAACATCGAGAAGGTGAACAGTGAGATGTAGGCAAAGAAGCGGTTGTAGCCTTCGTCTTCGTCCATGTAGCCGATGGTGTAGATGTGCACCATCAGCGACACGAAGGTCACCACACACATCATCATGGCCGTGAGGCTGTCGACCATGAAGCCAATTTCCATCTTCAGGCCACCGACCACCATCCAGGTGTAGATGCTGTCGTTGAAACGTGCACCACCGATGACACTGCTGAGCGTGATCGCCGACAGGATGAAGGCCACAAGCACGCCCAGAATGGTGAATGTGTGCGACAAGCGGCGGCCGATCCAATTGCCACCGAATTGGGTGCCCCAAATACCGGCCAGCAAAGAGCCCGCCAACGGGGCCAGGGGAATGGCCAGCAGTGTGCTGGCGTTGAGGGTCTGACTCATATTCTTGTTAACCCTTGAGCGAATTGAGTTCGTCCACGTTGATGTTGCGCTGATTGCGGAACAACAGCACGAGGATGGCCAGGCCGATGGCCGACTCAGCCGCTGCCACCGTCAGGATGAAGAAGACGAACACTTGCCCGTGCATGTCACCCAGGTAATGCGAGAAGGCCACAAAGTTCATGTTCACAGCCAAGAGCATCAGTTCGATGGCCATGAGCAAAACGATCAGGTTCTTGCGGTTGAGAAAAATGCCAATCACGGACAATGCAAACAGCATCGCACCGAGCGACAGAAAGTGCCCCAAAGTCAGTGTCATCATTTCTTTTCCTCCGCGCTCGCTTCAGCGGGAGCAGGTGCAGCTTGGGTTGGGGCCATTTTGACCACTTGCATGCGGTCTGAGGCACGGACCCGAACCTGAATAGACGGGTCGATCGCTTTGCTGTCCTTGCGCTCACGCAGAGTCAGGGCAATGGCCGCGATCATGGCCACCAGCAATATGGCTGCCGCAATTTGAATTGGCATCAGGTATTCGGTGTAAAGCAAAATACCCAAGGCCTTGGCATTGTCGGCCTGCACGGCACCAGTGGCCATGGCGGGCGCCTCGGACAAGCGGAAACCAGACAACAGAACAGCCGCCATTTCCAGGGCCACGATTGCGCCCAAAGTGGCCGCCAAAGGAAAGTTTTTCCAGAAGCCTTTGCGAACAGTGTCAATGCCAATGTCCAGCATCATCACCACGAACAAAAATAGCACCATGACGGCACCCAGGTAGACCAGCACCAACAAGATGGCCAAGAATTCAGCATTGAGAAGGAACCACACGGCCGAGGCTTGCGAGAAAGCCAGCATGAGGTACAGCACCGCGTGCACGGGGTTGCGTGCAGTCACCACCCGGAAGGCTGCAAACAGCAGCACCACCGAGAAAAGGTAGAAGAAACCGGTCTTGACGTCCATAGGTCTGTCTTTTTAAGTGTTCAGGACTTGGCGGCGTTCAACGGTAAGGAGCGTCTGCAGCCTTGGCGGCGGCGATCTCTTTTTCGTAACGGTCGCCCACGGCCAGCAACATGTCCTTGGTGAAGTACAGGTCACCGCGTTTTTCGCCGTGGTATTCAAAGATGTGCGTCTCAACGATCGAGTCCACCGGGCAGCTCTCTTCGCAAAAACCGCAGAAGATGCATTTGGTCAGGTCGATGTCGTAACGCGTGGTGCGGCGGCTGCCGTCGTCACGCGGCTCGGCCTCGATCGTGATCGCCTGGGCCGGGCAGACCGCCTCGCACAGCTTGCAGGCGATGCAGCGTTCTTCGCCATTGGGGTAGCGACGCAGCGCGTGCTCACCCTTGAAGCGCGGCGATTGCGGCGCCTTTTCGTAAGGGTAGTTCAGCGTCGCCTTCGGGCGG
>JAIYCB010000036.1 GCA_027488215.1 Comamonadaceae bacterium
GCGGCACCGCCGAACTTGGCTGCCAACACCGTGGTGATGGCGGCAGTCAGGGTGGTCTTGCCGTGGTCAACGTGACCGATCGTGCCCACGTTCACGTGGGGTTTGGTCCGTTCGAATTTCTCTTTTGCCATATCTTCGACTCCGAAAAGTAGCGGTCAACAACCAAAACAGAGGGCGCACAGCTTACGATGTACGCCCCGAAACTGGTGCCCTTGGCGGGAATCGGACCCGCGACCTCTCCCTTACCAAGGGAGTGCTCTACCACTGAGCCACAAGGGCGAAAACTTCTGACAAACACAACCGGTTGATGGAGCGGGAAACGGGAATCGAACCCGTGTCATTAGCTTGGAAGGCTAAGGTTCTACCATTAAACTACTCCCGCACTGATCGCGCCGCACGAGTGGATGCTGCGCCAATGCTTGGAAACCATTTCCAATTGCTCAAATCAACCCGGCGAAAGCCAGTTTGCTGGTGGAGGAGACTGGATTCGAACCAGTGTAGGCGTAAGCCAACAGATTTACAGTCTGCCCCCTTTAGCCACTCGGGCACCCCTCCAGAAGCGAGTCTTATATTATGCCATCTTTTTGTGACGCCTTGCAAGATTCTCTGTAAGTTTTCACCATGCAATGGGTTTTTCACCCAATTCAAGAAAAAAACGATTGGCTCTTGCGAAGTGGTGACACCCCAAAAACGGCACAGGAGGACGCAAAGCAGACAAGGGCGAGGGGTGGTTGGCCTCCAGAATCAAATGCCTTTGGATGCCATTTGCGGCGTCTATCACCTTCTTTTTCGATTGAGCGTGACCGCCCCAGAGCATGAACACCACGGGCTGAGAACTTTGAGCCACCGCCATCACCAAGGCGTCGGTCAATACCTCCCACCCCCAACCAGCGTGGCTGGCCGCCTGCCCGGATTCCACGGTCAAACAGGTGTTGAGCAAAAGAACGCCCTGCTTTGCCCAATGCACCAAGGACCCTTGCGTCGGACTGGGAATGGCCAGACTTTGTTGCAACTCCTTGAAAATATTGCGCAAACTGGGTGGCAGGCGCACCCCGGGCGCGACCGAAAAGGCCAGGCCTTCAGCTTGTCCCGGCCCGTGATAAGGGTCTTGTCCCAGAATCACCACGCGCACTTGACTCAGGGGCGTCAAGGTAAGTGCCTTGAATGGCGCTGCGGGATACACCGTTTTGCCTGACCTCAACGCATCCACCAAACGCCCTGACAAAGCCTGCCCAGCAGCAGAGACCAGGAAAGCTTGAACGAACGGAGCCCAACCCTCATCCAAATCCCGTAAATCCGGTGGCCATTGCCTCAAACCATCGGCATCCAGGAGGGCATCGCCAAAGCCCAAAGTCTGCTGAGCACCGGCGTTTGACATCAGGCAAAGAGCTTCGCCAGTGCCTCGCCCGGCTCATCGGCACGCATGAAAGCCTCTCCGACCAAGAAGGCATTGACGCGCGCTTCACGCATGCGCTTGACATCGTCGGAAGACAAAATGCCGCTTTCGGTCACCAGCAAACGGTCGGCAGGCACGTGCGGTAACAAATCCAAAGTGGTCTGCAAAGACACTTCAAAAGTTTTCAAATTGCGATTGTTGATGCCCACCAGTCGGGTTTTCAGTTTCAGGGCGCGGTCCAACTCAGCACGGTCGTGGACCTCGACCAATACTGCCATGTCCAAACGGTGGGCCACAGCCTCCATGTCGGCCATCTGTGTATCGTCCAGGCAAGCAGCGATCAGCAAAATGGCATCAGCCCCCATGGCCCGGGCTTCGTAGATTTGGTAGGGATCGACCATGAAATCCTTGCGCAGCACCGGCAAGTCGCAACTGGCGCGGGCTTGCTTAAGGAAATCCACACTCCCCTGAAAAAACTGCTTGTCCGTTAGAACAGACAAGCAAGCCGCGCCGTGCTCGGCATAACTTTGGGCGATATCGGCCGGAATGAAGTCAGCCCTCAGCACGCCTTTGGAAGGGCTGGCTTTTTTGATTTCAGCAATGACCGCCGCCTGACCCGCCGTGATCTTGGCACGCAGGGCGCCTTCAAAGTCACGCGTCAGCACCCGGCTTTCGGCATCGGCGCGCATGACATTCAAAGGCTTTCTGACCAAAGCGGCGGCAATCTCTTCACGTTTGACGGCGACGATTTTGTCGAGGATGTCACTCATGGTTTTCTTTCTTGTACAGGCTCAATGGCACCGTTGTATGAATATTCAAGCAAAAATGTGCAGCGCCGCACTCAACCCGCCGACTGGCCAAAGGCCACAAACTGCGCCAGCTTGGCTTTTGCCGCGCCCGACTCGATGGCCACGCGAGCACGCGCCAGTCCATCGGCGATGCTGCTGGCCACATTGGCCGCGTACAAGGCAGCGCCCGCGTTGATCATCACGATGTCACGCGCTGCGCCAGGCTGATTGTCCAGCACGCTGCGCAACATGGCCATCGACTCCTCGGGCGTGTCCACTTTCAAGGCACGGTTGCTGGACATGGTCATGCCAAAGTCTTCCGGGTGAATTTCGTATTCGGTGATCTGGCCGTTTTTGAGCTCTCCCACCAAGGTGGCCGCGCCCAGGCTGATTTCGTCCATGCCGTCCCGTCCATACACCACCACCGCGTGTTCTGCACCCAAGCGTTGCAAGGCGCGCACCTGAATGCCCACCAGGTCGGAATGGAACACCCCCATCAGAATGTTGGGCGCGCTAGCCGGGTTGGTCAAAGGCCCGAGGATGTTGAAAATCGTGCGCACACCCAGCTCCTTGCGCACCGGGGCCACGTTTTTCATGGCCGGATGGTGGTTGGGCGCAAACATGAAGCCAATGCCCACCTCTTCAATCGAGCGCGCAATCTGCTCTGGCCTGAGGTGAATGTTGCCACCAAGAGCCTCGACCACATCGGCGCTGCCCGATTTGCTGCTGACACTGCGCCCGCCGTGCTTGGCGGTTTTGGCCCCGGCAGCTGCTGCCACAAACATGGCGCAGGTCGAGATGTTGAAGGTGTGGGCTCCGTCACCGCCTGTGCCCACAATGTCCACCAAGTGGGTGGGGTCGGCCACATGCACCTTGGTCGAGAACTCGCGCATCACTTGGGCGGCGGCGGTGATCTCCCCAATGGTTTCTTTTTTCACGCGCAGACCGGTGATGAGCGCAGCCGTCATGACGGGCGACAGCTCGCCATTCATGATCATGCGCATGATCTTGAGCATTTCGTCGTGGAAGATTTCGCGGTGCTCGATGGTGCGTTGCAACGCTTCATGGGGGGTGATGGGCATGAGGTTTTCCTAGCAAGAGATCAAAGGGATAAATGGCTTCAAGGCGCAGGCGCGTCCGTCAGGGCCAGCTTCAGACCGAAGCCCACAAACATACAACCCGCCAAGCGGTCCAGATGTTGCAGCCCACGCTGCAAAAAACGAGTGCGTTGCAACAGCCAGGAGGCCGCCAATGCCCAAGCCATGCAAATCAACAAACCATTGAAAATGAACAAACACCCGAGCAACACAAAGTTCCAGACAGGATCTGGCGTATTGACCGGAATGAATTGCGGCACGAATGCCAGAAAAAACAGGGCCACTTTGGGGTTCAAAGCATTGGTGGCAAAAGCCTTGAGAAAAACCCAACGCAAGCCGGGCGTATCGGGCGACTTTTCGCGCAGGCCTTGGATGTTCAAGGCATTGCCGGCATCACAAGCCACACCCGCCGGCTTGGCCGTGGCCCACAGCAAGCGCACACCCATCCAGACCAGGTAAGCTGCCCCCAACCATTTGACCGCATTGAAAGCGGCAGCAGACGTGGCCAGCAATGCGCCGACGCCCACCCCCGCCGCGCCCAAATGCAAAAAACACCCAGCCGTGATGCCCCATGCAGCCACCACGCCAGCGCGCGCACCGCGATGCAAAGACTGGCTGACGATGAAAAGCACGTCGGGCCCTGGTGTAAGGTTGAGCAACACGCCCGCCACCATGAACATGATCAGTTGCTGAGCGTCAAGCATGGTGTGGGCATCAGTACACGCCGGAACGCTTGAGGCCTTCGGTCGCGCCACCCACAGGGGCTTGCATGAAACCCCGAACGCATGCCAGCGCATGGTCAATGCCAGCGGCGTCCACATTCAAATGGGTGACAAACCGCAAGCCGATCAAACCAGTGGCCAACACGCCTTGAGCTTTCAAGGCCTCCAGTAACGCCGGGCCTCGGCCATCGGCCACATCCACAAACACAATATTGGTCTGTGCCGAGCGCACGCTCAAGCCGGCAATGCCCTGCAGGCCTTGCGCCAGACGTTGTGCTAACGCATGGTCATCGGCCAGCCGGTCGACATGGTGGTCCAGCGCATGCAAAGCCGCCGCCGCCAGCAGACCGGATTGGCGCAGGCCACCGCCCAGCACCTTGCGCCAACGCAAGGCTTTGGTGATCAGCTCACGCGAGCCGCACAGGGCAGAGCCCACTGGCGCACCCAAACCCTTGCTGAAACACACCGACACGCTGTCGAAGTGGTCAACGATGCGGCGCACGCTGGCCGTGACCGATCCGCCTTCGGCCTGTGCCACCGCAGCATTGAACAGCCGTGCGCCATCGAGGTGCGTGGCCAAGCCGTGCCGTCTGGCCAAACCCGTGGCTTGTGCCAGGTAGTCTTGCGACATGGCATGGCCGTTCCAGGTGTTTTCCAGCGCCAGCAATCGTGTGCGGGCAAAGTGGCAATCCACCGGTTTGATGGCGGCTGCAATGTCGACCAACGCCATTTCACCTTGCGCGTTTTGCACCAAAGGCTGTGGCTGAATGCTGCCCAGAACTGCCGCGCCACCCCCTTCATAGCGGTAGGTGTGGGCGTTTTGGCCCACGATGTACTCGTCCCCCCGCTCGCAATGCGCCATCAAGGCGCACAAGTTGCTCTGCGTTCCAGAAGGCATGAACAGCGCCGCCTCTTTGCCGGTGATCTGCGCGATGCGCTCTTGCAAGGCATTGACCGTGGGGTCGTCACCAAACACATCGTCGCCCAAAGGGGCGCGCAACATGGCTTCGCGCATGGCGGCGGTAGGCTGGGTGACGGTGTCGCTGCGCAAATCAATCATGACCGCTCCAAAAAGTTCTTGAGCATGGCATGGCCATGCTCGGTGAGGATGGATTCCGGGTGAAACTGCACACCCTCAATGTCGAGTTCGCTGTGGCGCACGCCCATGATTTCGCCGTCGTCGGTCCAGGCCGTGACTTTCAGGCAAGGCGGGCAACTGGTCCGCTCAATCGCCAGCGAGTGGTAGCGGTTGACGGTGAATTTTTGCGGCAAGCCCGCGAACACGCCTTCTTGCGTGCTGGTGATGACACTGGTTTTGCCGTGCATCAATTCTTGAGCCCGAACGATCTTGCCGCCAAAAGCCGCACCAATGCTTTGGTGTCCCAAGCACACGCCCAAAATGGGCAACTTGCCCGCGAAGTGCTGAATGGCCGCCACCGATATGCCCGCCTCTGCGGGAGAACAAGGACCTGGCGAGATCACCAAGCGATCGGGTTGGAGCGCGGCAATGCCTTGGAGCGTGATTTCGTCGTTGCGAAACACTTCGACTTCTGCCCCCAGCTCGCCAAAGTACTGCACGATATTGAAGGTAAACGAGTCGTAGTTGTCGACCATCAGGAGTTTGATTTTTTTCGCCATGATCACTCCAGCCCTTCTTCGACCAACTCGCTGGCCCGCAGCAAGGCACGCGCCTTGTGCTCCGTTTCGCGCCACTCCATCTCGGGCACCGAATCGGCCACGACCCCGGCCGCTGCCTGCACATACAGCGTCTGATCCTTGATGACTGCGGTGCGAATTGCAATGGCCACGTCCATATCGCCCGCATAACTGATGTAGCCACACGCGCCGCCGTAGATGCCGCGCTTGACCGGCTCAAACTTGTCGATCAACTCCATCGCATGCACCTTGGGCGCACCCGTCAAGGTGCCCGCCGGGAAGGTGGCTTTGAGCACGTCCATGTTGCTCATGCCCTCGTTCAATAAGCCTTCGACGTTGCTCACG
The DNA here is from genome assembly GCA_027488215.1 of Comamonadaceae bacterium. GTDB lineage: Bacteria > Pseudomonadota > Gammaproteobacteria > Burkholderiales > Burkholderiaceae_C > Limnohabitans_A. Next base: position 6,005 of record JAIYCB010000036.1, read on the forward strand.
ATGTGCATCACATGGCTGTAGCGCTCAACCACAAAGGCTTCGGTCACCTTCACCGAGCCGATCTGGGCGATGCGGCCAATATCATTGCGCCCCAGGTCGATCAGCATCACATGCTCGGCCCGCTCTTTGGGGTCGTTGATCAGCTCTTGCTCGGCGGCCTTGTCTTTTTCGAGCGTCGCGCCGCGTGGGCGTGTGCCTGCCAGGGGGCGGATGATGACTTTGGCACCCTCGTCGGTTTGCTCTTGGCGCACCAGAATTTCGGGGCTAGCCCCGACGACATGGAAGTCGCCGAAGTTATAAAAATACATGTAGGGGCTGGGGTTGAGCGAACGCAATGCCCGGTACAGCGAGAGTGGGCTCTCGGTGTAGCGTTTCTTGATGCGTTGACCCACTTGCACCTGCATGAAGTCGCCACCTGCAATCAGCTCCTTGGCTTTTTCCACAGCGGCGATGTAATCGGCTTTGGCAAAGTCCCGCTCAGTCGGGTAAGACTGGCTGGCTTTGACCACGGGTGCGCTGACCGAGTACTTGAGCTGCTCTTTCAGGTCGCGCAGTCGTTTTTTGGCGCTCACATAGGCCTCTGGTGTGGCCGGGTCGGCATAAACAATGAGGTAGAGCTTGCCTGACAAGTTGTCGATCACCGCCAGCTCTTCACACTGCAGCAGCAAAATGTCGGGCGTGCCTAAGGTGTCGGGTGGGCAGGTTTTTTCGAGTTTTTTCTCGATGTAACGCACCGCGTCGTAGCCAAAATAGCCTGCCAGGCCACCACAAAAACGTGGCAAACCGGGGCGCAAGGCGACCTTGAATCGCTTTTGGTATTGCTCGATGAAATTCAACGGGTTGCCCATGGCCGTTTCAATGACCGCCCCATCGTGCACCACTTCGGTCTTGGCTTCGGCGCCAAAACCGCTGGCACGCAAAAGCGTGCGGGCGGGCAGACCGATGAAGCTGTAACGCCCAAAACGCTCTCCGCCCACCACCGACTCGAGCAAGAAGCTGTACTTACCGTTGTCCTTGGTGTGGGCCAGCTTCAGGTAAAGCGACAGGGGGGTTTCCAGGTCCGCAAAGGCCTCCAGCATGAGAGGGATGCGGTTGTAGCCTTGGCTGGCCAGGCTTTTGAATTCAAGTTCGGTGATCACGGGCAAGAGCCTCCAAAACGCTCAGCGACCTCGCTTGAGGTGCTTTTCATTCATCCAGGTGCCCAGGCTTTGCTGGGCGCGGGTGGCGGACAAGGCCGCACGGTCGATGGTGTCAGGCTGGCTGACGCCAGGGCCAGGCTCCCCGGCCTTCCGCAGAGGAATGGCTCGGCAGGCTGGCTGCGCAGGAGTGACGTGGGATGAAGAGCATGTGGGCTCAAGTGTAGCAAAGCTGGCAGGCAATGTGCGAATCACCTGCATTGCACTTACGGCACCGATGTGCGTAAGCAATCAGGCAACTGCGCGAGGGAATCCAGCCAGGCGGCGGCAGGCGTGTCTTGGACTCGCTGTCCGTGGTTATAGCCGTACGTGACCAGCACCACGGGGCACCCTGCGGCATGGGCGGCTTGTGCATCGTTGCTGGAGTCTCCCACCATCAAGGTTTTGCCCGCAGCCGACCCTAAGGCCTCGCAGGTTTTGAGGAGGGGCAGGGGATCAGGTTTTTTGCGCTCAAAGCTGTCACCACCAAAAATATGTGCAAAGAAATGGTCCAGCGATTTTTCTTTCAACAAGCTCTCGGCAAACGACAATGGCTTGTTGGTCAGGCACGCCATGGGCAGGCCCTTCGCTGCAAAGGTTTGCAAAGCCTGCAATACGCCCGGGTATACATCAGCAAACTGGCCATTGATCTGAAGGTAATGGTGCTGATAACGCAGCCAGGCGCGCTCAAACAAGGCGTCGACCGACATGGCAGGGCATGTCTGCCCCAAGCCTTTGACCTCCGGCCGTGCGATCTGATGTGCCAACAGGGTTCGAATCAGATGCTCGGACCCCTTGCCGATGGTCTGTTCGATCAGGGCATTGGTGACTGGGGGCAAGTCCAAATCGGCCATGGTGCGATGCAAGGCCACCTGGAAATCCCCCAAGGTATGCACCATGGTGCCGTCCAGGTCAAAAATGAGCGCTTCTATCTGCGTCAGATCATGGGCATGGGCCGTCATGTTCAGCCCAGCGCCACGCGCATCTGATCAATCACGGCCTTGTAGTCGGGTTTGCCAAAAATAGCACTGCCCGCGACAAAAGTGTCAGCCCCGGCATCGGCCACACGGCGGATGTTCTCGGCCTTGATGCCGCCGTCCACTTCCAGGCGAATGTCGCGGCCACTGGCATCGATGAGCTTGCGTACATGCTCGATCTTGCGCAAGGCCGAATCAATGAAGCTTTGCCCCCCAAAACCCGGGTTGACACTCATGATCAGGATCAGGTCGATCTCGTCGATCGTCCACTCCAGCACATCCAATGGTTCCGCCGGGTTGAACACCAGGCCCGCCTTGACACCCTTGCTTTTGATGGCCTGAATGCTGCGGTGCACATGCCCGCTGGCATCCGGATGGAAACTGATCAGATCAGCTCCCGCCTCGGCAAAAGAAGCCGCCAGCGCATCCACGGGCGAAATCATCAAATGCACATCGATCGGCACAGCCACACCCGCAGCGGTTTTGGCATGCGGCTTGAGAGCCTGGCAAATCATGGGGCCGAAGGTGAGGTTGGGCACGTAATGGTTGTCCATCACGTCAAAGTGGATCCAGTCGGCACCGGCATGGATGACAGTTTTGACTTCGTCGCCCAAGCGCGCGAAATCAGCCGAGAGAATGGAAGGGGCAATTTTGAAGCGACTTGTCATGCCCGAATTGTCGCAGTTAACATGCACGGATGTCTGCTTACCAAGTTCAAATAGATGTGTTGCCCCAGTACGTGGCTGACCAAAGCAACCCTTTGCAAGATGTTTATGCTTTTGCGTACACCGTGACCGTGACCAACACTGGTAAGTCCCCTGTACAACTGATTTCCCGCCATTGGATCATTCAGGATGAAAAAGGACACAGCGACGAAGTCAAGGGTTTAGGGGTGGTTGGTCAGCAACCGCTGCTTCGGCCCGGTGAGGCTTTCCAGTACACCAGTGGCTGCCGTTTGCGTGCTGCCAGTGGCACCATGCACGGCAGCTATTTTTTTGTAGCCGATGATGGCCACCGTTTTGATGCGCCGATTGCCAAGTTTGTACTGGACGCATCGGGCAGCTCATCTGCAGGTCGCACACTGCATTGATCTTTTCTCGATTTATCCGCTTGCCTTGCGGTTAAGCTCTGGGCCATGGGTGAATTTGACCTGATTGATCGCTTTTTCAAGCGCCCCCCGCGGCAGGCCGTTGTCGGCGTGGGTGATGACTGTGCAGTCTGGACCCCGCGTGAAGGTCATCAGTTGGCCTTATCGGCCGATATGCTGGTTGAAGGCCGCCATTTTTTGAGCACCGTTGACCCTGTTCATCTGGGCCACAAGGCCTTGGCCGTTAACTTGAGCGATTTGGCTGCGTGTGGTGCTACACCCCAGGCTTTTTTACTCTCCTTGTCATTACCGCGGGCAGATGAAGCTTGGTTGTCCCTTTTTACCAAGGGCTTGTTTGATCTGGCCGATGCCCATGCTTGCGAACTGATAGGCGGCGACACCACTCAGGGCCCACTGAACATTGCCATCACGGTCATGGGCGATGTGCCAAATGGACATGCCATTTTGAGACGCAATGCCCAAGTCGGTGATGATATTTATGTCAGTGGCTTCTTAGGTGATGCACGTTTGGCCTTGGAAGCTTTTCGTGGCGCAATTAGCCTCCCCGAATCGGTTTTTTCAATCGCCCGTTCGCGCATGGAGTGCCCGGATCCCCGTGTGGGCCTTGGCCAAGCCTTGCGCGGCACGGCCACGGCCATGGCCGACATCAGTGACGGCTTGGTCGGCGACTTGGGGCATATCCTCCAATCCAGCCATGTAGGCGCCGAGATCGATGTGTCCCTTGCCAGCAACCTGATGTCTACTGCTACGCTGTGGCACTGCCCGGAAGATCTGGCCCTCACTTGTGTGTTTGCAGGCGGTGACGATTATGAGTTGGTATTCACGGCCGCTCCGTCTTCAGCCCAACAAGTGCAGCTCGCCTCTGAGATGACAAACACACGAGTCACACGCATCGGGCGCATCTGCCCAGAACCTGGTCTTAATTTGCGCGATGCTCAAGGTCGTTCTGTCAAGCGCACGCTGCTTTCTTTCGACCACTTTGGTTAAAGAGGGCCGAATGACCGATTCACCGCAATTCCCAGTGCGCCCCACCGCGGCTTTCATGCTGTCGCACCCTGCTCACGCCATCGCCCTGGGCTTTGGCTCAGGACTTTCGCCCAAAGCACCCGGCACAGTGGCCAGTTTATGGGGGTGGGTGTCCTGGCTGCTGATTCAACAGCAGTTCAGCCTTTCAAGCCAAGCCTGGATCATTGCATGTGCTTTGTTGACGGGTTGGTGGGCTTGCACTGTGACTGCTCGCCATCTCGGCATCAGTGATCCTGGCGCCATTGTCTGGGATGAAATCGTGGCCATGTGGCTGATTCTTTTTCTGGTCGCCCCTACTGGTTTTGCAGGGCAGTTGGCAGCATTTGTCTTGTTCCGTTTTTTTGATGCAGTCAAACCGGGTCCGGTCGCATGGGCCGATCGCTTATTCAAAGGCTTTGGCTGGCGTGGTGGTTGGGGTATCCTTTGGGATGATCTGGTGGCGGCTTTTTGCACCTTGCTGGTGATCGCTGTATGGAGGATCTGGTCATGAAAGAATTGATTGAATCCATAGCCCACCAACTGACTGCACGACACTGGATGCTGGCGACTGCCGAAAGTTGTACTGGTGGGCTGATCGCAGCACAATGCACCGATTTATCCGGATCAAGCCTGTGGTTTGACCGTGGTTTTGTGTCGTATTCCAATGATGCGAAATCACAGATGTTGGGCGTCCCGCCAGAATTGATTCAAGCGCACGGCGCGGTCAGCGAGCCGGTTGCACTGGCCATGGCACTGGGGGCGGTGTACCGATCCAAAGCTGCTGTCTCCGTGGCTGTGACGGGTGTTGCTGGCCCTACCGGTGGCAGCCCAGATAAACCTGTAGGCACTGTATGGATTGCGTGGTGTATTGGCGGTGAGCCAGCTGCTCAACTGTATCTTTTCTCAGGCGATCGGCAAGCCATTCGCACGCAAACCGTTGCGGCTGCTTTTCGGGGTTTATCTGAAAGACTAGTCCCTTCAGCACGTACTCTTGAGTGAAGATCGTCTGAAAGGTCAGTGATAAGGACACAAAAAAGCCCTCCAAAGAGGGCGATTTTGGTGTCTCAGCCAGAGCTGATATTTGGTTGCGGGGGCCGGATTTGAACCAACGACCTTTGGGTTATGAGCCCAACGAGCTACCAGACTGCTCCACCCCGCGGTAATGTTTGATTGTACCTTACTCTGCTGCTTTTTCAGCAGAAGAATCACCGCGATCGACCAATTCAACCAAGGCCATCGGTGCGTTGTCTCCCACGCGGTAACCCATTTTCAAAATGCGTGTGTAGCCGCCTGGACGCTTTGCAAAACGGGGACCCAGATCGGCGAACAACTTGACGACGCTGTCACGGTCACGCAGGCGGTTGAATGCCAAACGCTTGTTGGACAAATTGTCTTCTTTGGCCAAAGTAATCATCGGCTCAATGACGCGGCGAAGTTCTTTGGCTTTTGGGAGCGTTGTTTTGATGACTTCATGCTCGATGAGCGAGTTCATCATGTTACGCAACATGGCGAGGCGGTGCTCGCTGGTGCGGTTCAATTTGCGGAGTCCGTGTCCGTGACGCATGGTGCTTACCTTTCTTTATTAAACAGACAGCCGTATCAGGTACTGCCCGTGCACACCCCGGATATTTTCCGGGAACTTCGTATTATCGCTTTTCCAGACCCGCTGGTGGCCAGGCTTCGAGCTTCATGCCCAAAGTCAGACCGCGGGAAGCCAGAACTTCCTTGATTTCGTTGAGTGATTTGCGACCCAGGTTGGGGGTCTTGAGCAACTCGTTTTCGGTACGCTGAATCAGGTCGCCGATGTAGTAAATGTTTTCTGCTTTGAGGCAGTTGGCCGAACGAACGGTGAGTTCGAGCTCGTCCACAGGGCGCAACAAGATCGGATCGAAACTGCCAGCACCACCACGCACAGCCGGTGCATCAAAGGCTGACAGCTCGCTGCCTTCCAATTGTGCAAACACGGCCAGCTGTTCAACCAAGATCTTGGACGATGCACGAACAGCGTCTTCGGCTGTAATGGCACCGTTGGTTTCGATTTCGATGACCAGCTTGTCCAGATCGGTGCGTTGCTCCACACGCGCGCTTTCGACGGTATAGCTCACGCGCTTCACAGGCGAAAAAGAAGCGTCGAGCACGATACGACCCAAGGCTTTGGTAGGCTCGTCGGCATAGCGACGCATGCTGCCTGGCACATAACCACGGCCTTTTTCAACCTTGATCTGCATGTCCAGTTTGCCGCCTTGAGACAAATTGGCAATAACATGCTCAGGATTGATGATTTCAACGTCATGCGGTGTCTGGATGTCGGCCGCTGTGACGGGACCCTCTCCATCTTTGCGCAAGCTCAGTGTGACTTCATCGCGGTTGTGCAGCTTGAACACGACACCTTTGAGGTTCAGCAGAATGTTCACAACATCTTGCTGCACGCCATCAATGGAAGAGTATTCATGCACGACGCCAGCTATCGTGACTTCTGTAGCGGAATAGCCCACCATGGAAGACAGCAATACACGGCGAAGGGCATTACCCAGGGTGTGCCCATAGCCACGCTCAAAAGGCTCCAGTGTGACTTTGGCACGATTGGCTGCCAGTTGTTCGACCTGGATGGCTTTGGGTTTCAACAGATTGGTTTGCATTCAGACTTCCCCTCAATACCCCCGGTTCGTTACACCGGTAAGGCTGATGAAGCACCCGGCCCACAATCCATTGTGCGCCGGGAACGATTGAAACAGCGTATTAACGTGAATACAGTTCGACGATCAGCGATTCGTTGATATCTGCACCGAATTCATCACGATCAGGCACTTTCTTGAAAGTGCCTTCGGCCTTGTCGGCATTGACCTCAACCCATGCAGGCATACCGACTTGGGCTGCCAATTGCAAGGCTTCGACCACGCGATTTTGCTTCTTGGATTTTTCACGAACCGCCACCACATCACCGGCCTTGACCAAGTAAGAGGGGATGTTCACGGATTGGCCGTTCACGGTGATGGCTTTGTGCGAAACCATTTGACGGGCTTCTGCGCGTGTAGAGCCAAAGCCCATGCGGTAAACCACGTTGTCCAGACGACACTCGAGCAAGGCCAACAGGTTAGAACCTGTGTTGCCTTTACGGCGATCAGCTTCAGCAAAGTAACGGCGGAATTGCTTTTCCAGCACGCCGTACATGCGTTTGACTTTTTGTTTTTCGCGCAATTGCAGACCATAGTCTGATGTGCGCTGGCCCGAAGTGCGGCCATGTTGACCTGGCTTGGAGTCGAATTTGGACTTGTCCGCAATGGAGCGACGTGCGCTCTTCAAGAACAGGTCAGTGCCTTCACGGCGGGAAAGTTTGGCCTTGGGGCCGAGGTAGCGTGCCACTTGATTTTCCTTTATGCAGCTGCCGCATCAAAAAATGCGGGAGCCAGGCGATGCAAGCATGGCCTGGCGGTGGGCTTGGTTTGAAATTAAATACGACGACGCTTTTGAGGGCGGCAGCCGTTGTGGGGAACCGGTGTCACATCAGCGATGGATGTGATGCGGATGCCCAATGCACCCAAGGCACGAACCGAAGACTCGCGACCAGGACCGGGGCCCTTGATTTCAACGTCCAGGTTTTTGATACCTTGTTCTTGCGCAGCACGGCCAGCCACTTCAGAGGCGACCTGGGCAGCAAAAGGAGTCGATTTGCGCGAACCTTTGAAGCCCTGACCACCCGATGAAGCCCACGACAAAGCATTGCCTTGTCGATCAGTGATCGTGATGATGGTGTTGTTGAACGAAGCGTGAACGTGAGCTATGCCGTCGGCAATGTTTTTGCGGACTTTTTTACGGACACGTTGTGCTGCGCTGTTTGATTGTGCTTTAGCCATGGTGGTCTCTCAATCCTGCTTATTTCTTCAGAGCCGCTGCACCTTTGCGCGGACCCTTGCGGGTACGAGCATTCGTGCGGGTACGCTGGCCACGCATGGGCAAGCCACGACGATGACGGAAACCACGATAGCAACCAATGTCCATCAAACGCTTGATGTTCATGGTGGTTTCGCGGCGCAGGTCACCTTCGATGGTGAAGGCTGCAATCTGGTCGCGAATTTTTTCGAGATCAGCGTCCGTCAGATCTTTGATCTTTTTGGAATATGCGATGCCAGAAGCCTCGCAAATTTGTCGAGCGCGGGTGCGACCAATACCGAAGATGGCTGTCAAGCCAATTTCAGCATGTTTGTGCGGCGGAATGTTGATGCCAGCGATACGTGCCATTTTCGTCCTCTAAAACTAGTTCAATCAGCCTTGACGCTGCTTGTGACGTGGATCTGTGCAGATCACACGAACAACGCCTTTACGGCGAATGACTTTGCAGTTACGGCAAATTTTTTTCACCGAAGCAGAAACTCTCATGGTTCTCTCCTAAAAC
>JAIYCB010000050.1 GCA_027488215.1 Comamonadaceae bacterium
AACGCACGCCCCTCAGGTGAAAACAGCAGCCCACGAAGCAGCGTTGGGGCTTTTGTGTCGCGAGACTCGGATCCGCCCTTGACGTGCTTGTCGCCAGCCTTAAGGTTTTCCTGGACCGTATCCCAGAGTTCTTGCTCGATGATCGGTTCATGTTCGCCGGGGAATTGCTGTTAACGGGTTACAAAGCCCTCGTGTTACCTTGTGAACACAAATATTTGAGAGTACAGTTGTCGTCATGATTATTCTCTGATCGGGTTGTTCAGTGTGGTTCAAAATGTCTGTGATTTTTGAATGTATCTTTTCATAGAGTTGGCATCAGGCTTACCTTTTTGTTAAGTTGCTCTTGGTAATCCAAAGTATTGGCACAGATGTATGCTTGTTTCCACTTTAAAATTTCAAAAATCTTTCCCATTCATTTATAGATCATGTTTTCAAGATTAATTGGCATATTTTTATCATTGGCTTTGGTATCTTGTGGCACCAATGGTTCCCTGTCCACACCAGTCGAGAAAGCACCAAACGGAGACAAATTAAGTTTCTTGGATATTTCTAAGTTTGATCGTGAGTTATCGGACGCTTTGCGAGCTTCACATGATGAAGTTGAAGTTGATTTTTTTGAAAAAGTAAGTCCAAATAATGTGCCTGATCGTATTCAAAAATGGATGTCTAAAGTTGAAGCGGACGGTGGAAAGATTTTGGTTAAATCTCCACCCAATGAACCGGTTGCGCGAAATCCAGTTGCAGCACTCAGTCTTGTTAGCAACTTGATCACAAGTATCAAGGGATTATCTAAATTCAATTCAGAGAGAATCTATGAAAGCGCCAAGGGTCGTGACGCCGTGCTTTCACTGGAGAGGAATAGCAAAGGTGAAGTTGTGATCAAAACCATCAAATTTGTCAAAAGAGCTCGATAAATCGAACCTTAATCCGGGGTGTTTGATCAGACTGGGATAGGACGCCCACACCAGATCCTTATTTTTCCTTGGCGACTGCTGCCGTGACACCGCCAGCAGCAGTTTTCAGACCATCAGTTCACCATGACCAACTTGCCCTTGACGCTGCGCGAGCCCATCAGGGCATAGGCGGCTTTGAGTTCGCGCATGGGCAGGGTGCGGTCCAGCACAGGTTTGATCTTGCCTTGACCGTACCACTGGGCCAGCTCGCTCATCATGGCCGCATTGGCTTGGGGTTCGCGTCTGGCAAAGTCGCCCCAAAACACGCCCACCAATGAGGCGCCCTTGAGCAAAGGCAAGTTCAGCGGCAGAGAGGGGATAGGGCCGCCTGCAAAGCCCACCACCAGGTAGCGGCCTCGCCAGGCGATGGAACGGAAAGCGGGCTCTGCCAGATCACCACCCACGGGGTCGTAGACCACGTCGGGGCCTTTGCCTTCGGTCAGGGTTTTCAGGGCTTCGCGGAGGTTCTCTGTGCTGTAGTTGATGGTGGCATCGGCCCCCAGGGATTTGCACAAGGCACACTTTTCGTCGCTGGATGCCGCGGCAATCACCTTGGCCCCCATGGCCTTGGCGATTTGGATGGCGGCCGTGCCCACGCCGCCTGCAGCACCCAGAACCAGCACAGTCTCTCCGGCCTTCAAGGCGGCGCGGTCCACCAGGGCGTGGTGTGAGGTGGCATAGGTCATGATGAAGGCTGCGCCATCGGTGGCAGGGAACCCGGCTGGTAAGGGCATGCACAGTTTGGCGGGTGCCAGAGTATGGGTGCCAAAGCCACCTGTGCCCGACAAGCAAGCAACGCTTTGCCCCACCTGGATGTGCTTCACGCCTTCTCCGACGGCTTGCACGTTGCCGGCGTATTCCGAGCCCGGCACGAAGGGCAACTCGGGCTTCATCTGGTATTTGTTTTGCACGATCAGCAGGTCTGGAAAATTCAGGCTGGCCGCTTGGATCTGAATGAGCACCTGCCCAGGCCCGGGCGTGGGGGTGGGCAGCTCTTTCCAGTTGAGGGCGTCAACGCCTACGGGGTTTTCACAAAGCCAAGCATGCATGCCGAATCTCCAAATCAAAACAGTTTTCAAAACAGTGATCTTAGGCAGTGAGGCCTTGCCCTTTATGTCCCCCTAGCGACCACCATCACCTGCTTCACATTCCTCTCAAGACGGCCTGCGGTTGCGGTGCAAACATCGCCCTACAATGGTCCATTACATAACCGTTCACGTATGAAAATCCTGATTTCCAACGACGATGGCTTTCGGGCCGATGGCATCGTGGCTCTGTACACGGCGCTTAAAGGCATTGCCGATGTCGAAGTGGTGGCCCCGGAGCACAACAACAGTGCCAAATCGAATGCGTTGACCTTGCACACGCCCCTTTATGTGAATCGGGCAGACAATGGATTTCGCTATGTCAATGGCACACCCGCCGACTGTGTGCACATTGCCTTGACGGGTTTGTTGGGTTACCGGCCCGACTTGGTGATTTCGGGCATCAACAATGGCGCCAACATGGGTGACGACACTTTGTATTCGGGCACCGTGGGCGCGGCCATGGAGGGGTACTTGTTTGGCATTCCCGCCATCGCGGTGTCGCAAATCGACAAAGGTTGGGCGCATCTGGATGCAGCGGCCAGCACCGTCCAGCGCATGGTCCAGCAAATGGTGCATCAACAATTGATCGGTCCCCGTCCCTGGCTGTTGAATGTGAACATTCCCAACTTGCCACTGGCGCAGATCAAGACCCCCAAGGTTTGCCGCTTGGGCAGGCGCCATGCGGCCGAGCCGGTCATCACCCAGGTGGACCCGAGAGGCCAGACCATGTACTGGATTGGCAACGCGGGTGCTGCCATGGACGACAGTGTGGGCACGGATTTCCACGCGGCCGACCTCGGGCATGTGGTGGTCACGCCCTTGAAAGTGGATTTGACCGAACACGATCACCTGCAGGCCTGGAGCCAGACCTGTGCGAATCTTTGGCATCAGGACGGGGCATGAAATCCAGACCCAGTTTTCCGGCCAAATTGCCTTCCAGTGGGGGCCAGTCTTCGAAACCTTTGAGTCCAGCGACAGTCATGGTCAGTCCAGCGTCGGCGGGGCGGTCTGCGCCTTCGTCGTCCACGGCTGTGTCAAGCGGTTTAGGGTTGGATTCCAGCGCCGTGCGTGCCCGTATGGTCGCCAAATTGGCCGAGCAGGGCGTGCAGGACCCCTGGGTTTTGCAAGCCATGGGACAGGTGGAGCGACACCGTTTTGTCGAAACCGCATTGGCTGGGCAGGCTTACGAGGACACCAGCTTGCCGATTGGTTTGGGACAAACCATTTCCAAGCCGAATGTGGTGGCCCGAATGATCGAGTTGTTGCGTCAAGATGCAACGGGAAAATTGGGGCGCGTGCTGGAGATTGGCACCGGCTGTGGCTACCAGGCAACAGTGCTCAGTCAAGTGGCAACCGAGGTTTACAGCATCGAGCGCTTGCGTGGTTTGCACGAAAAAGCCAAAAAAAACCTGCTGCCGTTTCGCCTGCCCAATGTCCACCTGATACTGGGCGATGGCATGCTGGGTTTCTCCAAGGGTGCGCCTTATGCCGGGATCATTTCAGCTGCCGGTGGTGATGAGGTGCCCTTGACATGGCTGGATCAGTTGGCGGTCGGCGCCAGGCTGGTTGCCCCCATCGTCACAGCTTCAGGGCAGCAGGCGCTGGTGGTGATTCGCAGAACGGCCACGGGATTTGATCGACAGGTCTTGGAGGCCGTTCACTTTGTGCCTCTAAAATCGGGGATCGCATGAAGGAATGGCACCGGATGATGTTTCGTGAAGTTTTCCGTTTCAGATATACGGCTTTGGCGCTGTTTTTTTTGGCAGGGTGTACCTCCTCGCCTCGAACGCCAGCACCCGTCGAAACGCGCGGTTCCAGCCCCAAAGTGAGCGTTCAAGCGGCGGCACCTGTGACCGAGGTGGTCAAGGTGATGCCTGGCGCTGAAAACGCTGGTAAACCGGGTTATTACACCGTACAACGCGGCGACACTTTGACCCGCATTGCTTTGGACCATGGTCATTCTTGGCGCGATCTGGCCAGTTGGAACAGCTTGCCCAATGCCCACTTGATCGAGGTGGGTCAGGTCTTGCGTGTGGTCCCGCCAACTGCTTTGGTAGAACCCAGTGGTGTGGTGGTTCAGCCGATGGGGGGTAGTGCCGAGCCGGCGACTGCACCCAAGCCAGTGGCAGCGCCAACACCTGCGCCGTCAGTCAACGACGAGGGTTTGGGTTTCGCCTGGCCCGCCAGTGGCAGCGTGATCGGTGGCTTTGACGAGGTCAAGAACAAAGGACTCGACATAGGCGGCAAGGCTGGCGATCCCGTGCTGGCCGCAGCCGATGGGCAAGTGGTCTACGCTGGCGCAGGTTTGCGCGGTTATGGCAACCTGATCATCCTGAAACACAACAACACCTTCTTGACCGCCTATGCCCACAATCAGTCGCTCTTGGTCAAGGAGGACCAGAAAGTTCGCAAGGGCCAAAAAATTGCAGAAATGGGCAAAACGGACGCCGATCGCGTGAAGCTGCATTTCGAAATTCGCCGTCAAGGCAAACCGGTGGACCCGGCCAAATACTTACCTGCGCGCTGAAGCGCGAGGACGCTGACTCATACGCCCTGAAAAACTGTGCGCCGGGCCCTCAAGGGTGGCCTCGCATCCTGAGACAATCAGGGCATGAGTGAACCAGATATTTCCCTATCCCAAGCCTACCTCGACGAAGCTAGCCGTACCTGCGCAGGCTTGCCTGAGGGCTGGCTGCGCGTAAGCTCCCTGGACATGGATGCCCAAGGCATCGCACGCCGACCCGATGGCAAAGTCGTTTTCATTGAAGGGGCGCTGCCCTTCGAGTTGGTGTCGGTGCAGGTCAACCGCAAAAAAAACAACTGGGAGCAGGGTACCGTTACCCAGATCCACCACGAATCGTCGCAACGCGTGCGCCCCGGCTGCCCGCATTTCGGTTTGCATGCGGGAGCCTGCGGTGGCTGCAAGATGCAGCATTTGGAGGCTTCAGCTCAGGTGGCCGTCAAGCAACGTGTGCTCGAAGACAACCTTTGGCACTTGGGTAAAGTCAAGCCTGACACCATGTTGCGTCCCATCGAGGGGCCAACCTGGGGTTATCGCTACCGTGCCCGCCTGTCAGTACGCTATGTGATCAAAAAAGGCGAAGTGCTGATTGGCTTTCACGAGCGAAAAAGCCGCTACATCGCTGACATGAAAGTTTGCCCTGTGTTGCCGCCTCACGTCAGCCGCATGCTGCTGCCTTTGCGGGTGATGATCAGCCAGATGGCCGCTCGCGAAACCTTGCCCCAGCTGGAGCTGGCTTGCGGCGATGAGGTCACGGCCTTGGTGCTGCGCCACCTGGAGCCCTTGAGCGAAGGCGACAAAGTCTTGCTGCGAAGTTTTGCTGCAGAGCATCACGTTCAGTGGTGGCTTCAGCCCAAAGGCCCTGACACGGTGCATTTGCTCGACGAGGGCGGGCCCCAACTGAGTTACGGCCTGCCCGACTTTGGCATCACCATGCCGTTTCGTCCCACTGACTTCACCCAGGTCAACCCCTTCATCAACCGGGTGCTGGTGGCGCGTGCGTTGCGTTTGCTGCAGGCTCAGAAGACCGAGAGGGTGATCGACTGGTTTTGCGGATTGGGCAACTTCACCCTGCCCATTGCCACCCAAGCTGCGCAGGTAGTGGGCATCGAGGGGTCTGAAACCCTTGTGGCCCGCTCCCGTGACAACTACGCTCGAAACCAGGCCGCACGGCCTGAAGGTCAGGACCTGGCCCCCACAACATTTGTGGCACGCAACCTCTTTGAGATGACACCCGAAATGCTGGTGGCCGATGGCACGGCAGACAAATGGTTGGTGGACCCGCCGCGAGAAGGCGCTTTTGCCCTGAGCAAGGCGCTGGCTGAGCTTCACGAAAACCACGAAATGAGACGGGGTTGGACTCCACCGAAACGCATTGTGTATGTCAGTTGCAACCCTGCGACACTGGCCCGAGATGCTGGCATCCTGGTGCACCGTGCGGGTTACCGCTGTGTGAGTGCTGGCGTGGTCAACATGTTTGCACACACCGCGCATGTGGAGAGCATGGCGGTTTTTGAACTGGCTTGACCTGCACAGATCTCGATTTCTGCAATCCATGAAAAGCGAATGACCACAAAAAAGGCTCCCGAGGGAGCCTTTTGACATCGTGGGGCGTACCGATCACTCGCGATCGCCGCCCATGATGCCCAGCAAAGCCAACAAGCTTTGGAAAATGTTGAACACGCTCAGGTACAGGGCCAAGGTGGCGCTGATGTAATTGGTTTCGCCGCCGTCCAGGATACGCTTGAGGTCGTAAAGCAGGAAGGCGCTGAAGATGCCAATGGCCAAGGTGGAGAGGACAAGCATGCCGGTGGTGGAGCCCACAAACACGTTGATGATGCCGCCGACCATCAAGACCATGGCCCCAACGAACAGCCATTTGCCCATGCCTGACAGGTCACGCTTGATGACGCTGGCCAGGCTGGCCATGACAAAGAACACGCCGGCTGTACCCGCAAAAGCGGTCATCACCAGGTCAGAACCGTTCTTGAAGCCCAAGACCATGGCGATCATGCGTGACAGCATGAGACCCATGAAGAAAGTGAAGGCCAGCAACACGGGCACGCCTGCTGCCGAGTTTTTGGTTTTTTCGATGGCAAACATGAAACCGAATGCGCCGCCCAGGAAAACGATCAGACCCATGAAGCCCGTCAGAGATTGGGTGATGCCTGTGCTCACGCCGACCCAGGCCCCCAGCACGGTGGGCAGCATGCTCAGTGCGAGCAACCAGTAGGTGTTGCGCAGAACGCGGTTGCGGGCCGCCAGGTCCACGTGGCCCCAGTCGGCTGAATTGAGGGTGCGTAAATCGCTCATGGTTTATCTCCTAAACAAGCCTTGGATCAAGGCCAAGTGACATTCTAGGGGCTAGGCCCCGGCAAGTCGATGGTGATCGGGATTTCCGTCATGCCATGGGGTTATCCGGGTGAATCTGTTTTGCTTTGAGGTGTGCAATGGGCGGGGCGGGGCCCGTGTATGCTCGCTGTTTTCAACTTCTGCCTTCTTGAACACCATGAAAACCCAAGCCACTCTGGAACTGTCTGATGTGAAAACCATCGCTGCTGCGGCCGAAGCCGAAGCCCTGAAAAACAACTGGGCAGTGAGCATCGCCATTGTCGATGGCGGTGGCCATTTGTTGCATTTCGCCCGCATGGATGGCGCACCTCCGGTGTCCTCTCACATCGCCCCTTCGAAAGCCCATACCGCCGCCTTGGGGCGCCGAGAGTCCAAGATCTATGAAGACGTCATCAATGGCGGGCGCACCTCGTTCCTGTCGGCCCCTTCCATCCAAGGCATGCTTGAAGGCGGCGTCCCGATCATGAAAGACGGTTTTTGCCTGGGCGCTGTGGGGGTCAGCGGTGTCAAGTCCAACGAAGACGCGCAGATCGCCAAAGCCGGTATCGCGGCCATTGGCCTGTGATCAACGCCTGAAGGGACACCGGGTCGCGATTGCCAGCACCCTCTGGCGCACCAAAAAGCCCGCTGTTCAGCGGGCTTTTTTTCTGTCGTTAGCCTGCGATCAATACAGGTCGAGCACCGCACCTTTGCTGGCGCTTGCAGCATTGAAAGCAAATTTGGCCTGCACGCCACGGGTGTAACGCGGTGCAGGGGCCGTCCAGTTTTCGCGGCGTTTGGCAATTTCGGACTCGGGCACATTCAGCTCGAGCAACAATTTGTGCGCGTCGATGGTGATGCTGTCACCTTCATTCACAAAAGCGATGGTACCGCCGGCTGCTGCTTCGGGGGCAACGTGGCCCACCACCATGCCCCAGGTGCCGCCAGAAAAACGGCCGTCGGTGATCAGGCCCACGCTTTCGCCCAGACCAGCGCCAATCAAAGCGCCTGTGGGGGCCAGCATTTCGGGCATGCCAGGGCCACCTTTGGGTCCGAGGTAGCGCAAAACCATCACGTCGCCTGCCTTGATCTTGCCTGCCAAAATGGCTTCGAGCGCCGATTGCTCGTCGTCGAACACGCGGGCTGGGCCGGTGATGACCGGGTTTTTCAGGCCTGTGATCTTGGCCACGGCGCCTTCGGGCGACAGGTTACCCTTGAGAATAGCCAAGTGGCCCTGCTTGTACATGGCGTTTTCGATGGAGTGGATGACGCTTTGCTCGGGTGGCGCGTCAGGCACATCCTTCAAAACCTCGGCAATGGTTTGGCCAGTGATGGTGATGCAATCGCCGTGCAACAAACCGGCGTTCAGCAGGATTTTCATGACCTGCGGGATACCGCCTGCCTTGTGCAAATCGACCGCCAAGGCCTTGCCGCTGGGCTTGAGGTCGCACAGCACCGGAGTGCGCTGGCGAATGCGTTCGAAGTCGTCGATGGTCCACTCCACGCCTGCGCAATGGGCAATCGCCAGAAAGTGCAGCACTGCATTGGTTGAACCACCGGTGGCCATGATCACCGCCACGGCGTTTTCAATGGACTTGCGGGTCACGATGTCGCGCGGCTTGATGTCTTTGCGGATGGCTTCCACCAGAACGCGGGCCGACTCCTTGGCCGACTCGACTTTTTCGTCGTGCACGTTGGCCATGGTGGAAGAGTAGGGCAAGGAGATGCCCAGCGCCTCGAAAGCCGAAGACATGGTGTTGGCGGTGTACATGCCACCGCAGGAGCCTGTACCGGGAATGGCGCGCTTTTCGATTTCTTTCAGGTCGAAATCGCTGAGTTTGCCAGCAGCGTTTTCGCCCACGGCTTCAAACACGCTGACGATGTTCAGGTCTTTGCCCTGGTAGCGGCCCGGCAAAATGGTGCCGCCGTAGACATAAATGGCCGGAACGTTGGCGCGCAACATGCCCATCAGGCCACCGGGCATGTTCTTGTCGCAACCGCCCACCACCAGCACGCCGTCCATCCACTGCCCTTGCACGCAGGTTTCCACACAGTCGGCGATCACCTCACGGGATACCAGCGAGTACTTCATGCCTTCGGTGCCCATGGCCATGCCGTCCGAGATGGTGGGCGTGCCAAACACCTGGGCGTTGCCACCGGCTTCTTCAATGCCCTCGATGGCCGCGTCGGCCAACTTTTGCAGACCGCTGTTGCAGGGGGTGATGGTGCTGTGGCCATTGGCCACGCCCACCATGGGTTTGACGAAGTCTCCTTCCTCGTAGCCCATGGCGTAGTACATCGAACGGTTGGGGGCGCGGGATTTGCCCTCGGTGATGTTGGCGCTGCGGCTGTTGATGGGGGTGATCGGGATGATTTTGTCGCTCATGGTGGTGTCTCGGTAGAAGCCCAAAAGAAGGTCGCCACATTCTAACGGCCGCTTGCCAAGCCTTTGTGTCCGGTACATGCCATGTCCGGTGCACAATCCGGGCATGCTGATTCATCCTCAAATTGACCCCGTCGCCCTACAGTTGGGCCCCTTGGCTATTCACTGGTATGGACTGACTTATTTGGCCGCTTTTGGGCTGTTTTACTGGCTGGGCACGCGGCGTTTGGCGCATTTGCCTTTCAAAAACCTGCCTCAATGGCAAAAACGCGATGTGGAAGACATCCTGTTTTTGGGCGTCTTGGGCGTGATTCTGGGTGGGCGAGTGGGTTATTGCCTGTTCTACAAACCGGCTTATTACCTGTCCAATCCGTTGGAAATTTTGGCTATTTGGCAGGGTGGCATGAGTTTCCATGGCGGCTTGCTGGGGGTCATGCTGGCCATGCTCTGGTTTGCCCGCACCCGCCAGCGCCCTTTTTTGCAGGTCATGGATTTTGTGGCCCCTTGCGTGCCCACGGGCCTTGCGGCTGGACGCATCGGGAACTTCATGAATGGCGAGTTGTGGGGCCGCGTGGCCGACCCTTCGCTGCCC
Organism: Comamonadaceae bacterium; assembly: GCA_027488215.1. Classification (GTDB taxonomy): domain Bacteria; phylum Pseudomonadota; class Gammaproteobacteria; order Burkholderiales; family Burkholderiaceae_C; genus Limnohabitans_A. The sequence goes on from JAIYCB010000050.1 coordinate 9,869, forward strand.
TGGGGCATGGTGTTTCGCGGTGCGGGCGATTTGCCGCGCCACCCCTCGCAGCTGTACCAAATTGCCTTGGAGGGCTTGTTGCTGTTTGTGCTGCTTTGGTGGTTCGCCCGCAAAGACAGACCCACCGGCCAGGTTTCGGGTGCCTTCTTGTTGGGTTATGGCTTTTTCCGATTCGTGGCTGAATTTTTCCGTGAACCCGATGCGCACCTGGGCCTCTTGAGCCTGGGCATGAGCATGGGGCAGTGGTTGTGCGTGCCCATGATGCTGGGTGGTGTGGTGCTGTGGGTCATGGCGGCGCAAAAGAAATTTTGACGTTCGCTGGGTGCTGACGCCTTCGGGTCAGCCCGCTGCGCGCAAATCCCTGAGGATGACTTCTTTTCCACTTTGTAGGATGGGTCCATGACGTTGCCGCGCAGACATTTTTGGCTCCTTGCTTTTTCAACTTTGTTGCTCGGTGCTTGCGCGGGCACATTGCCCACCCGCGAAGCGTCCCGGCCACCCGTGGTGTTTGTGCATGGCAATGGCGACTCGGCTGCACTCTGGCAAAGCACGCTGTGGCGGTTCGAATCGAATGGTTGGCCGCGAACGAGCTTGCATGCCATTGATCTGCCTTATCCCTTGGCGCGCGATGCCGACAACAAGCCGCAAGCCGGTCGCACTTCCACGGATGAACACATGGCCTTCTTGCGCCAGGAAGTACAAGCTGTTTTGAAGCGCACTGGTGCTCGTCAGGTGGTGCTGGTGGGTAATTCGCGGGGTGGTAATGCCATTCGCCACTACATCTGCAACGGAGGCGGCCAAGAGATGGTCAGCCATGCGGTACTGGGAGGTACGCCCAACCATGGTGTACAGGCGATTCCGGGCTTGAATGAGGCCAATGAATTTTCGGGCACGGGCCCCTTTTTGAGTCAACTCAACGCCCCCAAGAACGCGCAGGGCGATGAGGTGTGTGGACCGGCCAAGTGGCTCACGATCCGTTCGGACAACAACGACAAATTTGCCCAGCCTGACGGCTTATGGATCGGCATGAAGGGAAAAGCCACCAACGTGAGCTTTGCTGGACCTGAACTCAAAGGGGCCACAAATGTGGTGATACCCAGAATTGACCACCGTGAAACCTCTTATTCGGCGGCGGCTTTTGAGGCCACTTACCGTTTCATCACTGGGCAAGCACCCGTGGCCAGCATCCGCCCTGAAGCTGCTGTGGTGCTGAACGGCAAATTGGTGGGTTTGGGCTTGAACCCGCAGGATCCGAAAAGCGGCAATTACCCGAACAACCTGCCCTTGGCGGGGGCGAGCCTGGCGGTGTATGCGGTGGATGCGCTCACCGGTCAGCGCCTGGGCGATGCCGTACACCGCAAGACCGTGGGCGCCGATGGCCTTTGGGGACCGTTCAAGGGTCAATCCCAAACGGCTTATGAATTCGTCATCGAGGCCCAAGGTTACGCCACCACCCACATTTACCGCAGCCCGTTTCCTCGTTCCAGTGACATCATTCACATGAAGCCTGAGCGTGTGGCCGAAGCCGATCGATCGGCTTCGGCGCTGGTCAGTTTTGTGCGGCCCCGGGGCTACTTTGACCCACCGCGTGACACCATGCGTCTGGACGGCAAGACCACCTTGCCGGGGGTACCTCCTGGCGCGGGCGTCGCCAGTACCAAGCTGAGGCTGGACGACAAAACCCAGCGCAGTGTGGCCGCAGAGTTCAATGGCGAGCGGCTGGTGGGCTTGACTTGGCCTTTAGCCGAGGGCCGCACCACGGTGCTGGAGTTGACCTATTGAAGTCAGTCATTCAAGCCAGATGCGGTGGCGGCACAAAGCCGCACCATTCGGTTTCAAGCCAGCGGGCCATGTTCAGACAGAGCGGATCGGCAAAGGTGTTGCCGATGATTTGCGCGCCGACAGGCAAGCCGCTTGGGCTTTTGCCAATCGGTATGGCGGTGGCAGGCAAGCCCACCACGCCCGGGTAGCCGGCCCAGAAAAGGCTGTCTGTGTGCGGCTGGTCCTGGCCGTTGACTTGCAACATGCGCTCCCAACGCTCGCCTTGCTGGTTGTGCAAAAAGGCGGGCGATGTCGCGACCGGGGTGATGAGCAGGTCCACCGACTCGAAATAGCTTTGCCACTGCGCACGCAGTACGGCGCGTTGCTGGTCGAACTCGACCCAGTCGCGGTGCGTGAGCGTGCTGCCACGCCAGACGCGCTCGCGCATGTTGTCCAGCGCTGGGTCGCTTTGTGCGGCCAGTGTCTGAAAGCGCGCAAAGGTCGCATCGTCCAGCCAGGCCCCTGTCGCCGAGCGCAGCAGGTGCATATACACGCGGTGCGACTGTGCGCTGTCCACCGGGCGGTGGTCGTCCAGCACGGTCACGCCTTGAGTGCGTAAAAAGTCGGCCAACGCGTGCAGTCGGTCCTGAATGCTCTGGTCCACCCGCGCTTCGGGGTCGTCGTAGACGATGGCGACGCGGCACTGCCACGGGGCTTTGTCGGTTTGTCGCCACTGCGCGGGTGTCCAGCCCAGCGGGCCGAACTGTTGCAGGGGCGTGGTCAGCACCTGCATGGCCAGTTGCAAGTCCTGTGCGCTGCGCGCCAGGGGGCCTGCCACGGCAATGTCCAGGCTGTCGATGCAGCGCACCCCCGGCAGCTGGTGGCCTTGCATGGGCACCAAGCCCCAGGTGGGCTTATGGCCGTAAACGCCGCAGTAATGCGCCGGGTTGCGGATGGAGGCACCGATGTCGCTGCCCAGTTCCAGCGGTGTCATGTCCGAAGCCAGCGCTGCGCCGGCCCCGCCTGACGAGCCGCCTGGCGAGCGGCTCAAGTCCCAGGGGTTGTTCGTGGTGCCATAGACCGGATTGAACGACTGCCAGTCGCCCAAAGCCACTGGCACATTGGTCTTGCCAAACACCACGGCCCCAGCGTCCAGCAGGCGCTGCACGGCCAAGGCTGGCTGCTGGGCGATGTTGTCTTTGTAATCCGGAAAGCCCCAGCAGGTGGGCGTGCCTGGTAAATCAAACGATTCCTTCACAGTCATGGGCAGACCGTGTAGCGGACCCCAGTCCTCGCCACGGGCTCGCGCCGCATCGGCTTGGGCTGCGCGTGTGCGGGCAGCCTCGAAGCTGCGCACCACCACCGCATTGATCGGGCCGTCCCGCTGCCCCACACGGGCGATGTACTGCTCCAGCAGCAGGGTGCTGGTGACTTCGCCAGAGCGCAGGCGGGCCATCAGATCGGTGGCGGTGCTGTAAGTGAAATCGGTCATAAGGGACTCAAGTGGCTGGAATGAAAAATCGGCATGGCCAGTGGTGTGAGCATGTTTCGGGCGCCCATACCAGCACGGTGGCCATGATCGAAGGTACTTGGTTCTGGGTGGATGTGCGTGTTGGCCATCGCCTGTGTCATTTTCAGAGTCTGAACAAGACACCCCTCTCTGGGTATCGAAAACTTGCAAAACTTGGCATGGGTTTTCCCGATGCGGGGAGTGGTTCTCGAGAGGCAGGCATGGCCGCGACCATGGTCAGGAGGGCGGTGAGTTAGGCCTGGTGTGCGGTGCTCATCGTTTGTGCAGCGTGTCAGAAGGCAGTTCGCCAAAAAGGTGACGGTAGTCTTGCGCGAATTGGCTCAGGTGCCAAAAGCCCCAGTGCGAGGCAATGTCCTGGATGGTCACGCCGGGCGCGGCTTGGCGCAGGGCGCGGCGCACGCTGTTCAGGCGCAGCGAGCGCAGGTACTTGATGGGCGTGGTGCCCAGCACGTCTTGAAAGCAGTAGTTGAGCTTGCGGCGGCTGGTGCCCACACGGCTGCACACCTCGAGGATGGACAGGGGCTCGTCGGCATGGCCCAGCATCAGCTCGCAGGCGCGGTCCACCAGTTTTTTTCGCCGCTCCAGGTTGGGCAGTTCAGATGTGTCCACTTGCGGGGGGAGGGCTTCGAGCCATTCCATCAGGATTTCGTCGCGCAACTGGCGAAGGGCCTGAGGGTCGTGCTGGCGGTGCGCCAGCGCGCTGGCCTGGTCGAGCACGGTGAGCTGCAGGTCTCGCAGGCTCTGCGCTTTGATATCAGTGGTTTGCAACACCAACTGCTTTTCAAGCCAATGCGCCAAGGGCTTTTGGTACATGCGCTCCCAAAGCGGGTTGAGCAGACTGCGTTCGACCACCACCGCGATCAGCGTGAAATGGGGCGGGGTGGTCAGGTCCACCTCGTCGCCCTTGCCACACATGATGGCGTGGGCGGGCACCCGTTGGCCGTTGAAAAACAGGTCGGGTGAGTCCTGCAGCGCCATGGCAAAGCCATAAACGCTCTCATGAAGCCGACCGCGCTGGCGCAGCCCGATGCTGGTGTCCTCGCGCAACATAGTCACTTCCGGCAGCTGCACTTGGTGGATGCGCCCCTTGAACTGACCGGGTGAGAGCTGCTCGTACTGCAGCGACCAGCCTTGCTGGGCCAGGGCGTGCTGGTCCATGTCCTGGTTGTCCAGCACCTGGACCCATGGTGTAACGGGGACGGACGAGCTCATCAGAGAAAGAAAATGCGGCGCAAATGCATGTCCCTGAGTGTGCCTGCTTCCGGAGCACAGGTTTTTTCGTGAAAACCCGGGGTCCTCGGTGCCCAAACTTGATAGCGCTCCGTACGCCTTGTGCATAGCATGGACAACAGCTTGAAAGAGACCTGATGAAACGATGCATTGCCGTTTTACTGACCAACAACGACACTTCGCCGTTTGCAGCGCACTTCCCGAACGACGGTCAAAAGGTGGTGCTGCTGCTGCAGCCTTTGCGGCCCGATTGGACTTATGAGGTCGTGTCGGTCAAGGACGGGGTGTTGCCCGCGAGCCCCGAGGCCTATGACGGCTACGTCATCACCGGCAGCCCGGCCTCGGTCAACGACGACCGCCTGCCTTGGGTGGGGCCGCTGCTGGATTTCATCCGGGCCGTGCACGCCGCACGCCAGCCGCTGATCGGCCTGTGCTTTGGCCACCAGGCGGTAGCCCGGGCTCTGGGCGGGCAGGTGGCGCGCAACGCCGCGGGCTGGGGTCTGGGCACTGCGCCCACGCACTGGCATGCCACACGCCCTTGGATGCAGCCCGCGCAAAGCACCACCACCTTGATGGCTGCGCACAACGAGCAGGTCACCCGCATGCCCGAAGGCGCGGTCTGTCTGGGCGGCAGTGACTTTTGCCCCATCGGCTCGATGCAGATCGGCCAGCACATCTGGACCACTCAGTTCCACCCCGAGATGCCGCTGGTGTTCATGCAGGCCTTGTTGGGCTTCCTGGCCGACAAGCTCGATGCCGAAACGATGGCTCGCGCCCACGCCAGTCTGACCAACGCCGCCGATGTGCCGCTGTTTGGGCACTGGATGGCGCAATTTTTTGAACACGCAAGGAAAAACAAGCAATGACCGTCTGGCATCCCAACGACGATGGCCACGCCGACATCTCCAGACACGACAGCTATCTGAACGGCACGCCGCACAACACCTTCAAGCGTTTGCGCGACGAAGACCCCATGGCCTGGTGCGACTGGGCTGAGGGCAAGGGCTTCTGGTCGGTCACGCGCCATGCCGATATTTTGGAGCTCAACCGCAACCACCAGCGCCTCAGTTCTGCACAGGGCATCCGCATGGAAGACCAGTCGCACGAGGAGTACATGGCGCGGCGGACTTTTCAAGAGACCGACCCGCCCGAACACACCCGCACCCGCATGCTGGTGGCCAAGGCCTTTTCCAAGCCCATGATGGCGCTGTACGAAGACCAGATCCGCGAGCTGTGTGTGGGCATCCTCGATCAGGCCCTGGCGCTGGGCGAGTTTGACGCCACGCACCAGATCGCCCGCCAGCTGCCCATGCGCATGCTCGGGCGCATCGCGGGCCTGCCTGAGGAGGACCTGGATTGGCTGGTGGACAAGGGCGATGCACTCATGGCCAACACCGACAGCGACTTCACCAGCCATGTGGTCGACAAAATGGACACCGAGGCCTACCGCTTCATGCCCTTTCGCTCGCCCGCCGGGGCCGACCTGTTCGACTACGCGGCCCAGCTGATGGAACGCAAGCGCAGCGCGGGCGACACCAGCGGCGTGCTGCACCTGATCACCCAGCCCGATGCCCAGGGCCATGTGATCAGCGACACCGAGTTCCGCAACTTCTTTTGTCTGCTGGTGGCCGCGGGCAACGACACCACACGCTATTCGATCGCCGCCGCCTTGCATGCGCTGGCCAACCAGCCGGGGCTGATGCAGCAACTCAAGGCGGTGCAGGGCGAAGCGGCTTGGGAGGGCGTGGCCGACGAGTTCATCCGCTGGGCTTCACCCGCCACACACTTTCGCCGCACCGCGACCGAAGACTTTGAGTACCACGGCAAACATGTCAAAGCGGGCGACAAGGTGCTGCTCTGGTTCATCTCTGGCAACCGCGACGAGCGGGCTTTTGACCGGCCGTTCACCGTTGATCTGAGCCGGGGCGTGAACCGCCACCTGGCGTTTGGGCAGGGCGGGGCGCATGCCTGCTTGGGCATGTGGCTGGCGCGGCTGGAGTTGCGCGTGTTGATGCAAGAGCTGATCAAGCGCGTCGAGCGCATCGAGCAAACGGGCGAGCACGCCTTTTTGCGATCCAACTTTGTCTCGGGCATCAAACGTTTGCCCGTGCGCATGCACCTGATCTGAAAGGAACCACCATGTCGAATGTTCAAGAACGCCTGCGGGTGCTGTTTTGTGACCACCTGGCCATTGCGCGTGGCAAATACGTCACGCTCCAACCCGGGCAGGGCGGCGGTGCCCGTTTTTGCCGGGGCACTTTTGGCGTCACTTACGAAAAAGAGCTGATCCCAGCTCCGGGCGCGATGGTCATGGAAGGCCTGCCCGACATGGAGGCCGTCTACACCCCCGAGGACATCCGCCCCGGCTGGCAGCCGTTCACCCAGGTCGCGGTGGGTGACCTCAAGGCCAACGACGGCACCCCTCTGCCCATGTGCGGGCGCAGTGCCTTGAAGCGCGCCGTGGCCGACTGGCAAGCCACGGGCTACGACCCGATGGTGGGCATTGAGCTCGAAGCCTTTGCCTTCCAGATCGAGCCCGACGGCTCTCTCAAACCTTACGACACGCCTGCAGCCCATGTGTATTCAACCGGTCCATTCTCCGACCCCCGGGGCTTCACCGACGCCCTGTGGGAAAAAGCCACGGCCGCGGGCTTTCGCATCGACAGCATGAACACCGAATACGACGCGCCGCAGTTCGAGTTCACGCTCACCTACGACCGCGCCGTCAAGGCGGTGGACGACATTTTTTTGTTCCGTCTGCTGGCGCGTGAGGTGGCTTTTCAGCACGGCATCGTGTTGACCTTCATGCCCAAACCGATCCTCACGGTGGGCGGCAGCGGCGTGCACATCAATTTCAGCCTGCGCGACGACCAAGGCCACAACGCGATCTCGGGCGGGCACGACGCCAGCCAGTTCAACGCCTTGACGCTGGGCTGCACCGCCGGGCTGATGCACCACCACCAGGCGCTGGCGGGTTTATTGGCTCCGTGCGCCAATTCTTACCAACGCCTGCAACCGGCCAGCCTATCGGGTTTCTGGCAAAACTGGGCGGTGGACCACCGGGGCGTCACGGTGCGCCTGTCGGCCGAAAGCGGCCCCGGCGCGCGCATCGAGCACCGCATGGGCGACGCGGCGGCCAACCCCTACACCCACACCGCCGCCGTGCTGCAGGCCGCCCGTCTGGGCGTGGCCAACGCCTATTCACTGCAGCCCATCGAGACCGGCGATTGCCTGGAAAACAAGGACGCCACCCAAAGCGTGCCGGGCACCTTGGCGGGTGCCTTAGACGCGCTCGAAGCCGACACGGCGCTCACGCAAGCGCTGGGCGAAGGCTTGGTGGCCAACCATGTGGGCATCAAGCGCCACGAGATCGAACGCACCGCAGGCCTCGAAGGCGACGCGCTGCGCGATCACTACATCCGATTTATCTGATCTGAAAGAACCCACCCCATGCCCCAAGTGCACTGGATCATGAGCAACGGCGAGCGCGTGAGCGATGACGTGAACGACGGCACCAACCTGATGGACGCCGCGCAGATGAACGGCATCCCCGGCGTGGCGGGCGAATGTGGCGGCTGCCTGTCGTGCGCCACCTGCCATGTGTATGTCGATGAAGCCTGGCTGGTCGCCTGCCCACCGATGGACGAGGTGGAAAACGCCATGCTGGACATCGTCATCGCACCCCGCCAGACGGGCAGCCGCCTGAGCTGCCAGCTGATCGCGTCGAATGCGCTCGATGGCATCGTGCTGCACGTACCTGACTGAAAGAGATTGATGAAACAAGAACAGATCGACGCGCTGCGCCACCTGCCTATCTCTGATCAGGGTCTGCTGATCGATGGGCAATGGACGGCTGCGGCATCCGGCCAGAACTTGCCTGTGGTTTCACCCATCGACGGACAACAGCTCTGCACCATCGCCGCTGCCGGACAAACGGATGTCGACCGCGCTGTGCAGGCGGCCCGGCGCACTTTTGAGCAAGGCGTGTGGTCGCGCATGGCGCCTGCCGAGCGCAAGAAGGTGCTGCACCGCATTGCCGATCGCATTGAGGCCCACCACGCCGAGCTGGCGGTGCTGGGTGTGCGCGACAACGGCACCGAAATTGCCATGGCCTGGAAGGCCGAGCCGGGCAGCGCGGCGGGCACCTTCCGCTACTACGCCGAGTGCGTGGACAAGATCAATGGCGAGATCGCACCGACCCCCGAGGGCACCTTGGGGCTGATCCACAAGGAGCCGGTGGGCGTGGTCGCGGCCATCGTGCCGTGGAACTTTCCTTTGATGATCGGCGCCTGGAAGATCGCCCCTGCGCTGGCGGCAGGCAACTCGTTGGTGCTCAAACCCTCCGAAGACGCGTCGCTTTCTTTGTTGCGTCTCGCACAGCTGTGTTTGGATGCGGGCTTGCCACCGGGCGTGCTCCATGTGGTCACGGGCACGGGCGCAGAGGCAGGTGAAGCGTTGGCGCGGCACATGGACGTGGACATCCTCACTTTCACTGGCTCCGGCCCGGTGGGGCGCCTGTTGCTCAAGGCTTCGGCTGAATCCAACCTCAAGCGGGTGTATCTGGAGCTGGGGGGCAAGTCGCCCAACATCGTTTTTGATGATGCGCCCGATCTGGCGCAGGCCGCCAAAGTCTCGGCCATGGGCATCTTCCGCAACAGCGGGCAGGTGTGTGTGGCGGGCTCGCGCTTGCTGGTGCAGCGCTCGGTGCATGACGAATTTGTGGAGCGTCTGCACAAGATCGCGGCCAACCTGCGCGTGGGTGACCCGCTGGATGTGACGACCGAGATCGGTGCGGTGAGCAGCGCCCGGCAATTGGCCAAAAATTTGGCTGCGGTGCAGACCGCGCAGCACCAGGGCGCTCGCCTGCGCGTGGGCGGCGGGGTTTTGCAACCCGTGGCGGGCGGAAGTTACATGGCACCTGCTTTGTTTGACCGTGTGACGCCCGACATGACCTTGGCACGCGAAGAAGTCTTTGGCCCGGTGCTGGCGGTCTTGCCCTTTGACGACGAGGCCGAGGCGGTGCGCCTGGCCAACGATTCGACCTATGGCCTGGCGTCTGCCGTGTGGACCGGCAGCCTCTCGCGTGCGCATCGCATGGTGCGCGCCATCAAGGCTGGGGTGGTGCACGTCAACACCTACGGCGGCCCTGATGTGACGGTGCCGCTGGGCGGCGTGCGGCAGTCGGGCAATGGGCACGACAAATCGATGCACGCCATGGACAAATACCTGGACCTGAAGACCGCCTGGATTCAGCTCTGAAAAACCAAGAGAACACCATGAACAACGACCAACTCAAGGCCGACAATGCCCAATACCTGTGGCACCCCATGGCCCACCCGGGGGCGATGAAAAAATCCACGCCCGACATCATCGCCAAGGGCGAAGGCTGCTGGATCTGGGACGTGGACGGCCACAAGATGCTCGATGGCGTGGGGGGCCTGTGGGCCTGTAATCTGGGTCACAGCAACAAGCCGGTGCGCGACGCCATCGTGGCGCAGATGGACGAGCTGCCCTTTTACAACGTGTTTCGCGGCACCACCCATGTGCGGGCGATCGAATTGTCCAAGCGATTGGTCCAATTGATGCAGCCCGAGGTCGTGGCCACGGTGATGTTTTCTACTGGCGGCTCTGACGCGGTGGAAGGTGCGCTGAAAGTGGCGCGCCAGTACTGGAAGCTCAAGGGCCAGGCAGACCGCTTCAAGTTCATCAGCCTGCGCCAGGGCTACCACGGCGTGCACTTTGGCGGCATGAGCGTGAACGGCAACACCAACTTCCGCCGCGCCTACGAGCCCTTGCTGCCCGGGTGCTTTCACATCGACACGCCCTGGGCTTATCACAACCCCTACACAGATGACCCGATCCGCTTGGGCGAAATCTGCGCCGAGCTGCTGGAGCGCGAAATCGTGTTCCAGGGGCCGGACACGGTGGCAGCCTTCATCGCCGAGCCGGTGCAGGGTGCGGGCGGCGTGATCGTGCCGCCCCCCAACTACTGGCCGCTGGTGCGCCAGATTTGCGACAAGTACGGCGTGCTGCTGATTGCCGACGAGGTGGTGACCGGTTTTGGCCGCAGTGGCGAGCTGTTCGGCACGCGCCTGTGGGGCGTGAATGCTGACATGTGGTGCCTGGCCAAGGGCATTTCTTCGGGCTACATCCCCTTGGGGGCCACGGCCATCAACCGCCGCATTGCCGAGGTGTTTGACGCAGACACCACAGGCACGGCCTCGGTCTCGCACGGCTACACCTACAGCGCCCACCCGATCGCAGCCGCTGCGGCGCTGGCCACACTCGACCAGATCGAGGCGCTGGACATTCCGGGCAACGCCGCCCGCGTGGGTGCGCACCTTCAGACCCGCTTGCGCAAACTGGTGGATACCTGCAGCTTTGTGGGCGACGTGCGGGGCGTGGGCCTGATGCTGGGCATCGAGATGGTGAGCGACAAGGCTAAACGCACGCCCATGGCCCGCAGCAGCGACATCCCGGCGCGGGTGGCCAAGGCAGCCTACAAGGCGGGCCTGATGGTGCGCATTTCCGGGCCCAACCTGATCCTGTCACCGCCGCTGGTCATCACCCGTGAGGAGGTGGACTTCATGTGCGATGTGCTCGAAGGTGCGTTTGCCGCGGTGCAGGAGGGCCGGGCATGACGAGCCCTGTCATCTTGATCGTGGGCACCGTCGACACCAAGAGCGACGAGATCGGCTTCATGCGCGAGCAGGTGCAAGCCGCAGGCGGGCAGGCGCTGATCATGGACGTGGGGGTGCTGGCCAAAGGGCAGGTGACGCCCGATGTGGCCAACACCGATGTGGCCCAAGCCGCAGGCGTAACGCTGCAGCAGGTGATGGACAGCGGCGACGAAAACAGCGCCATGGCCTTGATGGCCCAAGGTGCCAGCGTTCTGGCCGCCGAGATGCACCGGGAAGGGCAGATCGACGGCTTGCTGGTGCTGGGCGGCACCATGGGCACCGACCTGGCGCTCGACGTGGCCAGCAGCTTGCCGCTGGGCGTGCCCAAGGTGGTGTTGTCCACGGTGGCGTTTTCGCCCCTGTTGCCGCCCGAGCGCATGCCGCCCGATTTGATGATGGTGCTGTGGGCAGGCGGTCTGTACGGCCTCAACAGCCTGTGCCAGTCTGCCTTGGCGCAAGCCGCAGGGGCAGTGGTGGGGGCTTGCCGCGTGGCGCGCGTGCCGCGCTTTGAACGGCCGGTGGTGGGCATGACCTCATTGGGTTCGAGCTGTCTGAAATACATGGTGCAACTCAAACCCGAACTCGATCAACGTGGTTTTGATTTGGCGGTCTTCCACACCACAGGCATGGGGGGCCGGGCTTTTGAATCGCTGGCCGCGCAAGGCCAGTTCGCCTGCGTGATGGACTTCAGCCTGCAGGAGCTGGTCAACCAGATGGGCGGCTCGGTGGTGAGTGCCGGGCCTGACCGTTTGATGGGTGCTGGCCTGAAAGGCGTACCTATGATCGTCGCCCCCGGGGCCACCGATCTGGTGGACTACCCAGCCTGGGGCGATATGCCCAGCCGCTTTGCCGGGCGGCCCTCGCATGACCACAACCGTTTGATCGCCTCGGTGGGCATCGACGCCGACATGCGCCGCGAATTCGCTCGCGAGATGGCCAGCCGCTTGCGCAAGGCCAAAGGCCCGGTGCACCTGGTGCTGCCTTTGCAAGGCATCGAAGAGTGGGACCGACCCGGTGCGCCGATGCACGATGCCGAAGGCCTGGCTGCACTCATGGACGAATGCGGCCAATGCGATTGGGGCGCGGCCGAGGTCTCGCGCATCGACGCCCACATCAACGACGCGGCGTTTGTGCAGCAGGTGCTTTCGGTGTTCGACGATTGGCTGGCCAAAGGGCTGGTGGTGTCTGCTGCGGGCATGAAAGTGACCCATGTCTGATGCGTTGCGGCCCGAAGACAAGGCCCTGATTCTGGACTTTGGCGGCGTCATCAGCCGCACCCTGTTTGAAACCCATGCCTTGAGCGAGACCGCTTTGGGCTTGGCTGCCGGAACGCTGACCTGGCAAGGCCCGTTTGCGCCTGACACCGATGCGCTGTGGCAAGCCATGCAGGCCGATCAGATCAGTGAACGCGATTACTGGATGCAGCGCACCCGCGAGGTCGGACGTTTGTTGGGTGAAGACTGGACCGAGATGCAAACCTTTGTGCAGCGCGCTCGGGGGGCTGATGTTGCGGCTGTGATCCGGCCTGAGGCGGTGGCGGCCATTCACCAGGCCAAGGCGCTGGGCTACAAGTTGGGCATTTTGTCCAACGAGCTGGATCTGTTTTATGGCGCGGATTTTCGCGAGCGTTTGCCCTTGCTCCAACAGTTTGACGTGATCGTGGACGCCACCTACACTCAGATCCTCAAACCTGATCCACGCGCTTACCAAGCTTGTTTGCAAGCCTTGGGGGTGCGGGCCGAGCATGCGACTTTTGTTGACGACCAACTGCGTAACGTGGCGGGGGCACAGCGCTGCGGCCTGCCGGTGGTGCATTTGGATGTTTGCCAACCCGGTGTCGGTTTTGCAAAAGCCCTGCAGATGCTGGCGGGGTTGTGATGCTCTGCGCCCAGCAGTGGCCAAAGGCAAGGCAGGGCATGAACGGGGTGGCTTGACTCAGGAAGACATTATTGGGGTCGGGGCTGGGGGGACACCCCAGCCCACGCCCGTATTTGCAAAAACTTTATGATGCCGTTTTCCAAACAAAACCAGGAGACACGACATGAACGATTGGAACCCATCGGGCCAACGCCGCGATTTTTTGAAGGCCATGGCCGCCGTGACGGCTACCTTGCCCCTCTGGGTACAAGCCCAAAGCAACTGGCCCTCCAAATCGGTGACCATGGTCGTGCCTTTCCCTGCTGGTGGCGGTACCGATGCGTTTGCAAGGCCATTGTCTGCCCAGTTTGCCAAGCTGACGGGCAAACAACTCATCATTGACAACCGGGGAGGCGCGGGCGGCACTTTAGGCGCTGGCGTGGCCGCCAAATCGGCGCCCGATGGCTACAACTTGTTCATGGGCGCGGTACACCACACCATTGCGCCCAGCATGTACCCCAAGCTCGATTACGACCTGGAGCGTGACCTGACTCCCCTGATTTTGGTAGCCAATGTGCCCCAAGTGCTGGTGGTCAACCCGAGGAAAGTGCAGGTGGCGGACTTCAAGGCTTTCCTGGAAATGGTCAAGAAGAACCCTGGGCGCCTGAATTACGGTTCAGCAGGCGGTGGCACTTCTCATCATTTGGCAGGAGAATTGTTCAAGCTGCAGACCCAAACCTTCATTACCCATATCCCCTACCGCGGCGCTGGCCCAGCCCTTCAAGATCTGATTGCCGGCAATGTGGACATGATGTTCGATGGCTTGGGTTCCTCAGCTGCGCACATCAAAGGTGGTCGCATCAAGGCCCTCATGGTTTCAGGCGCTAAACGCAACGCGGCTTTCCCGGATGTGCCGTGTTCTGCCGAGTTGGGTTTGCCCGATTACACCGTGTCCACTTGGTATGGCGTTTGGGCACCTAAAGGCACGCCCGCTGACGCCCAGACTCGGGCCATCGAAGAGATTCGCCGTGCCTGCCAGACCGATGAGGCCAAAGCCGTCTGGGCCAACCAAGGAGCGGAATTCCCCAACCTCACCACCTCCCAATTTGAAGCTTTCATCAAGAAAGAACTGGCCAAGTGGTCACAAGTGGTCAAGGCCTCGGGGGCCAAGCTCGACTGATTTTGGCACTGCATGCATCGGGCCTGTGCGCAGGCCCTTTTTCACGCTTTCAATTTGAAACCATGACCCACTCCAACTTGTTTTCCGCGCTTCGTGCGGCCTTTCCTGCCGATCTGAGCTCCATAGCCGTCGAAACCGATGAAGGCCTGTTGTACAGCTGGCAGGACCTGGACCGCGCCACGGCCATGATGGCCAATTTGCTGCAGTCGCTGGATTTGCCTGAAGGCAGTCGGGTGGCGGTACAGGTCGAAAAATCGGTCGAAGCGATGATGCTGTACTTGGCCACACTCCGTGCTGGCTATGTCTTTTTGCCGCTGAACACCGCTTACCAAAGCGCTGAGATCGAGTACTTCATTGGCAATGCCGAGCCTGCTGTGGTGGTGTGCAGCCCTGCCAATTTTGGCTGGGTCAGCAAGATCGCTTTCAAGGCCGGCACGCAGCATGTGTTTACCTTGGGCGATGACCGCACGGGCAGCTTGCTCGAGCGAGCCGCCCACCACAGTGACCAACACAAGCCCGTGCCGTGCCAAGCCGATGACCTGGCCGCCATTTTGTACACCAGTGGTACTACGGGGCGCAGCAAGGGGGCCATGCTCACGCACGGCAACATGCTGAGCAATGCTGTCACGCTCAAGGATTACTGGGGCTGGACGGCGACCGGAGGGCCTACAGGCCAGGGCGATGTGCTCATCCATGCCTTGCCCATCTTTCATGTGCACGGTTTGTTTGTGGCCATCCATGGCGCGTTGATCAACGGCAGCAAGATGATCTGGATGGCCAAGTTCGAGCCTAAGCGAGCCATTGCGCACATGAGTCGTGCCACCGTTTTCATGGGGGTGCCTACGCTGTATGTGCGCATGCTGGCAGAACCGACGCTGAACAAAGAGGCTGTCAAGAACATGCGCTTGTTCATCGCTGGGTCAGCCCCCTTGCTGATCGAGACCTTCACCGAATGGCAGCAGCGCACCGGGCACACCATTTTGGAGCGCTATGGGATGAGCGAGACCGCCATGTTGACCTCCAACCCCTATGCAGCGGACAAGCGCTATGCGAAGCAGTCCGAGCGTCGTGGTGGCACGGTGGGTTTTCCCTTGCCGGGCGTGTCTTTGCGGGTGCGTGGGGACGATGGGCAAGACATGCCCCTGGGCGAGATTGGCGGTATTCAGGTCAAGGGTCCGAATGTCTTCAAAGGCTACTGGCGCATGCCCGAGAAAACGGCTGAAGAATTCACGGCTGACGGCTTTTTCAAGACGGGCGATGTGGGCAAGGTCGATGAACGCGGCTACGTGACCATCGTGGGTCGCAGCAAAGACCTCATCATCAGCGGCGGCTACAACGTCTATCCTGCAGAGATCGAAGGCTATATCAACGAGATGCCTGGCGTGACCGAAAGCGCTGTGATTGGTGTGCCCCATCCCGACTTTGGCGAGGTGGGCGTGGCAGTGGTCATTGCCAAACCAGGCGCCAACCTGAAGCCAGAAGCCATCCTGGCCGATCTCAAAGCCAAGCTGGCCAACTTCAAAATTCCAAAGCGTTGTTTTGTCGTGGCCGAGTTGCCGCGCAACACCATGGGCAAAGTGCAGAAAAACCTGCTGCGCGAGCAATACAAAAACCTGTTTTAGCCTGTTGCAGACGAAGAGTCATCGTCCGGGTAGGCCCGAATGCCCCCTCAGCGGCAAGTCGGGGCAAAGCGTTACTTGAGGTACGCAATGTTCTTGTGCACGCTTTGGACGTGCCGGGCCATCTGCTGCGGTCAGTGTGTCGGTGAGAAGCTGTGCGAAATCAGCGGTGCCCAGCCAGCCAGGCGATGAACTTCAGTGCGGCGGCCTGGTTCGGACTGGTTTTGTTTGCCGAATACCTTGCACCGCGAGCCATGACCAGAGCAGGGTGGTCAGCGCAAGACCAGCACTGGAATGTGTGAGTGCGTCAGCACTTGCTGGGTCTCGCTGCCTAACAGCAGTCGTTTGATGCCTTTGCGGCCATGCGAAGCCATCACGATCAGGTCGGCCTTGTGTTTTTTGGCTGCGGCAATGATGGCGTCAGAGACCACATCGGATTTGACGGTGATGGCCTTGATGCTGACCGAGTGGGTCTTGGCTGACTTTTCGACAGCGGCCAACTGTGCCTGGGCTGAATCGGTCCATTGCTTTTCCACGCGCGAAATCTCTTCGGCCGAAAGCGGAATGCTGCCCTCAAAATAAGCCTGAGGGTAGCGCGGTACCACCTTCATAGCGATCAACTCTGCGTTGCAGGTGGCCGCCAGCTCTATGGCGCTGCTCACGGCTTTTTTGGACAAGTTGGAACCATCGGTGGCGACGAGAATGCGTTGGTACATGTTGCGCTCCTGCTTGAAGTGGAAAACTTCAGCATAAAAGGCCTGTCGGCATCATCAATTGATGCAGGTCAAGCTTTGAGCTGTCCATGTGACGTATCTTCAAAACATGATCCAAGTCAATGTTTTGCCAGTTGCGCCCAATCACTTTCCCAATGCTGCGGCGAGTGGCTCGAAAGGTTCAACGCAAGGCGCAGATCCTTTGCAGTTGCTCGATGTGCCAGAAGAATGGACTGCCTTCAGTTTGCCCGACAAGGATGCGAAAGGTCGCTGGCGCTCCAGTGTCGTGTTTGAGGGCATGCACTGTGCGGCCTGTGCCATCACCCTTGAAGATGCTTTGAGGGCGGTGCCCGGTGTTTTGTCTGTGCAAATCAGCGGAGCCAGCCACCGGGGGCAGATCGTCTGGTCGTCTGAAGTCACAAGGCCCTCTGATTGGATGCGTTCGGTCGAGCGCCATGGCTACAAGGCCTTACCCGCCAACGATGCCCACTCTCAAGCCTTGCGGCGCGAGGAATCCCGCCGCATGGTCTGGCGTTGGGCGGTGGCGGCCCTGTGCATGATGCAGGTCATGATGTACGCCACCCCGGCCTACCTGACTCTGCCCGGGGAGATCTCGGACGAAGCCATGCACCTGCTGCGCTGGGCCTCATGGGTGCTGTCATTGCCGGTGATCCTTTTCTCGTGTGCCCCATTTCTTCGCAACGCCTGGCGCGACTTGTGTGAGCGTCAAATCAGCATGGATTTGCCGGTGGCGCTGGGCATGGCGGTGACCTTTGGGGTCAGCACGCTGGGCACCTTCGAGCCAAAGGGGCCTTTTGGGGCCGAAGTCTTTTTTGACTCGTTCACCATGTTTGTCTTCTTTTTGCTGACGGGTCGTTGGCTGGAGTTGCGCATGCGTGACCGCACAGCGGGCGCACTGGAGGCAGTGCTTAACCGCTTGCCCGACTGCGTGAGAAAGCGCCAGACCGATGGCAGCTGGACACTGTTGTCGATCCGCCGGCTTCAGGTGGGGGATGTGATCGAAGTCTTGCCCGGAGAAGCTTTTGCGGGCGATGGCTTGGTGCTGGCAGGGCAGACCCAAGTTGACGAGGCTTTGCTGACCGGTGAATCGCGACCACTTGCGCGGCGCGCAGGCGATCGCGTGATTGCCGGCAGCCACAACCTGAGTGGCACGCTGCAGGTTCAGATCGAGCAGATTGGCGCTGCCACGCGTTATGCACAGATCGTGGCGTTGATAGAAAGCGCCTCGGTCTCCAAACCCGCCATGGCTTTGCTGGTCGACCGCTGGGCCAAACCCTTTTTGGTGACCGTGATGTTGGCCTCACTCGCGTCGGCCATTTATTGGTGGCCAACTGACCCGGCGCATGCGGTGATGGTGGCAGTTGCCGTGTTGATCGTGACTTGTCCCTGCGCCTTGTCGCTGGCCACACCTGCCGCCATGTTGGCTACAGCCGGTGCGTTGGCTCGCAGCGGGGTGCTGGTGCGCAGGCTCAGTGCTTTGCAAAATTTGGCACACATTGATACCGTTATTTTCGACAAGACGGGCACCTTGACACGGGATGCTTTTGAGGTCATCCGCATCCACGTGCGAGAGGGCGTGAGTCAAGCGCAAGTTCTGAACTGGGCTGGCAGTTTGGCGCGTCACTCGCTGCACCCGGTGTCTCGGGCCTTGTGGTCTGAGGCCCGGCGTCGCGCCGACGCTCCAGGAAGCTTGAGCGCGCTCGAAGCCCTGGCTGCACACAACGTCAGCGAGCGTGCAGGGCTGGGCATGCAAGGCCAACTGCTTGATCCGGGCCGCCCTGAGATGGATTTGCGCCTGGGCTCGGCGGCTTTTTGTGCTGCACCGGTATTTGCGGGGCATCACTTGCAGGTGAGTTTGGCCGATGCGTCAGGCTGGTTGGCCTGTTTTGAGCTGGCTGAGCAAGTGCGCCCCGAGGCGGCCCGCGTGGTGCGTCAATTGGCCGAATTGGGTTTGACCTTGCAAATTCTTTCTGGTGATGGCCAGACCGCGGTGGCCCAGGTGGCCCATGCGGTGGGTATCGATGACGCACAAGGCGGTTGCAGCCCGCAACACAAATTGCAAGTGCTGCAGGGTTTGCAGGCCCAGGGGCGCAAAGTGGCCATGGTTGGCGATGGCCTGAACGATGGGCCAGTCTTGGCCGGTGCAGATGTGTCTTTTGCGCTGGGGCAGGCCGTGCCTCTGGCGCAATCGAAATCGGATTTTGTACTGATGGGCGGACAGCTGGATGTGCTGGTCAGCACTGTGCTGCGCAGTCGCCAAACCTTGCG
The DNA here is from genome assembly GCA_027488215.1 of Comamonadaceae bacterium. Classification (GTDB taxonomy): domain Bacteria; phylum Pseudomonadota; class Gammaproteobacteria; order Burkholderiales; family Burkholderiaceae_C; genus Limnohabitans_A. The sequence continues at coordinate 28,729 of JAIYCB010000050.1, forward strand.
CATCGTCAAGCAGAACCTGTTGTGGTCTGCCGTTTACAACGCAGCCTGCGTGCCACTGGCCCTGATGGGCTGGTTGCCAGCCTGGGCCGCAGGTCTGGGCATGGCGCTCAGCTCTTTGCTGGTCGTGCTCAATGCTATGCGTCTGTCGCAGACCTTGCCCGAGGCTTTGCCACAACAGAATCCGTCCCCCCAATCTGTGTGAGAAAGCGACATGGACATTCTGTATTTGTTGATTCCACTTTCAGTGGCCTTGGTGTTTTTCATACTCGCCGGTCTTTGGTGGGCTATCCATCGCGGGCAATTTGAGGACATTGAGGTCGAAGGCGAGCGAATTTTGCGTGACGATTGATTTTGATCAAGTGTTCAGGATGTACACCCGGGCAAACTCATTCGGTAGATTTTTTAAAAAAGCAAGAGGTAAAAATGAAATTTGCCAACATGCAGGCAGGGTCCTACAACGACAAGGTTGTCAGGCAGTTCGCCATCATGACGGTGGTGTGGGGTGTGGTGGGCATGCTGGTGGGTGTGATCATTGCGGCCCAACTGACATGGCCAGAACTTAACTTCGGCGTTTCCTGGCTCAGCTATGGCCGCTTGCGGCCCTTGCACACCAATGCCGTGATCTTTGCGTTCGGCGGTTGTGGCTTGTTCGCAGCCGCCTATTACGTGGTGCAGCGCACCTGCAATGTGCGACTGATCAGCGATAAGCTGGCGGCTTTCACGTTTTGGGGTTGGCAATTGGTGATTGTTTTGGCGGCCATCTCTTTGCCATTGGGTTTCACCAGCGGTAAAGAGTATGCCGAGTTGGAGTGGCCGATTGACATCCTGATCACCTTGGTCTGGGTGGCATTCGCTGTGGTGTTCTTTGGCACCATTGGCACGCGCAAGGTGCGCCACATCTATGTGGCCAACTGGTTTTTTGGTGCTTTCATCATTGCTGTGGCTTTACTGCACATCGTCAACAGCGCGGCCTTGCCCGTGGGAATGATGAAGTCGTATTCAGCCTATGCCGGTGTGCAGGACGCCATGGTGCAGTGGTGGTACGGCCACAATGCGGTAGGTTTTTTCTTGACCGCAGGCTTCCTGGGCATGATGTATTATTTCATCCCCAAGCAAGCCGAGCGCCCTGTGTACTCGTATCGCTTGTCGATCGTGCACTTCTGGGCCCTGATCTTTACCTACATGTGGGCCGGTCCTCACCACCTGCATTACACCGCATTGCCTGACTGGACCCAGTCCGTCGGCATGGTTTTCTCCTTGATCCTCTTGGCGCCCAGCTGGGGCGGCATGATCAACGGCATCATGACTTTGTCGGGCGCATGGCACAAACTGCGTGATGACCCGATCTTGCGCTTTTTGATCGTGTCCCTGTCGTTCTACGGCATGTCCACCTTTGAAGGGCCGATGATGTCCATCAAGACCGTCAACGCCCTGAGCCACTACACCGACTGGACCGTGGGCCATGTGCACTCGGGTGCCCTGGGTTGGGTCGGTCTCGTGACCATGGGCTCGATGTACTACCTGATTCCTCGTCTGTTTGGCCAAAAACAGATGTACAGCGTCAAAGCCATTGAAGTCCACTTTTGGACCGCCACCATCGGCATCGTGATCTACATCGCTGCCATGTGGATTGCCGGTGTGATGCAAGGTTTGATGTGGCGCGCCATCAATGCCGATGGCACCTTGACCTACACCTTTGTGGAATCGGTCAAAGCCACTTACCCGTTCTATGTGCTGCGGTTGCTCGGTGGTTTGCTGTATTTCGGGGGCATGGTGATCATGTTGTGGAACACCTTCAAGACCGTCACGCAAGGTCGTTCGGTGGAAGTCCGCATCCCCATACTCACACCCGCCCACGCCTGAGGAGAAAAACAACATGGCTGAAATTCAAAAAACGGGCGGTCTCTCGCACGAGAAAGTCGAGACCAACAATTTCCTGATGATCGTGTTGATCTTGGTGGTTCTGTTGGTGGGCGGCATGGTCGAAATCCTGCCGCTGTTCTTCCAGAAATCCACCACCGAGCCGGTGCCTGGCCTCAAGCCCTACACCGCTTTGCAAGTGGCTGGGCGTGATGTGTATGTGCGTGAAGGTTGCTACAACTGCCACTCGCAGATGATTCGCCCCTTCCGTGCCGAGACCTTGCGCTACGGCGCTTACTCGCTGGCCGGTGAATTCGTTTATGACCGTCCCTTCCAATGGGGAAGCAAGCGCACCGGCCCTGATCTGGCCCGCGTAGGTGGTCGCTACAGTGACGAATGGCATCGCATTCACCTGATCAATCCACGTGATCTGGTGCCCGAGTCGAACATGCCCGCTTACCCCTGGCTGGATAAAACGCCTGCCGATGCAGGCTCCATACAAGCGCACATGAAAGGGTTGCGCACGCTGGGCGCACCGTACAGCGAGGAAGAAATCGCCAAGGCCCCGCAAGCGTTGAAAGACAAGTCTGAACTCGATGCCGTCATTGCCTATTTGCAAGTCTTGGGCACACACCGCAAATAAGGAACGGCCATGGACATCAACACATTGAGATCCATCGTGACCTTGCTCGCCTTTGCCGCCTTCATCGGCATTGTGGTGTGGGCCTGGTCGCGCCGTAACCAAGCCAGTTTTGACGAAGCGGCTCAATTGCCTTTGCGCCAAGACGACTGAGCTGTCCTTCAGAACATAAAAAACAAGGAATCCCCATGAGTGACTTCATCAGCAATTTCTGGCACTGGTATGTGGCAGGTCTGACGCTGTTCAGCATCATCGCCTGCTTGCTCTTGCTGTGGTTCAGCGGCAAGGCCAAAGCCATGACGGCCAACGACAACACCACGGGCCATGTCTGGGACGGTGACTTGCGTGAAATGAACAACCCGCTGCCACGCTGGTGGGTAGGTTTGTTCATCATCACCATTATTTTTGCCTTCATTTACTTGGCGATGTACCCAGGCGCTGGCAGTTTTACTGGCAAATTTGGCTGGTCTGCGGCGGGTCAATACGATGCAGAAGTGGCCAAAGGCAATGCCGAGGTGGCACCCTTGTACGCCAAGTTCCAGGGGATGCCGCCTGAAGACGTCTCCAAAGATCCTCAGGCCTTGGCCATTGGCGACCGCCTGTTCATGAACAACTGTGCCCAGTGCCATGGCTCTGACGCACTCGGCAGCAAAGGCTTCCCCAACTTGGCGGATGCCGACTGGCTCTATGGCGGCACACCCGACGCGATCAAAGCGACCTTGGTGCAAGGTCGCATGGGCAACATGCCGCCCATGGCGGCGACGGTGGGCACGCCCGAAGACGTACGCAACGTGGCGCACTATGTACTCAGCTTGTCGGGCAGTCCGCACGACTCCTTGCGTGCCTCCCTGGGTAAATCCAAGTTTGGTGCGTGTGCTGCCTGTCACGGCATGGATGGCAAGGGCAATCACGCCATGGGCGCGCCCAACTTGACGGACGACATCTGGTTGCACGGCTGGGGTGAGAACGCCATAGTGAACATCATCAACAACGGCAAGGTCAACCAGATGCCTGCACAGGCCGCCAAGTTGACGGAAGGCCAGATCCATGTCTTGGCGTCCTACGTCTGGGGTCTCTCGAACAAACCCTTCGCCAGCGCGGCAGTCAGTCCTGTCAAGTGATGCAACGCTTCTTGCGGCAGGTCTGCTTTGCTGCAGGATTTGAATCAAGGCCTGTGTTTTGTACACCTCTGAAGATCGTTCTTCGCGCAGCGTGATCCCAATCACTACAGTACCCGCGGAGGGTGATGTGGAGATGGTGTCGCTTTACCAAGCGCAACAAAAAATCTACCCGCGCAGTGTGCAAGGGGTGTTTGCCCGTTGGCGTTGGCTCATGGTCGCTATCACCCAGCTGGTCTTTTATGGCTTACCGTGGCTGGAGTGGGGGCAGCGCCAGGCGGTGCTGTTCGACCTGGGTGCTCGCCGTTTCTACATTTTTGGGTTGGTTCTTTACCCGCAGGATTTCATATACCTGACAGCCTTGCTGGTGATCTCGGCGCTGTCGCTGTTTTTGTTCACGGCAGTCGCTGGACGTTTGTGGTGTGGCTTTGCTTGTCCGCAAACCGTTTACTCCGAAATTTTCCTGTGGATCGAACGTCAGTTTGAAGGCGACCGATCGGCTCGATTGCGACTGGACGCCGCGCGCTTGAGCTTTGACAAGGTCTGGCGAAAAAGTGGCAAGCAAATGTCATGGATCGTGTTGTCGCTCTGGACAGGTTTCAGCTTTGTAGGCTACTTCACCCCTATCCGCGAGTTGACGGCGTCTGTCTTGTCGCTCGGCTTTGGTCCTTGGGAATTTTTCTGGATTCTGTTCTACAGCTTTGCCACTTATGGCAATGCCGGTTTCATGCGCGAGCAGGTGTGCAAATACATGTGTCCCTATGCGCGCTTTCAAAGCGCCATGTTTGACAAGGACACTCTGATCGTAACTTATGACGAGGCTCGTGGAGAGCCAAGGGGGGCCCGCTCCAAGAAGACTAACCCCCAAGCCGCAGGTTTGGGTGCTTGTCTGGATTGCACCTTGTGCGTACAAGTTTGCCCCACGGGCATCGACATCCGCAAAGGCTTGCAGTACGAATGCATTGGCTGCGGGGCGTGTGTGGATGTGTGCGACAAAGTGATGGACAAGGTCGGCTATGACCGGGGTTTGATCAAGTTCTCCACGCAAAACGCCATGCAAAAAGGCTGGAGTTGGGCACAAACGGTTCGTCGTATCTTCCGGCCTCGTGTGCTCGTTTACACCTTTGTGCTGTGGGCCATCATCATTGGAGTTGGCGTGTCCTTGTGGAGCCGAGATCCGTTTAAGGTGGACATCGAGCGAGACCGCGCCACCATGGCCCGTATCGTGCCCGGCGGCAAGATTGAAAACGTGTATCGCCTGCAAATCATGAATGCCGCGGAGCAGACCCTGAGCTTTCAGCTGCAAGTCGATGGCTTGTCCGGCCTGAGCCTGGCCACAGAGCCCTTGGTTGAGGTGGGTGCTACTGAGTCGCGTTGGATTTCCGTGCGTTTGCAAGTGCCCTACGATGCCGCACCTGCGGGATCACACCCGATTCATTTTCGCATCGATTCACGCCGACCCAACGGTGAGTTGGCAGGTCAGTTGAGTGAGAAATCCGTGTTCTTGATCCCTCGTTGAAGGGTGGATCCCTTTTCAGAAAGACAAACATGAGCAAAGCATTGCACAACCCCAAAGACGCTCAACCATGGTGGCGCTTCGGCATGGTCTGGATGGTCATCGGTGGCCCAGCCTTGGTGGTGGTGGCCGGATTCGTGACTTATTACATTGCCGTGAGCAACCCCGATCCGGTGCTGCAGGTCACGCCGCGTAACGCCGTTCAGGAGCGCCAAGGCATCACCCATGCGCCCGCCATGCAAGGGCGCAACCACGCGGCCACAGGCGAGTTGCCACCAGCAGTCGTTACACCTGCTGCAGTGCCCTGACTCGGGTCAATGGCACTGGTTGTGGTTGACTAAACGTTGCAGGCCGTCGGTGTCCAGAATGCGCACATGGCGCTGTTTGACTTCCACAGTGCCATCCTCGACGAACTTGGAGAAGGTGCGGCTGACGGTCTCGAGCTTCAGGCCCAGGTAACTGCCGATTTCCTCTCGCGTCATGCGCAAAACGAGCTCGGATTGGGAAAACCCCCGCGCGTGCAGACGCTGCACCAAGTTCAGCAAAAAGGCAGCCAGGCGCTCTTCTGCACGCATGCTGCCCAGCAGCAACATCACGCCGTGCTCGCGCACGATCTCGCGGCTCATGATCTTGTGAACATGGGTTTGCAGGGCCGTGACTTCGCGTGAAATTTCTTCGATCCGGTCAAAGGGCATGACGCAGACTTCGGCATCTTCCAAAGCGACTGCATCGCAACTGTGTTGGTCGTTCACGATGCCGTCCAGCCCAATGATTTCGCCCGCCATCTGAAAGCCCGTGACTTGGTCGCGCCCATCTTCTGTGGCCAAGCAGGTTTTGAAGAAACCGGTGCGGATGGCATAGAGCGAGGTGAATCTGTCGCCATTGGTGAACAAAGTGGTGCCGCGTTTAACCTTGCGCCGTACGGCGACCAGATCATCGAGGCGATTGAGGTCATGATCGCTCAGGCCCATGGGCATGCACAACTCGCGCAAGTTGCAATTGGAGCAGGCGACTTTGATGGCTTGGGGATTCATGGTTTATCTCTTGGTTGTGCAATGGATTTGCCTTGGATCAAGACTTGAGCTTATACCGAAAAATCTGCTGAATTTGAGGCAGTACCCTGTCCTTGCCAGAAATCCTTGAAAACCAGTAAAGGGTTTGACCTGAGTCAATACATGGGCAGATGCAAGCGGGCAAAGTGTCGGCTCGTTTTGAACACATTCGAATGAAGGGGCAGACGCATGTCCGTCATCACGCCACAATTGTTGACACGTTTTGACGTGCCTGGTCCACGCTACACCTCTTACCCCACTGCCGATCGATTTGTCGAGGCCTTTGCTGAGCCAGATTACGTGCAGGCATTGCAGCAGCGCCAATCGGGCATGGGGGGTAAGCAGTCACCGCTTTCGCTTTACGTTCACATCCCCTTTTGCGAATCGCTTTGTTATTACTGCGCCTGCAACAAAATCATCGCGAAGCACAAAGAGCGTTCAGCCCAATACTTGAACTACCTTGGCAAAGAGCTGGCGCTGCACACCCAACATCTGGGGAGGGGTCAGCCGGTCAGCCAATTGCACCTGGGTGGGGGTACGCCCACCTTCATGAGCGACGGCGAATTGCGTCAACTCATGGATTTGCTGGGGATGCACTTTGCATTTGCGCCTGGCGGGGAATACTCGGTTGAAGTCGATCCGCGCACGGTGGATGACAAGCGCCTGGCCGTGTTGGCCGAGTTGGGTTTCAACCGGCTGAGTTTCGGGGTGCAGGACTTTGATCCCGGGGTGCAAAAAGCCATTCACCGGATCCAGCCAGCGGATCAGGTGTTCAAGCTGGTGGAAGCTTCGCGACGCCTGGGCTTTGAGTCGATCAATATGGACCTGATTTACGGCTTGCCCCTGCAAACGCCAGAATCCTTTGAGCGCACGCTCAAGCAAGTCAACAGCCTGCGTCCTGACCGCATTGCGCTCTATGCTTATGCCCACTTGCCCGAACGCTTCAAACCGCAGCGCCGCATTCATACCGAAGATCTGCCTTCGGGCGCTGCCAAGGTGGCCATGCTGTCGCGCTCGTTGGACGCGCTGACCGATGCCGGGTATGTATACATCGGCATGGACCACTTCGCTTTGCCCGACGATGCTTTGGCCGTGGCCAAGCGTCAAGGACGTTTGCACCGCAATTTCCAAGGCTACAGCACCCAGGCCGACTGCGATCTGATTGCCTTGGGTGTGTCCTCGATCGGGCGAATCGGTACCACCTACAGCCAGAATGCCAAGACCATGGAGGAGTATTGCGACCTGCTGGATCAGGGACGCTTTCCTGTGGTGCGGGGCTTGGCGCTCAGCCGTGACGACCTGATTCGCCGTTCGGTCATCATGGCGCTGATGTGCCAAGGGCATTTGCAGTTCGAAGCCATCAACCTGGCTTGGCTGATCAACTTCAAAACGCTGTTTGCCGACGAAATTTCTCAGCTTGAAGACATGCAGGTGCAAGGCCTGGTTCAGTTGAGCGAGACCGGCATCCAGGTCACCGCCATGGGCTGGTTCTTTGTGCGCGGCGTGGCCATGGTGTTTGACCGCTATGTCCAGGCCGACCGTAACCGTTCACGATTTTCCAAAATCATTTGAGGCCTACTGACATGGGTTGGGCCGCATCGGGGGGTGTTCTGCATCGCCGACAATGTAATTCTTGACATTCAAGCGAACAAACCATGCAAAGCTCTTTGGCCATCACGGCCTTGATGATGGGGGTGCTGGGAGGGCCGCATTGCGTGGCCATGTGTGGTGCGGCCTGCGCGGGTCTGGGGCAGGCTGCGAGTGAGCGGCGGGCGCAGGCTTTGTTGGCGTTTCAGCTGGGCCGCTTGGGCGGATATGCGGTCTTGGGTGCAGTGGCCGCAGCCAGCGTGCAAGGCCTGGGCTGGCTGACCACGCAGTCGGCTGCCATTCGCCCGGTCTGGACATTGCTGCACTTGTCGGCCCTGGTCCTGGGCTTGCTGCTCATGCTGCAGGCACGACAACCCGTCTGGCTGGATGCTGCGGCACGCCGACTGTGGGTACGAGTGCGCGCCTTCAATGACCGTTGGGGACGTGCCGCGCCCTGGATGGTGGGCGGATTGTGGGCCTTCATGCCCTGCGGTTTGCTGTATTCGGCCCTGATGGTGGCGGCCTTGACCAGCCAGCCTGGGGAGGGTGCGGCCACCATGGCCTTGTTTGCCCTGGGCAGCAGCATCAGCTTGTGGGCCGGACCATGGCTCTTTTTGCGCATCCAGAGATTGGGGGACGGCGCATGGGGCATGCGCGTCGCGGGGTTGGCCTTGGCGGCTGTGTCGGCCTGGGCTTTATGGATGGGATTGGTGCTTGATCAGGCCCCTTGGTGCGTTACACCCTGAAACAAAACCGCAGGAACCATGGCGTCTGCAAAAAGCCTGAGAGGGCACAATCAAGGCGATGGGTGCAACTGTTTTTGCACCTTCTACAAAACACCCCATGAAACTGACTCGAACATCTTCGATGGCTTGGACCCTGATGGCGACGCTGCTCTTGCCTGTCGCATCCGCTCAGGCGCAAAGTGCTTCCAGCGAACCAGTCCCTCATACGGCACATGCCGCACTGCACCAAGTTCTGCATTTGAGTGCTTCGGCACAGACCGATGTGCCGCAAGACTGGTTGGTGGTCAACCTGGCCGTTCAAAAAGAGGGCCTGCAAGCCCCTGCGGTTCAAAGGCAGCTCAATGCGGTCCTTTCGTCAGCCTTGGCCTTGGCCACCCCCATGGCCCAGCCCGGGGGGGTGGAGGTGAGAACGGGCGAGATGAATGTGTCACCGCGTTATGGGCGAGACGGGAAAGTCAACGGTTGGTTTGGCTCTGCGCAACTCGTCTTGCAAGGCCGCGATGCCGAGCAAATCACAACACTCGCTGCCCGCCTTCCAGAACTAACGGTGTCACAGATCGATTGGCGCTTGAGTCCCGAACAGAAAAGTGCTGCCCAAGCGCGAATCCAGGCCGAAGCGGTGGAGCGTTTTCAAAACAAAGCGCAATCCTTGACCAGGCAGTTTGGTTTTGCAGGCTACACCCTCCGGGAGGTGCGCGTCAGTGCTCAGGAGGCCGAAGATGGGGTGGTCATGCCGCGCATGACCATGGCTCAGATGGATGCGCCTTCGCCGATGCCGGTACCTGCGGTGGCCGGCAAGTCACGCGTGGTGGTGAACGTTTCGGGCAGTATTGTGCTGCGTTGAAGATGCTGGGGTTCCGGCCCCAATCAGTGCATCGGAAAACAAAACGAATTGATTGGTAAACCCAAGCAGTCAAGCAGCACTCATGCCTTTGTTGAACATGTAGACAGCAAGAAACACCAAGAAGAAAGAAAACACCCTTTTCAATTTCTTAACGGGGAGTCGATGTGCAGCTCGCGCACCGAAGGGCGCCGTCAGCACGCTGCAACAGGCAATGACCAACATTCCCGGCAACCAAATATAGCCAAGTGACCAGGGTGGCAGGTTCTCCAGTTTCATACCGCTGATGACAAAGCCGGTGACATTCGCAAGTGCAATGGGAAATCCTAAAGCAGCGCTTGTGCCAATGGCGTTGTGTATGGCCACATTGCACCAGGTCATCAAAGGCACACTGACGAAAGCTCCTCCAGCGCCGACCAAACCCGACAGCAACCCGATCAGACCACCCATTCCCAACTGACCCGCGAAACCCGGCATTTGACGCGATGGCTTTGGTTTTTTATCCAAAAACATTTGAAAGGCAGAAAAAGAGACAAACAGGCCGAACAAAATGGCCAATGTGGCGCCTTTCACAGCCACAAAAATCCAGAGGCTGGCCATGGCACTTCCCAGCACAATGCCAGGTGCTAAACCTTTGACTAAGTCCCATCGCACAGCGCCCAACTTTTGGTGGGTTCTCACGCTAGAGACCGATGTGAACAAAATGGTCGACATGGACGTGACAATGGCCATTTTGATGGACAGATCCTCAGAGACGCCCATGTCGCTGAGTAAAAAACTCAGCACCGGAACCATCATCAAGCCACCGCCCAAACCCAACAATCCAGCCATGAAACCAACAACCGTGCCAGTCAGGGCCAGTTCTAAAAAGACTTGAGCTTCCATGAGGCTTAGACCAACCCAAGTTTTTGTGCCATGCCAATGCGTTGTAACTTACCGGTAGCCCCTTTGGGAATTTCTTCCATCAGCAGAACCTTGCGCGGCACTTTGAAATCGGCCAAACGTGTTGCCGTGTAGTCGCGAAGTTCTTTTTCAGTGGCAGTCATTCCCTCGCGCAGGACCACGGCAGCGCCAACCTCTTCGCCCAATTTTTCATGGGGGATGCCAAAGCAAACGACCTGTGCCACTGCAGGATGGTCCATCAAGACTTCATCGACTTCGCGTGGGCTGATTTTTTCACCGCCACGGTTGATGATTTCTTTGAGCCTGCCTGTGATGCTGACATAGCCCTGTGCATCCAAGATCCCTTGGTCACCCGTTCTGAACCATCCATTGGTGAAGGCTTCTGCATTGGCTTTATCGTTGTTTTCATAGCCAGGCGTGACGTTGCTGCCGCGGATCACAATTTCGCCTGTGCTCCCTACGGGCAATAAATCACCTTCTGCACTCATGATGGCAATCTCGGGGCCTGCGGCCAAGCCCACGGTGCCCGGTTTTCTTTGGCCCGGCGGCAGCGGATTGCAAGCCATTTGGTGAGCTGCTTCGGTCATGCCATAAGCTTCGATCACCGGGGCATTGAAGGTGTCTTCGAGCTCAGCCAAAACCTGCGGCGGTAACGAAGAGGATGACGAACGAATGAATCGAAGTGGCACCCTTGCTATGACTTCTTTGTTGTTGGCCGATCTGGACAAAATAGCCTGGTGCATGGTGGGCACCGCGGTATACCAAGTCGGCTTGACTTCGTCCATTTGGCTGAAGAATTTCAACGCATTGAAGCCACTGGTGCAATAGACTTGCCCGCCTTGAGACAGTGGCGCCAAGATGCCGGCAATCAAGCCATGAATGTGAAAGAGGGGCATGACATTCAAGCCTCGGTCGGAGCTGCTAAAGCGCGTGCTGTGTGCAATGTTTTGCGCTGAGGCAGTCACGTTGCGGTGTGTCAAGGGAACAATTTTGGGCCGCGAAGTGGTGCCAGAGGTGTGAAGTACCAAAGCCACGTCGTCAGTCTCGGCTTGTCCAGGATGCTGCGCGGCTTTTGGCGTCAGGCCGTTCATGTTCAGTGTGAAAGAGCCAGCGCCGATGGAGGGCGTGGGTTCGAGTTCAATGACAGCGATGCCCATTTTGGCGGCTACTGCCACGGCAGGACTGCTCGAACCTTTTTCAACCACCAAGGCTTTGGCGTTCAAGTCATTCAGATAAAACTCGAATTCATCAGCACGATAACTGGGATTCAAGGGCGCTGACGTGCAGCAGCAGGCCACAGTCACAAAACTGGCCGCCATTTCTGCGCTGTTGGGCAAAACAAGCGCAACACGATCGTTTCTACCAATTCCGACTTGGTTGAACTTTGTACGTACGTATTCATTCAGTTGACGTAATCCTGAATAGCTCAAAGGCGCACTGTTTGCAGCCGTCAGACAAACAGACTCAGAATGACCAAAAGCCAAAAGATCAATTAGGGTTTTCATGAATGAAAGATGAAAAAGTTTGGTTAAGGGGAATTTTTTCTCGACAACATACAGAACATTCTAGTACGATACTCACGAGTTAATTTAATTACCAAGGAGTTTACTGTGAAAAATCGTCTCTCGATGTTTATCAAAACAGCTGCCTTGGTGGCCAGCAGCTCGTTGTGTTTCAACGCTAACGCCCAATCCAAATGGGAACCTACAAAAAATGTTGAGTTCATCGTGCCGGCCGGCACTGGAGGGGGAGCTGATCAGATGGCGCGGTTTCTCCAGGGGGTGATTACCAAGCACAAACTCATGGCTCAACCCTTGGTGGTGGTCAACAAATCGGGCGGTGCAGGGGCAGAAGGATTTTTGGATGCCAAAGGCGCTCGTCCTGACGGTCACAAAATCATCATCACGCTGTCAAATTTATTCACAACACCCTTAGCAACAGGTGTGCCCTTCAATTGGAAAGATTTGACCCCTGTGGCCATGCTGGCGCTTGATGAATTTGTGCTTTGGGTCAATGCCGAGTCACCCTACAAATCGGTTGGCGACTTGACCAAGGCGATGAAACAAGCTGAATCTGGCAAATTCAAAATGGGTGGAACCGGCTCCAAGCAGGAAGATCAGATCATCACTGTGGCCATTGAAAAAGCCACAGACAAAAAAATGACCTACATCCCTTTCAAAGGCGGTGGTGATGTGGCGGTTCAATTGGTGGGCAAACATGTAGATGCCACGGTGAACAACCCGATTGAAGCGGTGGCCCATTGGAAGGGCGGCACTTTGAGAGCGTTATGTGTATTTGATTCCCAGGTCATGCCTTATCCCAAAAAAATCACCCCCACACAGTCGTGGAAGGACATTCCCACCTGCAAATCGCAAGGGCTTGATGTGGAGTATTTGATGTTGCGCGGCATTTTCATGCCGCCCAAAGCGACGCCAGCGCAAGTGGCTTACTTCACCGATGTTTTCCAAAAAGTACGTCAACTCCCTGAGTGGAAAGAATTCATGGAAACGGGCGCTTTCAAGGACACCTACATGAAGGGCCAGGAATTTCAAGATTGGTTGCTCAAAGCAGAGGTGGAGCATTTCCGTCTGATGCGTGAAGCCGGCTTCTTGGCCAAATAAAACTTCAGAAGGACCTCATTATGAAATCGGGTACACACCTGCAAATGCGGTGGATGGAGTTATTGGTGGCTGCTTGCTTTCTGGGTGTGAGCTTACTGGTCATCACAGACAGTATTCGGGTTGGCAAAGCTTGGGGAGCCGATGGTCCTGAGCCCGGCTACTTTCCGTTCTACATCGGTTGCCTTTTGTTGGGCGGCGCAGCTTGGATCATTTTGCAAACCTTGTGGGCTTGGAAGCAAGACGATGGGAAAGAAGTGTTTGCCGAAGGGCATGAGTTCAATTTGATGATGTTGATGCTCATCCCTTCAGCGGTTTTTGTGGCAGCCATCTTTGTGCTGGGAATTTATCTGGCCTCAATGACTTTCGTTGCAGCCTTTATGGTCTGGCAGGGTAAATACAGTTACGTCAAAGCGATCTCAGTCGGTGCGGGCATCAGTGCGGTCTTGTTTGCCTTGTTTGAAATTTGGTTCAAGTTGCCATTGCCAAAAGGCTTCATTGAAACTTGGTTGGGCTATTGATCATGGATGAACTCAACAACCTGTTTCAGGGCTTTGCTGTTGCGCTGACACTGCCCAACATTGGCTTCATGCTGATTGGTATTTTTTTGGGTGTGCTCATTGGGGTCTTGCCTGGTTTGGGCGGTGCCAATGGCGTAGCCATTTTGCTGCCTCTCACCTTTGGCATGTCGCCCACATCGGCCATCATCATGCTGTCTTGTATCTATTGGGGGGCATTGTTTGGCGGCGCCATTACTTCCATTTTGTTCAATATTCCAGGCGAGCCTTGGTCGGTGGCGACTACCTTCGACGGTTACCCCATGGCGCAAAAGGGCAAGGCCGCGCAGGCCCTGACCGCGGCCTTCACATCGTCATTCGTAGGCGCCTTTGTGGCTGTGCTCATGGTCACATTTTTGGCCCCGCTGGTGGCTAAATTTGCGCTCAACTTTGGTCCACCTGAGTTCTTTGCAGTTCAGTTGCTCACCTTTGCAAGTTTCATTGGCATGAGCAAAGAACCTCCCGTTAAAACCTTGCTGGCCATGATGTTGGGTTTTGCATTGGCAGCTGTGGGTTTGGACAGTGTGACGGGCACATTGCGCATGACCTATGGTCAAGAAAGTTTGCTCAAAGGCTTTGACTTTTTGATCGCCGTCATTGGCCTCTTTGGCATTGGCGAAATTTTGCTGACCATGGAGGAGGGCCTTGCGTTCAAAGGGCAGAAGGGGCGCATCAGTCTCAAGGATGTTCTCGAAACCTGGAAAGAGCTGCCCAAGTACTGGGCCACGTCCTTGCGTGCATGTTTGATTGGTTGCTGGATGGGCGTCACACCCGGAGGCGCAACACCTGCGTCGTTCATGAGTTATGGCACAGCCAAGCGAATTTCAAAGCATCCTGAAAATTTTGGCAAAGGTGCCATTGAGGGGGTGATTGCACCTGAAACTGCCGCCCATGCCGCGGGTACCAGCGCCTTGTTACCTATGCTCACGCTGGGTATTCCTGGCTCACCCACAGCAGCTGTTTTGCTGGGCGGTTTGTTGATTTGGGGTTTGCAACCAGGCCCCTTGTTGTTCACTGAGCAAAAAGATTTTGTCTGGGGTCTGATTGCCTCAATGTACTTGGGCAACATCGTGGGCTTGATTGTCGTCTTGACCACCGTACCTTGGTGGGCGGCCATCTTGAGAATTCCGTTCTCCATCATTGCACCAGTGATCGTGGTGATTTGTGCGGTGGGTGCCTACACGGTTCACAACAGCATGCTGGATGTGGTCTTGATGCTGGTCTTTGGCTTGATGGGCTATGCCTTCAAAAAGCTCAAATACCCGTTGGCACCCTTGGTCTTGGCGCTGGTGCTGGGTGACATGGCTGAAACCAGCTTTAGGCAGTCTATGCTGATTTCCAAGGGTAGTTTGGAGATTTTTGTGAGCACACCCTTGGCTGGCTCCATCACGGGCTTGGCCCTCATCATGCTTTTGTGGCCAGTTTTTGGCCACTTGAAAAAGCTCAATCGAGACTGAGGCCTTTGCCTTTGGACAACACACTCTGCTCGAGCAAGCGCGTCAGGGCGTAAACCGAGTCGAGTGTGGGTGTGGGCCTGTCGCAGATTCTGCCCAGCTCAATCACGCTGCCCAACAGCGCCTCCAACTCCAGGGCCTTGCCGTTCTCAATGTCTTGCAACATGGACGTTTTGTGGGCGCCTACAGCTTGTGCGCCTGCAATCCGCTTATCGATGCTGATTTTGAATTGAACGCCCAGTTTTTCGCCGACAGTTTGAGCTTCTGCCATCATGCGAGCGGCCAAATTGCGCGTGAGATCAAAATTGCAAATGTCTTCCAACGTGGCGTGCGTCAGGGCGGACACCGGGTTGAAGGTGAGGTTGCCCCAAAGCTTGACCCACAGCTCACTGCGAATGTCCGTGGACACGGGCGTCTTGAATCCTGCGGCAATCATGGCCTGTGCCAATGCCGTCACACGTTCAGATTTTTCGCCACTGGGTTCGCCCAAAGTAAAGCGATTGCCTTCAATGAGTTTGACCACACCCGGTGCGACCAATTCAGCGGCGGGGTAGACCACAGCGCCGATCACCCGCTCTGGGCCAATGTGTTGCCATTGCGCACCACCTGGATCAATGGAAGTCAATTGGCGGTTTTGATACTCACCGACCAAGTTATAAAAGTACCACCAAGGAACGCCATTTTGCAGTGTGACAACAGCCGTTTTGTCATGACACAGCCGCCCAATTTGTTCGGCAACCGGGCTGACCTGGTGCGACTTCATTGTTAAAAAAACATAGTCGTGCGGCGTTGCTTCATCGATCGTGCAGGCCTTGACGTGCGGGGCGTGCAAAGATGTGCCGTCTTCTAAAGTGAGGGTCATGCCATTTGCTTGAATGGCTTTGAGATTTTCCCCACGGGCAATGAAAGTCACGTTGCAGCCCGACAAGGCCAACTTCACACCAAGGTAGCCCCCAATGGCGCCCGCGCCCACAATGGCAATGTTCAAACTCATATTGACGCTTTCATGGTGTTAGAAAGAGTGCCAATGCCCTCTACGGACACTTCTACAACGGCATCATTTTGCCAAGGCATTGCACCGAGGGAGGTGCCGCAGGAAATGATATCGCCAGGCTCCAAAGTCATGCCTCTGGAGAGTTTGGCGACCAACTCCTGGGGTGAAAAAAACATGTCACTCACCGGGTAATTTTGGCGCTCTCGCCCGTTGACTTTGGCGGTCACGATCGATTGGGTGCAATCCAAGTCGGTTTCGATCCAAGGACCGAAAGGGGTAAAGCCATCGAAATTTTTGGCCCGGGTCCATTGCTCAAAGCTGGTGTCGCTTCTCAGCAGTTCAATGGCTGTGACGTCGTTCACACAGGTGTATCCAAAAATATGCTGTGCAGCTTCTTCGATCGGTATGTCCCGTCCGCGTCGACCAATGACGATGCCCAATTCCGCTTCGTAAACCACCCGTCCTACATCGTGTGGGGGTCGAATCACAGCTTGAAGGTGGTGTGAATACGAATTGGGCGATTTGAGAAAGTACAGCGGTTCAGAAGGTGCACTCCAACCATTCTTTTCTGCAGCCGTTTTGAAATTGTTCCAAAGAGCCAAAACTTTGGAGGGATGGCAGGGCGCCAAAATCTCAACGTCCGACACACTCAGTGTATCGCCCGTGGGTTGCGGATCATCAAAAAGAAGACCTTGATGAACATGGATGGTTTCACCCACCAATTGACCCATGCCAATATGGCCTTGGTGTGAATAGCGCAGCCACCTCATGCAATTGTCCCCATTGAATTCAAATGGTGTTAAAGGTGTCTGCGAGTGCCACCGGACCGGCATCCTGAACCGGGGTTCAGGTGGGCGAGGGCAGACTGGCGTTGGGTTCATCTGACGCGAGACGATCACGCTCACCAGCCAATGTACCAAGCCCGGGCTCTAAGAGCATTGGTTCAAGGAAATATAAAGCCCGGCATGCACCGCAGACCAAGCCATTGTAGGCGTTAACAGCTTTGAACAGCAGTCGCCAGCATCACTGGCAGGCGCTTCAAAGCAGTTGGCCGTCTTGCTCAATCACTCGATCAAGGCGTTCAAGTAACTGCTTGAGCCGAGCCTGTGCATCGGGCGTTACCTCATCGGCAGCACTGACACTGGTGGGTGCAGGAGGGGGTTCGACTTGTTCAAAGGCCAAGTTCAGCGCAGCGAGCACGGCAATACGGTCGCGCGCCTTGATCTTGCCCGCGTCGCGGATTTTGCACATGGCTTCGTCCACCTTGCGCACGGCACCGAGCAATCGCTCTTCGCCGCCCTCGGGGCAGCCGAGGATGTAGCTTTGGCCCATGATCTGAACGTCGATTTGTCGGTTGCTCATGCGGAGGCCTCAGGCGATGCGGGGACAGTTGTAGAGGCTGAAGTGGGCAGGCGCTCAATCAGCGCGTCCACTCGGGCTCTGGCGGCGGCCAGACGCGACTTGAGTTGGTCGCGTTCCAAGCTCAGCGCCTGCACTTGCTGAGCAAGCAATGCGTTGGTTCTTTGAAGCTCTTCGTGGCGCAGCAGCAAGTGATCCACACGCTCGGCGATTTGATCGATGGTGTCGGAATGGGCCATGGCAGACATGAAAAAAGAAGGTCTCCATTGTAGGGCGTGCGGTACCAAGTCTACTGATTTTGTTTGTTTGCCGACAGCTTTGAGCCTAAAATATGCCGTGTTGGTGCTCGCGATGCCGGTTCACGGCGCGCAGTTCAACGGGAAGCAGGAGGGGGGAGTCACCACGACCGTCCTAACCTGCGCTGCCCCCGCAACGGTAAGCAGACGGGTTCTCAATCCAACGAGAGCCCCGCTTTCACCTCAAACCACTGGCCGCCCTGAAACAGACAGCCGGGAAGGTGGTGAAGGTCGCCTCTGCCAGCCCGGATACCGGCCAACAAGGTGACCTGTTGCAAGACAGGTTGTAAAGCCCATGCACTGTCGGGGAAGGCGGTGAGGGTGTTTGACTTGTCTGTTTTTATGAAAAACCGTACTTTCCGTGCGCGTCGTTTTGCGTTGGCTCTTTCCAGCCCTGCGTTTTCCTTGTTGTCCTTGGCCAGCGGCGCTGCGCTGGCGCAAAGCGCGGGGTCTGAAATCGTGGTCACCGCCAACCGCACCGAGCAAATTCTGACCGATGTGTTGCCTCACACCACGGTTCTTGGCCGCGATGCCATCGAGCGATCCCAGGTGATGGATTTGCCTACCTTGCTGTCTCGCGAGGCGGGTTTCCAATTCACCCAAACTGGGGGACGGGGCGGGCAGGCCACGGCCTTCTTGCGTGGTTCGGCTTCCATGCAAGTGCTGGTGCTGGTCGACGGTGTGCCCGTCACCAAACAAGACACCACGGGTGCCGTGAGCCTGGAGCACATCATGCTCGACCAGGTGGATCGGATTGAAATCGTGCGCGGCAACGTTTCAGCCATTCATGGCAGCGGTGCGGTGGGTGGGGTGATCCAGGTGTTCACGCGGCAAGGCCAGGGTCAGCCCATGGTTTATGCCAGCGCCGAGAGAGGTTCGCAGGGCAGCCAGCGCTGGCATGCAGGCACGCAGGGTGCGGTCGGACCATTGGCTTATACGGTGTCTGTGGGGCGTCTTCACACCGACGGCATCAACGCGGCCAACCTTTCGCAAACCCTCAATGCCAACCCCGATGCGGACGGTTACCGCAATGACAACCACGCGCTGAACCTCTCCTACCAACTCAGTCCCGAGCACAAGCTGGGTCTGCGCTCGACCCACTTCAAGGGCCGCTTTGACTACGACGTAACGGGTAGTTTTTCTGCGCCGACCGACTTGCACCAGGGTCGCACCCAACTTGACAGCCACAGCCTGTATTGGGCGGGTCGGCTAGGGCCGCAGTGGTCCAGCCGTTTGAATTATTCCGACGCCAAGGAGCGCAATGACACTGCTACCGTGGGCGGTTATTCATTCACAACACGGGCCCAAACTCGCACCCGCATGGTGTCGTGGACGCACCAGTGGGACCTTCCTTCGATGGTGTTGACGGCCGGCTTGGACCATCAGACACAAGGGATCGACACGGCCTTCAACGGGGCATCTGACCTGTTGCGCGAACGCCATGCCCATGCGATCTACGGCGGCATGGTCTACAAGCGTGCGGCGCAGAACCTGCAGTTCAACCTGCGGCGCGACCATGTGGAAGACCTTTCTGCCAAGGATTCGGTGTATTTGGGTTACGGCTATGACCTGAACGCCGAATGGAAATTGATCGCCAGCCACGCGACGGCTTTTAACGTGCCGCCCTTGGGCTATTTGTTTGATCCCTATTACGGTAATCCCAATTTGCGCCCCGAAACCGCCAACACCCAAGAGGCGGGTGTGCAATGGGCGCAAGGGCCACACCGCTTGCGTTCAACTTGGTTTTCCACGCTCACCAAAGACCTGCTTTTGTATGACATGGGAAGTTCCCAGTTCAGCAACGTCAGTCGCGTCAAAAACCGTGGTTTGGAAACCAGCTACAGCGGCCGCTTTCACATGACCGATTTGCGCGCCAGCTTGTCCTTGCAAGACCCGGTGAATGAGGCCACAGGCCAGCAACTGGTGCGCCGGGCCAAGACCCTGGCCTCGGTGTCGGTCTCGCAATCGCTGGGCTTGTTGTCATTGGGTGGCAGTGTGCGTTACACCAGCGCACGCCCCGATATCGAAGGCAAGCCTGGCCTGCCCAGCAACACCTTGTTAGATTTGACCGCCCGCTACAGTTTGGGTCGCGACTGGACACTGTATGGCCGCGTGGAAAACGCCACCAACAGCCGCTATCAGAGCGCGTATGGCTATAACCAGTTACCGCGCACCACCACGCTGGGGCTGAGCTGGAAAATGAAATACTGAACGGACCTGGCCCATGCAACAACTCTTGCCCCAACGCATCGTTTGCCTGACCGAGGAAACAACCGAATGGTTGTACCTGCTGGGTCAGGAGGCGCGCATCGTGGGCATTTCGGGCTACACGGTGCGCCCGCGTCGGGCCCGTACGGAAAAACCCAAGGTCAGTGCGTTCTTGAGCGCCAAGATCGACAAGATTCTGGCGCTCAAGCCCGATTGCGTTTTTGGATTTTCGGATCTGCAGGCCGACATCGCGTCTTTGCTGATCAAGGCCGGTGTGCAGGTCACCGTGTTCAACCAGCGCAGTGTCGACGAGATTTTTTCGGTGCTCTACCAAGTGGCCGCGATGGTGGGGCAGGCCGAGCAGGGCTTAGCCCAGTTGTCGCGCATGCGCGCTGAGCTGGACGCCATCACCCAAAAGGCTGCGGGTTTCAAGCGCCGGCCTCGGGTCTATTTTGAGGAATGGGACGAACCCCACATGAGCACCATCCGCTGGGTGTCCGAATTGATGGGCATTGCGGGAGGGGACGACATTTTTCCGGAGTTGGCGATGCAATCCATGGGGCGCGACCGGATCATCGCGAGCGGCCAAACCATCATCGAGCGCGCGCCCGACATCATCATCGGCTCTTTGTGCGGCAAGAAGTTTCGCCCTGAAAAAGTCGCGGCGCGGCCCGGTTGGCAAGACGTGCCAGCTGTTCGTACTGGGCAGATTTTTGAAATCAAATCGGCCGACATTTTGCAGCCCGGCCCTGCTGCACTCACCGATGGCGTGGCGCAGTTGCACCGCATTTTCAGCCAGTGGGAAGCGCTTCATGGCTGAGCGTTGGAGATGCTGGCCTCAGACCTTGGCCCTTTGGGGGCTTGCCGTATTGGCCTGCTTGCAGAGCGCACATGCCGTCACAGTTCTCGACGACCGCCAGCAAAAAGTGCAGATCGCCCAAGCCCCGCAGCGCATCGTGAGTTTGCTGCCGTCCCTCACCGAAACTGTCTGCGCCTTGAACCAGTGCCACAAACTCGTGGGCCTGGACCGCTATTCCAACTGGCCCGAGTCGGTCAAGTCGGTTCCGCGCGTGGGTGGCGGGCTGGACCCGAGCATCGAGAGCATCGTCGCGCTCAAGCCCGATTTGGTGTTGGCGGCCGGTTCTACCCGGGGCGCTGACCGCTTGCAGGCGCTGGGCCTGAATGTGCTGCGCCTGGAGCCGCGCAACCATGCCGACGCGCAAAGGGTATGGCGAAGCGTCGCCCTGGCCTTGCATGTGCCTGCTGCAGACAGTGATCGGGTGTGGCAAGGCATTGAGGCGGGTGTGCAGGCTGCGGTGCAATCGCTGAGCACTGCGGCGCGCCAACAGCGGGTTTATTTTGAGGTCAGTCCCACACCTTATGGCGCGAGTGAATCTTCTTTCATGGGTGAGACCCTCACCCGCATGGGCGTCACCAACATCTTGCCCGCATCCATGGGGCCGTTTCCTCAAGTCAACCCCGAGTCGGTGGTGCAGGCTCAACCCGATGTGATCATGGCAGGCGACAGCAGCCGTGCCAGCATGCTGCAGCGTCCGGGTTGGGGTCGTTTGCGGGCCATGCAAGGCCAGCGCCTGTGTTTTTTCAAGCAAGATGAGTCGGACATGTTGGTGCGTGCTGGTCCGCGCATGGCCGAAGGTGCACGGCTGATGGCGCAATGCCTGAACCGCGCAGCGGCCCAAGGGGACGCATCTGCGGGCCAAGTGACCAGAGGATCTTTGCGGTGACCACTCAGAACAACGCAGCCCGCATGGCGCTGATACTACTGGCCTTGGGGCTGTCTGCAGTTTTGCTCGGCACTGTCGCAGGCAGCCAGGGCTTGCAGGCTTGGTGGTCGGCAGGCAGCGATGGGGTGTCACGCCAGATCGTCTTGGAAATCCGTTTGCCGCGTAGCCTGGGTGCCTGGCTCGGCGGGGCTTTGCTGGGTCTGGCCGGGGCGGTGGCGCAAGGCCTGTTTCGCAACCCTCTGGCCGATCCTTATTTGCTGGGCAGTGCCTCTGGTGCTTCGCTCGGCGTTGGCATTTATTTGAGTTTGTTTGGTGGGGGGGCCTGGGCCCTCAGCAGTTGGCTGGGCCTGGGCCTGACGGGGGCAGCTTTTTTGGGCGCGGTTTTGGCGGTGTTGATCACACTGCTGTTGGCCAGGGGCGTGCAGCAAACGCTGCGCCTGTTGTTGGCGGGTGTGGTCGTGGGTGTGGTGTTGGGTGCAGTGACGTCCCTGATTTCGCTGTTGCAACCGCAGGTTTTGCAGGCCATGCAAGGTTTCATGTTGGGCTCGACCGCGTTTGTGAGTTGGAGTGCTTGCTTCACCATGTCGATGGTACTGGCGCTGTGCATGGCGCTGGCCTGGGTATTTGCTCGCGTCTTGGATGCGCTGAGTCTGGGTGAAGCCACTGCGCAGAGTCTGGGCGTGCCGCTGTACTGGGCGCGATTGGTGCTGGTGGGCGTGATATCCCTGGCCACGGGAGCTGCCGTGGCGCACATCGGTCTGGTGGCCTTTGTGGGCTTGGCAGCGCCGCATTTGGTGCGTTCGCTGGTGCGCTGTACTTATTCCTGGCGATTGTTTTTGTCGGCGCTGATGGGCGGGGCCATGCTCTTGCTGGCGGATGTGATGGCTCGGGTACTTTTTGCCCCACAAGAGTTGCCCGTGGGCGTGCTCACTGCGGTGTTGGGTGGGGGGTATTTGCTGTGGCGCGTGTACCGCGATGCCGACACCTGCTCGGGCGTCGGAGGACGTGCATGATCGCGGCGCTGGAAACTCGCCAACTGAATGTCCTGCTGGGGGGGCGCCATGTGCTGCGCAACATCGATCTGCAGATCACAGCAGGTCGATGGACTTGCGTGGTCGGACCCAACGGCGCGGGCAAATCCAGCCTGCTCAAAGCGCTCGCCGGTTTATTGCCCTGCAGCGGACAAGTGCAGTGGCACGGTCAGCCGCTGGCGACACTCACTCGCCAGCAAAGGGCGCTGCAACTGTCGTGGCTGGGGCAGGGAGAAGCCAGCACGCTGGACCTGCGTGTTTGGGACGTGACCATGCTCGGCCGTCTGCCTCACCAAAGCTGGTTGGGCGCCCCCACGCAACACGATGCGCAGATGGTGGAGGCTGCCTTGAAAGCCACACAAGCCTGGGACTGGCGCGATCGCACCCTGGGCGAGTTGTCGGGTGGTGAGCGCCAGCGCGTGCTGCTGGCCCGCGCCATGGCGGGCAATGCACCCACCATGCTCATGGATGAACCTTTGTCCAACCTGGACCCACCTCACCAAGTGGACTGGCTGGAGCAGGTGCAATGCTTGCTGGCGCAAGGCACCACGGTGGTCAGCGTGCTGCACGAGATTGGCATGGCGTTGCACGCCGACGACATCGTCGTCATGCACGAAGGGAAGGTGGTGCACCACGGAGTGAGCAGCCATGCAGCCACTCATGCCGCCATCGAATCTGTATTTGGTCAGCGTATCCGAATCCTCCAACTCGATGGACAGTGGGTGGTTTTGCCACGTGTTTGATCAAGGATTGAGCGGCTCTTTTGATGAAATCGTGAAAGGAGACCAGGCATCCCAACCGTGTTGCATTGCTTTGAATGCACAGCTTGTATTCATCGGCCAAAATGACTCGCAGACATGACCCTAGGGGCTGACGCTTTGACCGACTCCAGGGAGCTCAGGAGCAAGAGCGTGTCCACATATCCCATGAAGCGATGAAGGTAGTCGGGCGAGAGGTCACGCATCAGTTCGATTGAGCGCAGCACCAGCATGTGGGAGTTGATGGGTCCGGGGTTTTGCGGGGCTTGGGCGAGGGCTTGGGTGACTTGCTTTTGCACGCTGATTTTGTTCAGTAATTTTCGAAACTGCTCAATGTGTGGATTGATCACCTGCCTTGCTGCCCCCTTCGCCCGCAGAGCATCCAATTCTGTCAGCGTAGGAGCAACTTTAGTCATGGTTTGGCTGCTTCCTGATTTGGGGTAGCCGCTCTGGGCACTGGGGTCATTTCCACCCGGCGGTTTTGCGCGCGGGCTTGGTCATTTGTGTTGGCCACCAATGGTTGCTCTTGCCCAAAGGCGGCAGCGAACAAAATCGACTAGTGCATGCCTTCTTTGATCAGGGTGATGCGACCACTGGCCAAAGGAATTGCCAGGGCGTTTTCAAAGGAAATCCACTTTTGCTCTTCGACTTGGCGCTTTTGAACCCCTGTTGGGATGGTGAGAATTTGATGGGTTTTAAATACCAAAAAGTTCATCCCATGCACGATTGGGTACGCGATTGCGACGGTGCAACAGCCCGCAGACCCTGGTCGTGCAAAAGGTACTTGTCAGACCAAGCGGCCAGGGCCTGCGATAAAAAATTGTCCTGCTTTGGCTGGATGGGCAAGCCAAGAACTTGCGCCGCCTGTTGGAGCGCTGCCAAGGGGTCAGACAGGTCCAGCGCCAGCGCGCCGTTTTGTTTGCTAAGTTTTTCTCCGTTCTCGCCAAGCACCACCGCGGTGTGGAGGTACTTTGGGGAGGGGAGGTCAAGGGCCGCTTGCAGCACGATTTGGCGGGCGGTGTTGTCGGCCAGATCTTGGCCGCGCACCACATGGGTAATGCCTTGGGCCGCATCGTCCACCACCACCGCCAATTGGTAGGCCCACAGGCCATCGGCGCGTCGCAACACAAAGTCGCCCACTTCGTCACACACATTCTGCTGTTGCGGACCCAAGCGTCGGTCGCTCCAGTGGGTGAGGGTGGGTAAGCCCAATGCGTTTTGCACCGCCTGAACATTCAAGCGCCAGGCGCGGGCGGGTTTGCCATTCAGGCCATGGCGGCAGGTGCCCGGGTACACCGCCGCTTGATGTCGAGCCACAGAATGTGCTGCCGCCAATTCGATGTCTTTGCGTGAACAGCCACAGGGGTAGGCCCAGCCTTTTTCCACCAGGGTTTGCAAGGCTGCGGCATAGTGCTCGTCGCGCTGGCTTTGCCGCAGCACCGACCCATCGGGCACTAGGCCACAGACGGCCAGTTGCTGCAAGATGGCTTGGTCGGCCCCCGGGACGCAGCGGGGGGTGTCCACATCCTCAATGCGCACCTGCCATTGGCCGCCATGGGCGCGGGCATCTAGCCAGCTGGCCAGCGCCGCGACCAGGGAGCCCGCATGCAAAAGGCCGGTTGGCGAAGGCGCAAACCGGCCTGTGTAGGGAATCCCCATGGGTGATCAACGTTTTTGAAGTACCGTCAGTGCTAGCTCCAGGCCCGAGACGAACGCGTCTTCGGCCCGGTGACCCAGGCACCAGTCGCCGCACAGGCCAATGCCCTGATCCTTGAACCACAGATGGCTTTGGCCCAGCGGTTGTGCAGTTTTGGCGTACAGCCAGCGGTGCACTTCGATGTGGGCGGGCGTGGCGCGAATGCCGGTGATCTCGGCAAAGGCTTTGATCAGTTTGCCGGTGATGCGCTCGGGAGAGTCATTGACGTGTTCGGCCGACCAAGGCGCACTCGCCTGCACGGTCCAACGTTCAATGCGTTCACGGGCGGGTTTGGAGGATTCTCGAGCCATCCATGCGATCCGATGGTGTGTGCTGCGGGCGGCGTTCCATTGCGGGCCCAAGGTGATCAGACCTGGCTGCACGGCCTGTGGGTAAGCCAGCATCAGGGTCCAGCAGGGGTCGACGCGGACCTCTTTGAGAGGGCTGGCCAAAGCACTCAGGCTCGAGGCGTTTAACAAGGCGGCCGCTTGCGCAGGAGGTATGGCCAGGATGATTTTGTCGAAACCGGCATAAATGCGCTGACCACCGTCCTCGCTTTCGGTTTGCAGCTGCCAGCCGTTCTTCTTCATGGGGTCCGCCATGATTTGTGTGACCCGGGTTTGCAGCTGCACATTGCCGTCTTCAACCAAGGGTGCGGCCCAAGCTTTGACCAAGCCATTCATGCCGGGAGTGGCTACCCAGTGACGCTCACCGCCGGGCAGACCGGCTTCGATCACGCGACCGTTGGGGTCGAGCACGCGCACTGCGTTGGCGCTCCAGGGTTTGCAAACCCCCGGTGCGGTGGCAATCGCCAGTTCAAAACGCGGATCACGCACGGTGAAGTACTGGGCGCCATGGTCAAAGCTGCCAAACGCACTGGCGCGTGTGGACATGCGACCACCCAGTCCCCGACTTTTCTCGAACAGGGTGACGTTGTGTCCGGCTTGGCGCAAGGTGCGTGCGCATGTGACGCCGGCCATGCCGACACCGATGATGGTAATGTTTTGTGTGGTCATGGGTTCACTTTATCCCAGAAACGGGGCCAGAGACTGCATGGGTGGGTTATTCCTGATGCCTTGGGGTCTGGGCATGCTCACACATGGTGTAGAGGTCGCAACAGGGCCTCCCGGGTGGCAGCGCTTTCCAGCTGCATGAGCCACCAGCGCAAGGCTTGACCGGCCGGTGTTTGCTTGCTGTCACGCCAAGCATAGTGGCCAATGTTGGTGCGCGGGTTGAGTACTTGCTTGACGACCAGCATGCCGCTGTTGATGTAGGGTTGAGCCATCGATGCGGGCAGGAAGCCGCCCCCCAGTCCGCGCAGTTGGGCTTCAAGCTTGCTTTGCATGTCGGGCACGGTGAACACGTCCTGCCCGCTTTGCAGTCCGATCGTCAGCCCCGAGCCCCGACTGACCGAATCGGCCACAGCCACCGCTCTGTGTTGTGACAGCAGGGCGTCTGACAGTGGCTCAGCGGCCTTGGCCAATGGGTGATGCGATGCCACCGCAAAAACAAAGGGCACCGGCCCCAGGACGGCGTGCCGGATGTCGTTTTGCAGACCGGTTACTGGCACCACGCCCAAGGCCAGATCGGCCTGACCCGAAGTCAGGGCGGCCAAGGTGCCCGACAGGGTCTCGTAGCGCAAGCGAAGTCGGGTGGTGGCCCCCAGACTCATAAAGCTGGCGCAAAGGTCCATTACCACACTGCGCGAGACCACGCTGTCCACCGCCAAAGTGAACACGGCCTCCCAGCCCGTGGCCACCCGCCTGACGCGGTTGGCGACGGCGTCCATGTCGTCCAGCAGGCGCGTGGCCTCACGCAGCAATTCGCGGCCTGCTGCGGTTGGCACGGCTTGGCGGGCGCTGCGGTCGAACAGCAATACATCAAGTGCGTCCTCCAGTTGACGCACCCGGTAGGTCAGGGCGCTGGGCACCAAATGTAGGGCGCGGGCCGCAGCTGCAAAGCTGCCTTTTTGGTCGATGGTTTGTAGCATCAGCAGGGCTTCGGGTGTCAGCCAGTCGCGAGGTGTTTGCATGGTCTTGGTTTCATCGTTCAATTTAATTGAATGATGCCAGCAAATCAAGTCAACTTTCAAAAGCGTTTACGGGGCTACAGTGAAGCCTATGCCAAGAGGTAAAACTTGGACTTATGAAAGGGGACCACCCATGTTGAACTTCCGAAGATCCAGCGAACGCGGCTATGCCGATCACGGCTGGCTCAAATCGTTTCACAGTTTTTCTTTCGCGAATTATTTTGATCCGGCCCACATGGGGTGGGGCAACCTGCGCGTCATCAACGAAGACCGCATCGCGCCGGGCACGGGTTTTGGCACACACGGCCACCGCGACATGGAAATCATCAGCTACGTGCTCTCGGGCAACCTTGCACATCAGGACAGCATGGGCAATGTCAAGGGCATTCCACCCGGGGACGTGCAACGCATGAGCGCGGGTAGCGGCGTGCGCCACAGTGAGTTCAACCATGCCAAGGGTGAGCAAACGCACTTTCTGCAGATCTGGATCGAACCCAATGTGACGGGCATCGATCCCGGCTACGAACAAAAAGCGGTGCCCCAAAGTGCCAAGCGAGGACAGCTTGCGTTGTTGGCAGCGCCCACTGTCGAGGCCCAGACTGTGCCTCACGCCGTCTCAATCCACGCCGATGCACGCATGTACGCGGGCCTGTTCGATGGTTCTGAAAATGCCACGCTACCGCTGGACCCGGCGCGTAAGGCCTACGTGTTTTTGGTGCGTGGTGCGTTGCAGGTCAATGGTCAAACCTTGAATGCTGGCGATGCGGCCTTTCTTGAGGCCGAGTCTTCTTTGGCTTTGAACGAAGGCCGGGACGCTGAAGTCCTCGTGTTCGATCTGGCCCCCTGATTTTTCCCCCCTCTGTCTTGTTCATTGAAGGAGTTTTCTCATGGCTAAAACGGTTGTTATTTACCATTCAGGCTACGGCCACACCCAGCGCGTCGCCCAGTTTGTGGGCCAAGGCGCTAACGCTCAGGTGATCGCCATCGACGCCGACGGCAACATCACCGAGGCCGACTGGGCCGTGCTGGACGCCGCAGACGCGATCATTTTCGGCTCGCCCACTTACATGGGCATGGCCTCTTGGCAGTTCAAGAAGTTTGCCGATGCCACTTCCAAGCGCTGGTTCTCCAGTGCCTGGAAAGACAAGGTCGCTGGCGGCTTTACCATTTCGGCCAGCCCCAGCGGCGACAAGTTGTCCACCATCCAATACTTCATCACCTTGGCCATGCAGCAAGGCATGGTGTGGGTGGGGCAGCCCGCCATGAACGACGGCACCATCAACCGAATCGGCTCCAACTCCGGCCTGATGGCTCAGGTCGGCCCAACCAGTCCGGCCGAGGACATCCCTCAGGGTGACCTGGACACGGCCAAAGCCTATGGCGAACGCGTGGCTGCCATGGCGGCCAAACTGCGCGGCTGATCTCCGGGCGAGCGCCCGATCTCAAGCCAGGGTGATCGCCATCCCCTGGCTTTTTTCTTTATCGGTGTTATCCGACACGCAAAAAGCCCTGGCACTTGCTACGATCAACAGCATGAAAATCATTTCCATGCTGCCCTGGGCCGATTGGCTGGCGCTGATCACTTTCTTTGGTTTGTGGGTGGGTTACGCTTGGTTTGCGCGCATTCGGGGCAAACTGGACAAAAGTCTGATTGCGACCACCAACACGTATCGGCAAAGCTGGATGCTGCAAGCCACGGCGCGCGATCCGCGCATGCTCGATGGCCTGATCACCCAGAACCTCTCCCAAACGCCGGCATTTTTCTCATCGACCAGCATCATCATCATCGGTGGTTTGTTTGCGCTGTTGGGCACGACCAATAAAGCGGCGGAGCTGGTGGGCGAAATTCCCTTTGCCGAGCCCACACCCTTGCTGGTGTTTGAGCTGAAAATTTTGGTCCTCGTGGGCATTTTTGTTTACGCCTTTTTCCGCTTTTCATGGTCCATGCGTCAATACACCTTCGTGGCGCTGGTCATTGGCGGCATGCCACCGCCTGAATCGTTTGCCAGCGGGGAGCATGACCGCTTGCACTATGCGCAGCGGGCGGGCAATCTGGTCAGTGCCGCCGCAGAGACATTCAACGATGGTCTTCGAGCGTATTACTTTTCTTTTGCTGCCATGGCCTGGTTTTTCTCTCCGTTGGCGCTGGTTGTGGCCACGGCGCTGGTGGTGCTGATTTTGTACGGACGCGAGTTTCGCTCGGAGGTGTTGCAGGTTTTACGAGACTGAGCGGGGTGCGCCGGGGCTGCAGGGGGCGACCTTCTACAATGGACGGCTATGTTTGTTCACCTGCGCCTTCACACTGAGTTTTCTGTCGTTGATGCCACTTGCCGTGTCGACGACGTGGTCAAGTTGGCTGCCAAAGACGCGCAGCCCGCTTTGGCCATCACCGACCTGAACAACTTGTTTGGTGGTGTCAAGTTCTACAAGGAAGGCCGGGGCAAAGGCGTCAAGCCCATTTTGGGGGCGGAAATCAACCTGGAGGGCCTGGGCGGTGATGGTGGGGCCACCAGCCGTGTGAGCCTGCTGGTGCAAAACCACCAGGGTTACTTGAATATTTGCGAATTGCTGGCGCGCGCGTGGACCAGAAACGCGGCCAAAGGTGTGGCGGTGGTCAAGCTGGCCTGGCTCAAGGAGTTGGCCGAGGGCCTGATTTTGTTGTCTGGCGCACAGGCCGGACCGGTCGGGCAGGCTCTCGTACAAGGTGACAAAGACAAAGCCGCTGATGTGGCCTTGCAGTTGGGTTCGATCTTTCCACACCGTTTTTACCTGGAGCTGCAGCGCGCAGGCCGGCCTGAAGACGAGCCGCAGGTCGCAGGGGCTGTGGCGTTGGCTGCCCGCTTGCATTTGCCCGTTGTTGCCACGCACCCGGTGCAGTTTCTCTCACCCGAAGATTACGAAGCGCATGAGGCACGGGTCTGCATTTCCGAAGGTGAAATTCTGGCCAATCCGCGCCGGGTGCGGCGTTTTACCCGTGAGCAGTATTTCAAGTCGGCCGAACAAATGTGCGCGCTGTTTGCCGACGTGCCCAGTGCGGTTGCCAACACGCTGGAGATCGCCAAGCGCTGCAACCTGACGCTGGTGCTGGGCAAGCCACAGCTGCCCAACTTCCCGATCCCTCCCGTCAACGGCGTGGTCATGTCGGTGGATGATTATTTCCGCCACGTCTCCCACGAGGGCCTCAAAGAGCGCCTGATTCATCTCTACCCCGACGAAACCAAACGCGAAGCCGAGCGCCAGCGCTATGTGGATCGGCTGGAGTTCGAGCTGGGCACCATTTTGAAGATGGGCTTTCCGGGCTACTTCCTGATTGTGGGTGACTTCATCCAGTGGGCCAAGGCCAATGGCTGCCCAGTGGGGCCAGGCCGGGGTTCGGGCGCGGGTTCGCTGGTGGCCTATGCGCTCATGATCACCGACCTCGATCCGCTGCAATACAGCTTGCTGTTTGAGCGATTTTTGAACCCTGAGCGGGTGTCCATGCCCGACTTCGACATCGACTTTTGCCAAGGCAACCGCGACCGCGTGATCGACTACGTGAAGGACAAGTACGGCCGCGATGCGGTGTCGCAGATCGCCACCTTCGGCACCATGGCCGCGCGTGCGGCCATTCGTGATGTGGGCCGTGTACTGGACATGAGCTACACCTTTTGCGACGGCATCAGCAAACTCATTCCCAACAAGCCGGGCATGTCGGTCACGCTGCAATACCCGCCGGCCACGCCCAAGGAAGGCGACAAGAACAACTACGCGATTGCCATGGAGCCCATGTTGGCCGAGCGCATCGAGCGCGAAGAGGATGTGAGGACCTTGATCGAGCTGGCGCAAAAGCTCGAAGGCATGACCCGCAACATCGGCATGCACGCCGGGGGTGTGCTCATCGCCCCAGGCAAGCTGACCGACTTTTGCCCGCTCTACCAGCAGCCGGGCAGCGAATCGGCGGTGAGCCAATACGACAAGGACGACGTGGAGTCCGCTGGGCTGGTGAAGTTCGACTTTTTGGGCCTGGCCACGCTCACCATTTTGGAGATCGCCCGCGAGTTCATCATGAAGCGGCACAAGGGCCAGGAAAACTTCGCCTTTGAGAACATCCCGCTCGACGATGCCGCCACCTACAAGCTGTTCTCGGACGGCAAGACCGAGGCTGTGTTCCAGTTTGAAAGTCGCGGCATGCAGGGCATGCTGCGCGATGCGCGCCCGAGCCGCCTGGAAGACCTGATTGCCTTGAACGCTTTGTACCGTCCGGGCCCGATGGACCTGATCCCCAGCTTTGTGGCCCGCAAGCACGGGCGCGAAGAGGTGGAGTACCCGCACCCGGCTGTGGCCGAGATGCTGAGCGAGACCTACGGCATCATGGTGTACCAGGAGCAAGTGATGCAGACCGCGCAGATTCTGGGCGGTTACTCGCTCGGTGGTGCCGACTTGCTGCGCCGCGCCATGGGCAAAAAGAAGACCGAAGAAATGGCCGAGCACCGGGTGAAGTTTCGCGAGGGTGCTTTCAAAACCCATCACATACCCGAGGCAAAAGCGGATGAAATCTTTGATTTGATGGAGCGCTTCGCAGGCTACGGCTTCAACAAGTCTCACGCCGCGGCGTATTCCCTGCTGGCTTACCACACCGGCTGGCTCAAGGTGCACTACACCGCCGAGTTCTTTTGCGCCAACATGACGGTGGAAATGGACGACACCGACAAACTCAAGGTGCTTTACGAAGACGCCCTGAAGTTCGGTATCACCTTTGACCCACCTGACGTGAACCGGGGTACGCACCGCTTCGAGCCCGTCACCGACAAGGTCATCCGTTACGGCTTGGGGGCCATCAAGGGTACAGGCCAGCAAGCCATCGAAGCCATTGTGGCGGCTCGCAACGAAGGCGGCCCCTTCACCAGCTTGTTCGACTTTGCGGTGCGTGTGGACCGCACCCGCATCAACAAACGAACGGTCGATGCGCTCATCAAGGCTGGGGCCTTTGACTCACTGCAGATGAACCGTGCTGCGTTGTCGGCCAGCATCGATAAGGCTTTTGAGTTTGCCAGCGCCTCAGCCGCCAACGCCAACCAAGGCGGTCTGTTTGACATGCTGGGCGATGACTCGCACGGATCGAGTACGCAAGAGCCCGAATTGGTCGATGTGCTGCCCTGGGGCATTAAAGAGCGTTTGCTGCTCGAAAAAACGGCCATAGGCTTTTACCTTTCAGGCCACTTGTTTGACGCGGTTGAACGCGAAGTCCGCCAGTTTGCACGCCGCAAGATCGACGACCTGATCGACAGCCGAGAGTCCATGGTGTTGGCGGGCATCGTGAGTGATCTGCGCATCATCAACGGCCAGCGTGGCAAGGTGGCCATCTTCAAGCTCGACGACAAATCGGGGGTGATGGAAGCCACAGCTGACGAAGCAATGATCAACTCTGCTAAGAATTTACTGAAAGACGATGAACTCATCA
Organism: Comamonadaceae bacterium; assembly: GCA_027488215.1. GTDB lineage: Bacteria > Pseudomonadota > Gammaproteobacteria > Burkholderiales > Burkholderiaceae_C > Limnohabitans_A. Next base: position 61,177 of record JAIYCB010000050.1, read on the forward strand.
TCGTCTCGGCCAAGATGCAGACTGACCGCTTCTCAGGGGGCTTTCGCCTCAAGATCGAGCAGATCATGGACTTGGGTACCGCCCGCTGCCGCTATGGCAAATACCTGCGTGTGGTCGTGAACGGCCGTGCGCCTGACATCGCCCGCCTGGTGCGCGAATTTCCTGCGCAACGCGAGCATACCGACCACGGCGACTTGGTCCGCGGCTTGCCTGTGCGCCTGGTCATGGAGCGGCGCAAACAAGACTTGGCTGCCCGCGCCGAGTTGGCGCTGGGTGAAGCTGCCAAATTTTTCCCGACAGACGCTGCTCTGGCCAGTTGGATGGCGCAGGCCGATCAGGGACAGGCGCGGATTGTCTACGACTGAAGAATCTGATCAGGCTCAGACTGAGCCGCTGGCCGAGTGCAAGGAACCCTCGCGCACGTCAGATTTGGCGATGCTGAGAGACGCTTTGTTGTGCATGCGGAGTGGCCATGCAGCTCAACGTGGGGCCGATGGTCTACCCTGATTGATGGCCGCTGTGCTGCCTTGGCCGATCGATGTGTTGGGTGAATCTGTGACGGTGCTGCTGGCCGCACTGTTGGCGTTGTTGTTGGCATTGCTCAGGTTGTTGGTGGTTTGGTTCAAGGTGGTATTGCCTGAAATGTTGCCGTAGTTCGCACTGCCAGAAATCACACCATTGTTGACCATGGGTTTGACAACGGGCGCTCTGGCGGCAGGATTGGTCAGGGTCACGCTGCCGCTTTGACCTTCTTTGCCCGCAGACTCATAAAGTCGAGCCATCAATTCAGGGTTCCCGGCGATGTTGGCTTCAATGGCGCCTTCCAAAATGGAAGATATGTCGTTCGTCAAAGAGGTGCCCAGCCAACCGGGGCTGTTGGCCTGAAGAGAGGCCAGTTGGGCCCTGGTGCAGCTGGGGGCATTCAATTGCAGCCATTTTTCTGCCAAGACTGCTCGCAGCTCTGGATTGTGGGTTTTCAATGCCAAAGACTTGAAATGGGCCACAAAACAGCCTGGAGCTTGTGCCCCTTGAGCCAAGGTTTGACCTGAATAAAGACCAAGCCAAGCAGTGGCAAGCCAGATACCGGCAATTTTCAGCATGTTGTTTGTCCTGGAACACAAAGAAACTGACCTTTCGGCGAGTCCGATTTTGAATTGACCTGAGTTGAGCATCGGCAGATCACGACCAAGCTTGACACAACCAGTTCATCATAGTGGAGAAAACCACACACTTATAAAAATCCGATGAGTCAGTGCAACTGATGCAAACGGATATCCATGATCTTTTCAGTCCAGTGGCCTGAACACCAGCTCGATCAACGGTGGTACCCGGCCGTCGGTGTCTTTGGGCAGGATTTCTGTTTTGTCGACGGCCCGGAGCACGGCATCGTCCCAAGCCTTGTTGCCGCTGGACTGCTTGATGCGCCGGCTGGTGATGGTGCCATCGGGTGCGACGCGGACTTCCACTTCGGCGCGTGGGTTACCCGTCACGTCACCCGAGTAAGCGATATTGGGTTTGATACGACCCACCAGGCGACCTGCATAACTGGCCGAGGGGCCTGATGATTTGAGCGCAGTGCCTGTGGCGTTCGGGCTGCCTGATGCCCCCGCCATGCCTTGCATCCGCTGAAGATTTTCTTGACGCATGGCTTGTGCGTTGGCTTCGTCAGCTTTTTCCTGCGCCTCCTGTCGGGCTTTTTCTTGCTGGCGCTTATTCTCTTCGACCTTGGCCTTTTCAGCGGCTTTTTTCTTATCCAGTTCTTTCTTCTCTTGGGCGACTTTTTCTTGAGCAGCCTTGTCCTTGAGGGCCTTTTCTTTGGCAGCCTTGTCCTTCGCAGCCTTTTCTTCCGCTTCTTTTTTCTTCTTTTCCAGGGCCTTGCGCTGGCGTTCAGCTGCTTCCTGTTTCTTCTTGTCTTCTTCCTTTTTCTTTTCGAGCGCAATTTGGGCATCGCGCAGGCTGTTGTCAGGCTCGGGTTCTGGTGTGGGCCGGGGTGTCACGGATTTTGGGGGAGGCTCCGGCTTGGGTTCCGGATCGGGCGGCGGCGGCGGGGGTTCTTGCAGTTTGGGGGCCGCAGCTTGGGGTACAGCCGACCACAACTCGGCCTCTGCTTGCAGGGTTTGAGGTTGAGTTTTCCAGGCGGTGGCCAGACCCAATGCGATGAACAACACCAAGTGCGCTGCACCCGCCACCAGCCAGGCGCGACCCTCGCCGGGAGAGGCGGGGGGGGCAAACTCCAGGTGGGGGGCAGGCTTGGCGCTCACAGCAGGGACTTTCAGGGAGCCAGCTGAACGGACAAGCCAACTCGCGCTATCCCAGCACGTTGCAGGCTGTCCATGACCTTGACAACGGTTTCATATTTTACGGAGCGGTCAGCACTGATGACCACAGCGGTGTTGTCACCGTCGCCCACCAGTCGCTTCACGCTGGCGGCCACGCTTTGCAGCGTAGCACTGTCGGTTTTTCCGTTGCTCAACAGCTCCAGACGCTCGTCTTTCTGGATCACGACCTGCACCACTTTGTCGGGTTGTTTGGCCGCCTTGCCCACGCTGGGCAGGTCAATCATGCTTGGCGTGATCATGGGGGCGGTAACCATGAAGATGATCAGAAGGACCAGCATCACGTCGATGAAGGGCACCATGTTGATTTCAGCGATGGTGCGGCGTCCGCGACCCCGGGATGAAACGGCTGGCATGGTGAACTCCTTCAGTGACCGGAGGCCGAGTTGCTGGCAGAGGCCGTTCCTAGGCTGCGCTGCAGGATGTTGGAGAATTCTTCGATGAATGTTTCCAGCTTGATGGCAATGCGGTCTACATCGTGCGAGAAACGGTTGTAGGCCAGCACGGCGGGAATGGCCGCAAACAGGCCGATGGCCGTGGCCACAAGGGCTTCGGCGATGCCCGGTGCTACGGTGGCCAGAGTCACCTGCTGCAAGTTGGCCAAGCCGGTGAAGGCATGCATGATGCCCCACACGGTGCCAAACAAGCCCACATAAGGCGAAATGGATCCGACCGAAGCCAGGAAAGCCAGTTGAGATTCGGCCACATCCATTTCGCGCTGGAAGCTGGCGCGCATGGCGCGGCGTGCGCCGTCGAGCAAGGTTCCTGCATCGCTGATACGGCGTTCGCGCAGTTTTTGGTATTCGCGCATGCCGCTGGCAAAAATGCGCTCCATGGGACCGGACATCTTGGCGTTTTGACTGGCCGAGTTGAACAGCTCATTGAGGCTGGTGCCTGACCAAAACACACGCTCAAACTCTTCGTTCAGGGTTTTGATGCGCTTGATGGCCGAGAGTTTGCGCACGATGGCTGCCCAACTGGACACCGAAATAGCCAACAGCAACAAAACCACAAGCTGCACGACCAAACTGGCGTTCAGCATCAAGGAGACGATGGACATGTCGTGGGTCATAGCAAAGCTTCCAATACGGGGGCCGGAATACGACCCGGTTTCAAGGTGATGCTGTCCACCCAGCCAAGGCGGATGGTACCTTCGGCCAACAGCCGATCGGCTTGGCCTTCGGCGCGCAAAAAGGCACGTTGGGCAATCGTCAGGCTGGCTTTGCCGCCGGTTTGCAACTCTGCCGTGACGAGCAGAGTGTCATCGAGACGGGCGGGCGAGTGGTATTTGACAGTGGTTTCGCTGACGACAAACATGCCACCCAATTCGTCGCGCAGTAACTGCTGGCCAAAGCCTAAAGCGCGCAGCCACTCGGTGCGCGCGCGCTCAAAGAATTTGAGGTAGTTGGCATAAAACACGATGCCGCCCGCATCGGTGTCTTCCCAATAGATGCGGATGACGTGTGCAAATGGGATCGAATGGGACATCATGGCTTCAGCCAGGCGCTCAGGCGGGCGATGGCAGTTTGCAATTCTGCCATCGAGTTGGCAGTGGAGAAGCGCACAAAGCGGGCGGTCTGGTCGGTGCCAAAGTCGCGCCCCGGCGTGATGGCCACATGGGCGTTTTCCAGCGCTGCAAAGGCGAATTCCCAGCTGTCTTTGAGGCCCAGTTTTTGGCAGGCGGCAGTGCAGTCTGCCCATGCGTAAAAGGCGCCGTCGGGCGGTACGGGAACGGTCAAGCCCAGATTGTTGAGTGCCGGAATGAAGTAATCACGTCGGGCCTTGAATTCGGCGCGGCGACGCTCGTATTCGGCGAGGCTGTCGGGCTCAAAACAGGCCAGGGCCGCTTGTTGCGACACGGAGCTGGCACAAATGAACAGGTTTTGCGCCAGGCGCTCCAGCACCGGCACCAAGGCCTCGGGCACCACCAGCCAGCCCAAGCGCCAGCCGGTCATGTTGAAGTATTTGCTGAAGCTGTTGATGCTGATGACGTCGTCGCCCAAGGCCAGCGCGCTTTGGCCAAAAGCGTCATCGTGGCTCAAGCCCAGGTAAATCTCGTCGATCAGGGTGATGCCGCCGTGGCTGCGCACGACTTCAATGATTCGGGCCAGCTCCGCAGGGGCAATCGACGTTCCGGTGGGGTTGGAGGGTGAAGCCAGCAAGACGCCACGGGTTCGTGGCCCCCAGGAGGCGGCCACTTTCAGTGCACTCAATTGAAAGCGTTCTTCGGCGGTGGTCGACACCAAAACGGCAGTGCCCTCAGCCGCGCTCACAAAGTGGCGGTTGCAGGGGTAGCTTGGGTCAGGCATGAGGATTTCGTCGCCCCGGTCAATCAACGCCAGGCAAGCCAATTGCAAAGCCGCCGATGCACCCGCTGTGACCACGATGCGGCTGGCGGGCACTTGAACGCCAAACCGAGAGGCGTACCACTGGCTGATGGCTTGGCGCAGGGCATCCAGGCCAAGCGCAGGGGTGTATTGGGTTTGACCATTTGCAACAGCAGCTTGGGCTGCCTGCTGCACGCGGGGTGGGGCGGTGAAGTCGGGCTCCCCGATGTTCAGAAACACCACGGGCTGGTCGGTGTGCGCGACCTCGCGGGCTTTTTGTAAGGCGGCCTTTGCCACCTCCATGACATAAAACGGCTCAATGCGTTCGGCACGTTTGGAGATGCGCATGGCCGTCTGGCTTATTTGGCGCGACCGGATTGGCGGTCGGCATGCACTTCGGCGCTGCGCAATTCGGGGGCCAGGCCGTTCAACACGGCGTTCACATATTTGTGACCGTCGGTGCCGCCAAAGTCTTTGGCCAGTTCGATGCATTCGTTGAGCACAACGCGCCACGGCACGTCCAGGCAATGCTGCATTTCATAAACGCCAATCCACATGATGGCGTGCTCAATGGGCGAAATTTCGGCAAAGCTGCGGTCCAGCTTTGGCCCAATCAGGGCGTCTAAGGTTGGCGCCTGTTCGATGCAGCCGTAAAGCAGGCCGTCATAATGGGCCGAGTCGGCCTTGTGAAAGCCCGACAGGTCACGGGTGAAGACATCGATGTCCGAGGTTTCGTTGCGGCCCACGATGTGCTGGTAAAGCGCCTGCAGCGCAAACTCACGGGATCGGCTGCGGGCAGGTTTGGCAGACGACTTGCGGGTGCCTGATGCTGCAGGGGGTTTAGTTGTCACTTCTGAGTCTGGCGTGTTGTTCAGATCGTTCATCACGCGTTCTCTTTGTCGTCAAACTCTTCGGCCAGATCGGCTGACAAGTCGTCCATGATGCAGGCCATCTCGACCGCCACGCGTGCCGCATCCCGGCCTTTTTCGGTCTGGCGCACGATGGCTTGCTCCAGGTTTTCGGTGGTCAAAATCGCGTTGGCGATGGGCAGGTTGTAGTCCAGCGACACGCGGCTGACGCCCGCACCCGACTCGTTGGCCACCAACTCGAAGTGGTAAGTCTCGCCACGGATGATGCAGCCCAAGGCGATCAGCGCGTCGTATTCGGCCCGCTCGGCCATGGCTTGCAAGGCCACAGGCACTTCGAGAGCTCCGGGTACCATGACGTGGTCGATGCTGGTCACACCCAGCGCTTCGAGTTCTGCGATGCAGGCTTTGGCCAGGGCGTTGGTGATTTCTTCGTTGAAACGCGCTTGCACAATGCCAATATGAAGGAATTGCCCATCGAGTTCTTGTTCAATGCCTTTGTTTGCTTCGAGCATATTCATTCCTTGGGGATGTAGCCGGTGATTTCGAGGCCGTAACCGGTCATGCTCGGCATCCGGCGGGGGCGGCCCATGAGTTTCATTTTGTCGACGCCGCATTCGCGCAAAATTTGCGCGCCTACACCGTAGGTGCGCAGGTCCATCTTGCCGCGCTCGGGGGCTTGGGCTGAGCGGGCGCGTCCTTCAAACTGGGCCAGCAGCTGGTCGGCCGATTCGCCGCAGTTGAGCAGTACGGCCACCCCGCAGCCTTGTGCGTTGATGAAGCTCAGGCTCGCGTCCAGACTCCAGGAGTGCATGGCGCGGTTGACTTCGAGCGCGTCGAGCACCGACAGGGGCTCGTGCACGCGCACAGGCACTTCTTGGTCGGCAGACCATTGGCCTTTGACCAGCGCCAGGTGCACGGTCTGGCTGGGTTGGTCGCGGAATGCATGCGCCGTGAATTCGCCGTGTGCGGTTTGCAGCGTGCGGCTGCCGATGCGCTCGACCAGCGACTCATTGCGGCTGCGGTATTCGATCAGGTCGGCAATGGTGCCAATCTTCAGGCCATGCTCGGCTGCAAAGATTTGCAGATCGGGCAGGCGGGCCATGGTGCCATCGTCTTTCATGATCTCGCAGATCACGGACGAAGCGCTGCAACCGGCCATGGCGGCCAAATCGCAACCGGCTTCGGTGTGGCCGGCACGCATCAGCACGCCGCCGTCCACCGCTTGCAGCGGGAAGATGTGACCAGGCTGCACCAGGTCGGTGGGCTGGGTGTTCTTGGCCACGGCCACTTGCACAGTCTTGGCGCGGTCGGCGGCCGAGATGCCGGTGGTCACACCTTCGGCAGCTTCGATGGACACGGTGAACGCGGTGCTGTACACGGTGCCGTTGCGGGCCGCCATGGGCGGGAGCTTCAGAAATTCGCAGCGCTCGCGGGTGAGCGTCAGGCAAATCAGGCCACGGCCGAAACGGGCCATGAAGTTGATGGCTTCGGGCGTGACGTGGTCAGACGCCAGCACCAGATCGCCTTCGTTTTCGCGGTCTTCTTCATCGACCAGGATCACGATGCGACCGGCTTTCATCTCGGCCACGATCTCTTCGACGGGCGAGATCGCCACGGGGATCAGTTTCTCGGGGGCGTTCATGCGGGATCTTTCTGGGTCAGGCCCGCGCTGAGCATGCGCTCAACGTAACGGGCGACGGTGTCGATTTCGAGGTTGACTCGGCTGCCCGCTTGGAGGCTGCCGAGGGCGGTGTTGTCGACGGTGTGGGGTATCAGGTTGATGCTGATTTCGCAGCCGTCGGCCAGATCGGCCACGCGGTTGACCGTCAAGCTCACACCATTGACGGTGATCGAGCCTTTGTAAGCGAGGTACTTGGCCAGGGTGTGTGGTGCCAGGACGCGCAATTCCCAGCTTTCGCCAATTTGCTCGAAATGGCTGATATGGCCCACGCCATCGACATGGCCCGACACGATGTGCCCGCCCAGGCGGTCATGGGCACGCAGCGCTTTTTCAAGGTTGACGGTGCCTTCTTGGTCGAGGCCACTGGTTTTGTCCAGCGATTCGGCCGAGATGTCGATGGTGAATTGACGGCTTTCCGGGCTGAAGGTGGTGACGGTCATGCAAGCGCCATTGAGGGCGATGCTGTCGCCCAAGCCCACATCGTCAAGGTACCCGGCGGGGGCCTCGATGGTGAGGCGCTTGCCGTGGTGTAAAGAGCGACCCAGGTCGTGGATTGCGACGATTCGCCCCACGCCGGTGATGATTCCGGTAAACATAGTGGTGTATTTTCGCAGGTAAAGAGGGTGTATCGGGGGCACTTGCAACAAAAAAGCACACATCCTGGTGGCCCAGTCGTCTTTGTGGGCTCAGGGTAAACCAAGGCACCGAGCCTTGGGCTGTGTGCCTAGAATGTTGCATTGCAGCAGATTATTCAAATGCAGTGTCCCATGAGGAGTTTTCATTGCCGGTCAAGCCCCTAGTCAAGTCGACCAAGCCAGGCCCTAACGCCAGCGCTGCCGAGCCAACGTCTGTGCGCACCATTAAAAAGTACCCCAATCGGCGCTTGTATGACACGCAAACCTCCACCTACGTGACGTTGGCCGAGATCAAGAAATTGGTCATGGAGGTCTCCTCCGTGCGGGTGATGGATGCAAAAACCGGCGAAGACCTGACGCGCTCTATCTTGCTGCAGATTATTTTGGAAGAGGAGTCTGCGGGCGTGCCTATGTTCAGCGAAGCGGTGTTGTCCAACATCATCCGTTTTTATGGCCATGCCATGCAGGGACACATGGGCTCTTATTTGGAGAGCCACGTCCAATCCTTCATGGATTGGCAAAGCAAGCTGGGCGAGTCCAGTCCTGCCCTAAGTCCTGAAGTCTGGGCGCAGTTCATGCAGTGGCAATCGCCATTGATGCAGAACATGTTCTCAGGCTTGGCCAATCCGTCGCAAAACGTCATGGCGCAGATGCAGGACCAGATGCAAAAGCAGATCCAGAAGAACGCCGAACAACTGTTGGGCGTCATGGGGTTAAGGACTTGATGGGCGCATGAAGCCCCTTTGTCACAAACCAGTCGTTTTTGCGGGGACAATGCGGGCATGAGTGAAATGAACACAACAGCCTCCCTCCCAACCCCCAAAGTGGGTTTTGTCAGCCTGGGCTGCCCCAAGGCGCTGACCGATTCAGAACTGATCCTGACGCAACTGAGCGCCGAGGGTTACCAAACTTCCAAAACCTTTGAAGGCGCTGACCTGGTCATCGTCAACACCTGCGGTTTCATCGACGAAGCCATCCAGGAAAGTCTGGACACGATTGCCGAAGCCCTCAATGAAAACGGCAAAGTGATTGTGACTGGTTGCCTGGGCGCCAAGACCGGCGAGGGCGGAGGAAGCATGGTCCTGGAAATGCACCCCAGCGTGCTGGCCGTGACGGGGCCGCACGCGACCCAAGAGGTGATGGACGCGGTGCACACCCATTTGCCCAAGCCGCACGACCCGTTCCTGGACCTGGTGCCTGGGGGCTTTGGCGAAGCGGGTCTGAAACTCACACCGCGCCACTATGCCTATTTGAAGATCAGCGAAGGTTGCAACCACCGTTGCACGTTTTGCATCATCCCGTCCATGCGCGGTGACTTAGTTTCGCGCCCCATAGGCGATGTGCTCAAAGAAGCCAAAGCCCTGTTTGAAGGCGGCGTGAAAGAGCTGCTGGTCATCAGTCAGGATACATCAGCCTATGGAGTGGATGTGAAGTACCGGACTGGCTTTTGGGATGGCAAACCGGTCAAAACACGCATGCTGGAATTGGTGCAAACGCTGGGCGAGATGGCTCGCGAGCACGGCGCTTGGGTGCGTCTGCACTACGTTTATCCCTACCCCAGTGTGGACGACATCATTCCCCTGATGGCTCTGGGTCTGGTTTTGCCTTATCTGGATGTACCGTTTCAACACAGTCACCCCGATGTGCTCAAACGCATGAAGCGACCTGCCAGTGGGGAAAAAAACCTGGAGCGCATCCAGCACTGGCGCGAGATGTGCCCCGATTTGGTGATTCGCAGTACCTTCATTGCCGGTTTCCCGGGCGAGACAGAAGAAGAGTTTGCACATTTGATGGATTTCTTGCGCGAAGCGCAAATTGACCGCGCTGGTTGCTTTGCCTACAGTCCGGTAAAAGGGGCCACGGCCAATGAGCTGCCGGGCATGTTGCCCGAAGCCTTGCGCGAAGAGCGCCGGGCCCGCTTCATGGCGGTGGCTGAAGAAGTGTCGATTGCTCGGCTGCACCAGCGTGTCGGTTCCACCATGCAAGTTTTGGTGGATTCAGCACCTGCCATGGGTCGACGCGGTGGCGTGGGCCGCAGTTTTGGCGATGCGCCCGAAATTGATGGGGTGGTGCGTTTGTTGCCACCCGAAAAATTGAGCAAGACGCTCAAAGTGGGTGAGTTCACACGCGCACGGATTGTGCGTGTGGAAGGCCACGATTTGGTGGGAGTTCCGGTTTGAGGATGTGCGGTGCACCGCTGGCCAGTCTTCGGGGGGTCCGATTGGGCCGTTTGATCGTTGATTTGAATCCCCAGAAAAGCGATTTAGCCAATAAAAAAACCGTTGGTTGGAAACCAACGGTTTGCTCTTCATTGAACTTATCTGATTCGATAAGATTGGTGCCCAGAAGAGGACTCGAACCTCCACGATGTTACTCGCTAGTACCTGAAACTAGTGCGTCTACCAATTCCGCCATCTGGGCGCCTCAGGAATCAAAGGATTGTATATCAAAAAAGTAGCGCCACCCAGCGGCTTGCTGGAAGAAATTGAAGGCAGTGTTCAAGGGCACCGAGATGGTCATGGGTTCTTGATCCGTGACAACGGCGAATCGGACATTTATCTGTCACCCAACGAGATGCGTGCTGTGTTACACAAGGACCGCGTCAAGGTCCGCATCGTGCGCCAGGACCGCAAGGGACGGCCCGAAGGCCGCATCGTCGAGATTGTCGAGCGTCCTGAACAACCCATCATCGGCCGTTTGCTGCACGAGGCAGGTCTCTGGTTGGTGGCACCTGAAGACAAGCGCTACGGCCAGGATGTGATGATCCCCAAGGGGGCCACGGGTACGGCCAAGCCGGGCCAGGTGGTGGTGGTCGAATTGACCGAACCGCCCGCCTTGTTCGGACAGCCCGTGGGCCGCGTCAAAGAAGTGCTGGGCGAAATCGACGACCCGGGCATGGAGATCGAGATTGCCGTGCGCAAATACAGCGTACCGCACGAGTTTTCTGCAGGTTGTCTCGAGCAGGCCAAGGGCTTACCCGACAAGGTGCTGGCCAAGGACCGCAAGGATCGGGTGGATTTGCGCGATGTGCCTTTGGTCACGATCGACGGCGAAGATGCCCGTGACTTTGACGATGCGGTGTATTGCGAACCTGCCAAAGTGGGCCGTGGCAAGGGCTGGCGTTTGCTGGTGGCGATTGCTGATGTGAGCCACTATGTGCAGACGGGTAGCGCCATCGACATCGATGCGTATGACCGGGCCACCAGCGTGTATTTCCCGCGCCGGGTGATTCCCATGTTGCCGGAAAAACTGTCCAACGGCCTGTGTTCTTTGAACCCGGATGTGGACCGTTTGTGCATGGTGTGTGACATGCTGGTCAACGCCAAGGGCGATGTGCATGCCTACCAGTTTTACCCGGCGGTGATGCACAGCCATGCGCGTTTCACTTACACCGAAGTCGCGGCCATTTTGGCCAATACCCGTGGACCCGAAGCGGCCAAGCGCAAGGCGCGTGTAAACGATCTGATGAACCTGCAGGATGTGTACAAGGCTTTGCTGGCCTCGCGTGCGGTGCGCGGTGCGGTGGACTTTGAAACCACCGAAACTCAGATTGTGTGCGACGAAAGCGGCCGCATTGAAAAGATCGTGCCGCGCGTACGCAATGAAGCGCACCGTTTGATTGAAGAAGCCATGCTCGCGGCCAACGTCTGCAGCGCTGACTTCATTCAACAGGGCAAACACCCCGGCTTGTTCCGGGTGCACGAAGGCCCGACGGCCGAGAAAAAAGACATCCTGCGCAATTACCTCAAGGCCTTGGGCTTGGGGATGGGCATCAGCGAAGATCCGCACACCAGCGAGTTCCAAAAAATCGCGTTGGCGACCAAGGACCGACCCGACGCGCAGCAGATCCACACCATGTTGTTGCGTTCGATGCAGCAGGCCATTTACACACCGTTGAATAGTGGCCACTTTGGTTTGGCCTACGAGGCTTACACCCACTTCACCAGCCCAATTCGTCGCTACCCGGATTTGCTGGTGCATCGGGTGATCAAGTCGATTTTGCTGGGCCGCAAATACACTCTGCCCAGCTTGCCCGTGCCCGGTGAGGCGCATTCCAAACTGAGCAAGCGCTTGGAAAAAAGCCGCGCCGCCAAGGGTGATGCCCCCGAATCGTCTGCACCTCGGGTTCGCATGTCGGCCGCCGACCAGCGGGCTTGGGAGGCGGCGGGCCTGCACTGCAGCGCCAACGAACGCCGCGCAGACGAGGCCAGCCGCGATGTGGAAGCCTGGCTGAAGTGCAAATACATGCGCGAACATTTGGGTGAGGAGTACAGCGGCGTGGTGTCTGCCGCCACGAGTTTCGGCATATTCGTGACTTTGGACACTTTGTATGTTGAGGGGCTGGTACACATCACCGAACTGGGGGGCGAGTACTTCCGGTTTGATGAGCTGCGTCAGGAGTTGCGCGGCGAGCGCACGGGCATTCGTTATGCCATTGGCAGTCGGGTGCAGGTGCAGGTCAGTCGGGTGGACCTGGATGGTCGCAAGATCGATTTCCGGCTGGTGTATCCGGGTGAAGACTTGGTGCCGCGGGCCATGCGAGAGAAGGGGGTCTTGGCCCAGAGCGACGAGGGGCGCGGCAAGAAGCGGGGCGCCGCTGACCGCCGGTTGGCGGATGCAGAGCGCAATCGCTCGCCCATTCAGGCCCTCAAAGCCTCGGTGAAGAAGGCAGTCGCCAAGAAAAAAGGCCAGAGGAATACCAAGCCCCGGCGCTGAGGCTTTTCAGATCAGGCCTTGCGCCAGTCGGCCTGCGGTCAGCGCCGTGTCTTGTGGCCAGTCATCGGCCATCTGACCGTGCTGCGCCACCGCCGTGCAGGCCGCGTCGAAAGCGCTCAGGCCCTGGGCCATGCGTGCGCCCACTTGTCCCGCCAACACATCGCCCGTGCCGCCTATGGCCAGGCGGCCGTTGCCCGTGATGTTGATCCGTGGCGTCAGACTGGGCGCGGCGATCACGGTGCCCGAACCTTTCAGGACCACACAGCATTGGAAGCGCTCGGCCAGTTCTTGCGCTGCTTTCAGGCGGTCGTTTTGCACCTGTGCAGTGCTGGTGTTCAAGAGTCTTGCTGCTTCCAATGGGTGCGGAGTTAAGACGGTGGGTTGCGCATTGCCGCGATGGCTCAGGGCTCCCTGCATGGCGGGGTCTAGCGCCAAGGCATTGAGGGCATCGGCATCCAGGACCAACTGTCCACTGCGCTGCAGCACTTCAGCTAACACTGCCATCACAGCGCTGCCGCCGCCGCAACCGCACACCACATGGAGTTTTTCCAGATCAAGCTCGGACCAGGCGCGTTGCATCACATCGGGCGGTGCGCTGTCGCTGGCGTATCCGGACAGCAGACTCAAAATGACTCTCCCGGCTCCCGAGTGCAAGGCGGCTGTGGCCGCCAAAATGGCTGCGCCTGTCATGCCCAGACCCGTTTCCGCAAGGGCTTCGCCGCCGATCACCACCACATCGCCATGACTGCCTTTGTGACTGGCATGTAGCTTGGGCTTGGGATCATCAGTGCGGTTGAGCCAAGCCAGTGGCGGCATCTTTTGTCGACCGGGCGTGTAACCCAGGGTTTCGAGCCAGATTTGCCCGCTCACATCGCGCCCATGTCCCATGAGCAAGCCGCTCTGGAGCGTGATCAGGCTCAGGGTGTGGTCGGCATGCACGGCGACGGCTTCGCCTTTTTCGCAGCCCAGCCATTGGCCCGATTGGGGGTCGAGGCCTGTGGGTACATCGATGGCCAACACCAGGCCTGGGCAACAGTGGAGCGCCAAAATCCAGTCGCGCAGGGTCGGGCTTAAGGGGCGGGTGGCCCCGATGCCCAGCAGGGCGTCGATGCACAGATCGCGTGCATCCATGTGCTGCAGCCATTCAGCGGGCACCTCGTTTCGGATGTGAACGCCTGCCTGCTGCGCCCGTCGCAAGGCCGCTTGAGCATCTGAGGGACCGGGAGCAAGTGGGGCCAGGTGGCTGACCACCACCTCTTTGCCCCAACGGTGAAGGTGCAGAGCCGCTTCAAGGCCGTCGCCGCCATTGTTGCCGGGGCCTGCCGCTACCCAGAAGCGCCGCGCATGGGGCGCGATGGCCAATGCCAATCGGGCGCAGGCCAGACCTGCGTTTTGCATCAAGGGGGTGGTGCTGAGGGCCTGCAGCGCTGGCTCGAGCTGCCGCACCTGCGCAGGCCTCAGCACAGGCCAGGCTAAGTTAGGGCTCAAGCGTTGCATGGACTCAGTGTTTTTGCAGCAAGGGTTCGAGCAGCAAAGCCAGTTGCAAAATGCGGTCGTCGTGCATGGCCCCATGCCAGACCATCAAGCCAACGGGTAGTTCTCCATGGGCGTGACAGGGCAATGAAATGCCGCAGCCGTCGAGGGTGTTGACAGCGCTGGTGTTGCGCAAAAGCAAACCGTTGATCCTGAAAAACTCGGCATCGCGCTCGGCTCCCGGGGCCACATCAATGATTTTTGGCGAGGTGATGGGGGTGGTGGGTGAAAGCACGGCGTCATAACCCAGCAAGGCGGCTTCCATCCGCCTTATCCAGTTATTGCGGGCGTTCACCAGATCCATGTACTCGTGCGCTTTCATACCCGCGCCACGCATCAAGCGCTGCAGCACGCGAGGATCATAGCGTTCGGATTCGCGGCCGATCAGATCGCGGTGCCAAGCATAGCCCTCGGCAGGGCTGAATCCGCCTGTGCTCATCATGGGTGCCAACTCGTCCAGCTCGGTCAGCGCGATTTCATCGATGCTGGCGCCTGCAGCGCGCAGCGTGTTCAGACTGCGTTCAAAAGCCCTTGTCACGGTAGTGTCCATGCCGTCCTGCATCACTGTTTTGACCATCGCCAAGCGGTAGCCGGACAAAGGCTGCTGCCCTCGGGGGACTTGTCTGGCAGACAGCACTTCGTGGGCCAAAATTGCATCGCGCACAGTGCGCGTCATGGCGCAAACGGTGTCGAGTGTGGTGGACAAGGGCAAAGCGCCTTGAGTGGGGACCCGGCGCGCGGTGTTTTTGAAACCCACAATGCCGTTCAGTGCAGCAGGCACCCGGATGGAGCCCCCGGTGTCCGAGCCGAGGCCAATAAATGCCGCACCTGTGGCCACCGACACCGCCGCCCCGGAGCTGGACCCACCAGGCGCATGGGGCTGCCCGGGTGCGCCAACGGCTTGATCGCTCAGCGCGTCCCAGGCGGCTGGTGTGCCGTAATGCGGGTTGATGCCCACGCCTGAAAAAGCAAATTCGACCATATTAGTACGCCCGATGAGGCCAGCGCCCGCAGCGCGCAAACGGGCTACAGCCAAGCAATCGCTTTGGGCAGGACGCTGAGTTTCGAGTACCACCGACCCTGCTTTGGAGGTTTGACCTTGCACGTCAAACAAATCCTTGATGGAAACTGCCAGCCCCGCCAAGGGGCTGGAAGCCACGCCGGCCCGAGTGGCAGTATGGCGCAGCGCATCCGGGGTAATTTGCATGAACACGTGGTTGCAGGCAGGGCTCTGGGCCAAGGCAAGGCACCCTTCGGCCACGTCTTGGGGATGTAGTCTGCCAGCCTGCACAGCTTGCCGGGTGGCGATCAGGTCAGATTTCATGGGGAAGGGTGCTTTCGGGTGAGTCAGGATGCTATAATCCTAAGGCTTTGCAGAGCTCGGGCGCTGTCTTTTGAGTGTCATGTTCAACATGTCTTCAAGTTATGACCCAAGTCAAGCGAAGTCATCTTCGAACCCGTCCCAGCAAGGTGTTGCGCACAGTGTTTTACAGGCTGTGTGCGATCAGTGGACGGGTTTTAGACCCAACCTTTGGAGTATTTTTATGTCCGTTACCATGCGCGAAATGCTGGAAGCCGGTGTCCACTTCGGTCACCAAACCCGCTTCTGGAACCCCAAGATGGCCCCCTTTATCTTCGGCCATCGCAACAAGATTCATATCATCAACCTGGAAAAATCGCTCCCGATGTTCCAGGACGCCATCAAGTTTGCCAAGCAGTTGTCTGCCAACCGCGGCACCATCTTGATGGTCGGCACCAAGCGCCAAGCCCGTGAACTGGTGGCTGCCGAAGCCCAGCGCGCTGGTGTGCCTTTCGTTGATCAGCGCTGGCTGGGCGGCATGCTGACCAACTTCAAGACCGTCAAGACCTCGATCAAGCGCCTGAAGGACATGAAGGCTCAGCAAGAAGTTGGCCTCGACAGCCTGAGCAAAAAAGAGCAACTGATGTTCAAGCGCGAGATGGAAAAGCTCCAAAAAGACATCGGCGGCATCCAAGACATGGCTGCCTTGCCTGACGCGATTTTCGTGATCGACGTCGGTTACCACAAAATCGCCATTTCGGAGGCCAAGAAGCTGGGCATCCCATTGATCGGTGTGGTGGACTCCAACCACTCGCCCGAAGGCATCGACTACATCATCCCCGGTAACGACGACTCGGCCAAGGCCGTGGCTTTGTACGCCCGTGGCATCGCTGACGCCATCATCGAAGGCCGTGCCAATGCGGTCAACGACGTGGTCAAGGCCGTCACGGAAGGCGCTGACGAATTCGTCGAAGAAGCTAACGCTTCCGCCTGAGTTCCCAACACTCGATGAAAGGGGCTTTGTGGCCCCTTTTTTTTAATCTGACTTTTTGACTGACTACGGAGAAATCAAATGGCTGCAATTACCGCAAGCATGGTCGCTGAACTGCGCGCCAAAACCGACGCCCCCATGATGGAGTGCAAAAAAGCCCTGACCGAAGCCGAAGGCGACATGGCCAAAGCCGAAGAGTTGCTGCGCGTCAAGCTGGGCACCAAGGCTGGCAAGGCCGCTTCGCGCGTGACCGCCGAAGGCGTGGTGACCAGCTTTGTGAACGGCACCACAGGCGCCATGATCGAAGTCAACTGCGAAACCGACTTCGTGACCAAGAACGACAGTTTCTTGGCTTTGGCCAACGCCGCTGCCAAGTTGGTGGCTGAACACAATCCTGCCGATATCGCTGCTCTGGGTACTCTGCCTTACAGCCAAGACGGCTTTGGCCCCACCCTGGAAGAAGTGCGCAAGGGCCTGATCGGCAAGATCGGCGAAAACATGAGCTTCCGTCGCTTCAAGCGTGCGGCTGGCGGTGCCAAGATCGCCAATTACTTGCATGGCACTCGCATTGGCGTTTTGGTCGAGTACGAAGGTGATGAAATTGCCGCCAAAGACGTCGCCATGCACGTGGCGGCGATGAAGCCTGTGTCTTTGACCAGTGCCGAAGTGCCTGCTGAGTTGATCGAAAAAGAGCGCTCAGTGGCAGCAGCTAAGGCTGCCGAGTCCGGCAAGCCCGCCGACATCGCCACCAAGATGGTCGAAGGTTCTGTTCAGAAATACCTGAAAGAAGTCTCTTTGTTCAACCAATCTTTTGTGAAGAACGACAAGCAGACCGTCGAGCAGATGCTCAAAGCCGCTGGCACCACCGTCAAGGCATTCACCTTGTACGTGGTGGGTGAGGGCATCGAGAAGAAGGTTGACGATTTTGCTGCTGAAGTCGCTGCACAGGTGGCTGCAGCCCAGGGCGCAGCCTGATTCCATTGTTCTGTTGAGTTGTCACCCCACCCATCGTCTGCATTGATCAACAAGGAGTCCTTCATGTCCTCAACCAAGCCAGCCTACAAGCGCATTTTGCTCAAGCTGTCCGGTGAGGCCTTGATGGGAGACGATGCTTTTGGCATCAACCGCGCCACGATAGTGCGCATGGCACAAGAGATTGCCGAGATCAATCGGCTGGGCGTTCAGGTGGCGGTGGTGATTGGCGGCGGCAACATTTTCCGGGGTGTGGCAGGAGGCTCCGTGGGCATGGACCGCGCCACGGCAGACTATATGGGCATGCTGGCCACGGTCATGAACTCCTTGGCCTTGGCCGACGCCTTGGACAAGGCCGGTTTGACGGCACGCGTCATGTCGGCCATCGGCATCGACCAAGTGGTGGAGCCTTATGTGCGACCTAAGGCTTTGCAGTACCTTGAAGAGGGCAAGGTCGTTGTGTTTGCGGCGGGTACGGGCAATCCGTTTTTCACCACCGACACGGCCGCTGCTTTGCGTGGGGCCGAGATCGGCGCCGAAATGGTGCTCAAGGCCACCAAGGTGGACGGGGTGTACACAGCGGATCCGAAAAAAGACCCTTCTGCCACGCGTTACAGTGAAATCAGCTTCGATGAAGCCATATCGCGCAATTTAGGCATCATGGACGCGACTGCTTTTGCCCTGTGCCGCGACCAGAGATTGCCGATCAAGGTGTTTTCGATCATCAAGAACGGCGCTTTGAAGCGCGTGGTGCTGGGTGAGGACGAAGGCACCCTGGTTTATGCTTGAGCCCGTTCTGACGAGGAGAACCCCATGACCATTGCAGACATCAAGAAAACCACCGAAACCAAAATGGAGCAATCCATGGCGGCATTCAAAAACAACCTGACCAAGATTCGCACCGGGCGTGCCAACCCTGCCTTGCTCGACACCATCCATGTTGATTACTACGGCTCCATGGTGCCCTTGTCGCAAGTGGCCAACGTGTCCTTGATGGACTCGCGCACCATCAGCGTCCAGCCCTGGGAGAAAGGCATGGGCGCCAAGATCGAAAAAGCCATCCGTGAAAGCGAGTTGGGTCTGAACCCCGCTTCTTTGGGCGATTTGATTCGCGTGCCCATGCCCCCGATGAGCGAAGAGCGCCGCAAAGAAATGACCAAGCTGGCCCGCACCGAGGGTGAGAACGGCAAGATCGCCATTCGCAATTTACGTCGCGATGCCAATGAATCGGTGAAAAAATTGGTCAAGGACAAGGAAGCTTCCGAAGACGATCAAAAGCGCGCCGAAGCGGACATCCAAAAACTGACAGACAAGCGCATGACCGAAATCGATCAGTTGGTGGCTGCCAAAGAACAAGAGATCATGGCGGTTTGACTTGGAATCCCGCGCCGTGGCTTTGCACTGCCTGACTGGCCGCCCATAGGCGGCCTTTTTTTCTGGAGAACCCTTGCTCAAACAACGCGTCATCACCGCCCTGGCTTTACTGGGCTTGCTGCTGCCCACTTTGTTTGCGGCCAATCCTTGGCCCTTCATGGTGCTGACGGGGATTTTGATTGCTGCGGGAGCTTGGGAGTGGGGTCGGCTCAACGGCTTGAGGCCTGTGCAGGCTTGGCTGGGGGCCCTATTGTGTGTGGTCGCTTGTGCGATGACGACTTTCGCGGGTTGGTTGCATTTTGGCCCGCCACAGATGTGGCTGGTGGCTGGGGCCATGTGGGTCTTGTTGGGTGCCTGGATGATTCATCGTGGTGTGTCAGGCTGGGCACAGTGGCCCCGGTGGGTGCGATGGTGGGTGGGCTTGTTTTTGCTGGCCTTGGCGTGGCTGGCCTTGGCCCAAGCCCACCAGCGTGGCGTGAATTTTCTGCTGTCAGTGCTTGTGTTGGTTTGGGCGGCTGATGTGTTTGCTTATTTCTTTGGTCGCTCCCTGGGTGGGCGGATATTCGCTGTCAAATTAGCCCCTGCCATCAGCCCTGGCAAAAGTTGGGAGGGTGTGTTCGGTGGCATGTTGGGGGTTTTTTTGGTCTCCTGGCTTTGGATGATCTTTGACCGGACCCAAAGTCCGAACAGCCCCAGTTTTTTTACACTTGTGTGGACTCGAGGTGCAGGCGTGGCTGTGCCTGCTTTGCTTTTCATGTCGGCCATGAGCGTGGTGGGTGATTTGGTGGAGTCCTTGGTCAAACGCAGTGCGGGCATGAAAGACAGCTCCGGATTGTTGCCGGGGCATGGCGGCGTGCTTGACAGGGTGGACGCTTTGTTGCCAACTTTGCCTCTGGCCATGATGCTGGTGGCCTGGATTTGATTTGGAGTCTTGCGGCATGAGTAAACAACAGTGCATCACGATTTTGGGCTCGACCGGATCCATCGGTACCAGTACGCTGGATGTGCTCAGTCGCCATCCTGGGCAATACCGCATTCACGCCCTGACCGCCTCCAGCCAAGTGGATTTGATGCTGAGTCAGTGTGCTCGTTTCAAGCCCGAAGTGGCGGTGATGGTGCAGGAGTCTGCAGGCCTGGAATTGGCAGAGCGGGTCAAGGCTGAAGGCTTACCCGTTCAGGTGCGTTGGGGGGCTGCGGCATTGGACGAAGTAGCTGCGGCTCCGCAGGTGGATGCCGTGATGGCTGCGATTGTGGGAGCTGCGGGTTTGTCGCCATGCATCGCGGCAGCGCGTGCGGGAAAGCGCTTGATGTTGGCCAACAAAGAGGCCTTGGTGGTGGGCGGCGATGTGTTCATGCGGGCCGTACGTGAGGGTGGCGCACTGCTGTTGCCTATCGACAGTGAGCATTCGGCCATTTTCCAGTCCTTGCCTGAGGACCCTTCCAGTTGGCAACGTCGCGTTCAAAAGATCATTCTGACGGCTTCGGGTGGTCCTTTTCGCAGCCGCGATCCTCGAACGCTCAAGGATGTGACACCCGAACAAGCCTGCGCCCATCCCAACTGGGTCATGGGCCGCAAAATTTCTGTGGATTCGGCCACCATGATGAACAAAGCTCTGGAGGTGATCGAGGCCCGTTATCTGTTTGGCATGTCTCCCGATCAGCTGGAGGTGGTCATCCATCCTCAAAGCATCATCCATTCCATGGTGCAGTACCGAGACCATTCGGTGGTGGCACAGCTGGGGACGCCCGATATGCGGGTGCCCATTGCCTATGGCCTGAGTTGGCCTGAGCGCATCGAGTCTGGCGCGTCAGCGCTTGACTTTCATGGCTTGGCTGCCATGACTTTCGAGGCCATGGATGAGCCAGAGCATGTGCTGCGTTTTCCTGGTTTGCGACTGGCTTGGGAAACCTTGCGAGGCGCACCGGGCAGTTGTGCTGTCTTGAACGCTGCTAACGAAGTGGCCGTTGAGGCATTTCTTAACAAGCGTATCCGTTTTGACCAGATTCATGAACTCAACCGCGCCACTCTGGACAGTTTGGTGTGCGATCCGCCTGAGTGTTTGGACGACTTGCTGGCTTTGGATAGACGCAGTCGCTGCGAGGCCGAACGAAACCTGTCCCGGCTTTTATGAAAATACAAATACGAATGACCTTGTTTGTGGAGGTCGCAGCCCGGTACTGATGTATTATCTTTTGATGCTTTTGGCCTGTTTTGCTTGACATGTCAAAACCCCTCGCCTTGTTGAGCGGTCTGTTCGCTTTTCCCTGATTGCGAATTTTGGGCTGGTTTTCATGGCCTGATTTTCAAACTTGAAATTGGCTTTTGTTTTGTCGACAGCACCATGAATTTTCCTCAATTCCGCACCCAAATCCTGCCTTCTGCATTCAAGGCAATCGCCTGCGCTGTTCTCAGCTTGCCTGCTTGGGCGGTCGATCCTTTCACGGTTCGTGATATCCGTGTGGAGGGCTTGCAGCGCATTGAACCTGGTACGGTGTTCGCGTCTTTGCCTTTGCGGGTCGGCGATCGATACACCGACGACATGGGCGCTGCTGCTATACGTTCCTTGTTTGCTTTGGGCTTGTTCAAGGATGTGCGCTTGGAAACTCAGGGCGATGTGCTGGTGGTGGTGGTCCAAGAGCGCCCATCAGTGGCCTCTGTGGAGTTCATTGGGCTCAAGGAGTTCGATAAGGAAGTGTTGGTCAAGGCCTTGAAGGATGTGGGTCTGTCCGAAGGGCGACCTTTTGACAATGCTTTGGCTGACAAAGCGGAGCAAGAGCTCAAACGTCAGTACATCAGCCGAAGCCTTTACGGTGCCGAGGTGGTGTCCACCGCCACGCCCATCGATCGCAATCGGGTGAACCTGACTTTCACGATCACCGAAGGCGGTCCCGCCAAAATCGCGCAGATCGACATTGTGGGCAACCAGGCTTTCAGTGACGCTACCTTGCGTGACCAGTTCAACCTGGACACGGGTGGCTGGATGAGCTGGTACACCAAGTCTGACCGTTACTCGCGTACGAAGCTCAACGCAGATCTGGAAGCTCTGCGTTCGTTTTATCTTTCCCGTGGTTTTCTGGAATTTCGGATCGACTCGACCCAAGTGGCCATGTCGCCTAACAAGCAGGACATGTCCATCACCATCAACATCACCGAAGGTGAGCGTTTTGTGATTTCTGGCGTCAAGCTTGAGGGCAATTACCTCGACCGCGAAGACGAGTTCAAGGCTTTGGTCAAGATTGCAGTGGGCAAGCCTTACAACGCAGAGACAGTGGCAGACACCACGAAGGCATTTACCGATTACTTTGGCAAGTTCGGCTTTGCGTTTGCTCGCGTGGAGGCCAAACCCCAAATAGACCGGCGCAACAACCGTGTGGAATTTGTTCTGATGGCTGAGCCCTCTCGCCGAGCTTATGTTCGTCGCATCCAGGTCGCTGGCAATGTTCGCACCCGTGATGAGGTCATTCGCCGTGAATTCCGCCAGTTTGAAGCGGCTTGGTATGACGGTGAAAAAATCCGTCTGTCACGCGACCGGGTTGATCGCCTCGGTTTTTTCACTCAAGTGAATGTTGAAACGCTGGAGGTGCCAGGTGCACCTGATCAAGTGGATCTTCTCTTCACTGTGGCCGAAAAGCCCACGGGCAGCATTTCTTTGGGTGCGGGTTTTTCTTCTTCAGAAAAGGTGGCTTTGAATTTTGGTATCCGCCAAGAAAATGCGTTTGGTTCGGGCAATTACCTTGCGGTTGAAGTCAACACCAGCAAGTTCAACCGCAATTTGGTGCTCAGCACCACTGACCCTTACTTCACCCAAAATGGGATTTCCAGAACCCTGGATCTTTTCCAGCGCACCTCGCGCCCTTATTTGGGGGATGTGAACGCCTACAGCTTGATCAACTCAGGTGCGGGTTTGCGTTTTGGTGTGCCGGTGACCGAAACCGACACCGTTTTCATGGGGATGAACGCTGAGCAAACTGAGATTCGCGCGGGAACGGGCTTGCCCGATCCTTACCGTGAATACGCAGAAAAATTTGGTGCCACCAGCTCGGCCTTGCCTTTGACGCTGGGGTGGGCAAGAGACGGTCGTGACAGTGCATTGGTACCCACCCGCGGTAGCTTGCAGCGTGTGAACGCCGATGTGAGTGTAGGCGGCGACGTACGTTACGTGCGGGCCAGTTACCAATACCAGCAGTATTTCCCGCTGTCCAAAAAATACACCTTGGCTTTCAACACCGATCTGGGGTGGGGGCAGGGCCTTAAAGGGCAGGAGTACCCCTTGTTCAAGAATTTTTACGTTGGTGGTTTAGGGAGCGTTCGTGGTTTTGAACAATCGACCTTGGGCCCAACACGCCCGACGACCAGTACCAACCTTGTCCCTATTTACTTGGGGGGTCCGAAGAAATTGGTATTCAATGCAGAATTCATCACCCCATTTCCGGGGGCGGGCAATGACCGAACACTGCGCTTGTTTGGGTTCACCGACATCGGACGTGCTTTTGGCGAGCAAGAGAAAGTCTCGTTGGGCGAATTGCGGGCCTCTGCGGGTATAGGCTTGAGTTGGATATCGCCGATGGGACCTTTGCGTTTTTCCTATGCCACACCGATACGTCAGCAGACAGGCGATAAAATCCAGCGACTTCAATTCCAAATCGGAACATCTTTCTAATGAACACCTTGCGTCAAAAAATGTCGATGGCCTTGTTGGCCGCAGCCTGTGTGACCTGTGTGGCTCAAGCCCAAGAGTTCAAGATGGGCTTTGTCAACACTGAGCGCATCTTCCGCGAAGCCAATACCGCCAAGCAAGCTCAGGCCAAACTCGAGCAGGAGTTTTCGCGCCGGGAAAAAGAGTTAGTGGATACCGGCAATAACCTCAAGCAGGCTTCCGAAAAATTCGAACGTGAAGCCCCTACACTCGCGGAGTCCCAGCGCACTGCCCGCCAAAAGCAGTTGATCGATCAGGACCGTGAGTTTCAGCGCAAGCGCCGTGAGTTTCAGGAAGATTTGAATGCCCGCAAAAACGAAGAGCAACAAATTGTGGTCGAGCGTGCCAACCGAGCCGTCAAGCAAGTGGCTGAATCCGAAAAGTACGATGTGATTTTTCAGGAAGCGGTATACGTCAATCCCAAGCACGACATCACTGAAAAAGTCATCAAGGCGCTCAACGCCTCGACAGTCAAATAATCGCTTTGACGGATTTGAACTTTGTCTTTGACGCTTGCCTATTTGGTTGGTCAGCTGGGCGGGCGTGTGTGTGGTGACCCCAATTGGGTGATCGCCGGGCTGGCTCCGTTGCATTCTGCCGGGCCCCAGCACATCAGTTTTCTCAGCCACGCCAAATACCAAAGCCAGCTCGCCACCAGCCGAGCAGGTTGTGTGATTGTGAAACCTGCTTTCGAGGCCGCTGCCAGTGTTGGACGCTCGGCCCTCGTCACAGATGACCCCTATCTTTATTTTGCGCGTTTGACCCGTTTATGGAAGCGACTCCATCAACCTGTCTTGGGGCCGCGCATCCATCCATCGGCCGTGATTGATCCCGGTGCATGGGTGGCAGAGGATGCGGTCATCGGTCCTTTGTGCGTGGTGGAGCGAGGTGCGCGGGTCGGATCCGGTTCGGTGTTGAAGTCGCGTGTGACCTTGTCCGAAGGCTGTTCAGTGGGGGAGCGCTGCATCCTGCATTCGGGTGTGGTGGTGGGGGCTGACGGTTTTGGTTTTGCATTGCACCAAGGGCAATGGGAAAAAATAGAACAACTTGGCGCGGTGCGGATTGGTGACGATGTGGAAATTGGAGCCAACACCTGTATCGACAGGGGGGCGCTTGAGGACACGGTCATTGAAAATGGTGTCAAGCTCGATAACCTGATCCAGATCGGCCACAACGTGCACATTGGAGCGCACACAGCCATGGCCGGCTGCGTAGGCGTAGCGGGCAGTGCAAGAATAGGAGCCCATTGCACCGTGGGTGGGGGGGCAGTGGTTTTGGGCCATTTGAGTTTGGCCGATCATGTGCACATCTCTGCCGCCTCTGTCGTCACCCGGTCTATTTTGCAGCCTGGACAGTACACAGGAATGTTCCCTCTGGACAGCAATGCCAACTGGGAAAAAAACGCCGCAAGCCTCAAACAACTCTCTCGTTTGCGTGAACGCATCAAGGCACTGGAGAGCGACATTCAAAATAACAAGGAAAAATGACCATGATGGACATTCACAAAATTCTCAAGCAGTTGCCGCACCGTTACCCCATCTTGCTGGTTGATCGTGTGTTGGAGCTCGAAAAAGGTGTGCGCATCAAAGCCTTGAAAAATGTGTCCATCAACGAGCCCTATTTTTTGGGGCATTTTCCTCATCGCCCTGTGATGCCAGGTGTGTTGATGCTGGAAGCTCTGGCTCAGGCCGCTGCCTTGCTGGCCTTTGACACCTTGGGCGAGACGCCCGATGACCAAACCGTTTACTATTTTGCGGGCATTGACGGTGCGCGTTTCAAGCGCCCTGTGGAGCCAGGTGACCAATTGATTTTGGAGGTGGAACTCGACCGCATGAAAGCTGGTATTTTCAAGTTCAAAGCGCGTGCCAAAGTGGGCGATGAAATCGCGACCGAGGCTGAGTTGATGTGCACCATGCGAAAAATTCCTCAAGTTTGAGCGCCATGAACAAGATCCATCCCACGGCCATCATCAGCCCCGGTGCCGCGCTGGACAGTTCGGTGGCCGTCGGCCCTTACAGTGTGATCGGCCCCCATGTGCGCATTGGTGCCGGAACCACTGTCGCCAGCCACTGCGTGATAGAGGGCCATACCACCATTGGCCGCGACAACCGAATTTTCCAGTTCAACTCCTTGGGTGCGATTCCTCAGGACAAGAAATACAACAACGAGCCTTGCGAGTTGGTGATCGGGGACCGCAACACAATCCGCGAGTTTTGCACGTTCAACATCGGCTCGCCCGGTGACCGAGCGGTGACTTCAGTGGGGAATGACAACTGGATCATGGCCTATGTGCACTTGGCACATGATTGCCAGGTGGGCAATCACACGATTTTTGCTAACAACACGCAATTGGCTGGACATGTGGCAGTTGACGACTGGGTGATTCTCGGAGGCTTTACCGTGGTGCACCAGTTTTGCCGCATCGGTGCCCACAGCTTTACGGCCATGAATTCGCTGTTGTTTGCTGATCTGCCCCCCTTTGTGATGGCGCAGGGCCAGCCCGCCAGTGCCCGCTCGATGAATTTTGAAGGTTTGCGACGACGTGGGTTTTCGCCGGAACGCATTGCTGCGGTCAAGGCCATGCACAAAGCGTTGTATCGCGATGGTCTTTCGTTGGCAGATGCGATGTTTCGCATCGCGTCATTGAGCGAAAAAACCCCCGAAGCGGCCGCAGACATACAGATGATGCTCGACTTTTTGGGCAGTGCCTCACCTCAGCGCGGAATCGTGCGTTGACAGCAGAGGTTTCAAACAGTCAATGCCAAGCCCCTTCGGGGGCTTTGTCCTTTGCCATGGTCGCAGGGGAGGCCTCGGGCGATTTGTTGGCCGGCTTGTTAATTGAAGGCCTTCTAACCCGATGGCCCCAGGCCCAAGGCCATGGTATCGGTGGACCACGCATGGCAGCACTCGGCTTTGATGCCTGGTGGCCGCATGAGCGTTTGGCGGTTCGGGGTTATGTGGAAGTGTTGCGGCACTACCGTGGCATTGTGGCCATTCGGGAGCAACTCAAACAGCGCTTGCTTGCCAAACCCCCGGACGTGTTCATCGGCGTGGATGCGCCAGACTTCAACCTTGATTTGGAAGCGGGGTTGAAGGCGGCAGGGATCCCGACGGTTCATTTTGTCTGCCCCTCCATCTGGGCTTGGCGGCCTGATCGCATTGAAAAAATTCGGCGCAGCGTTGATCACATGCTGTGTATTTTCCCGTTCGAGCCCGAGTTGTTGTTCAGAGCTGGCATTGATGCCACCTATGTGGGCCATCCCTTGGCACAGACCATTCCTTTGCTGCCCGACCGTCTTGCGGCGAGGTTAGCTTTGGGACTGGATCCAGAGCGGCATGTGGTGGCATTATTGCCCGGCAGTCGTCGCTCGGAGATCGAGCATTTGATGCCCCGGTTCATTCGTGCTGCGCAATTGATGCAGCGGCAAAATCCTTCTCTGCAATTTGTGTTGCCCGCCATCCCCGCTTTAATGCCTCAGCTGAAAAACCTTTTACAGGCAGCAGGAGGCTTGCCCGGATTGCAGGTGCTCAAGGGGCAGTCACATCAGGCATTGGCAGCCTGTGATGTGACATTGATTGCCAGCGGCACTGCAACCCTGGAAGCGGCCTTGTTCAAACGCCCCATGGTCATCGGGTATCACATGAATTGGATCAGTTGGCAGATCATGAAGCGCCAAAAGTTGCAGCCTTGGGTGGGTTTGCCCAACATCCTGTGCGAGGATTTCGTGGTGCCCGAGTTCCTGCAAGACCATTGCACGCCAGAGGCTCTTTCCGAGGCCACCTTGGATTGGTTATCCAAGCCGGATCGGGTGGACGCCTTACAGTCCCGATTTCAACAACTGCACCAGACTTTGCAGCGCGATACCTCCAAGTTGTCTACACATGCCCTCGAAAAAGTTCTCAGTGCCTGAGCAAGCACCTCTTCATTTTGGGATCACCGGTCTAACCGCCGGCGTAGACGAAGCGGGTCGTGGCCCCCTGGCTGGACCGGTGGTGGCTGCGGCCGTGATCTTGGATGAATTGAAGCCTATAGCGGGTCTGAATGATTCCAAAAAATTGACGGCCAAGCGTCGTGAACGGCTGTTTGATGAAATCAGGGCACAGGCTTTGTGTTTTTCCATTGCACAAGCCAGTGTGGAAGAAATTGACCGTCTCAATATCTTGCAAGCCACCATGCTGGCCATGAAGCGAGCCGTAGAAGGCTTGCGCCTCAAGCCCCACATGGTGCTGGTCGATGGCAACCGATTGCCTTTGCTTGACATCCGTGCAGAGGCCATTGTGCGAGGTGATGCCTTGGTCTCCGCCATTTCTGCGGCTTCCATTTTGGCCAAAGTGCACCGTGACCACTTGTGCGCTCAGATGCATGAACAACACCCGGTTTACGGCTTCGACCGGCACAAAGGCTATGGCACCGCGCAACATCTGGCGGCTTTGCAGACCCATGGTCCGACCCGTTGGCATCGAATGACCTTTGCGCCAGTCACCAGGAGCTCACGATGCACCTGATCACCTCGCGAGACAACCCGCATGTCAAAGCCTTGCGTCGACTCGTTCAAGAAACCACGGGCTACCGAAAGACGGGGCGATTTTGGCTGGAAGGCGATCACCTTTGCCGGGCGGCTGTCGAACGCGGGATCAGGCCTGAACAGGTGGTGCTCACAGAGTCATTCTGGACAGAACAGGGGCCGCGCTGGGCTGATCTGGGAGGGCAGTTGATTGTGCTGCCCGACGCGTTGTTTGCTGGTTTGAGTGGGTTGGAGTCGCCTGCCCGCATGGGTTTTGTGGTCGAATGGTCATCAAGCAACATGCTGGAGCCCGATGCATCGACTGTGGTGCTGGATCGTTTGCAGGATGCGGGCAATGTGGGGGCCATATTGCGCTGTGCTTCCGCATTTGGTTACCGACAAGTTTTGGCCGTCAAGGGTACGGCCGCCTTGTGGTCACCTAAAGTGTTGCGTGCCGGCATGGGCGCGCATTTTGGCCTGCACCTGGTCGAATTGGTCAGTGAAGATGATGTGTCTTTGCTGAAAGTGCCGGTGCTGTCCACCAGTTCGCACGAGGGCCCTTTTTTGCATGAATTGTTGCAACGCCGTCAATTGTCAGCACAGTGTGCCTGGATTTTTGGTCACGAAGGGCAGGGCGTGAGTGCAGCTTTGATGGCGTTGGCTCAGCAAAAAGTCAGAATTGCGCAGCCTGGAGGTGAAGAGTCTTTGAACGTGGCCACAGCGGCGGCCATTTGTCTGCACGCCAGTGCAACGGCGGGAATTTCAAGCCAGGACTTGTCCTTTTGAAAGGCTAAATGTCAGGTTTTTCGGGGCATGCCTCAGCTATAATGAGAGGCTTTCCCGCATCAACCCGTACGCCACAGTCCATCCCAGGCCCATTCCTCGAACAAGCAGCCAAAAAGAGATCGCTTCTCTGATGAGCGCTGAGGCGTACCCGAACTATTCCGGAGAACCCAGTGCTTTTGTCTCTTCAGGGAACCTTCCCGCCCGCCATCTTGGCGCTCGCAGACGGCACGGTCTTTATCGGCAACTCGATCGGAGCCACCGGCTCCACAGTCGGCGAAGTGGTGTTCAACACCTCGCTTACCGGCTATCAGGAAATCCTCACTGACCCCAGTTACTGCCAGCAGATCGTCACCCTGACGTACCCGCACATCGGAAACTACGGTGTCAACATGGAAGACATCGAAGCCGACCAAGTCCATGCTGCTGGCTTGATCATCAAAGATTTGCCTTTGATCGCGAGCAACTTCCGCTCCAGTCAAACCCTCTCGGCTTATTTGGCCGATGCAGGCACCGTGGCGATTGCCAGCATCGACACCCGCCAACTGACCCGTATCTTGCGCACCAAGGGTGCGCAAAACGGTGCCATTGTGGGTCTGGCCAAAGGCCAGGAAGTCACTCAAGCCGTCATTGACCAAGCTGTGGCTGCAGCCAAAGGCGCGCCCAACATGGCTGGCCTTGATCTGGCTCAAAAAGTCACCGTGTCCAAGTCCTATGAGTGGACTCAAACCGAGTGGACTTTGGGCGAAGGCTACGGCCACTTGACCGCACCGAAGTTCCATGTCGTCGCCTATGACTTCGGCGTGAAGAAAAACATCTTGCGCATGCTGGCCGAGCGCGGCTGCAAAGTCACTGTTTTGCCTGCCAAGACGCCCGCCGCTGAAGTGCTCAAGCACAAGCCAGACGGCATCTTCTTGTCCAACGGCCCTGGCGATCCACAGCCTTGCGACTACGCAATTGCAGCCACTGCCGAGCTGATCGAAACTGGCATTCCTACTTTCGGCATTTGCTTAGGTCATCAAATCATGGCCTTGGCCAGTGGTGCCAAGACATTCAAGATGAAGTTTGGTCACCATGGCGCCAACCACCCCGTGAAAGACCTCGATTCGGGTCGCGTGTCCATCACCAGCCAGAACCATGGATTTGCGGTGGACGAAAAGTCCTTGCCCCCAAATTTGCGCGCGACGCACGTCTCATTGTTTGATGGCACGCTGCAAGGCCTTGCCCGGACTGACAAGCCCGCGTTCTGTTTTCAGGGCCACCCTGAGGCATCGCCCGGCCCGCACGACATTGCTTACCTCTTTGACCGCTTCATCAACCTGATGGAGGGTAAATAACATGCCAAAGCGCACCGACCTCAAAAGCATCCTCATCATTGGCGCCGGCCCGATCATCATTGGTCAGGCTTGCGAGTTCGACTACTCTGGCGTACAGGCTTGTAAAGCTTTGCGTGAAGAGGGTTATAAGGTCATCCTGATCAACAGTAACCCTGCCACGATCATGACCGACCCGGCCACGGCCGACGTGACCTACATCGAGCCAATCACTTGGCAGACTGTCGAAAAGATCATCGCCAAAGAGCGTCCTGATGCCATCTTGCCCACCATGGGTGGCCAGACGGCGCTAAATTGCGCTCTGGACTTGTGGCACAACGGTGTACTGGACAAGTATAAGGTTGAGCTGATCGGCGCAACGCCCGAAGCCATCGACAAAGCCGAAGATCGACTGAAGTTCAAAGACGCCATGACCAAGATTGGTCTGGGCTCTGCGCGTTCTGGCATTGCCCACAGCATGGAAGAAGCCTGGGACGTTCAAAAGCGCGTCGGTTTCCCCACCGTCATTCGCCCCAGCTTCACGCTGGGTGGTACAGGCGGTGGCATCGCTTACAACCCCGAAGAATTCGAGACGATCTGCAAGCGAGGGCTGGAGGCATCGCCCACCAATGAGTTGTTGATTGAAGAATCGCTGCTTGGCTGGAAAGAGTACGAGATGGAAGTGGTGCGCGATAAGGCGGACAACTGCATCATTGTGTGTTCTATCGAAAACCTGGACCCGATGGGCGTGCACACCGGTGACTCGATCACCGTGGCACCTGCCCAAACTTTGACTGACAAGGAATACCAAATTTTGCGTAACGCCTCTTTGGCTGTGTTGCGTGAGATTGGTGTGGACACGGGCGGCTCGAACGTTCAGTTCTCTATCAACCCCAGAGACGGCCGAATGGTCGTCATCGAGATGAACCCCCGCGTGTCGCGTTCATCTGCCTTGGCTTCCAAAGCCACAGGTTTCCCGATTGCGAAAGTCGCCGCCAAGTTGGCGGTGGGTTACACACTGGACGAGTTGCGCAACGAAATCACAGGTGGTGCAACGCCTGCTTCGTTCGAGCCTTCTATCGACTATGTGGTCACCAAAATCCCACGTTTTGCGTTCGAAAAATTCCCAACGGCTGATAGCCGCTTGACCACCCAAATGAAATCGGTGGGAGAGGTGATGGCCATGGGCCGCACTTTCCAAGAGTCCTTCCAAAAAGCCTTGCGCGGTCTGGAAGTGGGCGTAGACGGAATGAACGAGAAAACCCAAGACCGCGAAGTGCTCGAGAAAGAGCTCGGCGAGCCCGGTCCTGAGCGCATTTGGTACGTGGGCGATGCCTTCGCTATGGGCCTGAGCGTGGACGAGGTGTTTGCCTTGACCAAGATCGACCCCTGGTTCCTGGTGCAGATCGAAGAAATCGTGAAGATCGAACTGGAGTTGGAAAAAACCAGCCTGGATGCGATCACCGACGTCGAACTTCGTGCCTTGAAGAAAAAAGGATTTTCGGATCGCCGTTTGGGCAAATTGCTCAAGACGACCGAGCATGTGGTTCGCGCACGCCGCCATGAACTCAACATCCGACCGGTCTACAAGCGCGTGGACACTTGTGCAGCCGAGTTTTCGACCGACACGGCCTACATGTACTCGTGCTACGAGGGCAATGGCAACACCTTCGGCGTGGGTGACGCCGAGTGCGAAGCCGAACCGACCCACAACAAGAAGATCATGGTGCTGGGCGGTGGCCCGAACCGCATCGGTCAAGGCATCGAGTTCGACTACTGCTGCGTGCACGCCGCTTTGGCCATGCGCGAAGACGGTTACGAAACCATCATGGTCAACTGCAACCCTGAGACCGTCTCGACCGACTACGACACCTCCGACCGCTTGTACTTCGAGCCTTTGACACTGGAAGACGTGTTGGAAATCGTCGAAAAGGAAAAACCAACGGGTGTGATCGTCCAATACGGCGGTCAAACCCCATTGAAGTTGGCACTGGGTCTGGAAGCTGCGGGCGTGCCCATCATCGGCACCAGCCCCGACATGATCGACGCGGCCGAAGACCGTGAGCGTTTCCAGAAACTGTTGCAGGACCTGGGTCTGCGTCAGCCGCCCAACGCCACGGCCCGCACCGAGCCCGAAGCCTTGGAAAAAGCTGCCGCTTTGGGCTATCCCTTGGTGGTGCGCCCCAGCTACGTGCTGGGTGGTCGCGCCATGGAAATCGTCCATGAGCAACGTGACCTGGAGCGCTACATGCGCGAAGCAGTCAAGGTGTCGAACGATTCGCCCGTGTTGCTGGACCGCTTCCTGAACGATGCGATCGAGTGCGATGTGGACTGCTTGCGCGACCCTGAAGGCAAGACCTTCATCGGTGGCGTGATGGAACACATCGAGCAAGCCGGTGTGCACAGCGGTGATTCCGCTTGCTCTTTGCCGCCTTACTCGCTGTCGGCCGAAACAGTGACCGAGCTCAAGCGCCAATCGGCCGCCATGGCCGGTGCCTTGAACGTGGTGGGTTTGATGAACGTGCAGTTCGCAATTCAGCATGTGGACGGCCAAGACGTTATCTATGTTCTGGAAGTGAACCCCCGTGCTTCACGCACGGTGCCCTATGTGTCCAAAGCCACGGGCATCCAGTTGGCCAAGGTGGCGGCTCGCTGCATGGCCGGTCAGACGATGGCCTCTCAGGGCATCACCCAAGAAGTCACGCCGCCTTATTTCAGCGTGAAAGAAGCGGTGTTCCCCTTTGTCAAGTTCCCGGGTGTGGACACCATCCTTGGTCCCGAGATGAAGTCCACCGGCGAAGTCATGGGTGTGGGCAAGACCTTTGGAGAAGCCTTTGTGAAGAGCCAATTGGGTGCAGGCACGAAGCTGCCGCGCCCAACCAAAGCCGACGGCTCGCCTACGGGCAAGGTGTTCATTTCGGTCAAGAACAACGACAAGGCGCGGGCCATTGAAGTGGCGCGCCAGTTGGTCGCGCAAGGCTTTGAGCTGATTGCGACAAAGGGTACAGCTTCTGCCATTCAAGCCGCCGGTGTGGCTTGTGCGACGGTGAACAAAGTGACCGAAGGCCGTCCACACATCGTGGACATGATCAAAAATAACGAAATTGTGCTGGTGATCAACACCGTCGAAGAACGCCGCAACGCGATCGCCGACTCGCGCCACATCCGCACTTCGGCTTTGCTCAACCGCGTCACCACCTTCACAACCATCGCTGGGGCGGAAGCCGCTGTCGAGGGCATGAAGTACATGGACCAACTTGGGGTCATTTCCGTTCAGGAAATGCACGCTCAACTGGCGGCCTGAACCCTCGCCTTGCTGCCTGCTTCCTTGGCTGGGGGCAGGGCATAATGCTGAAATGCCCGCCGAGTCTCAACGCTCGGCGGTTTGCTTTTGGAGAACCGAACATGTCAACCATTCCGATCACAAAACGCGGTGCTGAAAAGCTCAAGGATGAGTTGCATCGCCTCAAAACCGTGGACCGCCCTGGCGTGATCCAAGCCATTGCTGAAGCGCGTGCCCAGGGAGATCTGAGCGAAAACGCCGAATACGATGCAGCCAAGGACCGTCAGGGCTTCATTGAAGGACGAATTCAGGAAATCG
Organism: Comamonadaceae bacterium; assembly: GCA_027488215.1. Taxonomy (GTDB): domain Bacteria; phylum Pseudomonadota; class Gammaproteobacteria; order Burkholderiales; family Burkholderiaceae_C; genus Limnohabitans_A. Next base: position 94,810 of record JAIYCB010000050.1, read on the forward strand.
AGGGGAAGTTGTCGGCCGCGCAGATCATCGACCCGGCGTCAGTGGACGCAGGTGGGCGTGTGGTGTTTGGCACGACCGTAAAACTGGAGGACGAGAGTACAGGCGAGGCCGTGACCTACCAGATCGTGGGTGAGGACGAGGCCGATTTGAAGCTGGGTCTCATCAACATCAGCAGCCCCATTGCTCGCGCACTGATCGGCAAGGAAGAGGGCGATGTCGCCGAAGTTCAGGCGCCCGGTGGTGTGCGCCGTTATGAGATTGTGGGCGTTTCTTACATCTGACAAAAGACGAAGGCCGTTGGTAACGGCTTTCGGGTTGGGACCGGACTGACGCAGGCTAAAACCGCGTCAGTCGTGGCGGCCTTTTTTGACCGATTTCTGCTTGGGTTTCGCCCGCTTGATCTGGCCACCCGCGGCCAGACGTTGGTTCCCGAGCACGCGCACGGTTTTGACTTCAGGGCGCTGGCCGCCGCGAGAACTGTATTTCAGAATTTTGAAGTCTCGTGGACCGGCTTTGCGGTCTTCGTCTTGCTCTTTGATTTTTTTGGGCTGTGGGCGCCAAAGTATCAGCAGTTTGCCAATGTGCTGGATTGGCGCTGCGCTGAGTTGATCGGCTAATTGGGCGAACATGGTTTCTCGTGCAGCGCGGTCATCGCCCAATACGCGGATCTTGATCAGTCCGTGGGCATTCAGGGCTGCTTCGGTTTCCTTGATGACCGCAGGGGTCAGGCCATCGCCGCCGACCATGACGACCGGGTCGAGGTGGTGGGCATCGGCGCGAAAAACTTTGCGCTCGGCAGGTGTAAGTTGTATTTGGGGCATCCGCGTATTATCCCCGCAAGGACGCGAAAGAATGAAAGTCAAAACCAAAAGTAAAAAGGTCAACAAAGCTTGGTTGAATGACCATGTGAACGATCCGTACGTGAAATTAGCCCTGAAAGAGGGCTACCGTGCTCGGGCGGCTTATAAGCTAAAGGAAATTGATGAAACCTTGGGTTTGATCCGCCCAGGTGATCTGGTGGTGGACCTGGGCTCGGCCCCGGGGGCCTGGAGCCAGTATCTGCACCGCCGTTTGTCGCCCGATGGTGCGGCGGTGGGCGAACTCAATGGCAGCATCATTGCGCTGGATATTCTGCCCATGGCTCCAATAGAGGGGGTGCATTTCATTCAGGGTGATTTTCGTGAAAACGAGGCAGCCTCTCAGCTGGAAGCGGCTTTGCAGGGGCGGCAGGCCGATGTGGTGGTGTCCGACATGGCCCCCAATTTATCGGGCATCGAGTCCTCGGACGCGGCGCGAGTTTTGCATTTGATCGAGCTGGCCGTGGAATTTGCACAAAGCCACATGAAGCCCCAGGGTACATTGGTGGTCAAAGTTTTTCATGGCAGCGGCTACAGCCAGATCGTCAAAATGTTCAAAGAAACCTTCAAAGTGGTCAAGCCGATCAAGCCCAAATCGTCCCGCGACAAGTCTTCGGAGACTTTTTTGGTGGGTATGGGCCTGATTCATGGGGCTTCATGCCTTAATTCCCAGCTTTTAGAGGGCCAAAACCCCGAAAAGGCATGACCAAGGCCTCCAGCAGGCCTAGAATGATGGTAATAATTTTTTCGATTGGAGTCTTTCTTGAATAACCCTTGGTTTTCCAAAATTGCCGTCTGGATGGTGATTGCCATGGTGCTGTTCACCTTGTTCAAACAATTTGACAACCGCGGTGTCGCAGGCGCGAATGCCATTGGTTATTCTGATTTTTTGGAAGAGGTGCGCAGCAACCGGATCAAGAGTGCCACGATCTCCGAAAGCCCTGGCGGCACTGAAATCTTGGCTATCACGGTCGATGACCGTCGCATCAGGACCACCGCTACCTACTTGGACCGCGGTTTGGTGGGTGATTTGATCAACAGCGGCATCAAGTTTGATGTCAAACCACGTGAAGAGGGTTCTTTGCTGATGACGTTGTTGGTCAGCTGGGGCCCCATGTTGTTGCTGATCGGTGTCTGGGTTTATTTCATGCGCCAGATGCAAGGTGGCGGTAAAGGCGGTGCCTTCAGCTTTGGCAAATCCAAGGCACGCATGCTCGATGAGAACAACAACAATGTCACGTTCGCTGATGTGGCTGGTTGCGACGAAGCCAAAGAAGAGGTCAAGGAGGTGGTGGACTTCCTTAAAGATCCCCAAAAGTTCCAGAAATTAGGCGGTCGCATTCCTCGAGGTTTGTTGCTGGTTGGACCGCCTGGTACGGGTAAAACTCTGCTGGCCAAGGGCATTGCCGGAGAAGCCAAGGTGCCGTTTTTCAGCATCTCGGGTTCCGATTTCGTGGAAATGTTTGTCGGCGTGGGCGCTGCCCGTGTGCGCGACATGTTCGAGAACGCCAAGAAAAACGCACCTTGCATCATCTTCATTGACGAAATCGATGCGGTTGGACGCCAGCGTGGTGCCGGCCTTGGTGGGGGTAACGACGAGCGTGAGCAGACCCTCAACCAGATGCTGGTCGAGATGGATGGCTTCGAGACCAATCTGGGTGTGATCGTGGTGGCTGCCACCAACCGTCCTGACATCTTGGACGCTGCATTGCTTCGTCCCGGCCGCTTTGACCGACAGGTCTATGTGACCTTGCCTGACATCCGTGGCCGCGAGCAAATCTTGAACGTGCACATGCGCAAGGTGCCTATTGGCCAGGACGTGAACGCTGGCGTGATCGCCCGTGGCACGCCCGGCATGAGCGGCGCTGATCTGGCGAACCTGTGCAATGAAGCGGCATTGATGGCCGCCCGCCGCAATGCCCGTGTGGTGGAAATGGTTGATTTTGAAAAAGCCAAGGACAAGATCCTGATGGGTCCTGAGCGCAAGAGCATGGTGATGCCCGAGGAAGAGCGTCGCAACACGGCTTACCATGAGGCAGGTCATGCCCTCATCGGCAATCTGCTGCCGAAATGCGATCCGGTTCACAAGGTCACCATCATTCCCCGTGGTCGCGCCTTGGGTGTGACCATGAGCTTGCCCGAGAAGGACCGGTACAGTTACGACAAGGAATACATGCTCAATCAGATCAGCATGCTTTTTGGTGGGCGAATTGCCGAAGAGGTCTTCATGAACCAGATGACCACAGGTGCGAGCAACGACTTCGAACGGGCAACGTCCATTGCCCGTGACATGGTGATGCGTTACGGCATGACCGATGCGCTTGGTCCCATGGTCTATGCCGAGAATGAAGGCGAAGTGTTCCTCGGCCGCTCTGTCACCAAGACCACCAACATGAGTGAATCCACCATGCAAAAGGTGGATTTGGAGGTGCGCCGCATCATCGATGAACAGTACGGCTTGGCGCGTCGCTTGATCGAGGAACACAGTGCTCAAATGCACGCGATGGCAAAGGCCTTGCTGGAATGGGAGACCATCGACAAAGACCAGATTTCCGACATCATGGCTGGTCGCGATCCTCTGCCACCCAAGGATTGGACGCCTCGTACGCCCCCCTCGGGAGGTAACAATGGTGGCGGTGGCACTTCGGTTGTTCAGCCTGAGCCTGCCACCACGGTGGCCTGAAGAGGTCAAGCTTGGGTAGCTAGACAGCGGGGCCTTCGGGCCCCGTTTTTCATGGTGTTAACTTAAATTGGGGGAGTCATCGTTTCCATGCATTGGCAAACCACGCGGTTTAATCTGAATCTATCTTGTCCAAGCGTGATGGGTATCGTCAACTTGACCCCCGACTCTTTTTCGGATGGCGGGCAACATACGGATGTTTCCCAGTCCTTGCAACATGCCCAGCAGATGCTGCGCGACGGTGCAGCGATTCTGGACGTCGGGGCGGAGTCAACCCGCCCCGGTGCCAAAGAGGTGCCGCTTGCAGAGGAGTTGGCACGTTTGATGCCGTTTTTGCAGGAGGCTGTACGTTGGCAAGTGCCGATATCGGTGGACACATACAAGCCCGAGGTGATGCAGGCGGTTCTGGATTTAGGGGTGGACATCATCAACGACGTCTGGGCTTTGCGTCAGCCTGGAGCCGAGCGCGTGGTGGCGGCTCATGCATCATGCGGTGTGTGTTTGATGCACATGCACCGTGATCCCCAGACCATGCAACTGGAAACCATGAGCGGCGACGTCGTCGCAACTGTCAAGCTGTTTTTGCAAGCCAGAATGCAGAGCTTGATGACACAAGGTGTTGGTGTCAACCGATTGGTGCTGGATCCAGGGATTGGTTTTGGTAAAACTGTGGCGCAAAACTTCGAATTGCTGGCCCATCAATCGTCATTGATGCTGGAGGAGCGTCCGGTGATGGCTGCTTGGTCTCGAAAGTCTTCCTTGGGGGCGGTGTTGAATCAAGATGGCGCGGTTCCCCAGCCTTCTGAGCGCTTGTCGGCCAGTGTGGCGGCTGCTTTGATGGCCGTAGAACGGGGTGCACGACTGGTGCGCGTGCACGATGTCAAGGCCACGGTGGATGCCTTGAAAGTATGGCAGGCAGTCCAAGCCGTCACTTCTGAGAAATGAGTGCTGGCACTCAGCTACTTTGTGTCTTCTGATCCGTCCAGACCGATAAAATCAAACGACTGATAACAAAAAAGGACCAAGTCATGGCGCGTCAATATTTCGGTACAGACGGTATTCGCGGCACCGTAGGGAAGAGTCCGATCACCCCCGACTTTATCTTGCGCTTGGCTCACGCAGTAGGCCGTGTGTTGAAAGCTCATGAATCCCATCCTGTGGTCTTGATTGGCAAAGACACCCGTATATCCGGCTACATGCTGGAAAGCGCGCTGGAGTCAGGCTTCAATTCCGCAGGGGTGGACGTGGTGTTGCTTGGACCCGTCCCAACGCCTGCTGTGGCTTATCTGACCCGTGCTCAGCGCGCTACGTTGGGTGTGGTGATCAGCGCCAGTCATAACCCTTTTGCAGACAATGGCATCAAATTCTTCAGTGCTCAAGGCCAGAAATTGTCCGACGCTTGGGAGGAAACAGTGGAGTCCATGCTGCTGGATGACCCTGTGTGGGTGGATTCGGCTGCTTTGGGTAAGACCCGCCGTCTCGCTGATGCGGCGGGCCGGTACATTGAGTTTTGCAAGAGCACTTTCTCCAACGATCTGACCCTCAAAGGGCTGAAGATCGTGGTGGATGCAGCCCACGGGGCGGCTTATCAGATCGCACCCAAGGTTTTTCATGAATTGGGGGCCGAGGTGATCGCTATCGGTTGTGCCCCCGATGGCCTGAACATCAACAAGGGGGTGGGTGCGACCCACCCCGATGCGCTGGTGCAGGCGGTCAAGGACCAGCGGGCTGATTACGGTGTTGCGTTGGATGGTGATGCCGACCGTCTGCAGTTGGTGGATGCAACGGGTCGCTTGTTCAATGGCGACGAATTGTTGTACCTGATGGTCGCTGACCGCTTGGCCCGCGACGAGTCCGTGCCCGGTGCGGTGGGTACTTTAATGACCAATTTGGCGGTGGAGCTAGCCCTCAAGCGGCGAGGCGTTCAATTTGTACGTGCCCAAGTGGGAGACCGCTACGTGTTGGAGGTCTTGCATGACAAAGGCTGGTTGCTCGGTGGTGAAGGCTCGGGCCACTTGTTGGCCTTGGACAAACACACCACGGGTGATGGTCTCATCAGTGCCTTGCAGGTGCTACAAGCCTGTGTTGGCAGCGGACAGACCATGGCCCAGCTGCTCGAAGGTGTCCAACTCTTTCCGCAAACCTTGATCAATGTGCGCTTGACCCCCGGATTTGATTGGCTAGCACATGCCCCTTTGTGGACTGCGAAACAGGCGGTCGAGACCGAACTGCGCGATTCCGGTCGGGTTTTGATTCGCGCCAGTGGTACCGAGCCCTTGGTGCGTGTCATGGTGGAGGCGCGTGACGCAGATCAGGCGAGAGCATGCGCTGAGCGCATCGCCGCCACCTTGGCTTGATGTGCCGCCTCAGTAAATCAGCCGATCCGGCTTGATTTCCTGCAGGATGGTGGTGGCGATCTCTTCGATCGATTTGGTGGTGGTCGATAGCCACCGAATGCCCGAGCGCCGCATCATGGCCTCGGCCTCCAAGACTTCCATGCGGCAGTTTTCGAGGCTGGCATACCGGGAGTTGGGCCTGCGTTCGGCCCGGATTTCGGCAAGTCGGTCCGGGTGGATGCTCAGGCCAAAGATTTTTTTGCGGTGCGGCACCAGGGCGGGTGGCAGTTGTTTGCGCTCAAAATCTTCCGGAATCAAAGGGTAGTTTGCCGCCTTCAGGCCGTGCTGCATGGCCAGATAGAGGCTGGTCGGGGTTTTGCCGCTGCGACTCACGCCCACCAAAATCACATCGGCCGATTCCAGATCTCGGTTGGATTGCCCATCGTCATGCGCCAGAGAAAAGTTGATGGCTTCGATCCGGTCGTGGTATTCCTTGCTTTTGCTCACATCTGAAAAACGCCCCACCCGGTGGTGCGACTTGATACCGAGCTCGGCTTCCAGTGGATTGACGAATGTACCGAACATGTCGAGCAGCATGCCCTGGCAATGTTCTTGAAGCACTTTCAGCACATCCATGTTCACCAGGGTGGTGAACACAATGGGTTTGGTGCCTTCCGTGTCGGCGGTGTGGTTGATCTGCCGCACCGCTTGGTGTGCTTTGTCGATGGTGTCTGTGAATGGCAATCGAACATGGCGTGACTTCATGTCGAACTGGGCCAGGATGGCGTTGCCGAAAGTTTCAGCCGTGATGCCTGTGCCGTCAGATACAAAAAATACAGTGCGTTTTGGCATGCTTGTCATTTATTTCAATGGCCGGGGTCAACATGACCCCTAAAATCAATCAATTATCCACAGCTGTCCGCTCGGGGTTCTATTCAAAGAACAACACAACCCTGACCTTCACCATGGAGCCGAGTTTTAACTTTGGAGCTTTGCATGTCTGATCTTTTCAGTGAGACCGCCCTGGTCGTTCCCTTTGAGTTATTGCGTATGACCGACGTTGAGTCGGTTGGAGGCAAAAACGCCAGCTTGGGAGAAATGATTTCCCAATTGCCTTCGGGCGTTCGGGTGCCCACAGGCTTTGCCACTACTGCACACGCTTTCCGCCAGTTTCTGGCGTTTGGCGGCCTGACCGAGCGCATCAACGCCCGTTTGGACGCTTTAGACACCGAGGATGTTCGAGCCTTGGCCGCTGCGGGTGCCGAAATCCGCGCCATGGTCGAAGCCCAGCCTTTTCCAGCGGCTCTGGAGCAAGCCATACGTGAAGAATTTCAGCGTCTTCAGGGCAGCAATCTCGAGGCTTCCTTTGCGGTGCGCTCTTCGGCAACGGCGGAAGACTTGCCGGACGCTTCATTCGCGGGTCAACAAGAAACATTCTTGAACGTGGTGGGCATCGACGATGTGCTGCATAAGATGAAAGAGGTGTTTGCATCTTTGTACAACGACCGTGCCATCAGTTACCGCGTGCACAAGGGTTTTGCCCACGCTGACGTGGCCTTGTCGGCGGGTGTGCAGCGAATGGTGCGCTCCGATTTGGGTGCGGCCGGCGTCATGTTCACCATCGACACCGAGTCGGGCTTCGAGGATGTGGTGTTCATCACCTCCAGCTACGGCTTGGGTGAAACGGTGGTGCAGGGTGCGGTCAACCCCGACGAATTTTATGTCCACAAGCCGATGCTGGCCGCAGGCAAGCGCAGTGTGATTCGCCGCAATCTGGGCTCCAAGTTGATCGAGATGGTGTTTGCCACGTCCCAGGAAAAAGCTGCTTCAGGCAAGTTGGTCAAAACCACCGACGTGCCCACTGAACTTCGCAATCGCTACAGCCTGACCGATGACGAGATCGAACAATTGGCACGCTACGCGGTGGTCATCGAGCAGCATTACGGTCGGCCCATGGACATCGAGTGGGGCAAGGACGGCATCGATGGTTTGCTTTACATCCTGCAAGCCCGACCTGAAACCGTGAAAAGCCAAGCCAAGGGCACGCCCGAGCTGCGGTACAAGCTCAAGGGCAAAAGCAACGTCTTGTCCGAGGGCAGGGCGATTGGCCAAAAGATCGGCACCGGTCCGGTGCGCTTGGTGCATCACATCAGTGAGATGGACGAAGTCCAGCCCGGTGATGTGCTGGTGACCGACATGACTGATCCAAACTGGGAGCCGGTGATGAAGCGCGCCAGCGCCATCGTGACCAACCGCGGCGGGCGCACCTGCCACGCCGCCATTATCGCCCGGGAGTTGGGCATTCCTGCCGTGGTGGGCTGCGGCAATGCCACCGAGCAATTGGCTGAGGGCACTTTGGTCACCGTCAGTTGTGCCGAGGGGGATACTGGCTACGTTTACGACGGCTTGCTTGAAACCGAGGTCAGCGAGATCCAGCGCGGTGTACTGCCTGAAATCAAGACCAAAATCATGATGAATGTGGGCAATCCCCAGTTGGCCTTTGATTTTGCCCAGCTGCCCAATGCCGGTGTGGGGTTGGCCCGCTTGGAGTTCATCATCAACAACAACATTGGTGTGCATCCCAAGGCTATTCTGGATTACCCCGCCATCGATACCGACCTTAAAAAAGCCGTTGAATCGGTGGCCCGTGGACACGCATCCCCCCGCGCTTTTTACGTCGACAAGGTGGCCGAAGGCGTAGCCAGCATCGCTGCTGCCTTCTGGCCCAAGCCGGTCATTGTGCGATTGTCCGACTTCAAGAGCAACGAATACCGCAAGCTGATTGGCGGCAGTCGCTATGAGCCGGAAGAAGAAAACCCGATGCTCGGTTTCCGTGGGGCTGCGCGTTACATCAGCGAAGATTTCGGCGAGGCATTTGCCATGGAGTGCGAAGCCCTCAAGCGGGTGCGTGGCGAAATGGGGCTGACCAACGTGCAGATCATGGTGCCCTTTGTGCGCACCTTGGGCCAGGCTGAAAAGGTCACCAAACTATTGGCCAGTCAAGGGCTGCGCCGTGGGGAACATGATCTCAAGCTCATCATGATGTGCGAAGTGCCAAGCAACGCCATCTTGGCTGCGCAGTTTCTGGAATTCTTCGATGGGTTTTCGATTGGCTCGAACGACTTGACCCAATTGACCTTGGGTCTGGACCGTGACTCAGGCATGGAACTGCTGGCTGCTGATTTTGATGAACGCGACCCGGCCGTGATGGCTCTGATTTCGCAGGCCATCCAGGCTTGTTTGTCCAAGGACAAATACATTGGCATCTGTGGGCAGGGGCCCTCCGATCACCCCGATTTCGCGCATTGGTTGATGGACCAGGGCATCAGCTCGATCTCGCTGAACCCGGATACCGTGATCGAAACCTGGACTGCTCTGGGGCGCTGAGCCTGCGGTCTCCATTTGATCAGGACAAGGTGATGAGTCAACCCGCCAATGTCGCCATGTCTTCGGCTTACCGTTGGCGATTGCACCGCAATGTTCTGATTTATGTGGTTTTTCTGCTGGGTTTGATCGGGGTTATGGCTTGGGCAGAGCGCTCGGGCCTGTCTCGTAACCTGATCGGCCCCATCTTTCTGTTCAGCACGGTGATGATTTATGCGTTGATCGGAATCGCTGGCAGAACCACAGATGAGGACGAGTACTATGTGGCTGGCCGACGCATTCCAGCCATGTACAACGGCATGGCGACCGCTGCAGACTGGATGAGCGCAGCTTCTTTCATCAGTTTGGCAGGGGCGCTCTACCTGCAGGGTTTTTCAGGCACGGGCAACCAGCCTGGCGGTCTTGCCTATGTCATGGGCTGGACTGGGGGATTTTGCCTGGTGGCTCTTTTGATTGCCCCTCAGTTGCGTGCCATGCGCTTGTATACCTTGCCCGATTATTTCGATCAGAGATATGGCGGTCGCTGGCCCCGGTTGATTGCTGCATTGGCATCGGTGCTGTGTTCATTCACCTATGTGGTGGCCCAAATTTACGGTATTGGCCTGATCGCTTCGCGTTTGACCGGTGTGCAGTTCGAAATTGGGATTTTGTTGGGTCTAGGCGGTGTTCTGTTGTGCTCTTTTTTGGGGGGGATGCGGGCGATCACTTGGACCCAGGTGGCGCAGTACATCATGTTGCTGCTGGCCTTCCTGATTCCGGTTTCCTGGTTGGCCTACAAACAATTGGGCAACCCTGTGGCTCCATCGGCCTATGGTGCCCAGTTGTCGGCCATTGCCAGTATCGAGAAGCGTCTGATGGACGACCCTGCCGAGCTGGAGGTGCGCCGCGAATACGCACAACGGGCCAAACTCTACGCATCGCGCTTGCAGGACGTAGACGCGGCCATGGTCGAGTTACGCCAGGAATTGGAAGAGAAAATTCGCTTGCTCAAATCGCAGGGGGCCGACTTCGCAGCGATTGCCCAGGTGCGCCGTGAATTGCTGGCCGTGCCGCACGAGGCTTCTGTCGCCCGCGAGTTGTGGACGCGTGCCATGCACGACAATTTGGAGCGTGCGCGAGCTCTGGGTGGCATGCCACCACACACGCAAGCTTTCATCGGTGAGCCCGATGCCGGACTTGCCCAGGAGAAACTTTTCAGCGAGTCTCGCTTGAATTTCTTGGCTTTGGTGTTTTGCCTGATGGTTGGCACTGCGGGACTGCCGCATTTGTTGACCCGTTTCTACACATCGCCTTCGGTGGCTGAAACGCGCAGCTCCGTGGCTTGGTCCCTGTTTTTCATTGGCCTTATTTACTTGAGCGTGCCTGCATTGGCTGTGCTGGTGAAGTTTGAAGTGCTCAATACGCTGGTAGGCAGCAGTTTTGCGGATTTGCCCAGCTGGATGGCGCAATGGGCCAGGCTGGATTCAGCCTTGCTGTCATTTTCGGATGTCAACGGGGACGGTATTTTGCAATTGGGTGAGCTCAAGCTCGGGGCGGACATGATCATGTTGGCCACGCCCGAGTTGGGCGGTATGCCTTTTGTGGTGTCGGGCTTGGTGGCGGCAGGGGGACTGGCCGCTGCTCTGTCGACTGCCGATGGCTTGCTCTTGACCATCAGCAATGCTTTGGTGCGAGACATGCGGCCCAACGGCGTTACAGGCCCCAAGTCCTCTGAGGGGCGGGTGATCCTGTCTAAGTTCGCTTTGCTGGCCGTGGCCATGTTGGCGGCGGTGGTGGCAGCTTTCAAACCAGCAGAAATCCTGGCGTTGGTCTCGGCCTCTTTTTCGCTGGCCGCCTCGGCCTTCTTTCCGGGTATGGTGCTTGGCATGGCCTGGCAAAGGGCGCATCGTCCAGCGGTGGTGTTGGGCATGCTGTCTGGTCTGGGAGTGACCATTTTTTATATGGTGTTCAATGCCCCTGGTTTTCGACAATTTTGGGAGCTTGATTCATATGGCGGCCTGTGGTGGGGCATACAGCCATTGTCCGCGGGCGTATTTGGGGTTCCTGTGGGTTTTGCGGTCATGGTGCTTGCCACTTGGCTCATTCCAGAGCGCCTGATAGGCAACAACCTGCGTTCACAATCCTCAAAGGCGCAGCCGTCCAACAATTATCCCGGGTTGTGATGTTCAGGCTATAATTATTGGTTTCGCCTTGCTGCACCCCGTCAGACGCTGGGGGCAGCTGTTCCAACCAAATGGTTTAACCTCAAGGAGTCTCAATGCGTCATTACGAAATCATTTTGCTGATCCATCCCGATCAGTCTGAGCAAGTTCCAGCCATGCTGGAGCGCTACAAAGGCATGATCACTGCCGGTGGTGGCAGCATCCACCGTGTAGAAGACTGGGGCCGCCGTCAACTGGCATACCAGATCAACAAGCTGGGTAAAGCCCACTACCTGTGCGTCAACATTGAAGCCGACCAAGCGGTCATGGCTGAACTCGAGCACGCCTTCAAGTTCAACGATGCCGTGCTGCGTCACTTGACGGTGCTCAAGAAAAAAGCCGAGACAGGCCCTTCGTCCATGATGAAGACTGTCGAGCGCGAAGAAGCCCGCAAGTCCCAACAAGCCGAATTCGCCGCCTGATACTGACCTGTTGAGGAGTGAACCGTACCGAACTGAAAGCCTGTATTGCCGAGCGAGCAGCTTTGCGATACTCACCCGCCGGTTTGCCCGCTCTGGATTTGATTCTGGAGCATGCCTCTGAAGTACATGAGGCAGGGCAAATGCGCAAAGTCCAGTTGAAGCTTCGAGCCTTGGCCATTGGTTCAATGGCCGAAAGACTGGCCAAGCAAGAGGTAGGCAGTTTCTGGTCGTTTCAAGGCTTTTTGGCCACCCCTCGACAAGGCAAAAGTGTCGTGTTGCACATTCAAGAGTTTCAGCAAGATTAATTTCAGGAGGCCCCATGGCCACGTTCAAAAAATTCAACAAAGACAAGCGCCCCAAGCGCAATACCCAGTCACTGCTGTTCAAGCGCAAGCGTTTTTGCCGCTTCACAGTCACTGGCGTCGAAGAAATCGACTATAAAGATGTTGACACCTTGCGTGACTTCATCGCCGAAAACGGCAAGATCATCCCAGCGCGCCTGACTGGCACCCGTGCCATTTTCCAGCGTCAGCTCAACACAGCCATCAAGCGCGCACGCTTTTTGGCCATGTTGCCTTACACCGACCAGCACAAAGTCTAAGGAGAACAACCATGCAAATTATCCTGCTCGAAAAGGTTGTGAACCTGGGTAACCTGGGCGATATCGTCAAAGTCAAGGACGGTTACGCTCGCAATTTCCTGATCCCCCAAGGCCGTGCACGCCGTGCCACCGAAGCGAACAAGGCCGAGTTCGAAGCCCGACGTGTTGAGCTCGAAAAAGCTGCTGCCGCCAAATTGGCTGAAGCTCAAGCCCAAGGCGAGAAGCTGTCGGGCTTGGTGCTCAAGCTGTCGCAAAAAGCTGGCGTTGATGGCCGTTTGTTTGGCTCTGTGACCAACCACGACATCGCCGAAGAGCTGAACAAGCAAGGCTTCAAGCTGCTCAAGTCGCAGATCCGCATGCCCCATGGCCCTATCAAGGTTGTGAGTGATTCCACCGTGTCGGTGGCGTTGCACACCGATGTGGTCGTGGATGTGACCGTGACGGTTTACGGCGAAACAGCCTGATTTCCGCTTCTTTTTGAATAGCCGCCTGGCCTAGCGCCCGGCGGCTTTTTTCTTTTGGATCGCTGTTTTCACACTTGTACAGTGCTGAACACCGAATGCACAGAACTTATCCACAGATTTATCCCAAGTCGGCTTCGTTTTTCCGACTACCATGGACTTTTGAGGTCTAAATCCCATGTCAGCCGTTTTTGCTCCCGTCTTGAACTCGCTCCCTACCGACCTTTCGCTCGACAGCCAGGTTGCAAAGTTGCGTGTGCCGCCGCATTCGATAGAGGCCGAGTCCAGTGTCTTGGGCGGCCTGTTGCTGGACAACGGAGCTTGGGACCGAGTTGGGGATTTGCTGGTCGACAACGACTTCTATCGTCACGAGCATCAGCTGATTTATGCAGCCATTGGTGCTTTGATCAACGTCTCAAAACCGGCAGATGTCATCACCGTGAGCGAGCAGTTGCAGAACCAGGGGAAGGCAGAAGAAACGGGTGGCTTGAGCTACCTGAATTCTTTGGCGCAATATGTACCCAGTGCGAGCAATATACGCCGCTACGCCGAAATTGTTCGAGAGCGCTCTATCTTGCGCAAGCTGGTGTCCGCCAGTGATGAAATCGCCACCAACGCCTTTAACCCCCAAGGCAAGGCGATTGATCGAATTTTGGATGAGGCCGAGCAAAAAATCTTCAACATCGGTGAAGAAGGCTCGCGCATGAAGCAGGGTTTTCAGTCCATGGATACCCTTGTCGTTGAATTGCTTGATCGCGTTCAGGAGATGGCCAACAACCCCAACGACATCACCGGGGTGCCCACAGGTTTCTACGATTTGGACCGTATGACCTCGGGTTTGCAGCCTGGGGATATGGTTGTGCTGGCTGCTCGACCCTCCATGGGAAAAACTGCTTTTGCCATCAACATCGCCGAGCATGTGGCGCTGAATGAGGGGTTGCCTGTGGCGGTGTTCTCTATGGAGATGGGGGCATCGCAACTGGCGGTGCGTGTTGTTGGTTCGATTGGCCGTATTGATCAAGGGCGACTGCGTACGGGGAAGCTCAGTGATGACGAATGGCCGCGTTTGACTGAAGCCATTGAAAAATTGCGCACAGTATCTCTGCACATTGATGAAACGCCGGGTCTAACACCTTCGGAATTGCGGGCAAATGCCAGGAGACTGGCACGTCAATGCGGCAAGCTCGGGCTCATTGTGGTGGACTATTTGCAGCTGATGAGTGGCTCTGCCGGCTCAGGAGGCGACAATCGGGCCACTGAACTGGGCGAGATTTCCAGGGGACTGAAAATGCTGGCCAAAGAGTTGCAGTGCCCGGTGATTGCTTTGTCTCAGCTCAACCGAAGCGTCGAGCAGCGTACCGACAAACGGCCCATGATGAGCGACCTGCGTGAATCCGGTGCGATTGAGCAGGATGCTGACATCATCATGTTCATTTACCGCGACGACTACTACAACAAGGATTCCAAAGATCCTGGCGTAGCCGAAATCATCATCGGCAAGCAGCGTAACGGCCCTACAGGCGCAATCCGATTAACATTCTTGAAGAACCTGACCCGATTTGAAAGCATGGCCTCAGGCCTCAGTGACGATTACTGAGGCCTGATGTGCTTGATCGCCGGGTGCTTCTCAAAGAGCCTCACTCGCAAAGTCGGCCAAACGGGAGCGTTCGCCGCGTGCCAGGGTGATGTGGCCTCCGTGCGCCCAGCCTTTGAAGCGGTCAACCGCGTAAGTCAGGCCCGAAGAGCCTTCGGTCAGGTAGGGCGTGTCGATCTGGGCCAGGTTGCCCATGCAGATGATCTTGGTGCCTGGTCCTGCCCGCGTGATCAAGGTTTTCATCTGCTTGGGCGTTAAATTTTGTGCTTCGTCGATGATGACGTACTTGTTCATGAAGGTGCGCCCGCGCATGAAGTTCATGCTTTTGATCTTGATGCGGCTCTTGATCAGTTCGTTGGTTGCTGCGCGGCCCCATTCACCGGCATTTCCTCCGTCGCCTTTGGCCAGGAATTCGAGGTTGTCGTCCAGTGCACCCATCCATGGGCCCATTTTTTCTTCTTCGGTCCCAGGTAAAAAACCGATGTCTTCGCCTACGCTGACGGTGGCGCGGGTCATGATGATTTCCGTATAACGGCGGTCATCCAGAACCTGGGTCAGGCCAGCGGCCAGCGCCATCAGGGTTTTGCCAGAGCCCGCCGTGCCGGCCAGTGTGACAAAGTCAACGTCCGGGTCTGTCAGCAGGTTCATCGCGAAGTTTTGTTCGCGGTTGCGAGTCGTCACCCCCCAAACGGCATTCTTTTGGTGGTTGAAGTCCTTCAGGGTACGCAGTACCGCTGTCTTGCCACGGATTTCGGTCACCCGCGCATACAAACTCGGCTCTCCGGGAGCCTCGAAATAGACAAACTGGTTCATGAACAGGCTCGGCACGATCGGGCCGCTGATGCGATAGAAGGTATGGGTGCCTTGCTGCCAGCTTTCAACCGTTTTCCCATTCTTGAGCCAAAAATCAGAGGGCAAAGCCATCGAGCCCGGGTACAGCAGGTCACCATCTTCCAGTGTCTTGTCGTTCTGGTAGTCCTCAGCCTGCAGACCCAGTGCACGGGCCTTGACGCGCATGTTGATGTCTTTGGATACCAGCACCACATCTCGTGGCGCATGCAATTGTCCGAGTGCCTTGACGACACCCAAGATTTGGTTGTCGGCCTTGCCCTGGGGCAGCGCCAGAGGCAGGCTCAGATCAAGGGCCTGGGTCTGGAAAAACAATTGCCCCATGGCATCGTTGTAGCCGGTTGCGTTCAAGGCAGAGCCCTTGCCCAAATCGGCACCTTGTGCAGAGGCGAGGCTGTCCAGTGAACGGCTGGCTTGACGCGCATTTCGGGCCACTTCGGTCATGCCTTTTTTGTGGCCGTCGAGCTCTTCCAGCACGATCATCGGCAAAAAGACATCATGTTCTTCAAACCGGAACAAACTCATGGGGTCGTGCATGAGCACATTGGTATCGAGAACAAACAGTTTGCGCTGACCACTGCGGCGTTTTGCTCTGGACGGTGTAGGTTTGCTCAGTCTGCTGGCAGATTCGCCAAAGTGGGGGGGCAATTTGACTTGCGACTCATGAGAATGGCTGACGCCAGCATTGGTCAGGGCAGCCTTTTCAGTCGTTGGTACCAATTCCAAGCCTTCATTTTTGCGTGCTCGGGCCTGGATTTTGACTGTGCTGGTGATTGGGGTCTCTTTCGTCAATGTTCGTTTCTTTTCAATTTGCACCACGGCGGGTTCTTGGTTTTGCGTCTCGAGAGCTTCAAAGGCTTTGGAGGTTAAGCGGCTGGCGCGATGAGTGGGAGCGGGGGGCAATGGCATGAACGAAGGCCTCTAGGTTTTTGGAAAAATCGGACGCTAGAAAACAAAAAGCCGCCAGGTGACCCAGGCGGCTTGATGGATGAGGTGTTGCGGGGCTGTCTTTCAGCGTCATGAATTCATTATGCACGAGCGCTGTGACAACTTGCGTCGGTGGTGTCACGCCACTGCAGTGGCTTTCTTCAAGTCCTTCACTGCTTGGAGTACTTCCTCGACATGACCTGGTACTTTGAGGCCGCGCCACTCTTGTTTGAGGGTGCCATCGGGCCCGATCAAGAAGGTGCTGCGCTCAATGCCCTTGACTTTTTTGCCATACATGATCTTGTTTTTAACCACGCCAAACATGTGGCACATTTTTTCTTCGGTATCAGCGATCAACTCAAAAGGCAGTTCCAGTTTGGCTTTGAAATCATCATGCGATTTCATGTTGTCTCGGGAAACACCCAGCACCAAGGCGCCGGCTTTGACGAAATCTTTGTATTTGTCGCGGAACTGCATGGCTTCAGTGGTGCAACCGGGTGTGTTGTCTTTGGGGTAGAAAAACAAAACCACGGTTTGGCCGGTGTGGGAGATGTTCGAAACTTTCAAACCGCTGGTCGCGTTGGCTTCAAATTCGGGGAGGGGTTTGTTCAAAACGATCGCCATGAAACTTAATCTCGCTTGACTGGTTGAGCGGGTGCCACCAAAGTCTGGTGCCAATTGCGCTAGAGGCCGCAGGCCTCGATAACCATCTATTTTACTCGGAACAAAGGCTTGCATTGAATCGACGGCAAGGCCGAAGAATTCGTCGCAATAATGCATTCTTTAGGACTCCATCAAAAGCAAGGCGACCACTTTGCGGCCTTCGCTTGCCAGTATGTTGTAGGTTCGACATGCCGCAGCGGTGTCCATGGTTTCTACTCCTATGCCACACACGATCAAGTCCTTGACCCATTGTGGCTTGGCAAAACGCAGTTTTTGACCGCTGCCAAATAAAACGAGTTCAGCGCCGCTGTTGGCCCATGGGCTGAAATCGCTCACGTCAAGTGCGTCGAAATGGCCTTTGGCCCAGGCTGCTGGTGGCACATTGGGCAAGCTGGTTACAGACAAGGAGTGACCATGCCGCACGCCATTGACTTCGATCCAGGCCCGGTCATAAGCGTTGATGGTTGGGGCATTGGATTTATCAGGCTGGAGTTTCATGGGGCGGCAAAAGTGGAGAAAGCGCATTTAGAGGCAAAGCTCTTGAAATTGCGCAGGTAGAGCACGCGAATTGTGGTCAAATTATAGGTTTTCCCTCATCCACACTGCCTTCGGAGGCACTTTGAAGCCCATTCAGAAATCTGCCAAGCTTGCCAACGTTTGTTATGACATTCGAGGCCCCATCATGGATCGAGCGCGTCAGATGGAAGAGGACGGCCATAAGATCATCAAGTTGAACATCGGCAACCTGGCGGTTTTTGGTTTTGATGCCCCTGAAGAAATTCAACAGGACATGATCCGCAACCTGCCCAATTCGGCGGGTTACTCGGACAGCAAAGGCATTTTTGCTGCACGCAAGGCAGTGATGCACGAGACCCAGAAACAAGGCATTTTGGGCGTCACGCTGGACGATATTTACCTGGGTAATGGGGCCAGCGAATTGATTGTGATGGCCACCAACGGCTTGCTTGATGATGGTGATGAGTTGCTGTTGCCATCGCCCGATTACCCTCTGTGGACGGCGGCGGCCAGTTTATCGGGTGGTACGCCCGTGCACTACAGATGTGATGAAGCCAATGGATGGATGCCCAATTTGGACGATATCCGAGCCAAAGTGACTCCGCGCACCAAAGGCATTGTGGTCATCAACCCCAACAACCCCACGGGTGCTTTGTATGCCGATGAGTTGCTCAAGGGCATTGTTGACATTGCTCGTGAACATGGTCTGGTGATCTTTGCTGATGAGGTCTACGACAAGGTCTTGTACGACGGCATCAAGCACACGCCGCTGGCCACTTTGTCGCAGGATGTGCTCACGCTGACCTTCAACTCTTTGTCCAAAAGCTATCGGTCGTGTGGTTACCGTGCTGGCTGGATGGTGATTTCTGGCGATAAAAAGAGAGCTCGCGATTACATCGAGGGCCTGAATATGCTCTCCAACATGCGATTGTGCGCTAACGTCCCAGGTCAGTGGGCCATCCAGACGGCTCTGGGTGGGCATCAGAGCATCAACGAATTGGTGGGCGAGGGGGGGCGCTTGCGCAAGCAGCGCGACTTGGCGCACCAACTGATCACAGCCATACCTGGCGTCAGCTGCGTCAAACCGCGTGCAGCTCTGTACATGTTCCCCAAGTTGGATACCCAGATTTACCCGGTGCAGGATGACCAAGATTTCTTTTTGCAGTTGCTGGAAGAAACCAAAGTCATGCTGGTCCAGGGCACGGGCTTCAATTGGCCCGATGCCGATCATTTCCGCATCGTGTTTTTACCCCATGAAGATGACTTGCGCGAGGCCATTGCCCGTATCGCACGATTTTTGGAAGGCGCACGCAAGCGCTTTGGCACCGACAAGCTCGTGGCCTGATTTTTTCAAGAAATGCCCGGTTTGGCCGGGTGCAACGTTAAAGAGAAGTGAATGAAACCGATCAAAGTGGGCCTGTTGGGCATTGGAACTGTGGGCAGCGGCACGTTCAACGTGCTCCAACGCAATCAGGAAGAAATCCAACGCCGTGCAGGTCGTGGCATTGAAATCAGCATGGTCGCCGATCTGGATGTGGCGCGTGCAAAGTCATTGGTGGGCGAGGGCGTTCAGGTGGTGGCCGATGCCCGTGCGGTGATTGCCAACCCCGAGATCGACATCGTGATCGAATTGATCGGCGGCTATGGCATCGCCAAAGCGTTGGTGATGGAAGCCATTGCCGCAGGCAAACATGTGGTCACCGCCAACAAGGCCTTGCTGGCTGTCCATGGCACTGAAATTTTTGCAGCGGCCCAAGCCAAAGGCGTGATGGTGGCTTTTGAAGCCGCCGTGGCCGGAGGCATCCCAATCATCAAGGCGCTGCGCGAAGGCCTGACCGCCAACAGCATCCAGTGGGTGGCGGGCATCATCAACGGTACCACCAATTTCATCTTGTCCGAGATGCGCGACAAGGGTTTGGACTTTGGCGATGTGCTGAAAGAAGCCCAGCGCCTGGGTTATGCCGAGTCTGACCCGACCTTTGATATCGAAGGCGTCGATGCGGCTCACAAAGTGACCCTGATGAGCGCGATCGCATTTGGTATTCCTGTGCAGTTTGACAAGGCTTATGTCGAGGGCATCACGAAACTGGGCGCGGCCGATATCAAGTACGCTGAGCAACTGGGCTACCGGATCAAGCTGCTCGGCATCACCAAGCGCACCGCGCAAGGCATTGAGTTGCGCGTGCACCCCAGCTTGGTGCCGACCCAGCGCCTGATTGCCAACGTCGAAGGCGCCATGAACGCTGTCATGGTGCAAGGCGATGCCGTGGGCACCACTTTGTATTACGGAAAAGGCGCAGGCTCCGAGCCCACCGCCAGCGCTGTAATCGCCGATTTGGTGGACATCACCCGTTTGCACACCGCCGACCCCCTGAACCGTGTGCCACACCTGGCCTTCCAGCCGGGGTCCATGAGCAACTTGACCGTGTTGCCGATGTCCGAGGTGGTGACCAGCTATTACCTGCGCTTGCGCGTGGCCGACCAAGCGGGTGTGCTTGCGAGGCTGACTGGCTTGTTGGCTCAGGCCGACATCAGCATCGACGCTGTCCTGCAGCGCGAGGCCGATCAGGTGAGCCAGGCCGGTGAAAACCAGACAGACGTGATCATCTTGACCCACGACACGCGCGAAGGCACCCTGAATGAGGTGTTGGCCCAAATGCAAGCCCTGCCGACCGTGATGGCACCCATCGTGCGCATTCGCAAGGAAGAGTTGAACTGATGCGCTACCTGTCGACCCGCGGTCACGCTGACCGCAAACAATTTTGTGAAATTCTTCTCGAAGGCCTGGCCCCTGATGGCGGCTTGTATTTGCCCGAAAGTTACCCCAAGATCGACACTTCGGCGCTGACCCGCTTGCGCGAAGTCTGGCAAAGCCAAGGCTATGCGGCTTTGGCTTTTGAGGTGTTGTCGCTCTACATCGATGACATTCCTCGCGAAGACTTGCAGGCTTTGTGCCGCAAGACCTACACCCCTGAAATTTTCGGCACCAAAGAAATCGTCCCGCTCAAACCTTTGCAGGCGGCGGGTCAAGCCCAGCCAGCGATGTACCTGGAGGCTTTGTCCAATGGCCCCACGTTGGCCTTCAAAGACATGGCCATGCAGTTGCTGGGCAACTTGTTCGAGTACGAACTGGCACGGCGCGGCGAAGCGCTGAACATTTTGGGAGCCACTTCTGGCGACACGGGCAGTGCAGCCGAATACGCCATGCGCGGCAAAAAAGGCGTGCGCGTCTTCATGACCAGCCCGAACGGGCGCATGAGTCCGTTTCAGCAAGCGCAGATGTTCAGCCTGCTCGACGAGAACATCCACAACATCGCCATCGAAGGCGTGTTCGACGACTGCCAGGACATCGTCAAAGCGGTCTCCAATGATCTGGATTTCAAGCGAAAATACAAAATTGGCACGGTGAATTCCATCAACTGGGCGCGTTTGCTGGCCCAGGTGGTGTATTACTTTGCCGGTTACTTCCAGGCCACCCAAAACAATGCGCAAAAGGTCAGTTTCACGGTGCCAAGCGGCAACTTTGGCAACGTCTGCGCAGGCCATGTGGCGCGCATGATGGGCTTGCCGGTTGACCGCTTGGTCGTGGCCACCAACGAAAACGATGTGCTCGACGAGTTTTTCCGCACCGGCGTTTACCGCGTGCGTGGCACGGCCGACACGCACGAAACGTCCAGCCCCTCGATGGACATCTCCAAAGCCAGCAACTTCGAGCGCTTTGTGTTCGACCTGCTGGGCCGTGATGCAGCTCAAACCAAAGCCATCTTTGGCGAAGGTTTGAGCCGCCAAGGTTTCTTCGATTTATCGGGCGATCCACGCTTTGCCCAAGCCACCACCACCTATGGTTTTGACAGCGGCCGCAGCACCCATGCCGACCGCCTGAAAACAATCCAACAGGTCTTTGCCACTAACGGCGTCATGATCGACACCCACACCGCCGACGGCGTGAAGGTGGCCAAAGAGCATCTGAATCCGCAGGTGCCCATGATCGTGCTCGAAACCGCTTTGCCCATCAAGTTCGCGGCCACCATCGTGGAAGCTTTGGGTCGACAGCCTGAGCGCCCACCACAGTTTGAAGGCATCGAAGCCCTGCCTAAGCGGGTGCAGGTCATGCAAGCCGATGTGGCTTTGGTCAAAGGCTACATCCAGCAGCACTGCGACTGACAGCCCATGAGCACCGCCCCACGCGCCCCTTTGATGTCGTTGGACGACGCGCTGCAGGCGTTGCTCGCTCGCATCAACCCCTTGACTGACGCTGAGTCGGTGGCCACCTTCGATGCCGATGGGCGGGTGTTGGCCGAAGACCTGGTTTCTGCCTTGCAGGTGCCTGCTTTCGACAATTCCTCGATGGATGGCTATGCGGTGCGCCGTGCAGACTTGTTGCAGCCCGGCGTTGCACTTCGCGTGACCCAGCGCATCGCCGCCGGACACTCCGGGCAACCCTTGCAAGCCGGGCAAACCGCCCGCATCTTCACAGGGGCCCCCGTGCCCGAAGGTGCGGATGCCATCGTCATGCAGGAGCAAGCCGAGCCTTTGCCCGAAGCGCCCGATGCCGTGCGCTTTTCAGTGGTGCCCGAACCCGGACAATGGATTCGCCGCAGTGGCGAAGATATCCGCCAGGGACAGACGGCATTGCACCGTGGTCAAAAGCTGCGGCCTGCCGAGCTTGGGCTGGCCGCGAGCCTGGGTCTGGCGCAACTGCCTGTTTTGCGCCGTCCGCGGGTGGCTTTGTTTTCGACGGGCGACGAGCTGGTCATGCCGGGCGATGTGGCCCCGCAGGACATGCCCCCGGGCAGCATTTACAACTCCAACCGCTTTTTCCTGCGCACCTTGTTGCACCGCATGGGTTGCGAGGTGAGCGATTTGGGCATCGTGCCCGACCGGCGCGAGGCCACGGTTGCCGCGCTTAAAACCGCTGCCGATCACCATGACCTGATCCTGACCAGCGGCGGGGTGTCGGTGGGCGAAGAAGACCACGTCAAACCGGCGGTGCAGTCTTTGGGTGAGCTGAACCTGTGGCAAATCGCCATGAAGCCGGGCAAACCCTTTGCCTATGGCCAGGTGCGGCGGCAGACCGCCGAGGGCGTCGCCCATTTTGTAGGTTTGCCGGGCAACCCGGTGTCCAGTTACATGACCTTTTTGCTCCTGGTCAGGCCTTTACTCTGCCAGCTGCAAGGCATGGTTGCGGCTGCGCCCCGCACCCAACGCTTGCCAGCTCACTTTGCGTGGCCCAAGGCCGACAAGCGCCGCGAATTCTTGCGCGTTCGCCGCAATCCGCAAGGTGGGCTGGACCTTTTTCCGAACCAAAGCTCTGGGGTATTGACCTCGATGGTTTGGGCTGATGGGGTGGTGGACAACCCCGGTGGGCAGACGATTGAGCCCGGTCAACTGGTCGATTTTTGGCCTTTTTCGGAGTGCTTGGGATGAAAGTGCAGGTTCGCTATTTCGCTTCGCTGCGTGAAAGCATTGGTTTGTCGCATGAGACCGTGGAGACCCAGACGGCCGATGTGGCCGCTTTGCGAACCGAGTTGATGGCGCGGGGGGAGCACTACCGCTCTTGTCTGTCCCCAGACCGTCCGGTGCGTATGGCCCTGAATCAACTCATGGTGCAGGGCAACGCCGCCCTGACAGAGGGCTGCGAGGTCGGCTTTTTTCCACCCGTGACCGGAGGTTGACGCGATGATGCCCAGAGTCAGCATCCAGACGCACGACTTTGACGTGTCCTCCGAGTTAGCTGCCTTACGAGGTCATGACTTGCGGGTTGGCGCGGTGTGCAGCTTTGTGGGAACGGTGCGCGACACCAGGGCACTGACCGGTCAGGCGATGGATGAAGTGCAGGCCATGGAGCTGGAGCACTACCCGGGGATGACCGAAAAATCGATCGAGGCCATGATCGACGAAGCACATCGGCGCTTTGACTTCTATGCGGCGCGTGTGGTGCACCGCGTGGGGCGCTTGCTGCCTGCAGACCAGATCGTACTGGTGGCGGTGACCTCTGCGCACCGGGGCGAAAGCTTCAAAGCTTGTGAATTTTTAATGGATTACCTGAAGACGCAGGCGCCGTTTTGGAAGAAAGAGCAAACCCCAGAGGGGGCGCATTGGGTGGATGCCCGCGTGTCCGACGATGCGGCTTTGGCACGTTGGGGCATCCAGGCTCACAACGCCTGAGTTTCGGCTGGGGCCATCCGTGGCCAGCTTCAGTGGGCGTAGCGAGGCGGCTCGGGTGGCGTCACAGGGTCAGTGTCGGTCACTTTGGTAAAGCTGCCCAAGTTGCCCCATTCGGCTTTCTCGATGGCTTGCTGGATGAGGTGCACCATGCCGTGCACCAGACTGACTTGCAGGTTCAGTTGACATGAGCGGGCATTTTCAGGGTCTGACTTGTCTTCGAATGAAATTTCCAAAGCACCGTCTGGCTTGATGCTCAAATGGGCATCGGTGATGAGCAGAGGGTCAGCGCCCAGTGGCCATTGTGTGGCGCGGTTGTCGAAAGGGGTGGCAAAGTCGGCCTTTTTCAAAAATGCATCGCGTTTGAGCTCGGTCAGCAAATGTTGCGATGGCGCATCGGTGGCCGCCACGCCAGGTTGCGCGGCTTCCAAGCGAACGGCCGATTTTTCGATGACGGGCATCAATCGCAGCGTCATGCGCCGTGTGAGCCAGAATCGAAACTCCTGCTGGTCCTGGGTGTTCAGGCGCAGCAACAAGCGGTCTTGCCGCTCATCGTGGTGCACAGACAGTTGATGAATGTTCATGCGTTGATTTTAGGCAATAGCCTGCCCCAGGGAGGCCCTTGAAAATGCCACTTTCAGCACAAGTTGCCTAGCATTGGAGATCTATACATGCGAATTGACAAACTCACCACCAAGTTCCAGGAAGCCTTGTCTGACGCCCAGTCGCTGGCTCTTGGCAAGGACCATGCTTACATCGAACCTCAGCATGTGCTGGTCACCATGCTCAAGCAGGAAGACGGCCCCAAAGCCATTTTGTTGCGTGCGGGCGTTCAGGTTCCCGCATTGGTGCTGGCTGCCGAAGCGGCCGTTTCCCATTTGCCGCAAGTAACCGGACAAGACCAGGTGCAGGTCGGACCTGACATGGTCAAACTGTTGCAGGCCGCTGAAAAGGAATCCATCAAGCGCGGAGACGCTTTCATCGCCGGTGAGCTGTTTTTGCTCGCTTTGACTGAGAGCAAGTCAGAGGCTGGGCGCATCGCCAAAGAGCATGGCTTGAACCGCAAAAATTTGGAGACTGCCATCGATGCTGTGCGTGGTGGGCAAAACGTGAACAGCGCCGAGGCAGAGGGCCAGCGCGAGGCGCTCAAAAAGTATTGCATCGACCTGACCGAGCGTGCCCGCATCGGCAAGTTGGATCCGGTGATTGGCCGGGACGACGAAATTCGCCGCGCCATCCAGGTCTTGCAGCGCCGCACCAAAAACAATCCGGTGCTGATCGGAGAGCCGGGTGTGGGCAAGACCGCGATTGTCGAGGGCTTGGCCCAGCGCATTGTGGCGGGCGAGGTGCCTGATTCGCTCAAGGGCAAGCGCGTCTTGTCGCTGGATATGGCTGCGTTGCTGGCCGGTGCCAAGTTCCGTGGGGATTTTGAAGAGCGTCTGAAAACCGTGCTCAGTGAATTGGCCAAAGATGAAGGTCAAACCATTGTGTTCATCGATGAGCTGCACACCATGGTGGGTGCTGGCAAGGCCGAAGGTGCGATGGACGCGGGCAACATGCTCAAACCCGCGCTGGCTCGCGGTGAGTTGCACTGTGTGGGTGCGACCACTTTGGATGAGTACCGCAAGTACATCGAAAAAGACGCAGCCCTGGAGCGCCGTTTCCAGAAAATTCTGGTCAACGAACCCACGGTGGAGGCTACCATCGCCATCTTGCGCGGCTTGCAAGAAAAGTACGAAATTCACCACGGCGTGGACATCACCGACCCGGCCATCGTGGCTGCCGCTGAGCTGAGCCACCGTTACATCACCGACCGATTTCTGCCTGACAAAGCCATTGACTTGATTGACGAGGCCGCAGCCAAGATCAAGATTGAGATCGACTCCAAACCTGAAGTGATGGACAAGCTCGACCGCCGTCTGATTCAACTGCAGATCGAGCGGGAGGCTGTCCGCAAAGAAAGCGACGAGGCTTCGCAAAAACGCTTTGCTTTGATCGAAGAAGAGATCGACAAACTGAAAAAAGAAGCGGCCGATCTGGAAGAAATCTGGCGGTCAGAAAAATCGCAAGCTCAAGGCGGCCAGCAGGTGCGCGAGCAAATCGACCAGCTCAAACAACAAATCGAGGAGCTGACGCGCAAGGGCGATTTCAACAAGGTGGCAGAGTTGCAGTACGGCAAGCTGCCTGCGCTGGAAAAAACTCTGAAGGAGGTCCAGGCCAAGGAAGCCGCACCCGGCGAAAAACCGGTGCACCGATTGCTGCGCACGCAGGTGGGGGCCGAAGAAATTGCCGAAGTCGTGTCGCGCGCCACCGGCATCCCGGTGTCCAAAATGATGCAGGGTGAGCGTGAAAAACTTCTCCAAATGGAAGACAAACTGCACCAGCGCGTGGTGGGCCAAGACGAAGCCATTGCGGCGGTTGCCAACGCCATTCGCCGCTCGCGCTCGGGTCTGTCCGATCCGAACCGTCCAACGGGCTCTTTCCTGTTTTTGGGCCCAACGGGCGTCGGTAAAACCGAACTTTGCAAAGCACTGGCTGGCTTTTTGTTTGACAGCGAGGAGCACTTGATCCGCATGGACATGAGCGAGTTCATGGAAAAGCACTCGGTGGCCCGCCTGATCGGTGCGCCACCCGGCTATGTTGGGTATGAAGAGGGCGGCTACCTGACCGAGGCCGTGCGTCGCAAACCCTACAGTGTGCTGCTGCTCGATGAGGTGGAAAAAGCCCACCCCGATGTGTTCAACATCTTGCTGCAGGTCTTGGACGATGGTCGCTTGACCGATGGCCAGGGCCGCACCGTGGACTTCAAAAACACGGTGATCGTGATGACCTCCAATCTGGGTTCGCACCTGATCCAGTCCATGGTGGGCCAACCCGCCGAAGACATCAAGGACGCGGTGTGGGACGAGCTCAAAACCCATTTCCGCCCCGAGTTCTTGAATCGTATTGACGAGACCGTGGTCTTCCATGGTTTGGATGCCCAGCACATCGCCGCGATTGCTGAGATCCAGTTGCAGGTGCTGCAAACCCGTCTGGCCCGAATGGACCTGACTTTGCAGGTCAACGCTGCTGCCCTGTCCGAGTTGGCCAAGGTGGGTTTTGATCCCGTTTTCGGTGCGCGTCCTCTGAAGCGGGCGATTCAGCAGCGCTTGGAAAATCCCTTGTCCAAACTTTTGCTGGAAGGACGTTTTCCACCCAAGTGCACCATTGAGGTGTCGGTCGATCCTGTGCGCCACCCCGGCCAGTTCGATTTCCAGGTCATCGGCAATGCAAGCTGATGTGTGCCGATGTTCACAGATGTGCAAGCCTGCAAGCGCCGCTGTGACACACGGACGCAATGGCATTGGGCACAATAGAGCATGACTTCAAAAATTGCTGGCCACCTGCTCGTTGAATGCCTCTTGGCCCAAGGCGTTACCCATGCTTTCGGGGTGCCCGGAGAGAGCTATCTGGCGGTGCTGGATGGCTTTCACCTGTACCGCGACAAACTCACTTTTGTGATCTGTCGACAAGAGGGCGGTGCTGCCTTCATGGCCGAGGCTCAAGGCAAGCTCACAGGAAGACCGGGCATCTGTTTCGTCACGCGGGGCCCAGGTGCCACGAATGCTTCAATTGGCGTGCACACCGCATTTCAAGACTCCACGCCCATGGTTCTGTTCGTGGGTGATGTGGCCAGCGACACGCGAGATCGCGAAGCATTCCAGGAAATGGATTACACCCATTTCTTTGGTCCATCGACCAAAGGCATGGCCAAGAGGGTAGAACGCGTGGACGATCCGGAGCGCCTGCCCGAGTATGTGGCCCGCGCTTTTGCCACCGCCATGAACGGTCGACCCGGCCCGGTGGTGTTGGTGCTTCCCGAAGACATGCTGACCCGACCCGTCAAGGCCCAGGCCCTGGGGCGCGTGGAGCCGGTTCAGGCCTGGAGCGACCCGGGTTCATTGCGCACGCTGCGTGACATGCTGCTGGCTGCGCGTCAGCCTTTGGTGATTGCGGGCGGTGGTGGCTGGACGCCTCAGTCGGCGCAAGCCTTGCAGCGGTTTGCTGAAAACTGGCAGCTGCCGGTGACCAATGCATTCCGTTTTCAGGATACGTTTGACAACCACCACCCCTTATACGCCGGGGACGTGGGTATCGGGATTGGCCCCGCACTGGCGCAGCGCGTGCGCGAAGCCGACCTGATTGTGGCCATCGGACCGCGTCTGGGTGAAATGACCACCGGGGGCTACACCTTGCTGCAAGCGCCCAAAACCCGCCAGAAGCTTGTGCACATCCATGCCAGTGCCGAAGAGCTCAATCGTGTTTACCAAGCCGATTTGGCCATCCATGCCACCATGAATGCGGCCGCCCGTAGCCTTGAAGTCTTGAGCGCCCCTACAGAGCTGCCTTGGGCCGATTGGACCAAAGCAGCGCACAACGACTACCTGGACAACCTCAAGCCACAGGCCTTGCCTGGCGACATCGATATGCCCGCGATTGTGGCCACACTGCAAAAATATTTACCTGCTGATGCAGTGCTGACCAATGGTGCTGGTAACTTTGCCAGCTGGATGCATCGTTTTTACATGCACCATGGCTTGGGCAAAGGCCACAAAACCCAGTTGGCCCCCACTGTGGGTGCCATGGGTTATGGCGTGCCTGCCGGCATTGCGGCCAATTTATTGACGGGCCGTGCGGCCTTTACCATCGCAGGTGACGGCGACTTTTTAATGAACGGCCAAGAGTTGGCCACGGCTGTGCAGCATGGGGGTAAAAGCATCATTGTCCTGCTGAACAATGGCATGTACGGCACCATCCGCATGCACCAGGAGCGTGAATACCCGGACCATGTGACGGGCTCGAAGCTGCAAAACCCCGACTTTGCGGCTTTGGCTGCGGCTTATGGTTATGTGGGCGTGCGCATCGCGCAAACCCAAGGATTTGAAACCGCCCTGCGCGATGCACTGGCGCGTGAGCAAGGCACACTGATTGAAATCATGCTCGACCCTGAAGTGATCACCACACGCGGCACCCTCAGTGCCATCACCCAGGCTGCTTTAGCCCGCCAAGAAGCCGCTTGAGTGAACCAGTGATGCAATGCACTACCCAGTGCAACAACAAGCCCGGGCATTCATCTTTGCATGAACATAAAAAAACCCGCCGAAGCGGGTTTTTTGGAAAAAGCCACTGAATTACTTCAGGTGCTTGCCGATGAGGCCAGCCATTTCGAACATGGTGACCTGAGGCTTGCCAAACACAGCCTTGAGTTTATCGTCGGCATTGATGGCGCGACGGTTCACGCTGTCTTGCAGCTTGTGCTTCTTGATGTACACCCACATTTTGCTGACCACTTCGGTGCGTGGCAGAGGTGTGGCACCGACCACGGCAGCCAGAGCGGCACTGGGGGTCAGTGCTTTCATGAACGCGGGGTTGGGTGTGCGCTTGGTAGCAGGAGCTGCCTTTTTGGCGGGTGCTTTGGCAGCCACCTTCTTTGCAGGAGTAGCTGCTTTTTTAGCTGGAGCTGCCGCTTTTTTGGCGGGAGCGGCCTTGGTTGCCGGTGCTGCTTTTTTTGCGGGTGCTGCAGCTTTTTTGGCCGGGGTTTTTTTCGCAGTTGCCATGATGAAATTCCTTTGGTCGGAAGTTGGTTCGCCGCTGAGAAACGATGTGTTTACAGCCAGAGGAATGCTAATGGAGAAAGTGGCACTTTCCAAGCAGAAAAATCATTTTTATCTAGGTGTTGTTGCTGATTTACCCTCGTTGTTGAGCTTTTCTTGGTCTTGTTAACTTACTTCGAGCCTGTTTTACGCCATCTGATGGATCTGAAAGGAAGCTATGCACTGCTCTCATTTTCGGAATTGGGGAGCATGTGGCGGCGGTTTTTTCGTTCCTGCTGATCAAACATTCAATGATCAGGCGGTCCAGCATTGAGTCAATGGCATGAGGGCGACGCAACTTGGTGGAGTACGGTTCGCCTCTTCTTTGATCAGTGACGGTCAAGTGCTTGTTTTTCGCCTTCTTTGTTGAATATTTCATGGACTGTATTTCATTTTCATATTACAAAAAATACGTCATCGGATTCGATTTGTTTTTTTTCGATCAATGAATTAAATTTTCATATTGAAAAATTACTCACCTAAGTTATTGATTTTAAACAAATAAATATTAGTCTTCTATAAGATATAAGATATTTTTTTGGTCTTATATAAGAGTTAAGATGATGACAACGACAAGGCAGACAACGCTGCAATCGTCGCTTGATTTCAACTTAACCACAGGAGTTTTCCATGCCAGCCGACATCACCCAACAACTCAGCCGTGAACAGCAAATCTCAGCGCTAGAAAAAGACTGGGCGACCAACCCGCGCTGGAAAGGCGTCAAGCGCGGTTATTCCGCAGCAGACGTCGTGCGTCTGCGTGGCAGCATGCCCATTGAGCACACGCTGGCCAAGCGTGGGGCAGAAAAGCTCTGGGAAAAAGTCAACGGTGGTGCCAAAAAAGGCTATGTCAATTCTTTTGGTGCCATCAGTGCAGGTCAAGCCATGCAACAAGCCAAAGCCGGTCTTGAAGCCGTGTACCTGTCGGGCTGGCAAGTCGCTGCGGACGGCAACACCTCCGAGACCATGTACCCCGACCAGTCGCTCTACGCCTACGACTCAGTGCCCGCCATGGTTCGTCGCATCAACAACACCTTCAAACGCGCCGACGAAATTCAGTGGAGCCGTGGCATCAACCCTGGTGACAAGGAATTCATCGACTACTTCTTGCCCATCGTGGCCGATGCTGAAGCTGGTTTCGGTGGCGTGTTGAACGCTTTCGAACTGATGAAAAACATGATCGCCTCCGGCGCTGCGGGCGTGCACTTTGAAGACCAATTGGCTGCTGTGAAGAAATGTGGCCACATGGGCGGCAAAGTGTTGGTCCCAACCCAGGAGGCTTGTGAAAAGTTGATCTCTGCACGTTTCGCCGCCGACGTCATGGGCACCTCTACCATCGTGTTGGCCCGCACCGATGCCGAAGCGGCCAACTTGATCACGTCCGATCACGACGCCAACGACAAACCTTTCTTGACGGGCGAGCGTACCCAAGAAGGCTTCTACCGCGTCAAGAACGGTTTGGAGCAAGCCATCAGCCGCGGCGTGGCCTACGCGCCATATGCTGACTTGGTGTGGTGCGAAACCGGCGTGCCAGACATCGGCTTTGCCCGCGAATTCGCCCAAGCCGTTCATGCTGCATGCCCTGGCAAGCTGTTGTCTTACAACTGCTCACCTTCTTTCAACTGGAAGAAAAATCTCAATGACAGCCAGATCGCCTCGTTCCAAGAGGACCTGTCAGCCCTGGGCTACAAGTACCAGTTCATCACCCTGGCCGGTATCCACATCAACTGGTACAACACATTCAAGTTCGCCCACGCTTACGCTCGCGGCGAAGGCATGAAGCACTACACAGAAATGGTGCAAGAGCCTGAGTTCGCAGCCCGAGACAAGGGCTACACCTTCGTGTCGCACCAGCAAGAAGTCGGAGCTGGCTACTTCGACGACGTAACGACGGTGATCCAAGGCGGTTCGTCTTCCGTAAAGGCTTTGACTGGTTCGACCGAAGAAGAGCAGTTCCACTGATCAGGCTGTGGCCTGCCTTCGGGTAGGCTGCGCAGCCCTCACGAAAAAGCCACCTTGCGGTGGCTTTTTCGTTGGGCGCTCCGGTTGACCGGAGCGCTGTGGTCTGCCTCAAATGGCCTTGAGCGCTTCGTTGAAGGTTTTGCTCGGGCACATCACGGTTTGCAGCTTCTCAGGTGAGGGGAAGTAGTAACCACCAATGTCCACGGGCTTGCCTTGCACCGCGGCGAATTCGGCCACGATGGCTTTTTCTTGGGCGGTCAGCGTTTTCGCCAAGGGCTCAAACTGTTTGGCTAATTCGGTGTCTTCGGTTTGCGCAGCGAGTTCTTGGGCCCAGTACATGGCCAAGTAGAACTGGCTGCCGCGGTTGTCGAGTTGACCGGTTTTGGGCGATGGGTTCTTGTTGTTGTCCAAGAGTTTGCCGGTCGCCGAGTCCAAGGTTTTGGCCAGAACAGCAGCTTTTTTGTTGCCGGTCTTCAGACCCAGGTCTTCCAGAGACACGGCCAAAGCCAGGAATTCACCCAGCGAGTCCCAGCGCAAGTGGTTTTCTTCGACCAGCTGCTGCACGTGCTTGGGCGCGGAACCACCGGCACCGGTTTCGTACATACCGCCACCAGCCATTAATGGCACGATGGACAGCATCTTGGCCGAGGTGCCCAGTTCCATGATGGGGAACAGGTCGGTCAGATAGTCGCGCAGGATGTTGCCGGTAGCGCTGATGGTGTCAAAGCCGCGTACAACGCGCTCCAGGGTGTAACGCATGGCGCGTACCTGGCTCATGATCTGGATTTCCAGGCCTGCCGTATTGTGTTCGTGCAGGTACATCTTGACCTTAGTGATGAGCTGTGCCTCATGGGGGCGGTATTGGTCAAGCCAGAACACCACGGGCATGCCCGAGTTGCGAGCACGCGTGACGGCCAGCTTGACCCAATCGCGGATCGCGGCGTCTTTGACCTGGCACATGCGCCAGATATCGCCTTCTTCCACGTTTTGGCTCAGCAGCACTTCACCGGTGTTGATGTCGGTGATGTTGGCCACGCCGTCTTCTTGGATTTCAAAGGTTTTGTCGTGCGAGCCGTATTCTTCGGCTTGTTGTGCCATCAGACCCACGTTGGGCACTGTGCCCATCGTCTTGGGGTCGAAGGCGCCGTGCCATTTGCAGAAGTTGATCATCTCCTGATAGATGCGAGCGAAAGTCGATTCGGGCATCACAGCCTTGACGTCTTTCAGGCGACCATCGGCCCCCCACATCTTGCCCCCGTTGCGGATCATGGCGGGCATGGAAGCATCCACAATCACATCGTTTGGCGAGTGGAAGTTGGTGATGCCCTTGGCCGAGTCCACCATGGCCAGTTCTGGGCGGCCTTCGTGACAGGCATGCAGATCGCGCTTGATTTCGTCTTGTTTGGATTGGGGCAATGACGTGATCTTGCTGTACAGATCTGCCATGCCGTTATTCACGTTCACGCCCAGTTCCTTGAACAAGGCGCCATGCTTGGCGAAAGCCTCTTTGTAAAAGATTTTGACGCAGTGACCAAACACGATGGGGTGTGAGACTTTCATCATCGTGGCTTTGACGTGCAGCGAGAACATGACGCCGGTCTTGTGCGCGTCTTCGATTTCTTTTTCGTAAAACTCCAGTAGCGCCTTTTTGCTCATGAACATGCTGTCGATGACTTCACGGTCGAGCAAGGGGACTTTGGGTTTCAAGACGATGGTTTTGCCGCTCTTGGTGATGAGCTCCATCTTCACTTCGCGTGGGCGATCCAAGGTCATGGATTTTTCGCCGTGGTAGAAGTCACCAGCGTGCATGTGCGAGACGTGCGAGCGCGAGGCTTGACTCCACTCGGCCATGCTGTGGGGGTTTTTCCGGGCAAATTCTTTGACGGCTTTGGGTGCGCGGCGGTCAGAGTTGCCTTCGCGCAGAACAGGGTTCACAGCCGAGCCGATGCATTTGCCGTAACGCGCTTTGATGGCTTTTTCTTCTTCGTTTTTAGGTGCATCGGGGTAGTCGGGCAAAGCGTAGCCATTGGCCTGCAGTTCTTTGATGGCGGCTGTCAGTTGGCCCACCGAAGCACTGATGTTGGGCAACTTGATGATGTTGGCCTTGGGGCTGAGCGTGAGCTTGCCCAGTTCGGCCAAGTGGTTGGGCATGCGCTGCTCAGGCGGGAGCAGGTCAGAGAATTCGCCCAAGATGCGTCCAGCCAATGAAATGTCGCTGGTCTGTACGTCAATACCGGCGGGCTTGGTGAAGCTGGAAATCACCGGCAAAAAAGCCGCGGTCGCCAGTAAGGGTGCCTCATCGGTCAAGGTATAAATGATTCGGGAGCGTTCTGAAGGCGTTGTCATCATGGTGCTTTTTTACAGGATGAAAAAGAAGACCACTATCTTAAACCAAGCATCCTCTCATTTCACTGACAACATCACTTGCACAGTGTCATGAATATGACCAAAAATCAAATGAAATGTTGAGTGGCTTGGTCTGCACCGCGTCAATGACTAATTGTGTGAAAATCAGGAGTTGTTTTTTCTTGCAGCGTGTTCGCTGAGTGCGCTTGATCTTTACACCCATGTTCACAATCACGCTTCCCGATGGCTCGATCCGAGAGTTTCCTGGACCCATCACAGTTTACGAGGTGGCAACCTCTATCGGTTCAGGTCTGGCCAAAGCCGCTTTAGCTGGTCGAGTGGACGGTCAATTGGTGGACACCAGTTACCGCATTGACCAAAACGCCAGCTTGTCCATCATCACCTCCAAGGACCCTGAAGGTTTGGACCTCATTCGCCATTCGACAGCACATTTGCTGGCTTATGCCGTTAAAAGCCTTTATCCGGATGTTCAAGTCACCATTGGGCCCGTGATTGACAACGGGTTTTATTATGACTTCTCCTGCCCAAGAGCCCTGACGCCAGAGGACCTCGTGGCGATCGAAAAGCGCATGGCCGAGTTGGCAGCCAAAGATGAGCCAGTGATCCGTCGGGTCTTGCCTCGTGATGAGGCCGTCGCTTATTTCAAAGGTCTGGGTGAGCATTACAAGGCAGAGATCATTGGAGCCATTCCGCCCGGCGAGGTTGTTAGCCTCTACCGTGAAGGTGATTTCGAAGATCTTTGCCGAGGCCCGCACGTGCCCAGTACCGGCAAACTCAAACACTTCAAACTCATGAAGGTGGCAGGTGCTTATTGGCGTGGTGACAGCAAAAACGAGATGCTCCAACGGGTGTACGGCACTGCCTGGGCCAGCAAAGAAGACCTTCAGCTTTACCTGACCCGTCTCGAAGAGGCCGAAAAGCGCGACCATCGCAAACTGGGCCGAGAGCTGGACCTTTTCCACATCGATGAACACGCCCCGGGTTTGGTATTTTGGCACCCCAAGGGCTGGACAGTTTGGCAGACCATTGAGCAGTACATGCGCCAGGTCTACCGCGACAATGGCTATCAAGAGGTCAAAGGCCCGCAGATCATCGACAAGAGCCTGTGGGAAAAAACCGGTCACTGGGACAAGTACCGCGACAACATGTTCACGACCGAGTCGGAAAAGCGCGACTATGCGCTCAAGCCGATGAACTGCCCAGGCCACATCCTGATCTTCAAGCAAGGCATCAAGAGTTACCGCGACCTGCCTTTGCGTTATGGCGAATTTGGGCAGTGCCATCGCAACGAGCCTTCGGGCGGCTTGCACGGCATCATGCGTGTGCGTGGCTTCACGCAAGACGATGGCCACATTTTTTGTACTGAAGACCAGATCCTCCCTGAGTGCGACACCTTCACCAAAGTGCTCAAAAAGGTCTATGCTGATTTTGGGTTCACCGACATCCTTTACAAGGTGTCCACTCGCCCGGCGGCCCGTATTGGTTCAGACGAATTGTGGGACAAGGCAGAAAAAGCCTTGATGGACAGCTTGCGCGATTCGGGTTGCGATTTTGTGATCTCAGAGGGTGATGGCGCTTTTTATGGCCCTAAGATCGAATACACCCTCAAAGACGCCATCGGCCGTGAATGGCAGTGCGGAACGATTCAGGTCGACTTCAACCTGTCCGAGCGGTTGGATGCTGAATA
This sequence comes from Comamonadaceae bacterium, assembly GCA_027488215.1. Taxonomy (GTDB): domain Bacteria; phylum Pseudomonadota; class Gammaproteobacteria; order Burkholderiales; family Burkholderiaceae_C; genus Limnohabitans_A. Next base: position 130,115 of record JAIYCB010000050.1, read on the forward strand.
CACAGCCGAAGACGGCTCGCGTCAACGTCCCGTGATCTTGCACCGTGCCATTGTGGGCAGCATGGAGCGTTTCATCGGTATTTTGGTCGAGCAGCATGCCGGCGCCTTGCCCACTTGGCTGGCCCCGCTGCAGGTGTCGGTGCTCAACATCACCGATGCGCAGGCCGATTACTGTCGCGAAATCGCAGCAAAATTGCAAAAATCGGTGTCAAATCAAGGCCTTAGGGTCGATTTGGACCTGCGTAACGAGAAAATCACGTATAAAATACGCGAGCATTCGTTGCAAAAGCTGCCTTATATTCTTGTCGCGGGTGACAAGGAAAAGGCAGCAGGTACCGTCGCAGTGCGCGCCCGAGGCAACAAAGACCTCGGTGTGATGTCGATCGATGCGTTCATTGAACTCATTGCTGCCGACATTGCTTCTAAAGCCTGAAGGTGAATATCGCCACAAGCTTTGGCCCGTGGGCACAAAGAGGGTTGGGCTGCATGTTGCAGTTTTGTTCCGTAAAGGATTGAGTCATCGCTACCGAATTTCGTGATCGTCGCCAACGCGAAGAACGTAAACACCGTTTGAACCGTGAAATCATGGCCCCAGAAGTCCGTGTTTCCGGCCCTGAGAATGAGCCCATGGGCATCTTGTCCTTGGCTGAGGCTTTGCGCCTTGCGGGTGAAATGGATGTGGACTTGGTTGAAATTGCCGCCACTGCCAATCCGCCTGTGTGCCGCTTGATGGACTACGGCAAGTTCAAGTACCAAGAGCAAAAGCGTGCGGCGGAAGCCAAAGCCAAGCAAACGGTCATTGACATCAAGGAAGTCAAATTTCGTCCGGGTACGGACGACGGTGACTACAACATCAAAATGCGCAACATCCGTCGATTTTTGAATGACGGCGACAAGTGCAAGATCACCTTGCGTTTCCGGGGTCGTGAAATCACGCATCAGGAACTGGGATTGGATCTTCTCAATCGCATCAGAGATGAACTGGCTGACTCGATCGTTGTGGAGCAGTTTCCCAAGTTGGAAGGTCGCCAGATGATCATGATGATTGCGCCTGGTCGTAAAAAACCAGCCGTGGGTGGAAAGACTGCAGAGGCTTCTGCCTCTGCTGAATCAGCTTGAAAAGAATTTGACTGGCCCTCGGGCTGGTTGAGTCAAAAGCTGCTCTCGGGCGGCTTTTGTTAAAAGTGGCTCGGGGCCAACAAGGCTGCAAATTTTTTGCAGACGCCTCACGAGCACAAACAAAGGAGCATTGAAATGCCCAAGATGAAGACCAAAAGCAGTGCTAAAAAGCGCTTCCGTGTTCGTCCAGGTGGAACCGTTAAGCGCGGTCAAGCCTTCAAGCGTCACATCCTGACCAAGAAGACCACCAAGAACAAACGCCACCTTCGCGGTGCAGTGGCAGTGCATGAGACCAATATGGGTCACATCGCTCAGATGCTGCCCATGGCTGGCCTGTAATCACTGACGAACTAGGAGAAAAATATGCCTCGCGTTAAACGTGGTGTAACGGCACGTGCCCGTCACAAGAAAGTTTTGGCCCTTGCAAAAGGTTTCCGCGGTCGCCGCGGTAATGTCTTCCGAATCGCCAAACAGGCGGTGATGAAGGCTGGCCAATACGCCTACCGTGATCGTCGTACCAAAAAGCGTGTGTTCCGTCAGTTGTGGATTGCCCGTATCAACGCCGCTGCGCGTGAATGCGGTCTGACCTACAGCCAGTTCGCCAACGGCCTGAAGAAGGCTGCCATCGAAATCGACCG
>JAIYCB010000021.1 GCA_027488215.1 Comamonadaceae bacterium
CCTTGGTGACTTCGCCTCGCTCGCCCTTGAGCAGGTTGGAGATCGCGCGCAGCGTGGTGGTCTTGCCCGCGCCATTGCCGCCGAGCAGCGCCACGATGCCTTGCTCGGGCACCTGCAAGGACACGCCCTTGAGCACCAGAATCACGTGGTTGTAAATGACTTCAATGCCGTTGACGTTCAGAACAATGTTTTTCTCGCTCATGGTCTTTGCCTGTTTCAATTTCTAGGGTTCGCCCAAATGAAAACACCGATCGCCAGGCTTTCGAGGTTTTCATTTGGTGGCTGTCGGCCCTTGCAGTCCTGCAGCCACCGCCCCACCGTTGGCACGGTGGGGTTTGCGTCTTCAGATCAAGACTGGCAGTCGGCCGGTGTGCGACGTGTCAGCTTCTTTTCTGCAGCGTACTTGTCCGCAGCGGCTTTCACCATGGGCTTGATGATTTGTTCATCGGCCTGGTACCAGTCGCTGGAGAACTCCCACTTGCTGCCGTTCCATGTGTGGATGCGCGCCCAGTTGGCACCCATGTGGTCAGCGCAGGAGGTGGAAACGGGACGCAACACGCCCTTGAATCCCAATGCATCCAACTTGGCTTGCGTCAGGTTCAGGTTTTCATAGCCCCAGCGCGCTTGCTCGCCGGTCATGACCTTGCCTTTGCCGTACTTCTCTTGGGCTTGGCGCACGCCTTCCACCGCAAACATGGCGCTGAACAAACCGCGCATGTACAGCACTTCACCCACTTCGTCACGAGGACCTGTGCCCTGACCTTTGGCGTGCAACTTGTCCAGCACTTCCTTCACGATCGCAGAGCCCTTTTCGGTGCCGTGCTGCATGGTGATGGCGTTGTAGCCCTTGGCACCCATGCCGATGTCTTTCACATCAGGCTCGGCACCCGCCCACCAGACGCCCCAGATGTTTTCACGGGGATAGCCGGTGGCTTGCGCTTCCTTGAGCAAGGTGGAGTTCATCACACCCCAGCCCCAGTTGACGACGTAGTCAGGACGATCACGGCGAATTTGCAGCCAGGTCGACTTTTGCTCCACACCGGGGTGGGTCACAGGCAACAGGCTCAGCTTGTAGCCGTGCATGGCAGCGCGCTCTTGGAGGATCGGGATGGCTTCCTTGCCGAAGGGGCTGTCGTGGTAAACCAAGGCGATGTGTTTGCCCTTGAGTTTGTCAAAACCACCCGCACGCTTGGCGATGTCTTGGATGATCACGTCACCGGCCACCCAGTAAGTGCCTGCCAATGGGAAGTTCCACTTGAACACACGACCGTCAGCCGATTCGCTCCGGCCATAACCCGCAGTGATCAGTGGAATCTTGTCAATGGGGGCCTTTTCGGTCAAGGCAAATGTGATGCCGGTAGACAAGGGCTGGAATACTGTGGCGCCGCCGTTTTTGCCTTTCAGACGCTCATAGCACTCCACACCACGGTCGGTGGCGTAGCCGGTTTCGCACTCTTCAAAACTGACCTTGACGCCGTTGATACCACCGCGCGCATTGACCAACTTGAGGTAATCGACGTAGCCGTTGGCAAACGGAACGCCGTTGGGCGCATAAGCGCCTGTGCGGTAAACCAACACGGGGAAAAATTGCTCTTTGGTTTGAGCGGTTGCGACAGTACTGACCAGCGCGCTGGCAAGACCAGCAGCTGCCACAGTGGTAGCAAGGACGAGTTGACGAAGCTTCATGGTTTGTCTCCTGTAAAAAAAGGTGGAAGCACTTGGGGAAAAATCGCAATGAAAATCAATGAGGGAAAGGCCACAGACGCAGCTTTTGTTTGGCTACCGACCACAACTTGGCCAGGCCATGTGGCTCAACAATCAGGAACCAGACAATCAGCGCGCCAAAGATCATGAATTCGGCGTGGGAAACCAGGGCTGTGGAAATCGTGACCCCCACCAAGCCCCCCAACCAAGGCAAGAATTGATTGAGGAAAATCGGCAAGATCACGATGAAGGCCGCGCCAAAAAAGCTGCCCATGATGGAGCCCATGCCGCCGATGATGACCATGAACAGCAACTGGAAAGAGCGATCAATCGAGAAAGCCGCGGGTTCCCAGGAGCCGAGGTGCACAAAGCCCCAAAGGCCACCTGCCACGCCAATGATGAAGGAGCTGACCGCGAACGCGCTGAGCTTGGCATACATGGGACGGATGCCGATGACCGAAGCGGCCACATCCATGTCGCGAATGGCCATCCATTCACGGCCAATGGCCGAGCGAACCAGGTTTTTGGCCAACAAACCGAACACAACCAGAAAGGCCAGGCAGAAGAGGTACTTTTCCAATGGCGAGTTGATGGTCCAGCCAAACAGACTCAAGTTGGACACCGAAACCGAACCGGATGGGTTGTTGTTGGTGAACCAGCCGACCCGCAAGAAGGCCCAATCGCAAAAGAACTGGGCCGCCAGCGTAGCCACTGCCAGATAAAGACCCTTGACGCGCAAGCTGGGAATGCCGAAGAACATCCCCACCAAAGTGGCAAAGAAACCGCCTGCCAACAAGGCCACGATCAGGGGCATGCCCTCGATGCGCACATAGGTGTTGTAGGCCATGTAAGCCCCCACCGCCATGAAGGCCCCTGAGCCGAGCGAAATCTGACCGCAATACCCCACCAGAATATTCACCCCTAAAGCGGCCATTGCCAGAATCAGGAACGGGATCAGGATGGCGCGGAACATGTACTCATCGACCAGGAAAGGCACACCGATGAATGCGAAGGCGATGAGCGCCAGGATGGCCCAACGGTCTTGCGCGATTGCAAAAATTTGCTGATCGCTGCGGTAAGAGGTCTTGAACTGACCGTTTTCTCTGTAAAACATGTTTTCCTCTCCTTACACGCGGTCGATGATCTTTTCGCCGAACAGGCCTTGCGGACGGAACAGCAAGAACACCAGTGCCAGAACGTAGGCAAACCAGATTTCGATACCTCCGCCCACATAGGGTCCCAGGTAAACCTCAGACAGTTTCTCACCCACACCAATGATCAGGCCGCCGATGATGGCGCCCGGCACCGAAGTCAAGCCACCCAAAATGATGACGGGCAAGGCACGCAGCGCCACAGTCGTCAAGGAAAACTGCACGCCCATTTTGGAGCCCCAGATGATGCCGGCGACCAAGGCCGTGATGCCGGCCACAAACCACACAATCACCCAGATGCGGTTGAGCGGAATGCCGATCGACTGAGCCGCCTGGTGGTCATCGGCCACTGCACGCAAGGCGCGACCGGTGCCGGTCTTCTGGAAAAACAGCGACAACACCACCACCAACAAAGCCGCGATGCAGGCTGCATACACGTCCTCCAGGTTGATCAAGACGCCTCCGGGGAAAACCGAGTCCAACAAAAAGACCGGTTCCTTGGGCATGCCCACGTCGATTTTGTAAATGTCACTGCCAAAGATGGTCTGACCCAAGCCATCCAGAAAGTAAGTGATGCCCAGCGTGGCCATGAGCAAGGTCACGCCTTCCTGGTTGACCAAGTGGCGCAGCACCAGACGTTCGATCAGCCAAGCCAGCACATACATGATGGCGGCGGCCAAGATGAAGGCCGCCAAATTGCCCAGGAACTTGTTCTCCAGCCCCAACCAGTCTGGCACCCATTCGGCAAAACGGGCCATGGCCAATGCGGCAAATAACACCATCGCGCCTTGGGCAAAATTGAAAACACCCGAGGCCTTGAAAATCAAAACAAAACCAAGCGCCACCAGCGCGTAAAGCATGCCAGCCATCAGACCGCCAAAAAGAGCTTCCAGGAAAAATGCCATGTTCTCTTCTCCTCAGTGACTGGTGCCCAAATAGGCACTGATCACGTCTTCGTTGTTGCGCACTTCTTCGGGAGTCCCGTCGCCGATTTTTTTGCCGTAATCCAGCACGACCACACGATCCGAGATGTCCATCACCACCCCCATGTCGTGCTCGATCAGCACAATGGTGGTGCCAAACTCGTCGTTCACATCCAGGATGAAGCGGCACATGTCCTGCTTCTCTTCCATGTTCATGCCCGCCATTGGCTCATCGAGTAACAGCACCTGCGGCTCCATCGCCAGCGCACGGCCCAGGTCCACCCGCTTTTGCAATCCATAAGGCAACTGGCCCACCGGAGTCTTGCGGAACGCCTGAATCTCCAGGAAGTCGATGATGTGCTCGACAAACTCGCGGTGCTGCTCTTCCTCGCGCTGGGCGGGGCCAAGGCGCAGCGCCTGCATGAACAGGTTGCTCTTGATGTGCAGGTTGCGGCCGGTCATGATGTTGTCAATCACGCTCATGCCTTTGAACAGGGCCAGGTTTTGGAACGTACGGGCAATGCCCATCTCAGCCACCTGACGGCTGTTCATGTGCGCGAACTTTTGCCCTCGGAAGGTGATGCTGCCCTCTTGGGGCGTGTACACACCGTTGATGCAGTTAAGCATCGAGCTTTTGCCGGCTCCGTTGGGGCCAATGATGGCGCGCACCTCGTGCTCACGCACATTGAAAGAGATGTCGGTCAGCGCCTTCACGCCGCCAAAGCGCAAACTGATGTTGTTGACGTCCAGAATAACGTCGCCGATTTTTTTGGTCATGCTGCTGCCTTCACGGGTGTGAATGTCTTGGCGTCGGAAATCTTGAGCGTGGCACTCACGCTGCCGGTGCGGCCGTCTTCGAACTTGACGACGGTCTCAATGAACTGTTCGGTTTTGCCGCCATACAGGCCATCCACCAATGGCTTGTACTTGTCGGCGATGAAGCCACGGCGAACCTTGTTGGTGCGGGTCAACTCGCCGTCGTCGGCGTCCAGCTCTTTGTGCAAAATCAAAAAGCGCGAGACTTGGCTGCCTGCCAGCAAAGCGTCTTCGGCCAAGTCGGCGTTGACCTTTTCCACGCACTCCTGAATGAGCTGGTACACCTCGGGCTTTTGCGCCAGATCGGTGTAACCGGCATAAGGCAGGTTTCGGCGCTCGGCCCAATTGCCCACGGCGTCAAAGTCGATGTTGACCATCACGCAAACTTTTTCGCGCTGGTCGCCGTAGGCCACCACTTCCTTGATGTGCGGGAAGAACTTGAGTTTGTTCTCGACGTATTTGGGCGCGAACATGGCGCCATCGTTGGCACCACCCTGGATGCGGCCTACGTCTTTGACGCGGTCGATGATCTTCAGGTGGCCTTGGCTGTCAATGAAGCCCGCATCGCTGGTGTGGTACCAACCATCGGCCGTCAACACCTCGTCAGTGGCTTTTTGGTTTTTGTAGTAGCCCTTGAGTAATCCAGGCGACTTGACCATGATCTCACCGTTGTCAGCCACCTTGATCTCAACACCCTTGCAAGGCACGCCAACGGTGTCAGCGCGAGCTTCGTTGTCGGGCTGAAGACAAACAAATACAGCCGTTTCGGTCGAGCCATACAACTGCTTGATGTTGACGCCGATCGAACGGTAGAAAGTGAACAAATCAGGACCAATGGCTTCGCCAGCGGTATATGCCACGCGCACCCGGCTGAAACCCATGTTGTTACGCAGAGGGCCATAGACCAACAAATTGCCGAGCGCATATTGCAAGCGATCCATCAAGCCAACGCTGCTGCCATCCATCAGGCTGGGGCCGACTTTTTTGGCCACTGCCATGAAATGGTGAAACAACTTGCGTTTGAAACTGCCCGCATCTTCCATGCGGATCATCACACTGGTCAGCATGCCCTCGAACACGCGGGGCGGTGCAAAATAATAGGTAGGCCCGATTTCTTTCAGGTCGATGGTCACCGTGGCACCCGACTCGGGGCAGTTGACCACATAGCCGCACACCAGCCACTGAGCGTAGCTGAAGATGTTCTGGCCAATCCAGGCAGGCGGCATGTAGGCCAGCACGTCTTCGGCGTGAGTCAGCTTGTCAAATTCGGCACCAGCATCGGCGCGGTCGATCAAGGAGCTGTGCGTGTGCACCACGCCCTTGGGATTGCCGGTGGTGCCGGATGTGAAGAACATCGCCGCCACATCGGTGTAGGCCGCTTTTTCAACTTCTTCCTTGAAGAACTGCGGATGCTGCTGCGCAAACACGCCACCGGCTGCGATCAGCTCTTCAAGCGATCCCAGGCCATCCTCAGTGTACTTGCGCAGGCCGCGAGGGTTGTCGTAATAAATGTGCGTCAGCTGCGGGCACTGCTCCCGCACCTCCAGCATCTTGTCGACCTGCTCCTGGTCTTCCACCACCGCGAAACGCACTTCGGCATTGGTGATGGGGAAAACACATTCGGCCGCAGCGGCGTCTTGGTAAAGCGGCACCGGAATCGCGCCCAACGACTGGGCAGCCAGCATCGTGGCATAAAGCCGTGGGCGGTTGGAGCCGACCACAATCAGGTGCTCACCCCGCTGCAAGCCTGCTTGGTGCAAGCCACAAGCCACCGACTGCACCACACGGGCCAAATCCGACCAACTGATGGTTTGCCAAATGCCATATTCTTTCTCGCGCAGTGCGGGCGCCGTGGGCCGCTCAGCAGCGTGCTTGAGCATCAAACGGGGAAACGTTGTTTGCATGACCTGACCTGTCTCCAAAACGGTGCATTGATCGCAATGCGACTGAAACTTTTGTGGATAGTAGGCAGTCATTTGACGTCAAGTTGTCGTTTGGACGACAATTCAGGGAAGACCCTTAGTTCAATTGACCGTCAGCTGACAAACAGACAATTGCCATGGCCAAAGAAAACAGCGTCTACCAGCGCCGCCGCGCGCCTACCGAAATCGAGCTTCAGGAAATTCCGTGGTTACACCTGCTTCGCCCACAAGAGCGCTTGGAAATCGTGCCTCAGTTGGTGGTCAGCGATCCGCAAGTGGGTGACTATGTGTGCCGTGTTGGCCGACCCGTGACCTTCTGGTTTGGTGTGATCTCAGGCTTGCTCAAAATGAGCAGCGACAACGAAAGTGGCCAGACCATGACCTTCACAGGTGTGCCTCCTGGCGGCTGGTTTGGCGAAGGCACTGCACTCAAGCGCGAGGTTTACCGCTACAACATCCAGCCACTGCGTCCGAGTGTGGTGGCAGGGCTACCACTGGAGACTTTTCATTGGTTGATTGACCATTCGCTGGGCTTTAACCGCTTCATCATGCAGCAGCTCAATGAGAGGCTGGGCCAGTTCATCGCAGCGCGCGAACTGGACCGCATGACCAACCCCGAGCTGCGCTTGGCCAGGCATCTGGCCATGCTGTTCAACCCGTTGTTGTTTTCCGGCGTGGGCGAGGTGCTGCGCATCACCCAGCAAGAGCTGGCATACCTGGTGGGCCTGTCCCGCCAGCGGGTGAACGAAGCTCTGCGCGTTCTGGAGGCGCGCCAATTCATTCGGGTGGAGTACGGCGGCCTGCGCATACTGGACTTGCAGGGTTTGCGCACCGCTTCTTTTTGAGACGCTGCCCGAGTCATTTGCGCGACGCAAAACCAAATGTCCTCAGCAATAACCCTGTACTCATAAGGATTCGACACAGATACGCTCCGGCCAGCTTATTTGTTCATTCCACAGGAGCTTTTTGATGTTTAAGAAAATTGCAGTCTGCGCCGCCGTTTTGTCGTTCGGCATCGGGCAATCTATGGCCCAAACAGCGGCCCCAGCCGCGCCAGCCGCACCGCCTCCGGCATGGAAGCAAGGCATGCCTGCTGACATGGCCAACTCCACACTGGCGCCCTTGCCAGGCAAACTCACCGTCACCCCAGCGGCCGACATTCCCCTGAGCAAACTCAAATTACCACCGGGCTTCAAGATTGAAATCTGGTCCACCGGCACCCCTGGCGTCAGGGCCATGAGCCGTGGCGAAAGTGGCAAGATTTATGCTGGCACCCGAGCCTTGGGTCGCGTCTATGAAATCACCGACAACGGCAAAGAGCGCACCAGCCGCATCCTGGTCGACAAGCTGGCTCAACCCGCGGTCACCATGCACAAAGGTTCTTTGTATGTCATGGCCATCGACAAGGTGCTGCGTTACGACGGCATTGAGGCCAACCCCAATGCTCAGCCTGTGGACATGACCGCCGCCTTCAAGCTGCCACCCTTGCAGCACCACAACTGGAAATACTTGAGCTTCGGCCCAGACGGCAAGCTGTATGTGCCTTTCGGTGCGCCTTGCAACATCTGCGAGCCCGGTGCGGAATACGCCCAAATTCGCCGCTACAACGCGGATGGCTCAGGCATGGAAGTGGTGGCTACCGGTGTTCGCAACACCGTAGGCTTTGACTGGCACCCCGTCACCAAAGAGTTGTGGTTCAGCGATCACGGCCGCGACTGGATGGGCGACGACACCCCCGATGACGAACTCAACCGCATGTCCAAAACTGGTTTGAATTTCGGCTTTCCTTATTGCCATGCTACGGGCGTGGCAGACCGTGACATGAAAAAGGACAAGCCCTGCGACGGCGTGACATTGCCTGTGGCCAATATGGGCCCGCACGCAGCCGTGATGGGTGTGACCTTCTACACCGGCAACATGTTCCCCGCCGAATACAAGAACTCCATGTTCGTTGCGCGCAAAGGCTCATGGAACCGCACCAAGAAGTTGGGTTTTGACGTGGTGGTGGTCAACACCGATGCCGAGGGCAAGAGCGCCAAGGTCACACCTTTCCTGACTGGCTTCAAGGACGATGCAGACAACAGCTTCTGGGGTCGCCCAGCGTACATGCTGCAAATGCCCGATGGTTCGATGCTGGTCTCGGATGAGCAACTGGGCGCCATCTACCGCATCTCGTACTCCAAGCCTTGATGGGGCAGCATTGAAAGCAACGTTCACAGCAGCCTTGTTTTGGGGCTGGGTCTGGGCAACGTCACCCGCGTTGGCCCAGACGGCTTTTCAAGGCAGTGCGCAAGTCAACTCCAGCATCCAGGCCCCAGCGCGGGCCGCACAGTGTGCGGCCTGTCACGGCGCCAAAGGTGTGTCGCAAATTCCCAGCATCCCCTCGCTGGCGGCGCAGCCCAAAACCTTCATCGAAAACCAATTGGTGCTGATTCGAGAAGGCTTGCGGGATGTGCCCGCCATGAAAGGCTCACTCGATGGGGTGTCGGATGCCGAATTGGTGACGCTGGCCACCTATTTTTCTGCGCAGGCGGCCCCCCCTGCAGCCAAGGGCCGTGTGGACAAGGCCAGCCTGGAGCGTGGCAGAGAACTGGCCAAATCGGCTTTGTGCGGCACCTGCCATTTGCCGCAGTACCAAGGCCGTGACCAGGTCCCCCGCTTGGCCAGCCAACAAGAACAGTTTTTGTTGGACGTGATGAAGGAATACCGTGACAAACCCGGCCCTGGCCGCGACACGGTGATGGCCGCGGCCTTGTACGGCATCAACGATGCGCAACTCAAGGACTTGGCGCACTTTTTCGCACACAGCCGCTGAAGACTGGTCAGCAAAAAAAGGGACAATGGGCAGCCTTGCCCATTCGCCCCATTTTTTGATTCTGCACAACACATGAACCAGCCCCCGGCATTCCAACGCGCCCCCAGACCTGAAGGCAAAGGGGAAGCCGCAGCGCCCAGTGGCACCTCACGCCTGAACAAACGCATGGCCGAGCTGCGCATGTGCTCGCGCCGCGAAGCCGACGCCTGGATCGAGCAAGGCTGGGTCAAGGTCAATGGCCTGGTGGCCAGCATGGGCCAACAAGTGACCCTTGCTGACCGCATCACCATCGACAAAGCAGCGGAGCAGCAACAAGATCGACAAGTGACCATCTTGCTGCACAAGCCCATGGGCTATGTGAGCGGCCAGGCCGAAGACGGACACGAGCCCGCCATCACCCTGATCAACCCACGCAGCCATTGGGGCGGTGACCCGTCCAAGCTGCGGTTCACCCCGCCGCACTTGCGCGGCCTGGCCCCAGCCGGACGCCTGGACATCGACTCCACCGGTCTGCTGGTGCTGACACAAGACGGCCGCGTGGCGCGCCAGCTGATCGGCGAAGACTCGGAGATGGAAAAGGAATACCTGGTGCGCGTGGCCTACACCGGCCACGAGAACACCGCAGCAGCCATAGCCGCATCCGCCACTTATGGCGGCAAAGCCAACCAGCTCAGCGTGATTGGCGACTTCGACCGGGTCAGTGCCAATGTGCAAGCCGTTTTCCCCAAAGCGCTGCTGGAACGCCTGCGCCACGGCCTGAGTCTTGACGGCAAACCGCTCAAGCCCGCCAAGGTGGAGTGGCAAAACCCCGAGCAGCTGAGATTTGTGCTGACCGAAGGCAAAAAGCGCCAGATCCGCCGCATGTGCGAACAAGTCGGCCTGAAAGTGGTGGGCCTCAAACGCATCCGCATGGGCGGCGTGCAGCTGGGCCAAATGCCTGCTGGAACATGGCGGTATTTGGGGCCCAACGAATCGTTCTGACCCCTTGAAACTCCGCCAGACGCCCCCAACTGCGGGGCGTTTTGGTTTTTTGATCTTTTGTTTTTTTACCTGTTGAATTGATATGAGCAAACAAACCCATGCCTTTCAGGCCGAAGTCGCACAGCTGCTGCACTTGGTCACGCACTCGCTGTACTCCAACCAAGAAATCTTTCTGCGCGAGCTGATCTCCAACGCCTCGGACGCCTGCGACAAGCTGCGCTTTGAAGCACTCAACAACACCGCCTTGTACGAAGACGCGCCCGAACTTCAAGTGCACCTGTCTTTCGATAAAGCCGCCAAGACGCTGACCATCACCGACAACGGCATCGGCATGACGGCGCAAGAAGCCATCGACCACCTGGGCACGATTGCCAAGAGCGGCACCAAGGACTTCATGAGCAAGCTGAGCGGCGACCAGAAGTCGGACGCGCAGCTGATCGGCCAGTTCGGTGTGGGTTTTTATTCGGGCTTCATCGTGGCCGACAAGATCACCGTCGAAACCCGCCGCGCAGGCGCGGCTGCGGCCGAAGGCGTGCGCTGGATCAGCGGTGGCACGGGCGACTTTGAAGTCGAGACCATCACCCGCGCCGAGCGCGGCACCAGCGTGATCTTGCATCTGCGCGAAGAAGCGCTGGAGTACGCCAACGCCTGGAAACTCAAGGAAATCGTCGGCAAATACTCCGACCACATCAGCCTGCCCATCTTGATGGAAAAGGAAGAGTGGAAAGACGGCGAGCTGATCGACCCCAACGATGAAAAAGCAGGCCGTAAACCCGGCGGCATGGTCAAGACCGGCGAGTGGGAAACCATCAACAAAGCCAGCGCACTGTGGACACGCCCCAAGAAAGACATCAGCGACGAGCAATACGCTGATTTTTATAAACAGATCAGCCGCGACTTTGAAGCCCCGCTGACCTGGACGCACAACCGCGTGGAAGGCAGCACCGAATACACCCAGCTGCTCTACATCCCCTCCAAGGCCCCACAAGACCTGTGGAACCGCGACAAGAAAGCCGGCATCAAGCTCTACGTCAAGCGCGTGTTCATCATGGACGAAGCCGAAGCGCTGATGCCCAGCTACCTGCGCTTTGTGAAGGGCGTGGTGGACTCGGCAGATTTGCCGCTGAATGTGAGCCGCGAGTTGCTGCAAGAAAGCCGCGACGTCAAAGCCATTCGCGAAGGCTGCACCAAGCGCGTGTTGTCGATGCTGGAAGACTTGGCCAAACACGACAAAGAACCAGAATCCCAGGACGGCGTCACAGACGTTCTGAGTGACGAAGACAAAGCCAAGCTGGGCCAGTATTCCAAGTTCTACGCCGAGTTCGGCGCGGTGCTCAAAGAAGGCCTGGGCGAAGACTTTGGCAATCGTGACCGTCTGACCAAGCTGCTGCGTTTTGCGTCCACCACCAGCGACACCGTGAGCGTGAGCTTTGCCGATTACAAAGCCCGCATGAAAGACGGCCAGGACGCGATCTATTACATCACCGCCGACACCCTGGCCGCGGCCAAGAACAGCCCACAACTTGAAGTCTTCAAGAAAAAAGGCATCGAAGTTTTGCTGATGACCGACCGCGTGGACGAGTGGGCGCTGAACTTTGTGCACGAGTTTGACGGCACCCCACTGCAGAGCGTGGCCAAAGGCGCGTTCGACCTGGGCAAGCTGCAAGACGAAGAAGAAAAGAAAGCCGCGGAAGACGCCGCCGAGACCTTCAAGCCCGTGCTGGCCAAACTCAAAGAAGCGCTGAAAGACAAAGCCGAAGACGTGCGCGTGACCAGCCGCCTGGTGGACAGCCCCGCCTGTCTGGTGGTGACCGACGACGGCATGAGCATGCAACTGGCCCGCATGCTCAAGCAAGCAGGTCAAAGCGCTCCCGAGGTCAAGCCTGTGCTCGAAGTCAACCCCGAGCACGCGCTGGTCAAAAAGCTCGACGGCTCGGTCCACTTCCATGACCTGGCCCACATCCTGTTTGACCAAGCCCTGCTGGCCGAAGGCGGCTTACCCGCTGACCCTGCGGCTTATGTGAAGCGGGTGAATGCGCTGTTGAGTTGAGCGTCAGCCGATCGCACCGAAGGGCCAACGCTGTTGGCCCTTTTTTTCAGTGTCTTGGTCGTACAGCCGTTCTACCAAACAACGACCGGTAAAGACATGGCCCGCAGGATCGTCTTCACTGCCGTTGCACAACATCCATTGATTCGAAGCCACTGAAAAAACGCAGCATTTCTTCACGCACGTCAGTGGTTATTGCGGCATCTGCACAAAAGTCAGGCTTAGGAGCGCCAATGCAATGGCCTGTGGCTGCATCACGGCCACCCGACGCACGGCACCAATGCGGATTGGCGCTGTACCAGCATCTGCTCGCTGGTTTTTCAGGCGGGTTTTCATCATCAAAAGCATGTGTTGTGTTGCTTAAGCGAATGTGTTTGTGCGCCCACTTGATCAGGTTTGGGTCACAACTGTGGATGTCAGTTTGGCTTCCTGGAGGTTCCAGTTCAGCAGTTACCAGCAGCACCGGTGCATAGAACGGCCCTAAGCGCGGTCGAACCGATTCCGTCGTGTTGTGTCCATGATGACCAGGCGTTTTCTGCCAACTCCAACAAGCCGGATAGATGGAAACCCCAGCACGAAACAATCCCATGTGCTGCTCTGTGATGGCCTTTTCATCAGTGAATGCGCGCAACACACTCCATCCGCCTTGACTACCACCGACAAGAAATACCCGCATCGGATCAACTTGGGGCTGTTGGCGTAGCCACCGTGCCGCAGCGAACGCATCTCGCGCTCGCGTATTGGCCCCAAGCGATGAAAATGAATTGCCATGCTGGCTGACCGGGGCATCTATTTTGCGCCAGTTGGCAATGAATCCCCTGCTCCAAAAACTATCGAGCACCAGCACATTGAAGCCCCTGGCGAGAAACCATCGTGCATGACCGTAATCTGTGGAGCCTGGGCCGCCCACTCCACCATGCTGAATGACGAGTGTTGGATTTCGTCCGGGATTCGGACTGATGTTCCAACTGGCCAGCAATTTCCCTGAGTTTGCTTTGGACCAATCGGGAATCAGTGGCGCATGGAGAGACAATCCAAAACGGGCAAGCTGATCATTCATCGCCTTGTTGCCAAATCCGAGCGCCCGTACTTCGGCTGCACTGGGAGGCTCAGTTCTGATGATGGGCGGAGGCTCTTCGTGGTCTTTGGTCCAAAACGCGTGAACATTAAAAACAAATGCCAATGCCACACACGCAGAACATATTGGTACATGTATTTGCATGTTTCCCCTTCAGCCTCGATGACTGTATGAACATGATCAAGTCGGACGACATCGTCACTCATCCTACAACACCTGATTTAGCCAGATGCGCCATTGAGGGGTCCTTGCTTTGTGGACATTGTCAGTAACCAAAAAGACAACTCCCTCCGATACCATCGGCTAGATTGCACCCATGCACACCCTCCCCGCCGACCCCGCCCTCATCGACTCACGCCAGGCCGCATGGCGTTTGCTGGCGACGCTGGGGCTGGTGGTGCTGGGCAACAGCAGCATGTACATTGTCTCGGTGGTGCTGCCTGCGGTGCAGACCGAGTTTGGTGTGGGTCGGGCCGACGCCTCGCTGCCTTACACATTAATGATGGTCTGCCTGGGCTTGGGCGGTCTAATCACCGGCCGCATGGCCGATCGACATGGCCTGATGCCAGTCTTGTGGGTCGGGGCTTTGGCCGTATGCGGTGGTTTTATCTGGGCAGGCCTGTCGGGCAGCATCTGGGCCTTTGGCCTGGCACACGGTCTGATGGGCCTCATAGGCAGTTCATCGACCTTTGCCCCTCTGATGGCCGATACGGCCTTGTGGTGGAACCGCCGCCGGGGCATTGCCGTGGCCATTTGCGCCAGCGGCAATTACATTGCGGGCACCATCTGGCCCCCCATTGTTCAACACGGCGTGGAGACTTTGGGCTGGCGGCAGACCTACATCCTGCTCGGCATTTTTTGTGGTGTGGGCATGTTCTTGTTGGCCACGCTGATGCGCCAGCGCCCACCGCTGGTGACGCTGGTCCCGGCCAACGCCAGCGCCCCGCAGGTGGACCGCAGCCGCCCCTTTGGCCTCAAGCCCGCCCACGCCCAAAGCCTGCTGTTTGTCGCGGGGGTGGCGTGTTGCGTGGCCATGTCCATGCCGCAGGTGCACATCGTGGCCTATTGCTCCGACCTGGGGTTTGGCGCGGCACGCGGGGCCGAAATGCTCTCGCTCATGCTGGCCAGTGGCATCGTCAGTCGTCTGGTATTTGGCGTCATCAGCGACCGCATTGGCGGCATCCGTACCTTGTTGCTGGGCTCGTTTTTGCAGGGCGTGGCGCTGCTGATGTTTTTGCCCTTTGACGGCCTGGTGCCGCTGTACATCGTCTCGGCCATGTTCGGCCTTTTCCAGGGCGGCATCGTGCCCGCCTACGCGATCATCGTGCGCGAGCACTTCAACCCCAAAGAAGCGGGAGCCCGCGTGGGCTCGGTGATCATGGCCACTTTATTGGGCATGGCATTGGGCGGCTGGATGTCGGGCTGGGTGTTTGACATGACGGGCAGTTACCACGCGGCCTTTTTGAACGGCATCGCCTGGAATTTTCTGAACCTTTGCATCGCCAGCTGGCTGTTCTTGCGGGTACGTCGGGCTGAACGCGGCGCATCAGCTCGCGTTTGAACTGCTCGCGCTTCGGCCAAACAATCTCAACACCGCTGCCACAAACTGTGCCCGCTCAGCGCAAACGGCTGGACGGGCGCCACACACTCAGCGAGACCAACACCAGCGCCACGCCCGCAGCACAGGGCATGAGGCCAATCGTGCTCGCCCAAATGGCCTCTGGCTGCGAAACGCCGTTTGCCAAGGCCCGGCTTTGCAACAGTTCCATGAGCCAAAGCCAAACCATGGCCGCAACCACGATGCCCAAGGTACGGGTCACAAGCGTCAGGCTGCCAGACAGGCCCCGCGCCGTGTCCGGCAAGGTGGCCACCACCTGGTCGGCATAGACCACCTGAAACACCCCCAGACCCGAACCCTGCAAGAGCAAGGCCAAGGCCATGAAGGGCCAAGCTTGCGCCATTGGTACCGCACCGATACAGGCCAGACCCAGAGTCATGCAAAGCAGCGCCGCGATGCCCGCAGACCGCAAGTCCAAGCGGCGCAGCAGCAATGGTGCCACGCCCGAACCAGTCAACACCCCCAAGGCCCAGAGCGAGAGCATGGCGCCACTGGCCATGTCGCCCCAGCCCGCCGCAGGCAAGGCATAGGGCAAGCTCAGCGCAATGGTGAAACTGCAAAATTGGACCCCAACACTTACCCAATTAATCCACGCGAAATCGGGATCGCGCCGCATGAGGCCCCACAGCCCCGGCACGCTGCCCGCCTGGCTGGCATTGGCGTGCGTGCTGAGTGTCTGCACACGCAGGCGACGGACCAGCAAAGGCGTGCATAACCAGGCCAACAGCACAACCGGAATCCGAAAACCATAAACCCCAGCCCAGCCCCAGTGCAGCATGCTGATGCCCCCGAGCAAAGGGGCGATCAAACCTGCGGCCGCAAACATGGCGCTGTACACCGACAGCGCTCGCGTGCGTTGCCCGTTGGCCAACAAGCCCATGGCCAAAGCCGGGGCGCAAGACAAGCTCAGCGCCACCCCGATGCCTTGCAACACCCGTCCAGCCAGCAGCCAACCATAAGTCGGGGCTGCAGCGCAGGCCGCAAGCGCCAACGCCGACAGCACCAAGCCCCAGCGGAACACGCGCACGTGGCCAAGGCGGTCTCCCAGCACACCGCAAAACAGCATCAGGCTGCCGTAGGTGATCACGTAACACACCGCCACCCATCGGATGTCGGGTGTTGACAAGGCAAAGGCTTCGGTCATGGCAGGAAAAGCCAGGTTGACCGCAAAGTCCAGAGGGGCGATGGAGGCTCCGCAGCCGACGATGGCAAAACCCAGGTAGGGCGTGCGGTCGCGGGGTGCGTCAGTGTTGTGGATAGGAGGCGAAGACATGGTGGCTGTGCTTTGCTGCAAGCCATGCGGGGCGCAGGGCCCCGTTCGCGCTTGAAACCTTGCCCCGCGCCGGCGGAGCAAGGCGGATCAACACAGGATCACTTGTTGAAGGTGGCGTAGAACATCTTGGGCGCATCGTTGGAGTTGTGCGCGATGGTGATGTTCCGCTTCATGGCCCAGGGCCGCATCTGGTGGTGCAAAGGCACATACAGGGCTTCATCGCGCGTGATGGTCAGGGCTTCCTTGAGCATGTTGTCGCGCTTGGTTTTGTCTATTTCGGTCTTCATGGCTTCAACCAAGGCATCGACCCTGGCATTGCTGATCCTCAAGAAGTTGAAGTTGCCATCCGAGCCGGTGGTGCGTGTCATGACCAGAGACTGCAAGGAGAATTGTGCGTCGTAGGTGGCCACGCCCCAGCCCAGCAGGTAAGCGCTGGTGTCGAAGTTTTGGATCTTGCTGATGAAACTGCTGAAGTTGGTGGCATTGAGTTTGGCTCGGATGCCCACTTTGGCCCACATGTTGACCACGGCTTGGCACACCTCTTCGTCGTTCACATAACGGTTGTTGGGGCAGTCGAGGGTGAAGTCGAAGCCATTGGCGTAACCCGCATCGGCCAGCAGTTTCTTGGCGCCCTCCAGGTCGGGCGGGGCCACTCTGTCCAGCTCGGGGGTGTGTCCGTTAACGCCAGGCGCCACCATGATGGCAGCGGGCACCGACAGGCCGCGCATGATGCTGCGCTGGATGGCCACACGGTCAATCGACATGTTCAAGGCTCTGCGCACGCGCACGTCTTTGAAGGGGTTGGGGCCTTTGGGGCCGTACTTCAACTCATTGGAACCCTGGTCCACTCCGATGAAAATGGTGCGAACCTCCGGGCCATCCAGCACGGACAAAGCAGCCGTATTGCGCAGGCGAGCCACGTCTTGCGTGGGCAAGTCGGTCACGATATCCACGTTGCCCGCGAGCAAGGCCGCGATGCGGGTCGGGTCGGACTTGATGGGGGTGTAAACCACATCGGTCACATTACCCGGCAACTTGTCCCACCAGCCTTTGTTGGCGGTCATGACCAGGCGCTGATCGGCCACCCATTCCTTGATGATGTAGGGTCCGGTGCCATTGGCGTTGGTGGAAGCGAAGGTGACTTCCTTGGCTTTGTAGTCCTGCACTTTCTCGGACTTGTTTTTCACCGCCCAGGCCTTGCTCATGATGTAGAAGGTGGTGAAGCTGTTGAGCAAGGTCGGGTTGGGTCTGTCCAGCACGACGTCGATGGTGTGGTCATCAATCTTGTTGATGCCTTTGACTCCCGCCACATAAATTTGCATCGTGCCTTGAGGCTGGCGAATGCGGTCAAAGGAAAAGAGCACATCGTCAGCCGTGAAGGCCGAGCCGTCCTGGAATTTCACGTTCTTGCGCAGGTTGAAGCGCACCGTGGTGGGGTTGATCACTTGCCAACTGGTGGCCAGCGCCGGTTCGACTTTGTAATTGCGGTCATAACGCACCAGGGGCTCGTAGGCATGGCCCACGATGTTGTTGGTGGTGGCATGGTTTTGCGAATGGGGGTCCAGCGTCAGGATGTCGTTTTGCGCAGCCCATTTGATTTCGGTTGCTTGAACGGCACTGACAGAGACCAGCGCTGAGGACAAGCCACAGGCCAGCGCGAGCAAGCGTGTGGAACGAAGAAATTGTTTCAACATGCAGATTCCTGTCTTGGTTGGTTGACATTTCATTCTAGGCAGCAGGCAGGGCATGCGCAAGGCAGAATACCTAGGGTTTATGCGGTGTCCAAGGCCATGATCGACTGAGATGATGGCCTTTGGTTCTTCATGTTGTCATGCGGTAGCGACCCATTTCTGAAGCAATTTATGACCTCGATCCTGATCCAATCGGCCAACGTGCTGGATGTTGAAAACTTGACGTTTTTGCCGAACACCGATGTGTGGGTCAACGATGGGCATATTCAAGCGGTGGGGTCAAACTTGCCCGTCCCCCAAGGGGCCCAAACCCTTTTGGCCAAAGGCTTGACCCTGATGCCGGGTCTGATCGACTGCCATGTGCACGTGATCGCCTCGCACCTGAACCTGACCTACAACAGCCAACAGCCCAATGTGTTTGCCACCCTGCGCGCCATTCCCATCATGAAAGGCATGCTGATGCGCGGCTTTACCACCGTGCGCGATGCCGGTGGTGCAGACTGGAACCTGGCCGAGGCCACGCGCACCGATTTGGTCGAAGGACCCCGAATCTTTGCAGCGGGCCGCGCCTTGTCGCAAACCGGCGGCCATGGTGACGGTCGACCCCGCAGCGACGAGCTGGAGACCTGCGCCTGCTCCACCCGCGTCGGGGCGCTGGCCCGTGTGGTCGATGGGGTAGACAACGTGCGGCTGGCGGTGCGCGAGGAAATCATGAAGGGCGCCAACCAGATCAAGATCATGGCCTCGGGTGGCGTGGCCTCGCCCAACGATCCAATTCACTACCTGGGCTACTCGGAGGACGAGATCCGCGCCATCGTCGACGAGGCCGAGCATGCGGGCACCTACGTCATGGCCCACGCCTACACGCCCAAGGCGATTCGCCGGGCCGTGGACTTTGGAGTGCGCAGCATCGAGCACGGCAACTTGATCGACGCCGACACCTGCGCCTTCATGGCCGATCGTGGGGCATTCATGGTGCCCACCCTCATCACTTATGAAGCTTTGGCCAACGAAGGGGCCAGCCTGGGCCTGCCAGCCGTCTCTGTGGCCAAAATCGAAACCGTGCGCAGCCAAGGCCAAAAAGCGTTGGAGATTTTGGCGAAGGCCGGCGTCAAGATGGCCCTGGGCACCGATTTGCTGGGCGAATCACACCGCCACCAGTCCGAAGAGTTGCGCATCCGCGCAGACATCCTGGGTTCAGGCGCCACCTTGCAACAGGCCACCGTGAACGCGGCCGAGTTGCTGAACATGTCGGGCCAGTTGGGCGTGATCAAACCCAGAGCCAAAGCCGACCTGTTGCTGGTCAATGGGAATCCGCTGGCCGACATTTCGTGCCTGCTGGGCCAAGGCGAGCAGATCCAAGCAATCATGAAAGACGGCAAGTTTTACAAGCAAAGTTTGCCTGTATGAGTACGCGAAACTGATGCGCCGCCTGCACTTCAAACGCTGAGTGGCGCCTCCTGCATCTGCTCCACTTGCTCTTGCAGCATCAGCACCTGGCCACGCCAGTAGTCGGGTGTGCCAAACCAGGGAAAGTTGACAGGGAATATCGGGTCTTCCCAGCGCCGGGCCAGCCAAGCGCTGTAGTGGATCAGGCGCAGCGTGCGCAGCGGCTCGATCAGCTTCAGCTCGGCACGGTCAAAGTCACGCACCTGCTCATAACCATCGAGCAAGGCCGAAAGTTGTTGCGTGCGCTGGCGGCGATCCCCTGAAAGCAGCATCCAGAGGTCTTGCACAGCAGGCCCCATGCGTGCATCGTCCAGGTCCACAAAGTGGGGGCCACCGTCGGGCAGCTCAGCAGGTGTCCACAAAATATTCCCAGGGTGGCAGTCGCCGTGCAAGCGAATCAGGCGGCGGTCAGCTGCACCTTGGGCACAGGCTTGTTCGATCAGCGCCACTGCAGGCCCCAAGGCCTCGCGCCATTCACGTTCAACCTCCAGTGGAATCATTTGATGGGTTTGCAGCCAGTCTGCAGGCTCGAGCGCAAAGCTTTGAACATCGAGTGTGGGGCGGTGTGCAAAGGGTTGGGCTGAACCCACGGTGTGGATACGGGCCAGAAATCGGCCAATCCACTCCAACACCTCAAAATCATCCAGCTCAGGGGTACGGCCCCCGCGCAAGGGGCTGACTGAAAAATCGAACCCGGCGCTGTGGTGCACGGTCTGGCCGTTGAGCACCATCGGTGACACCACCGGCACTTCGGCCGCCAGCAGCTCGGCAGCAAAGTCGTGTTCTTCCTGAATCTGCGCACGACTCCAGCGGCCAGGCCGGTAAAACTTGAGCACCACCGCCAAGCTGCCTTGCACCGGTTCGTCCAGGTGTGCACGGTAAACGCGGTTTTCGTACGAGCTGAGCGCCAGCAAACGGCCGTCGGGCCACAGGCCCAGATCGGTCAAGGCGTCCATCACCCGATCCGGAGTGAGGTCGGCGTAAGGGTGCACGGCGTTCGTTTCGGTCATGCGCTGATTGTGGCGCACGCCCCGGGGCAAGCCGGCGTGCTCAGCTTCAGTGCCCCTTAAATCGGGCTGGGCGTCTTTCTACAAAGGATCGCACGCCCTCTGCAGCATCTTCGCTGCGTGACAGGCGTTGCTGCACGGGCAAAAAGTCCTGCATGGCCACCAGTGGGCCGTGCTCTGCAGCCTTGAGGACGTTTTGCCGGGTGGCCACGACCGCCAGCGGTGCCTGGGCGGCGATCTGATCGGCAATGCGCATGGCCTCGACCAACAGATCGGCCACAGGGACCACCTTTTGCACAAAATTCAATCGCAGGGCCTCGGCACTGTCAAACACATCGGCCGTGAGCAGGTGCAAAAGCGCATTGCTCATGCCTGCGCGCTCGGCCATGCGCAGCGTGGCACCGCCTGTGGCCATGATGCCGCGCTGCACCTCCAGCTGCGAAAACCGGCAGTCATCGGCCGCCACAACAATGTCAGCGGCCAGCATCAACTCGATGCCCAGGGTGTAAGTGATCCCCTGCACCGCCACCACCATGGGTTTGACACGTCGACGGTAGCCCTCCATGCCCAAGTTCAGCGGGTCGACAAGGCCCAGTGGCACGGCTTTTTCGCCGCGCTGCATCAGCGGGGCGATGGTGGGCAAGTCCAGCCCGGCCGTGAAGTGATCGCCCGCCGCGCACAACACGCCCACGCGCAGCGCGGGGTCGTCGTCAAGCCGAGTGTAGGCCTCGCCCAACTCGCGAAACATTTTCGGCGTGAAGCCGTTGCGCTTGGCCGGACGGTTGATGGAAATTTGGAGGACTGCGCCATGCACGGCGCAGTCGATCTGACCTTCGGGGTGGGGGGTGGCGTTCATGCACAACATGCTATGGCGGGACAAACCACCAGCATTTCACACGGGTGACAGGCTCGAATGACCACCATTTTTGGCACTCCTCTTGGGGCCGTGCTGACCACCGATGACGGTGGTCCGGTTTTAAACCCCTTCAGTATCAGCTACAAGATTTTTTGTGAATAACTACCCATTTGGGGGATTTACAAATTCAAAAATAACAATAAGCTTCAAACTATTGAATGTAAAAATGCATTCTTAAATTTTACTTTGATCACCATGAAGCCACACATCAAGTCCCATCTTCAGCTCGCCAAAATACCTCTCGAAGAGGAGAGACCGATCGCCGAACTACCGATCGAGGGCAGCCGTTCAACGGTGCTCAAACAGGTGAAATCCCTTCATATCAAGCGCCATTTGCTACAAGCCAACAAGAACCTTGAAACTTTCATCGGCGATCAGAATACAGACACGGATGACCCCTTTGGCCGGGTGCTTCGGCGCTTGCGTATCCAGAAAGGCCTGGAAGCTTTTGTGGTCGCGTCCAAAGCATGCATCACGGTTTGGCAGCTTTATGAACTAGAAACAGGAAAAGACACCCTGTTTTACACCCCTGGCTTGAGATACAAGGCGGCACAGCGTGTTGCCGAATTTTTGGGCACGGATTGGTCTGAAATTCTGCTGGGTCGCGTGATTGTGCGGGCTGTACCCACGCCGACTGCACAACTCCACCTTCTGAAAACCAGAAGGGCGGGCGAGGGCCAAAATACCCCTCAAGCGGACCTCGCCAGTGCGTTGGAAGTGGGTCATCCTGCCCATGAAAGCGCGCCAGCGGCCCCTCTTTCAACGGCCCTATTCCTAAGGGTGCCCGACGTACGAGACAGCAAAAGTCAATGAGATCTTGCAAACTCATTCGCTGAGGGTAGGCCAGAGGGTTTTGGCGCCAACACATTCAAAC
Source organism: Comamonadaceae bacterium (assembly GCA_027488215.1). Taxonomy (GTDB): domain Bacteria; phylum Pseudomonadota; class Gammaproteobacteria; order Burkholderiales; family Burkholderiaceae_C; genus Limnohabitans_A. The sequence goes on from JAIYCB010000021.1 coordinate 22,266, forward strand.
TCCGCAGTCGATGTGACGCCTCTTTTGCATGGTCCACCAGAACCACGGGGTTTAACTCCCTCAGTCTCTCAACAAGACAGGCTCAATATTTGTAAACGCCCTGCCCTGTCTTTCGGCCCAAGCGGCCTGCAGCCACCATTTCTTTGAGCAAAGGGCTGGGACGGTATTTGCTGTCGCCGAATTCCTTGAGGTAGACCTCCATCACGGCCAGGCACACGTCCAAGCCAATCATGTCCGCCAGCGCCAGCGGTCCGATCGGTTGGTTGCAGCCGAGCTTCATGCCCGCGTCAATGGCTTCGGCTTCGGCCAAGCCCTCACCCAGCACAAAGAAAGCTTCGTTGATCATGGGCACCAGGATGCGGTTGACCACAAAGCCGGGAGCATTTTTCACGGTGATGGGCGTCTTGCCCAGCGCCAGCGCCATGTCATGCACAGCATCATGGGTAGCGTCACTGGTCTGCAAACCACGGATGATTTCCACCAGCGCCATCATGGGCACGGGGTTGAAGAAGTGCATGCCGATGAAGCGGTCAGCACGCTGCGTGGCGGCGGCCAGCTGGGTGATCGAAATCGACGAGGTGTTGGACGCGATGATCACGTTCGGGGCCAGCAAACTGTCGAGCTGCTTCAAGATCTTGACCTTGAGTTCATGGTTTTCGGTGGCGGCTTCGATCACCAGCTGCGCACTCTTCAGGTCGTCGTAGTTGCTGGAGCCTTGGATGCGAGCGAGCGCTGCGGCCTTGTCAGCCTCGCTGATCTTTTCTTTCTTGACCAGGCGGTCCAGGCTGCTCGCCACGGTGGCCACGCCTTTGGCCACGGCCGCGTCGGAAATATCGACCATCACCACCTGGATGCCAGAGACGGCGCACGCCTGAGCAATGCCATTGCCCATGGTGCCTGCGCCAATGATGCCTACGGTCTGGATGCTCATATTTTTCAATCCTTCGAAATGGGTGGGGAAACTCAAAACAAGGATCTTACCGGGCTCAACCCCAAGCTCAGAACCGGCGCTGCGCCTCCAGCCCCAGCATGAGCTTGCGGCCCGCACCCGGCTCAAAGAAACGGCTGTTACCGTCGTTCACGATCACCGAACCCACATGCTTTTGATCGCTCAGGTTGTCCAATCGGATGAACTCGCGCAGCGTCCAGTCGCCCCGCTCTTGTTTGAACTGCACAACCAGGTTCAACAAGGTGTGCGCCACCGCCGCGTCGGTGTTCAGGTCGTTGACCATCACACGCCCCACATGCCGCACCTCCAGCGTCACCCGGCTGCCCGCCCAGCCGGTGTCCCAGGCCACTTGCGCAAACAACTGGTGCTGGGGCAGGCCCGGAATCTGGTGGCCCGCAGGCACTTGCACCTGCGGTGTGGCATTGGGGCAGCCCGCTGTGGTGCAGGTCATGAAGGCGTCTTGGTAGTTGGCCAGCATCCAGGTATAGGCCGATGTGAGCGTGACGGGGCCGCTGCGCCACTCGCCCGCCAACTCCAGGCCCTGGCGCAGGGTGCGCCCCGCGTTTTGGAAGGTGGTGCGCCCGCCGGTGTTGTTTTGCACCACGATCTCGTCGTCGGTGCGGATGTCAAAAGCCGTGGCGCTCCAGCGCAGCCGGTCAGCGCGGCCACGCAGTCCCAGCTCGGCACTGGTACTGCGGGCGGCGTTGAGTTCGGTGTTGAAACCCGACACCCCGCCGCTGCGGTAGGCCACTTCATTGAGGGTGGGGATTTCATAACCTTTGCCAATGCTCGCGAAGGCTTGCAGTGACGGGTCGATCTGCCAACGAGCGCCCAGCACCGGCAAGGTAGATTGGTAGACCTTGCGGCCGCTGTCATCCCGGTTGGTGCCGACGATGTAACGGTCGACAGATTCGTAGTCGGTGCGGGTCTGGCGCACACCACCCATGAGCGTGAGGCTTGGTGTGCGCCACTCGGCTTGCAGATACGGGTCCAGGGTTTGGGCCTTGTTGAGCTCGTCGCGGCGCAGTTTGCCTTGCACGCCCAACGTGTTGCCGATGAAGTTTTCATAGCCTTTGCGGCTGTCGCTTTGGTGGTCAGAGGCCACGCCAGCGCTCAGCGACAAACGGCCGCCTTGCCAGTCGCTGTCGTGCCGCCATCGGGCGTTCCAGCCCCAGTAGTCGCGGTCCAGATCGATCACGCCGCCTGAGCTGCCTGCTGGTACTTGTGCGCCGGTGGTGATGGATTGGAACTGCACGACCTGGCGCTGGCCACCGTAGCCCATCAGCTCCAGCTTGTGGCCGCCGCCCAGTGCTTGCTCAAAAGCCAGGCCCAGTTGGCTCTGGGCGACAGTTTTGCGGGTGTTGAAGCTGAGCGCTCCAGCGTTGGTTTGGTCTGGGTTGCCATCCAACTCGGCACGGCTGAGACCTTGCGGGTCCAGCGCAAAGCTGCTGTGGCGGTTGAACACCAACACAGTGCGCCCGCCTTCGTGCCGACGCGAGAGTTTCAAATTGGCCGTCGTGCGGTCGGCGGCCGAATGGGGCCGCGTGCCGTCGGTCTCGAAACGGCTCAGGTCAAGGGCGTACGACCAACCCGGGTCTTGGGCCGTGCCGGTTTGCCCCGTGGCTTGAGTGGACAAGCGCCACAGACCGTCCGAGCCTGCCACGAGGCCAGTGCGCCACTGGGCAGGCCGTTGGCCGTCTTCGGTGTACAGCAGCAAGGCACCGCCCGAAGACGCGCCATACAGCGCCGCCATGGGGCCGCGCACCACTTCGACCCGGTCTGCACTGCCCAACGGGAAGTTGGCAGCCTGGCCCGAGCCATCCGGCGCGCTGGCCGGGATGCCGTCGACAAACAAGCGCACACCACGCACACCAAAGGTGGCGCGAGCGCCGTAGCCACGCACCGAAATTTGCAAGTCCTGGGCGTAGTTTTGGCGGTTGCGGATGACCAAGCCCGGCACCCCAGCCAAGCCTTCTGACAAATTGATCTGGGCCTGCCCATCGCGCAACGCATCACCATCAACCACATCGATGGACGCTGCGCCGCGCCACACACCGCCCCCAGACCGCTCGCCCGTCACCACCACGGGCGACAGCGCGCCCGGATCTGCCGTGGCTGCTGCCAATGGGTCCTGCGCATGGGCGCCCCACACACAACACAAAACAACGGTCAAGGCCACAGGCTGGCGGGAAAAACGGATGACATCGTTCACGGACAAGGCTTTCTGGGAAGGGCGTGAAAAACGCCAAAGCAAGGGGATAAGGAGGTATGACGATTTTTATCCAAGCCCTCCGCATGGGTGGACACTTAGAAGACAGCTGCCCCACCCTGTGACCATCCATCCCTGAAAATCTGTGGTTCAGCGACTCTTCGTGATGACCAAGGTTCATCTGAAAGGGCGTCAACCACAGAGAAAAAGGAAACTGCAAGATGAGCGAGACCGTATCCATGTCCATTCGGGACCGGGTGGCTGTGGTGACCATCCAAAGACCGCAGCATCGCAATGCCGTGGATCTGCCCACCGCCAAACATTTACTGGCGGCGTTCAAATCGTTTGATGCCAACGACGAAGCAGACGTCGCCATCCTCACGGGCGCGGGCGGCGCTTTCTGTGCAGGAGCCGACCTCAAGGCACTGGCAGCAGGCGAGCGCAAACCAGTCAACCCAGACGGAGAATTTGCACCCATGGGGCCCACTCGCCTGAGGCTGCGAAAGCCTGTGATTGCCGCCATCGAAGGCCCCGCAGTTGCTGGCGGGATGGAATTGGCGCTGTGGTGTGATTTGCGCATCGTCGGCCGATCCGCTGTTTTGGGCATCTTCAACCGCCGCTTTGGTGTTCCACTGGTCGACCTTGGAACATTCCGCCTTCCGCGCCTCATCGGACATGGTCGTGCTTTGGAGCTGATCCTGACCGGGCGCCCGGTTGAAGCCCAAGAGGCACTGGCGATCGGGCTCGTGAACGCGGTGGTCGATGACGGGACTGCGCTGGAGAGCGCTTTGGCCTGGGCGAAAAAGATTTCTGCCTTTCCTCAAAACGCGCTGCGCAACGACCGAATGTCCGTCATAGAGCAATGGGACCTGGACGAAGCCAGCGCCATCGCCAACGAGATCAAACATGGCTTGGCGACGATCCAAAGTGGAGAGACCTTGTCTGGATCTTCTCGTTTTTCAGATGGCGTGGGTCGGCATGGAAAGTTCACTTGACCCACTTGGCGAACACTTTTTCTGAACACCCCCCCACTTTGTGCCTTCACCCGCCCTCAACTCCTGAACCGCTTGCGCGTCAAGGCCAAGGCAATCCAAAACGACACCCCCGCAAACGCTGCCAGCACCGCCACCAGACGCACAGGCTCGTCAGGCCAGCGGTCCAAGAACATCGGGCGCACCAAGTCCACGGCCACCGACAGCGGCAGCCAGTCGGCGATCGCGCGCACAAAGGCGGGCAGTTGCTCACGCGGGAAAAAGATGCCCGAGAGGAACATCATGGGCGTGAGGAACAGGGTGAAGTAGTAGGTGAAAAAATCATAGCCCTTGGCCAGCGCGTTGAAGATCAGCGCCATGCAACTGAAGGTGATGCCCACGCCCAACAGCACAGGCCAGGCCACCAGCAGTTTCCAGCTGTGGCTGATGCCCAAAGCGAGCATCACCAGCAAAATGGCCGTGACGCTGAACAGCGCCTTGAACGCGGCCCAGAGCATTTCGGCCAGCACCACGTCGTCCAGCCGCACCGGGGCGTTCATGATGCCGTCCCAGGTTTTTTGCACATGCATGCGCGAAAACGCCGAGTACAGCGCCTCAAAGGTGGCCGCGTTCATGGCGCTCATGCAGATGCTGCCGCTGGCCA
>JAIYCB010000005.1 GCA_027488215.1 Comamonadaceae bacterium
TGAAGGTGGTGGGCCAGGCGAACTTTTTGCCCAGCTCGACCAACCCGACCATGCCCTTCACCCACAACACGCTCGATGAGCATGTGGACATGTTGATGGTCTGCCACCACCTGGATGCCAGCATCGCCGAAGACTTGGCCTTTGCCGAAAGCCGCATCCGCAAGGAAACCATTGCGGCCGAAGACATCCTGCACGACCTGGGCGCGATCAGCATGATGAGCAGCGACAGCCAAGCCATGGGGCGGGTGGGCGAAGTCATCATCCGCACCTGGCAGACCGCCCACAAGATGAAGCAGCAGCGCGGCAGCCTGCCCGGCGACACCGACCGCCACGACAACGCCCGCGTCAAGCGCTACATCGCCAAGTACACGATCAACCCCGCGATTGCGCACGGCATCAGCCACGATGTGGGCAGCATCGAAGTGGGCAAGTGGGCCGATCTGGTGATCTGGAAACCGGCTTTCTTTGGCATCAAGCCTGCCTTGGTGCTCAAAGGCGGCTTCATCGCCCTGGCGGCCATGGGCGACCCCAATGCGTCCATCCCCACGCCCCAGCCGGTGCACTACCGCCCCATGTTTGGCAGCTTTGGCGGTGCGCTCACGCGCAACGCGCTGACCTTTGTCTCTAAGGCAGGCGCGCAAGCTGGCATTGGTGAGCGTTTTGGCCTGCAAAAACCTTTGTCTGTGGCGCACAACATCCGGGGCGTACGCAAGCAGCACATGGTCCACAATGCCTACCTGCCCCACATGGAGGTGGACCCCCAGACCTATGCGGTGCGTGCCGACGGGCAGCTGCTGGTGTGCGAGCCCGCCACCAGCTTGCCCATGACCCAACGCTACTTTTTGTTCTGATGATCATTTGCTCCAAACTCATGCCCCAAGGTCGCGGCCTGGCCCGCGTGCTGGTGCAGCGCGCCAACACCATCACCCTCGACTGGGACACCCGCCAAAAAAGCCGCTTTGACGCCACCGACAGCCAAGGCCGCGCCTTGGGCGTGTTTTTGCCACGCGGCGCCGTGGTGCGTGGCGGTGATGTGCTGGTGGCCGAAGACGGCTCGCTCGTGCGGGTGGAAGCCGCACCGCAAGCCGTTTTGCGCATCACGGCTTGTGCCGAGCACGGCTCGCCCTTTGACCTGACCCGCGCCGCCTACCACCTGGGCAACCGCCATGTGCCGATTGAGCTGCAACCCGACCACCTGAAGATCGAACCCGACCATGTGCTGGCCGACATGCTGCGCGCCATGCACATGACGGTGGTGGAGGTGTCTGAATCTTTTGAACCCGAAAACGGTGCGTATGGTGCCCACAGCGGGCATGCGCATGGACACAGTCACGAACATGGCCATGCGCATGCAGGCCTTGCGCATGCGGCCCCGGCAGCAACGCCTCCGACAGGCAAGCGCATCGCCATCCCCGTCCGTGCGACTCCTGCTGAACCGCATGTGCACGGCCCCGGTTGCGGTCATGCGCACTGAGACCGCGCCCTCAGGTCTGCTGCAACTGATCTGGCTCGCATCGCCTGCGCTGCCGATTGGCGGCTTCTCGTACTCTGAAGGACTGGAAGCCGCCATCGAGCAAGGCCTGGTGCACAACGAAGCCAGCGCCACTGACTGGGTAGTGGACCAGCTGAACCTGACGCAGGCGCGTGGCGACATGGCCGTGATGGCACAAGCCATACCGGCATGGCAAAGCATGGACACACAGCGCCTGCAAGCGCTGAACGATTGGGTGATGGCCACCCGCGAAACCGCCGAAATGCGCTTGCAAGCCGAACAAATGGGGCGATCTTTGCTGGACTGGCTGCGCAACCTGCAGCAAGCCAGCGACGCACAGCTGCAATGCTGCGCCCATTTGCCGCCCACCTACCCGCTGGCCATGGCGCTGGCTTTGTCTATGGCACAAGCCCCGCTGGACCAAGCCCTTCAAGCCGGTGCCTTTGGCTGGGCCGAAAACATGACCCAAGCCGCGCTCAAGGCCGTGCCCCTGGGCCAAAGCGCAGGGCAGCGCATGCTCGCGCGGCTGGCTCGCGAAATTCCGCAAGCGGTACAAACTGCCTTGCACTTGAAAGATGAAGACCGCCAAGCTTTCAGTCCCATGCTGGCCATCTTGTCAGCCCGCCACGAAACCCAATACTCTCGCATCTTCCGATCATGACCTCAGCACTGCACCACATCCCCCATCGCACGAAAAAACTGCCGCCCCTGCGCGTGGGCATCGGCGGGCCTGTGGGTTCCGGCAAAACCACCCTGCTGGAGATGCTGTGCAAAAACATGCGCGAGCGCTGGGACCTGATCGCCATCACCAACGACATCTACACCAAAGAAGACCAACGCTTGCTCACCGTGAGCGGTGCCCTGCCCGCCGAGCGCATCATGGGCGTGGAAACCGGTGGCTGCCCACACACAGCCATCCGCGAAGACGCGTCGATCAACCTCGAAGCGATTGACCGCATGCTCGAGAAGTTCCCGAACGCCGACGTGGTCTTCGTCGAGAGCGGCGGCGATAACTTGGCGGCCACCTTCAGCCCGGAACTCTCCGACCTGACGATTTATGTGATCGACGTGGCCGCCGGCGAAAAGATCCCGCGCAAAGGTGGCCCCGGCATCACCAAGAGCGATTTGTTTGTGATCAACAAAACCGACCTGGCACCGCATGTGGGGGCCGATTTGCAAGTCATGCGCGCCGACACCGCGCGCATGCGCCCCAACTCCGAGACCCGCCCTTGGGTGATGACCAACCTGAAAACGCTGGACGGCCTGTCCGAAGTGGTGGCCTTCATTGAAAAACGCGGCATGCTGGGTAGCGCTTGAATTACTTTTGACTCGTCATGCGTTTGCACTCCCGAATCAAGGGGTTTAAGTCGCTACAATCACTCCCCAAGGAAGCGTGGCAGAGTGGTCGATTGCACCGGTCTTGAAAACCGGCGACTCGAAAGGGTCCGTGAGTTCGAATCTCACCGCTTCCGCCAGCTATCAAGCAATGACGCGTCTTAGGGCGCGTTTTTGTTTCCTACATACCCAAATACATATCAAAAAATATACTGCTTACTGGATTTGATATGTCGCACGTTGTCAGTAACTGAAGATCGAAATTCGGTCCGGGGCGGGGTAGGCAAGGCCCCCTGCGGGAGGGGGGCTAAAAAAGAGGCCGGGTCTTTTTTGACGTCCCCTTTAGCCCAGAATGACGCAAGCAAAGACTATTGAAAAAGTTATTGAGCTCTAGGCAGATTTCCCCGGGACTTGCCCAGGACTGGCTTCGCTGTAGAGAAGGTTCATCACAGCTTTCATGTCTGGGGGCAAATAGGTCCATGATGGCGGTCACGGTGTCTGACCAGCCCAGCACTTCGGCTTCAGAGTTAGCCAGTAAACCCACTGGCGCGATGCGCATGGCGGCACCATTGCCCCAGCTGCCATATGGCTGGTCGAATGACATAACAAAAGACTGGTCGTTATGGCATTCAGAAAGGCCCGATAACTTGAATTTCCTGTTGTTTTTTTTTTGAAAGTCATTAACCTGAAGACTTATGCACCTCAATTTCCGTGTTGTCAAAAACTCCCATGATGAGATTTCCATGGGACACAAGATTTGGTTTGAGCCAGTACTTGGATGTGATGTTATTTCGGCAACTGCCAATGCCCCTGGTTTTACACCTTTGATCGCTATCGCGCGACACTATGGTTGGGATTACAACATGCTTGCTCAGGCATCAAATGCTTGTAACGCCAGCGGGGAAGTGGTTATTGTTCAATCAGTGAGGCCTACGCTTGTGCTGGTACCCGCTACAAAGGGCTGCGTCCCAATTGGAGGCATCATGGCTGATTACCTACGTGCTTTGCGTGCGATCAAGCCCAATTGTCTGCACTTTACGCATTACGGTTTCTTACAAGGCCACTTTCCAACGAGTGAAGTTGCATTGGTGCTCAATGGACTTTTGGGTAGTTTGTTACCGCATTCCATAGGAGCGCTCATTGTTGATGTTGATATCCGAAAATCAACGGAGTTTTATAACCTGATGCGACCAGCCCTTCCGACTAACCGCAGTGCAGCTGAATAGAGCTTTCAAGGCACACCTCATGAGCTTCCACAAAAAAATTCTTCTTTCGTTTTTGATCTTTCACTTTGTGTTCACATTCAGTGTCTTGGTTTTTGAGTACCTGCTTGCTTCATCTGGCGCATACGACGACTATGGGATTCACTTCAGTTTGGTTGCTGTCTTTCAAATTGCATTGATGTCAGCCTTGTCTGTTGCTCTTGTCGTTATTGCCTATGTTTACCGCTTTGTCAGATCACATACACGCCAGCGCAGACAACGTGCAATAACCAGCTAATTAAGGTACTAATTTTCGGCATGCAAATCCTCCGAATTTTTGGGCTCTTGGCATTGGTCATTACCGCCTTGGGTGCATTAGTTTTTGCAGCATTACTTGGCGCTAATCAGATTGATTTTGTCCGACATGACCTGAGAGCAACGCCAGACCTTAAAGCCATCAGGCTGATCCAAATATCCGACCTGCACCTCAAAGCTTTTGGAGCTCACGAGCAAGGTCTTGTTTCACAACTCGTTGCATTTCAACCTGATGTCGTGGTGTTGTCCGGCGATGCTGTTGACCGTGCTGATGCTTTGTCACTGCTGAATTCATTTGTCAACGCTTTCGCCCCTGTGCCGGTGTTGTTGGTACCCGGCAACTGGGAGCACTGGAGCGGCTTGGATTTCATCGAATTACAAAACATGCTGGCTGGATCAGGCGCCAAACTTTTACTGAACGACCGTTGGTCTATGAGTAGTACTGACCGTCGACTGGAAATCATCGGCCTAGATGACTTCACTGCTGGTCGACCTGACTTAAAGCTGCTGGATGCTGCTGCTGATAAGAACGCAATCACAGTGGTGGTTCAACATTCACCCGCATTCTTTGACCAAGGAACAGTTAACAAACGGATGGTCAATTTACAGTTTGACTTGTGCCTTTCAGGTCACACGCACGGAGGGCAGTTTGCCATTGGTGGATGGGCACCCATCAGACCCCGAGGTAGCGGCCGGTTTGTTGCGGGTTTTTACGATGTGCCTGGATGCTCTTTGTTTGTCTCTCGCGGTGCAGGGACGTCTTTGCTGCAGATGCGCTTAGGTGCAAGGGCGGAAGTAGTGGTTTTTGACTTGTGAAGGTGCGCAGGCTTGCAGGTAAGCCAAAGGTCAAAACCCCAGTCAAAAATTTTAGGACCTCTGTACAAGCAATTTAGCGATACTTCCTAAGTTCAAAATGGATTCCATGATTATTTTGAAGGCTGATCAGGTATCAGCCACGCACCTTGTGGTCCCTCGCCTGCCAGAAACCAATATATACTAATGTACCAATATTGCCAGCTGCGCAAGGAAAAATAATCTTCCCATTTTTCATCCCGCGCTTCAAGTCCATTTATAACTGCGATATCACCACTACCATCTTCAAATGGACATCTCCAATTCTCAGAATTAAAAATGGCACAATTAGCAAATCGTCTAGGGCCACCAATTATATAATTATAATGTATTTCAGATTTATAAAAATTTATTTTATAAGTATTAGATGAAAGTGGGAGTATTACGCAGTTTTTAAGGTTATCGCGATGTTTTTGATAATGATAAGTAAAATTATTAAGAGGTAGTTTTGACTGAATAATAATTCCGTTTGTACATTTTGCACTATAAATTGTTATTTCATCATTGGCGGGCTCGATAAGCCACCAACCGATGCCGATAGCGAATAATATTATTAAGATTAATTTCATTTATTGTATTTTCCTGAAAATCCAATTGATATTAACTCCGAATAGTCAACGCTTCAGTTGCAACATTATTTAAAAGGTGAATTTCGATACCTAAACAGGTAACGATTTTCGAGTAATAGTAGATAACTGTATCAGCGCTTGCCTACTTTGGCTTCCTTCCTGCCATCCTGGGGCCCCAAGGGATTCCATTGTTGATTAGCCAGACAAACTGAGCCAGTGTTTGCAACCAATATTGAGCCACTGGTTTTTAAAGAATTGGCTTATTCGGTTGTGGATAAGTTTAGCTGTTCTGTGCTTTTACCCCCTTTCGTTTTGGATTGTTTGACCTTCTGGCTGACCGCCTGAGAGTGCTTGAAGCGCCAACTCTCGTTGCCCGTTTCCACGATGTGGCAGTGATGGGTGAGCCGATCCAATAACGCTGTGGTCATCTTGGCGTCGCCAAACACGTTGGCCCACTCCGAGAAGTTCAGGTTGGTCGTGATCACTACGCTGGTGCGCTCATACAGCTTGGAAAGCAAGTGAAACAGCAACGCGCCCCCGACTGGGTGAAGGGCAAATAGCCCATCTCATCCAAGATCACCAGGTCAACGTACATCAAGCGGTTGGCCAACTGCCCGTGCTTGTTCTGCGACTTCTCAAGCTCCAAGGCATTGACCAGTTCCACCGTCGAGAAGAAACGCACCCGTTTGCCCTTGGCGCGAATGGCATGCACCCCAAGGCTGGTGGCCAAGTGCGTCTTGCCCGTTCCCGGCCCGCCCACAAACACTACGTTGTGCGCCGAGTCCACGAATTGCAGCTCATGCAACTGCTTGACCAGATTCGCGTCCACATGCGCCTGCGCGAAGTCAAACCCCGTCAAATCCCGGTGCGCGGGGAAGCGGGCCACCCGCATCTGATAGGCCATAGACCGCACCTCGCGCTGTGCCGCCTCAGACTTGATCAACTGGTGCAATACCACCTCATGATCCAACGCTTTGAGCCTGGCCGTTCCCAGCACCTCCGGCCAAGCACTGGCCATGCCATGCAGGCTCAGTGCCTTGAGCCCATCGACTACATCACTCATGGCGCGCCTCCTGCTCATTTCTTAAAGCGTCGTAGCGCTCCAAGTTGGCCAGTGCCGGCGTGTTCAGTTGCAAGGGCGTGCTGATTTCTACGCGAGCTGACATGGGCTCTTTGAGCCGGGCAATCACATTGAGCACATGCTCGGCACTCACCCGGCCCGTTTGCAGCGCCAACTCGGTGGCCACTAACACAGCTTCGAGCCCGTGCAGGTTCACCGCCGACAGCACCTGTGACATCACCCGGTCGCCCCCGGAGTGTTTGAGCAGTTGACGCTGCAATTCCACCAAGGGCTCGGGCATGTCCCTAAAGGGGGCGCCATTGCGCAGCGCACCGGGCTTGCGCTCGACCAAGGCGATGTAGTGCTGCCAGTCGTAAATGGTTTGGTCCCGCCCAAAGTGACGCTCTAGCCGGGCGGCCTGCCCATCAGGCCCCACCACCAGCAAGTACTCTGGGTAAGCGCGCAAACTCACCACCCCATGCACCCATTCGCAGGGCACGCTGTAGCGGTTGCGTTGGTATTGGATCAGCGACGTCGATGACACCCGAACCGGTTGTTCCACATACCCATCAAAGGGCTTGGGGCAGGGCATCAAGCGGCTCGCCTCGTCTTGCCACACATCGGCTACGCTCAGCTCGGGCCACTCTGGGTGCGCCAACTCAACCCACGCTTGGCGGCAGGCACTGTGCAGCCACTCATTGAGCTCGGCCAGACTGCCCCAGCGCCGCTCCGTGACCTCGCGCATCACGCCTCGCCTGCTGTCTTGCACGTTCTTCTCGACGATGCCTTTCTCCCAACCCGCCGCCCGGTTACAGAACTCGTGATCAAACAAGTAATGCCCCGTCATCGCCTCAAACCGCGCATTGACACTGCGTTGCTTGCCCTTGCCAATTTTGTCTACCGCCGTCTTCATGTTGTCGTAGATGCCCCGCTTGGGCACGCCGCCAAACGCGGCAAAGCCCCGGGCATGGGCGTCAAACAGCATTTCATGGGTTTGCGTGAAGTACGCTACCAGCAAGAACGCACGGCTGGCGGCTAGCTTGATGTGTGCCACCTCCAAGCGGCGGCGCAACCCTCCAATAAATGCGAATTCACAGCTCCAGTCAAACTGGAAGGCCTCTCCCAACTCAAAGTGCAGCGGCACAAACCCCACGTTCTTGGGCGCATGGCTTTGCTCGAGCTTCCAGCGCTTGGCAAACCGGTACACGGGGCTTGCGCTACCGCTGTAGCCCATGGCGCGCAATGCCTCAAACAAGGCCTTGACCCCCCGACGCTCGCGCTTGTTGCGGTGGCTGTCCGCTTTGAGCCAGGTGACAAGCTGCTCCTTGTACGGCTCCAGCACGCTGGCGGCGGCTTGCCGAACAGGGTATTTGGGCTCAACCATTTGCGGCTCGCCCAGCCACTTGGCCGCCGTGTTTCTCGATATCCCAAGCCTGCGGCTGGCTTGGCGCACTGACATGCCGTCTCGCAAGACAAGGCGGCGCAATTTACTCAAAGTTCCCACGTTGATCACTCCAGGCCACCCTTGCTCTAAAAATAAGCAGGATAGGCCAATGAAGTGGCTCAAATTTGGATGCAAATCCTCGTCAAAGTGGCTCAGTTTTCAATGACAGTCAACAGGCGATCGCTCTGAGACATCGCATTTTCGTGCGTGATGTCTAAATCATCAAACAAAAGCAGACAGTTTCCAAAAAAACTCGCATGCAAGCGTTCAGGGCTTTGTGTCAATTTCTACGTGCACATGCCCGTGGCTGTGATGGTAAAAAGTCCCTCACTGAGGCCTTTTGACGCACTGCACTTGCCTGGGAATTGCCTGCACGTTATCACCGCCTGTTAGTTTTTTCACCTCACCCGAAGGGCAGCTCCCATCGTCAATGTAAACAACCTGCCCATAATGCAGTGTCCCAGGTTGAGGTTCAGTTTTAATGATTGGATGGATTGAACAGCCCGATATCAGAATCGAGGTAACAATGATCGCCAAAAAAGAACTTTGTTTGCGGATAAATACTGAAATCATATTTGAATGCTCCTCATTGTTTGCTGACCGAGTTTGGTCAAACTAAATTTGCCTGTTAAGCAAGCTGAAACAACCCGTTCAGCGATTCAAAAAGCACAGGCAGCATTTCGCTGTTTGAAAACAACCATTGTGTGATGAGTATGGCACAACGCTTTAGAAATAAGCGATATCAACCCGTGAAGGTTAACCGCCCCTTTTTTCAAGGAAGTTGAATAGCCTGTATTTAGCTGTCTGTCATGCTTTCAGGAATAGAAATTACTGTTAACTGTTCAATGCAAATTGAAAATGCTGAATGCATCCCATAGTGTTGCAAGTCAGGCAAAGACGGATTCATCAAAATTTTTAAGGTTTACCCACCAGCATCGCCTCCACCAACTCCTGCACTGCCAGGGCCTCCTCGGCTGTGGCCAGTTTGTGCGGCTTGCCCTTCAAGCACAAGTCCAATTCGCTCAATTGACGCTGCAGGGCGCTGGTGCGCGGGTCTTCTGTGCTCCAGTCCACAGCTTCGACCCATGGTCCGCCATCGGATCGCCACAATTGGAAAAACTCGCGAAACTGATGGTTCATGCGCGTGCCGCGCACCGTGACTTCTTGCCGATCGGGCTGTTTGCCCCCGGTAGTGGCCATGATGGTCACAGGCTTTCCATCTGCGGTGGTCAAACGGGCCAGCATGTCCAACTCACACAAGGCGGGGTCTAGCGGGTAGCGCGGCAAGGCCTGCTGCAAAGTCAGTGGCCCCAAAAAGCGCCCAGCCAAAAACAGGAAATGCGAAATCACTTCGCGGGTATAGCCCCCCTCCTCGCGCAAGCGCAGCCAGTCAGCGTCTTTTTGCCAGGCACGGGGCCAGGCGGGGTAGTTCACAACGATGTCGATGCCCAAAAGCTCCCCGGTTTCACCCGTTTGAATGGCCCGGCGCAGCTCGTCAAAGCCGCGTGACGCGGCTTGCGTGAAATTGACCACTCCGGGCAATCGGCCTCGGGCCAGCTGAGCCACCAGATCCCGGCTTTGTGCGTTGTCGGTGCCCAGGGGCTTTTCCATGAAGACGCCCTGCCCTGCAGCTGAGGCCTGCAGGGCATAGGTTTTCCGCGGCCCTGGCGGGCAGGCCAAATAAACCACATCGGCACCAAGCAAAGCGGCTTGCGCACTTTGCGCCACGGGTGCGGCGGGCATGAGCTCCAGGGTTTTGGCAACCGAGGCGGGAGAGGGGTCCCAGACACCGGAAATTTCAAAAGCGCTGTGACGCAAAGCGTTTTCGAGCATGCGGCGACCCATGATGCCCAGCCCGATGATGGCCATTTTGTGTGTCATGTCTGTTTCCTTTGGACCGTCGAGCTTAACCATTTCCCTCCAGCAAAGCTGTTCAAAATGGGCTGGCTTGAACGCTGACACAAGTGACTGCCAGGCCCAAGCGACCGTGCTAGGCTCATATTTCTACATTTTCTGCGTTCAACACCATGTTCAAACCACCCTCCTCGTTCTCAACTTACCGCCGCCAGGCTCTGTTAGGCTTTTTACTGGGGGCTGCTTGTGCCGTCACCACGGGTCAAGTCTTGGCTCAGGACTTTCCGCCTAAAAAAACCATCAGCATGGTGGTGGGTTTTGTGCCGGGCGGGGCGGCCGACATGGGCGCCCGCATCATCGCCAAAAAGCTGGGCGAGAACTTGGGGGTCTCCGTCACCGTCGAAAACAAGGCGGGCGCTGGCGGCAACATTGCCCACCAATACACCGCAACAGGGCCAACAGACGGCAGCGTGCTGTTGTTCGGATCGGTCGGCCCGCTGAGCATTGCCCCCAACATGATGAAGTTGCCCTACGACCCGGTGAAAGACTTGGCCCCACTGACCATGGCCGTGAATTTCCCCAACGTGCTGGTGGTTCACCCGGGAACGGGCATCAAGAATTTTGCGGAATTCATTGCTGCCGCTAAAAAAGACCCCGGCAAACTGGACTTTGCATCGACTGGCCCTGGATCCGCATCTCATCTTGCCGGTGAATTGCTCAATGACATGGCCAAAATCGACACGCTGCATGTGCCCTACAAAGGTGGAGCCGCAGCCCTGCAGGACCTGCTGGGCGGCCGCGTGGCCGCGTGGTATGCCACTTTTGCCACCGCAGCACCGCACATTGAGGCTGGCAAGGTGGTTCCTCTGGCCAGCACCGGCACTCAGCGCCTAGGCGGTTTGCCTCATATCCCCACCATTGCCGAGTCAGGCTATCCCGGTTTCAGTGCCACCAACTGGTACGCTTTCGTCGTCTCCTCCAAAGTTCCCACCCCTGTGTTGGACCGCTGGAATGCCGAATTGGTCAAGGTACTTTCAGCACCTGATGTGGTCGAGCAACTCAACAAACACGGCCTGACCCCCATGCCGGGTTCTCGGGAAGATTTGGCCCGCTACATGGCCAAAGAAACAGCCACATGGGGTCGGATCATCCGCGAGCGAAAAATTACAGCCCAATAATGGATCGGTCAGGGTTTAGGCATGCGAGGAAGCTTTACTCACCCTGACCCTTATCATTAAAATAACAAAATTATGGAAAAACCCAACAGCCCCTTTGCATCTGCCTACTTGCGTTTTTTGCAGCTGGCACAGGTGATTCAAGCCTTGCCAGATGGCATGGCAATGGATGCCAACGAGAAGGCCTTGCTCCAAGCGGTGGTCTTGCGCTGGTATGAAGGTCAGCCCATGACCGTTCGCGAGGCCATTGGTTTGGCCGATCTCGGCTCGCCCGCCACGCTGCACAAACGCATCACGCGTTTGCGCGAGAAAGAGATGCTCAGCACCTTGAACCAAGAAGGCGATCGGCGCGCCAAATTCTTGATGCCTACGCAGCGCACCATCGATTACTTCAGCCACTTGGGGCAATCCATGCAAGACGCGCATCAAAACCAGGTTGCATGAAAGTTTCGCTTCGAAATGCCTTCGAAAAAACAGCGCTGACCTTGCTCAGCGCTGTTTTGTTTGTGAGCTTCTTCGAGCTCAACGGCTGGATGTTCGGTTTTTTTGAATACAGCGTAGGCATCAACTGGGTGTTTTTGCCGGCTGGCTTCAGAATCATTTTGGTCTTGGTGCTGGGTTTGCCCGGCGCTTTGGGCATCATTTGGGGCACCTGGTTCATCGACAGCGCACTCTTCAATAGCGAGACCGGTGTGCTGGCCTTCATGACAGGCCTGGTCAGCGGCTTGACACCCTGGTTGGTGATGAAATACCTGCAGCGTCGGCAATGGCTAAGCCCTCAGCTGCACGCCCTGACAGCATCCAAATTGCTCAACATCACCTTGATATTTTCTGCGGCGAGCGCGCTGGCTCACCAATTGGTCTGGTGGCTGCTCGATCGGCCTGAGCTGAACATCTGGGTTGACATCTGGCCCATGTTTCTGGGGAACGTTCTGGGCGCATTGTTGATGCTTTACGGCTTCAAGTTTTTGCTGGAGTTCATTCGGAAAATGGCTCCTACTGAGCGCTGAATCGCAAACCTCAATGGATGATTTCAAGGGCTGTCAGTCAAAAACAGCGCCTGCAAATCGCTCAAGAAATCGAAACCCTTTTCTGTCGGCCAAACCCTGTGCAGGTCTCGGCAGATCAAGCCCAACTTTTCTGCCTCTTGCAGACCTTTTTGAATGCTGGTCATGGCCAGCCCTGTGCGGTCCACATAGTCGGCCAAAGAAAAGCCACCTCTCAGACGCAAGGCGTTGAGCATGAATTCAAAAGGCAAGTCTTGGCGTGATACCTCGGTGCTTTGCGTGACCGGCTCGCCCTTGGTGGCCTGCTGCATGTAAAGGGCAGGCTCGCGGTAACGCACCTGCCTCAACACCCGGTGGGCAAAGCTGAGCTTGCTGTGGGCCCCGGCGCCAATGCCCAAATAATCGCCAAACTGCCAATAGTTCAGGTTGTGCGCGCATTGATGGCCAGTCTTGGCATAGGCCGACACTTCGTAACGGTTCAGCCCAGCCGACGCCGTCAGCTCGGTGATGCGGTCCATCATGGCGTAGGCCAGATCATCCTCGGGCAAGGCGGGCGGGAACTTGGCAAACACCGTGTTCGGCTCGATCGTGAGGTGGTAGATCGAAATATGCGGTGGTGCAAAAGCCAAAGCGGTCTGGATGTCTTGGGTCAAACCTTCGAGCGTCTGGCCCGGCAAGGCGTACATCAGGTCGAGATTGAAGGTGTCGAACACCTGCGCAGCCTCGGTCACAGCCGCCAGCGCTTGGTCGCGGTTGTGCACACGGCCCAAGGCTTTGAGGTGCGCGTTGTCAAAACTCTGGACGCCAATCGACAAACGGGTGATGCCAGCCTGGTGGAAGGCCTTGAAACGGTCTTTTTCAAAGGTGCCGGGGTTGGCTTCCATGGTGATCTCGGCATCAGGCGCCAAGCGCACACGGGCGCGGATGCCCGAAATCAAACGGTCAATCGCTTCGGGCGAAAACAAACTGGGCGTGCCGCCGCCCAAAAAGACGGTCTGGATGCTGCGGCCCCAGATCAGCGGCAAGCTGGCTTCCAGGTCGGCCAACAGCGCGTGGATGTAGGCGTCTTGTGTCGACACCGGATCAGCGCCCTCACGCAACTCGTGCGAGTTGAAGTCGCAATACGGACACTTCTTGATGCACCAAGGCAGGTGCACATACAGCGACAGAGGCGGCAAGGCGTTCAGTTGCAGCACGCCGGGGCGCATGGCGTGCACCGGGTCCATCATCGGATTCATGGCGCAGGGCTGTCCAGCCAGCGTTCACACATCAGCGCCAGCATGGCTTGCGCGGCGCGGCCCCGGTGGCTGTAGGCGTTTTTCACCTCGGGGGGCAACTCGGCAAAGGTCTTGCCGAATTCGGGCAATAACATCACCGGGTCAAAGCCAAAACCGTTCGTGCCTCGGCGCTCGGGCGTGATTTGAACGACCACCCGGCCCACGGCGATCAGCGGCTCCGGGTCGTCGGCGCTGCGCACGGCCACCAGGGTGCTGACCATCGCGGCGCGGCGGTTCGTGATGCCCTGCATTTGTTCCAGCAAAGCGCTGACGTTGGTGTCGTCGCCCTTGGGGTAACCAAAGCGGGTGGCGTAATAAGCGGTGTCCACGCCGGGCTGGCCGCCAAACGCATCCACACACAGGCCCGCATCATCGGCCAGCGCGGGCATGCCGCTGAGCTGCGCGGCGTGGCGAGCTTTGGCCAAGGCGTTTTCCAGAAAGGTCTTGAAGGGCTCTGCGGCTTCAGGAATGTTCAGCTCGGACTGACGCACCAGCGTCATGTTCAGCGGCGCCAACAGGGTTTGCAGCTCGGCCAGTTTGCCCGCGTTGTTGGAGGCGAGAACGATTTTCATGAGCAAGCGGGGTTCAGGCGCTGAAAGTCAGGGTCTGGGGCTCGTCGTGCGCCTGTTTTTGCAGTTGAACCAGCTGGGCAATGCCTTTTTCGGCCAGCGCCAGCATGCGGTCCATCTCGACACGGGTAAAGGCCACGCCTTCGGCGGTGCCCTGGACTTCCACAAAGTTGCCCGCGCCGGTCATGACCACGTTCATATCGGTGTCGCAAGCCGAGTCTTCGGGGTAATCGAGGTCCAGCAAGGCGGTGCCGTTTTTCAAGCCCACCGAGATGGCAGCCACGCGGTCGATGATGGGTGATTCGGTCAGTTTGCCGGTCTGCATCAACCAGTTGACGGCGTCTTGCGCCGCCACAAAAGCGCCCGTGATACTGGCCGTGCGGGTGCCGCCATCGGCTTGCAGCACATCGCAGTCCAGGTGAATGGTGCGCTCGCCCAGCTTTTTCAGGTCAAACACCGCACGCAGCGAGCGGCCAATCAGGCGCTGGATTTCTTGCGTGCGGCCGCTTTGCTTGCCGCGCGCGGCTTCGCGGTCACCCCGGGTGTGGGTGGCGCGGGGCAGCATGCCGTATTCGGCCGTGACCCAGCCCTCGCCACTGCCTTTTTTGTGGCCAGGCACTTTTTCTTCAACCGAGGCGGTGCACAGCACGCGGGTTTGGCCAAACTCGATCAGCACCGAGCCCTCGGCATGGATGGTGTACCCCCGGGTAATGCGCACAGCGCGCAGGGCGTCGGCATTGCGACCGGTTCGGATGTAGGAGCTGGTGGTGTTCATGGTGGCGATGAAGTGGTTAGCCCATGGGTCCTGGCCGAGCGCCCGGCAGTGCGCGGGCGGGGCGGACACAAGAGTTTGAGATAATGCCTCGTTTCATGCTCAGCCAAGCTGGGCATCAGCAGCGTGTCGTGGCCAGTGGGGCCAAACGCTGTCACAAGGAACCTGATCGATGCCAGTTTACAGTATGACCGGATACGCCAGCGTGCAGCACAGCCCGCAGGCCGCAGACGGTGAAAGCCCTGCCAACGCGGCCCCGACAGTCCGATTGGGGCTAGAAATCCGTTCGGTCAACAGCCGCTTCCTCGACCTGAGTTTTCGCCTGCCCGAAGAGTTGCGCCAGCTCGAACCCGGCTTGCGCGAGCTGATCACGCGTCAGATCAAACGCGGCAAAGTCGAAGTCCGTGCCAGCCAAGATACCGGTGACGGCGTTACCCCGCAAGTGCCCAACCACCAAGCCCTGCAAAAAATCGCAGCCTTGCAAGACAAGATAAAAGACTGGCTGCCCGATGCACGCGCATTGAGCGTGGCCGATGTGCTGCGCATGACGGCGGGTAGCTCAGCCCAAGCCGCACCGGACGAAGCGGCCTGGATGCAACTGGCCACCCAAGCCGTGGACGCGCTGCGTGAAGCCCGCGCCCGCGAGGGTGCCCGCCTGACCGAGATGCTGCAAGGCCACATTGAGCAGCTGCGCAGCCTGGCCGAACAGGCCGTGCCGCTGGTGCCGCAATTGGTCGAGCAACAGCGCCAGCGCTTTTTGGAGCGATGGAAAGACGCGATGGCCCTGGCCGACAGCAACCAGTTGCCTGAAGCCGCGCAAGACCGCGCTCTGACTGAAGCCACCGCCTTTGCCATCCGCATCGACGTGGCCGAAGAACTGACCCGCCTGCGCTCACACCTGGACGAACTCAACCGCCTGCTGATCAAAGGCGGTGACATTGGCAAGCGCCTGGACTTCCTGATTCAGGAGCTGCACCGCGAAGCCAACACACTGGGCTCTAAATCGGCCTTGCTCGAGATGACCCGCATCTCGGTGGACATGAAGGTGCTGATCGAGCAAATGCGCGAACAAGTCCAGAACATCGAATAAAGAGCCCCCACATGGATTACCCCGGAAACCTTTTTGTCGTGGCTGCCCCCAGTGGGGCAGGCAAGTCCAGCCTGGTCAAGGCCTTGATGGAGCTGGACGCACGCGTGCAGCCCACGGTCTCCCACACCACCCGCGCCCCACGCGGCCAGGAAAAGCATGGCCGCGAGTATTTTTTTGCATCGGCTCAGGAGTTTGATGCCATGGTACTGGCCGATGCCTTTGTCGAGTGGGCCCATGTGCATGGCCAACGCTACGGCACCTCCAAGAAGATGATCGAAGAGCGCATGACCCAAGGCGCGGATGTGATTTTGGAGATCGATTACCAGGGAGCCCTGCAAATCAAGAAGATGTATGC
This sequence comes from Comamonadaceae bacterium, assembly GCA_027488215.1. Taxonomy (GTDB): domain Bacteria; phylum Pseudomonadota; class Gammaproteobacteria; order Burkholderiales; family Burkholderiaceae_C; genus Limnohabitans_A. The sequence goes on from JAIYCB010000005.1 coordinate 16,369, forward strand.
CAATGCGGTGCTCATCTTCATCTTGCCGCCCAGCTGGGAAGAGCTGCGCTCGCGTCTCGAGCGCCGAGGCGAAGACACCCCGGAGATCATCGAACTGCGCTTACAAAACGCCGCAGTCGAGATGGCCCAGGCCCAGGAATTCGACTTCGTTATAATCAACGAAGTATTTGATCGTGCCTTGTTTGACCTCAAAGCGGTTGTTCACGCCCAGCGGCTCAAGTACCATGTGCAGCGCCGCGCTCGGCCTGACACCTTCCAAGCTCTCAAAATCGCCTGAATTCCGTTCAGCATTTCTCAAGGAAAACCATCATGGCCCGCATCACCGTTGAAGACTGCCTGGAACAAATCCCTAACCGCTTTCAGCTGGTTTTGGCCGCCACTTACCGCGCCCGCATGCTGAGCCAGGGTCACACTCCTCGCATTGAAAGCAAAAACAAGCCTGGCGTGACTGCCCTGAGGGAAATCGCTGCTGGCAAAGTCGGCATCGAGATGCTCAAGCGCGTCTCCTGAAAAGCACACAACGGGCATGGGCCGGTTGACACCGGTTTTGCCCCTCTGAAATCGCCCCAGTTAGGGGCTTTTTTTTGGCTTTTTTTCAAGTTCTGTACGGCTTACGGTACATTGATGCCATGAGTGCCGTGATGCCCAAAACCCCAAAAGCCAGTCCCAATCGCCCCAAAGCGTTGGGCCCGGCCGCTGCGAATGCTGCAGCGGCCAGCTTTGCAGTGCTGGAAGCACAACTGGGCTATCTGAGTGAAGCCGACACCGACATGGTGCACCGTGCCTACAAATATGCCGACGAAGCCCACCTGGGCCAGATGCGCAAAAGTGGCGAGCCCTACATCACTCACCCCATCGCGGTGGCTGGTTTGTGCACCGAGTGGAAGCTCGATGCCCAGGCATTGGCCGCTGCACTGCTGCACGACGCCATGGAAGACTGTGGCGTCACCAAAATGGCGCTGATCGAGCGCTTTGGTTCGCCCGTAGCCGAGTTGGTGGACGGTCTGACCAAGCTCGACAAATTGGAGTTCAACACCCACGAAGAAAACCAGGCCGAGTCCTTTCGCAAAATGCTTTTGGCCATGGCCCGTGATGTGCGCGTGATCCTCATCAAGCTGGCCGACCGTACCCACAACATGCGCACCATGTCTGACATGCCGCGCAGCAAATGGGGCCGCATTGCCTCCGAAACACTGGAAATTTACGCGCCGATTGCACACCGCTTGGGTCTGAATCAGATCTACCGAGAATTGCAGGACCTGTCGTTCAAACACCTGCTGCCTTGGCGTTATGCCGTGCTCTCCAAAGCCGTCTCACGCGCCCGTAACCGCCGACGTGACTTGATCCAAAAAGTACAGACCGATGTGGAAGCCATCTTTGCTCAGGCCCATATGGATGTGCGCATCAGCGGACGCGAAAAAACACTCTATTCCATCTACAAGAAGATGGATGAAAAACACCTGAGCTTTGCCCAGGTGACCGACATTTACGGCTTTCGCGTGATCGTGCCTTCGGTGATCGATTGCTACACCGCTTTGGGCCTACTGCACCAAATTTACAAACCAGTCCCGGGCAAGTTCAAGGACCACATCGCCATTGCCAAAGTCAATGGTTACCAGTCGCTGCACACCACCTTGGTCGGCCCTTCGGGAGTGAACGTCGAGTTCCAGATGCGCACCGAGCCCATGCACCTGGTGGCCGAATCGGGTGTGGCCGCGCACTGGCTTTACAAAGAACACGAGTCGGCCAGCGCCCAATCTGCGCGCCTGGGTACGCAGTGGCTGCAGTCACTGCTTGATATCCAGACCGAAACCCGCGACGCGGCCGAGTTCTGGGACCACGTCAAGGTCGATCTGTTCCCCGATGCGGTCTATGTGTTCACGCCCAAGAGTCAGATCATGGCCTTACCGCGTGGTGCAACGGTGGTGGATTTTGCCTACGCCATCCACAGCCGAGTGGGTGACCATGCGATGGCCGCTCGGATCAATGGCGACCAAGTGCCGCTGCGAACCGAGCTGAAAAATGGCGATGTGGTCGAAGTGATCACAGCACCTGTGTCAGCCCCCAACCCTGCCTGGCTGGGCTTTGTGCGCACTGGACGTGCCCGCTCCAAGATTCGCCACCACCTCAAGACCATGGCACAAACCGAGTCGGTTGGTCTTGGCGAAAAACTGCTGGCTCAGGCTTTGCGTGCTGAAGGCATCAACCAGCTGCCCGCCAATGATGAAGCCCATCATGCCCTGTGGGAAAAATTGCTGCGCTTCACAGGTAACCGCAACCAGCCTGATTTGCTCATGGACATTGGACTGGGCAAACGCATTGCAAGCATTGTGGCCAAACGCTTGACGGCGCTCTTGTCCGAGCTGGGCCAAAAACCCGATGCGCTGCTGATCACCCGGGAACGTTTCACCGCGCATGAGTCCATCTCACAAGGAGCGATCACCCTGGATGGCAGCGAGAACGCATCGGTGGTGTATTCACGTTGCTGCCGCCCCCTGCCCGGTGACGACATCGTGGGCTACTTGGGAAGAGGCGAAGGCCTGGCCGTGCACACCCGTGATTGCGCCACTGCCCGCAAACTGGAGCACAAAGACAGAGAACGGTTCATCGGCGTGGAATGGTCGGACGAATTGAGCCGAAGCTTCGAGACCACCATCACCGTCACAGTGATCAATGGCAAAGGCGTGCTGGCCCGCGTGGCCGGCGCACTGGCCAGCGGCGAAACGGACATCGTGCACGTGGACATGGGACAAGAAACGGCCCAGGACACCGCAGAATTGAAGTTCGTTGTGGCCGTAAGGGATGTGGCACATCTGGAGCAGGTGCTGCGTCTGCTCAATCGCACTCCCTCGGTCATCAAGGCTGAACGTCAAACCCACAAGAACCCCGGGCAGCCCTGAATTGGGCAAGCCGTGCTCATGCGGCTGGGCGGCCGCTCAAGAGCTCTGTGGATAACTCACCTGCAACACCACGATGTCCATCACGCCCGCGGGCGTGACCAATTTGAGTTCGTCGCCTTCCCTTGATTTGAGCAAGGTGCGTGCAATGGGCGAAACCCAGCTGACCTGGCCAAGCAAGCTGTCGAACTCGTCAATGCCCATGATCGTCACCGTGCGCTCCCCGCCCGAGGCCTCTGCATAAGTGACTGTGGCCCCAAAGAAAACCTGGTCGCTGCCTTGGTGCACCGATGGATCCACCACTTCGGCGATCTCCAGACGTTTGGTCAGGAAACGGATGCGGCGGTCGATCTCACGCAAACGTTTTTTGCCATAAAGGTAATCGCCGTTTTCTGATCGGTCACCGTTGCTGGCGGCCCAATGCACAACCTCGACGACCTTGGGCCGCTCGTCGTCGATCAAAGAGAACAGCTCGGCACGCAGACGGGCGTAACCGCCTGGCGTCATGTAGTTGCGGGCACCCGAGGGCAAAGCCGGCAAACCCAACTCCTCATCATCGTCTTCGTCGTTCTCTATGGTGAAGGCTTTGCTCATATCCACCACTCAGGGGGGCTTTGTGTTGACCTGAAAAAGAAAAAAGCCCACAACTTGCGTTGTGGGCTTTCCAATTTTTGGTGCGGCTGGCAGGAATCGAACCCACGACCCCTTGGTTCGTAGCCAAGTACTCTATCCAGCTGAGCTACAGCCGCATCACCCCGGAATTATAGCAAGCTTTTCAAGGCTCCTTGGACTGCATTCCGATTTATTGCCAGGAAACGGCCGAGATGTCATTGGCAAAAATGGGCGAACTGGACCACAAGCCTTTGAGACCTTTGCGATAAACCGCCGTGTTGGTGGCGTTGAACAAGAACACGTTCACCGCGTCTTTGGCGATCATGCGCTGCATGTCACCAAACAGCTGGGTACGCTCTTTCGCGACCGTGCTGGCAGCATGTTTGGCCGCCAAATCACGGAAGGCCTTGCTGTCATAGCCCCAATAATAGTTTGGGTCCGCGTAATTCATGTAATCCAATGGCTCCACATGGTTGATGACCGTGAGGTCAAAGTTGCCCTTGAAGGTACCGCCCAACCATTGCGCCCATTCCACGTTTTCAATTTTGGCGATGATGCCCACCTTGGCCAGTTGCGCGGCCAAGATCTCGCCCCCCTTGCGGGCGTAGGGCGGTGGTGGCAAGGTCAAGGTCACGTTCAACGGCGTCTGCACACCAGCCTCCTTGAGCAGCGCCTTGGCTTTTTCGGGGTCAAAGGCGTAGGTGCCGCTCAACTCCACATAACCGGTATCGGTGGGTGCCATGTGGCTGCCAATGGGCTTGGCCAGACCTTCAAAGACGCCATCAATGAACGCTTTTTTATCGATCGCATGCGACAGGGCACGGCGCACGCGCACATCGTCAAACGGTTTTTTGCGGTTGTTGATGGTCATGATGCCCTTGCCGGCTGTGCTGCCCAGCTCGACCAAAAAGCGTTTATCGGCTTGGAACTGTTTGAGGCTCTGTGGTGACTGAAAGCGCGGCATGCCATCGATATCGCCCGCCAGCAGGGCGGCCACTTGAGCGGCCGAATCGTTGATGAACCGAAAAGTGACCCTCTTGATCTTGATGGCATTGGCATCGCGAAAGCCATCCCACTTGGACAAGGTCACCGCAGAGCCTTTGGTCCAGCTGTCGAGTTTGTAGGGGCCCGTACCCACAGGCTTGGTGGCGGCATTGGCGGCACTGTTGGGATGCAAGATGACCGCGGTGTTCTCACCCATGCGGAACAGAAAATTACCATCGGGCTTGTTCAAAACCAGCACTACAGTGTGCGCATCGGGTGTAGAGATGTGGCTGATGTTGTTGAACACGGCACCTTTGGCCTTGTTGGTGCTCTTGGCGTCTTTGGCGCGTTCAAAGCTGAACTTCACGGCAGCGGCGTCAAAGTTGGTGCCATCCTGAAATTTCACGCCCTTGCGCAATTTGAAGGTGTAGGCCTTGCCGTCGGCGTCCATTTTCCAGCTCTCAGCCAGCAAGGGGCTGATGGAGCCATCGACATTGATCTTGGTCAGCCCTTCCAGAATGTTGTAGTGGACCACCTCGCCAATGGCCGCAGCGGGGGCCATGGTCGGATCCAGGCTGGTGGGCTCCAAAATCATGCCCAAAATCACGGTGTCTTTGCGTGACTGGGCCTGCGCTTGTAAAGGGGCCCAAGCCAAACTGGCAGTCAGCAGCGTCAACGAACAAACGCTCACGGCGCGACGGGTCAATGGGAATAGCTTGCTCATGTTTCCTCCTGTTTCGAAAAATCATCGCGGTGACCAGGCACTGCGGTCAATAAAGCGCGAGTGTAAGGGTGCCTGGCCTGTTCAAAAATCTGTTGTGCTGAGCCTTGTTCAACCACACGGCCAGACTGTAAAACCAGCACATCGTCGCACATCAAATTGACCACCGCCAGATCATGGCTGACCAGCAAATAGCTCAGGCCATATCGATCCTGCAGGTCCATCATCAAATTGAGCACCTGCGCTTGCACCGACACATCGAGCGCACTGACCGGCTCGTCGGCCACGATCAGGGACGGACGCGTGATCAAGGCACGGGCAATGGCAATGCGCTGGCGCTGCCCACCCGAAAACTCATGCGGGTATTTGTCCAAGTCTGCAGTCCTGAGTCCCACCTCGCTCATCGCCTGCGCCGCGCGACCATGCAACTCTGAGCGGCCATCGCCAGGCTTGAACCGTTTCTGAATCGGCTCGGTCACAATGGCCAACACCTTTTGCCGAGGGTCCAGCGAGCCATAAGGGTCTTGGAACACCATCTGAAAGCCACTGCGCAGCTGGCGCAAAGCCTGTCCATGGGTCTGATGCACATCGACGCCATTGAACAAAACTTGCCCTTCGGTGGGTGTGTCCAGCGCCATGACCAAGCGCGCCAAAGTGGACTTGCCAGAACCGGACTCGCCCACAATGCCCAAGCTCTTGCCCGATTGCAGGGTGAAGTTCACATCCGACAGAGCCTGCAAGGTTCCTGGTGACTGCCACAAGCTGACTCGGGGCAAGGCAAAACGTCGTCCCAAATGCTGCACTTGCAGCAGCGGCGCTTGGACTTGCCCGTTCATGTCAGCCTCCAGCGCGGGCAAGTCACCACATGCGGCTCATCGAAAGTCGGTATGGATTGAATGATCTCGGCCTGAGGTGTGGACCGACGGCAATCGTCGACAGCCAAAGGGCAGCGGTCAGCAAACGCACAGCCCTGCGGGAAATCCATCAACTCGGGTACGCTGCCGGGGATCGTAATCAAACGGGTGCCGCGCGCCAGTCCCAAGCGCGGACGCGCCGCAAACAGACCACGCGTGTAAGGGTGCGCCCTGTGCGCGAACAGCTCGGTGGTGGATGCACTCTCCACCACCGCGCCACCGTACATCACCATCACGCGGTCAACTTGGTCCTGCATCAAGCCCAAGTCATGGCTGATCAAGAGCAGGCCCATGCCGTCTTCGCGCACCAATTGTTTGATGAGCGCCAAGACTTCTTTTTGAACCGTCACATCCAGCGCAGTGGTGGGCTCGTCGGCAATCAACAAGTCGGGGCTGCAGGCCAGCGCAATCGAGATCATCACACGTTGGCGTTGTCCGCCCGACAACTCGTGCGGATAGGCTTCAAGCCGCTCATGCGCCCGGGGCAGCTGCACGCGTTCGAGGAGTTGCAGGGCGCGGGCTTTGGCGTCGCTGGCGCTCATGTGGTGGTGCAAACACAAAGGCTCGGCGATCTGCTTCCAGATGGGGTGCAGGGGGTTGAGCGCCGTCATCGGCTCCTGAAAAATCATGGCCATGCGGGCACCGCGCAGCTGGCACAACTGCGGCTCGGGCAGGCCCACAAGTTCTTGGCCTAGCAGTTGAATCGATCCGCTCACGCGGGCGCGCTCGGGCAACAAGCCCATCAAAGCCAGGGCGGTGAGGGATTTGCCGCTGCCGCTCTCACCGATCAGGCCCACCGTCTGACCCCGTTCCATGTTCAAAGATACACCACGCAAGGCTTGCGCCCAGCCCCTGGCCGTGGGCAAACTCACGCGCAAATCATCAACTTGCAACAGCGGTATGGGTTTCTTGGATAGATCGGTCATGTCACCTCTGACGTGCCAATCGCGGGTCGAGCACATCGCGCAAACCATCGCCCAACAAATTCAAGCCCAACACTGCCAAAGCAATGGCGGCACCCGGATAAACCGCGAGCATCGGAGCCTGAAACATCTGCGACTGCGCTTCGTTGAGCATGCGGCCCCAGCTGGGTTGCGGCGGCTGCGTGCCCAGACCCAGATAAGACAAAGCCGCTTCAGCGAGAATGGCGATGGCGAACTGGATGGTCGCCTGCACGATCAGCACACTGGCAATGTTGGGCAAGACATGCGTCAGCGTGATGGCCAGCGGGCCTTTGCCTGCCGCACGCGCCGCTGCTGTGAAGTCACGCGCCCAGACCGCGTTGGCCGCACCCCGCGAAATGCGCGCAAACACCGGGATGTTGAAAATGCCAATGGCCACGATGCTCACCACCAAACCCGGCCCATAAATCGCAGTCAGCATGATGGCCGAGAGCAAGGCAGGGAAAGCAAAGGTAAAGTCCGAGGCCCGCATGATGACCTCTTCAACCCAGCCGCGCCACGCCGCGGCCAGCAAGCCCAAAGGCACCCCCACACCCAAGCCAATGCCCACCGCAATGAAGCCCACAAGCAAGGAGTTTTGGCTACCCACCAGCAGCAAAGAGCCGATGTCTCGCCCCAGGCTGTCGGTGCCCAACCAATGCGCGGCACTGGGCGAGCTCAATCTGTTGGGAATGTCGATGTCGCCTACCGGGTAAGGCGACCAGAACAAGGACAGCAAGGCGCACAGCACCATCAGCAGCACCATGCTGCCACCCGCCACAAAACTCGGGTGCCGCAAGGCGCGGCGCATCCAATGTTGGTTATTGCGCATGGCCCGCCTTCAAGCGTGGATCGATCCACGCATACAGCACGTCGATGCAAAAGTTGATAAGGATGACCAGCGCCGCCAGCAGCATGACCACATCACGCACCACGATCAAATCGCGGTTCGCAATGGCCTGAAAAATCAAGCGCCCAATGCCGGGGAGCACGAACACGTTTTCGATCACGATGGCGCTGGTGATCAGGTTGCCAAACTGCAAGCCCATCACGGTGAGCACCGGGATCATGGCGTTGCGCAGCACATGGCCCCACAGCACTTGACGGCGGGACAAGCCTTTGGCCCTGGCGGTGCGCACAAAATCTTCGCGCAAGGTGTCGAGCACGGCCGATCGGGTCACCCGCGTCAAGATGGCCGTTTGCACGGCTGCCAGCGCCATCGCGGGCAACAGCAAAGCCTGGATGGCTGCCCAGACACCGCCTCCGTCATCTTCGGACCAGCCCGGAAAACCGCCCGCGCTCACCCACTCCAGATGCACCGCGAACAGCAAGATCAAAAGAATAGCCAGCCAGAAATTGGGCAAGGCCAAGCCCAGTTGGCTGAGCGTCATCACACCCACATCGCCCACCTTGTTTTGCTGCGAAGCGGCGTAAATGCCCAAAGCCAGCGCCAACGCTACTGTGAGACCCATGGCCATCACGGCCAGCGGCAGCGTCACCTGCATGCGCTCGGCGATCAGCTGAGCCGTGGGGGTATCGTAAGAAATGCTCAGACCCGTCTGGCCCTGCAACATGCCGCCCATCCAGTTCAGGTAACGGGTCGCGGCGGGCTGGTTCAGACCCAATTTTTCTTCCATCGCCGCGATCGACTCGGGCGTGGCCGTTTCACCCAGGATGACCTGCGCGGCATTGCCGGGCAAAAGCTCGAGCACGGCAAACACCACCACCGACGTCGCCAGCAAGGTCAACACAAAACTCAGCAGGCGTCTCAAAAAAAACAGGGGCACGCGCTATCCTTGGAGTCTGTGCTTCAGGTTCAAAAGGTGGTCCATGTCATCCAAATCGATTGTAAACAGCAGTCAGGGCAGCATCGTGGATGTGCCCGGACTGCGCGTGGGGCATTTCACCCTCAGCGAACGTCTGACTGGATGCTCTGTGGTGCTAGCCCCTGAAGGCGCGGTGGGTGCGGTGGATGTACGCGGCGCAGCCCCCGGCACCCGCGAAACCGACTTGCTGGACCCGGCCAACCTGGTCGACAAAGTGCATGCTGTGCTGCTCAGCGGCGGCAGCGCTTTTGGCCTCGACGCCGCCACGGGCGTGGTGCGGTGGCTGGAAGAGCACCAAATCGGCTTTGAAACTGGCTACGGTCGCGTGCCCATCGTGCCCGCAGCGGTGCTGTTTGACTTGCCTGTGGTGCGCGAGGGCGACAACCCGACAGCCCGCCCGAACGCTGAAGCCGGTTACGCCGCCTGCAAAGCGGCAACGACAGCGCCACCCGCAGCAGGCAATGTGGGCGCAGGCGCGGGTGCGTGCGTGGGCAAACTGTTTGGCCTAGACCGCTGCATGAAAGGCGGCATCGGCAACGCCAGCGTGCGCGTGGGACCTTGGGTGGTGGGCGCCTTGGTTGCCTGCAACGCGGTGGGCGATGTGATCGACCCCGCGACAGGGAAAATACTGGCAGGTGCGCGCACGGCTGATGGCCAACAACTGCTCGACACCCAAAGCGCATTTCTGAACGGCGAACGCGGCAAGCGCCCCCTGCCCGGCACCAACACCACCATCGGCGTGGTGGCGACCAACGCCACCCTCACCAAAGCCCAAGCCAAACGCCTGGCCATGAGCGCCCACGACGGCCTGGCCCGCAGCATCCGCCCCGCGCACACCACGCTGGACGGGGACACGCTGTTTGCGTTGGCCACCGGCACCGAAGCCGGTGCGGTGGATCTGATGCTGCTCACGGTGATGGCTGCCGAAGCAACAGCCTTGGCCACGGTGGATGCGATTCGTCAGGCGCGGGGCATCACCACACAGACTAGCGATGTGCCTGCGGCCATGAATATGGCTTACTGAGCCCACAAACGATAAAGCCCATTCGGTGAAAGTGGGCTGAGTTGTGGATTGACATGACCCGTAAGCTCCTATATCAATTTATCTCCATGCTCACTTGTAACTTTGGAAATTCGATCAATGCGTCTAGCGAGGACAAATCAATAACTTCGAAGGGGCATGCACATCCTTCAATGGATTTGAGTGATGGCAAAATTTATCAGCTGGCTTTCAGCCGTGAAACCATGAATTGCGAAGCATGAGTCAAATGCTCTTGGGCCAACTTCTCGGCCAGGTCTGCCTTTCCTTTGCCAATGGCATCCAAGATCTTGGCGTGTTGGTCCCAAATATCGCGAGGCTCTTGATCCTCGATCAACACTTCTCCCATCACGCGCTGCGTGTAGGTTAAATGTGTAGCCATGGCGGGACCAATGAGCGGATTACCAGACAGGCTGTACAAAAATTCATGGAACTTGATATCTGCCGCGATCATTTTGGTGATGGCACCACTGGCCACGGCTTTGCGTCCCAACTCAATGATGGCCGAGCCTTGTTTCAAGGTCTGATCAGTGATACGGCCAGAGGCCAACCGGCAGGCCATTCCTTCTATGGCGGCACGCAATTCATAAATGTGGGCCACATGATCAGCATCCAGAGGCGCCACGATCAACCCACGACCAGGCGCATCTTTCAAAACGCCCTGATTGCGCAACAACAACAAAGCCTGTTGTACGGGCTGGCGTGAGACGCCCAGGACCAGTGCAATTTGCTCTTGGATGATCCGTTCGCCTGGACTCATTTTTCCAGACGCAATCTCTGCCAACAGAGCATCTTTGACTTGGTCGACCAGGTTGGGTTGGTTGGCTATGGCTTTCATGTTCTACAAAGTCTATAGCAAGCGGGCATGTAATTGAGTCAGCGCTACTGAGCCGCTTGCAAGATCGATTGACGCAACACCCTGTGCAAGATCTTACCTGTGGCTGTTCGCGGCATCTCTTCGTCTTTGATGAACGCTATCGTTTGTGGACGTTTGTAACCCGCCATTCGGGCTTTGCACCAGACAATCAGATCTTCTTCGGAAGCCTCAACCCCATGATGCAACACCACAAACGCATGCACTGACTCACCCCATTTGTCATGGGGTACGCCCAGCACAGCGACATCCTTGACCTTTTCATGGGCGCCCAACACGCCCTCCACTTCTGAAGGGTAGATGTTTTCGCCACCGCTGATGATCATGTTGCTTTTGCGATCGACCAAATGGATGAAACCGTCTTGGTCGCGCCGCGCCATGTCCCCTACCGAGCACCACTGCCCAGCAAATGCCTCTTTGGTTTTTTCTGGGTCTTTCCAGTAGCCATCAAAAACGTAGGGCGTTTTAGAAAAAAGCTCACCCACTTCGCCGTCTTGCACTTCTTGACCATCAGAATTTAACAACTTGATAGCGCCCGATCCTGCCCACTCTCGGCCTACAGAACCTAACCGGTCAATTTGTTCATGGGGCCTGAGCAACGTGACCCAGCCAGCCTCTGTTGAGCCGTACAACTCATACAGCTTGCCGTTTTTGAAGAAAGACAAAATAGCCAATTTTGTATCTTTCCGCGCAGGCGCAGATGAGATCATTAACTTTTCAACAGCGGAAACATCGTACTTGGCCTTCACCTCCGAAGGCAATCCCAACATCATGATGTAGTGCGTGGGAACCAAAGAGGTGAATGTGATTTTTTCAGCTGACAAGGTGGCCAGCAATGTTTCTGGGTCAAAACTTTTGCGATCGTCGATGACGCAGGTGGCTCCCAACTGCGTGAAGGTGTGACTGAAATAGAGCGAATTGGCATGACACATGGGCATCACCAAAAGAGCGGAGTCCTCTGCCTTAAAGCCCATCTCAAGCGCTGTAGCCAAGGCTATGAGAGAACTGCCCTCGTGGCTGCGAACAGCGCCTTTGGGTCGCCCCGTCGTCCCCGAGGTGTACATCAACGCGCTCATATCGCTGGGCAAGACCGTGACCGGTGGCAAATTCAAGGGTGCCGTTGCCAAAACTTGCTCATAGGAAGTCCAACCACCATTGACAGTCTCTCCAATTGCAATAAAGGCTTTGTTGGGCAAATTCAATTTGGCGCGCAACGGCTCTACACGTTCAATCAACTCATCTTGCACGATCATCGCCACTGCGCCACTGTGCTCCAAGATGTAATCAATTTCTGCCGTCATCAGCCGGAAGTTCAAAGGAACGGCCACGAGGCCTGCTCTGGCTAAACCCGCATACATCTCCATCCACTCAACACGGTTGTAGGCCAACAAGGCCACCCTGTCCCCCTTGGTCAAACCGAGCGCCAGCAAACCATTCGCCAATTGAGTTGCTCGTTCATGCCATTCTGCAAAGGTCAGAGAACGCACGGAATCTCTTGCGCCAATTTTGCTTGGCGTCAGGCGTGCATGGGTGGCAACCGCATCGGAAATATTCATCAAGCAATTCATGGTGGTCTGGGGCTAATGGCTGAAAATAGCCTTATTATTTCAGAACTCTGAATTCAGAGTTCACTAGGGAAAGCCCCAATACACCTCGTCAATTGAAATTTGAATACTTGTTTCAAACCTTCACTCGTCGCTCACATTCAAACCCTCCACCATGACCACTCCGCAAATTTCCCCAGACAGTGCTGCGGCACTGATTGCCAAATTTCTGAAAGCCCGTGGTGTCAACCGCGTATTTGCCTTGTGCGGCGGGCACATCATGCCGATCTGGATGCAAATCGATGCACAGGGCATTCAAATCGTGGACGTGCGAGATGAGCGAGCTGCGGTTTACATGGCCCACGCCCATTCGGAACTGACAGGACAAATTGGTGTTGCACTGGTCACCGCAGGACCTGGTGTGACCAATGCCATGACGGGCATAGCCAATGCACACACAGCGCGTGCCTCTGTGCTCATCCTCTCGGGTACCCCACCGCAAGCACAAGAAAACCGGGGCGCACTGCAAGACATGTCTCACATTGAGTTTGTGAAACCCCTTACCCGCTATGCACGCACCATACGCCATCCAGACTTGGTATTGCAAGAACTGGACGAAGCAGTTTCTCGGGCGTTGGGCCACGGCGGCGAGCCAGGTCCCGCCTACTTGGATTTCCCAGTTGATACCTTGCGTGCCCGTGTAAGCCCTGCAGTTCAATTGGACGAATTTTTTCTAATGCGCGTTCAACAGAAAATATTGCCTGAGTTGACCGCTGCGCAAGCCGCCATGGAAATTTTGTGGCAAGCCAAACGCCCTCTGGTCATTTCAGGACGAGGCGCCCGAGGAGCCCAACAGGCTTTGATCAAATTCCTCGACAAACTGGGCGCGCCGTATTTAGACACGGGCGAAAGTCGTGGGCTTGTGCCAGAAAGTCATCCGTCTGTGGTGGCCGCCATGCGGGGCTCGGTCATGTCGCAAGCCGATGTGGTGGTGACACTGGGCCGCAAGCTCGACTTCCAATTGGCCTACGGCTCGCCTGCTGTATTCGGCGATGCCAAGTTTGTGCGCATTGCCGACTGCGCTTCAGAGCTGAGAGACAACCGCAGGGGCGCAGCAGAGGTTTATGCCAGCGTCTCTTGCACACTCGAAACAATCTTAGAACTGGCTGGCAATCGAGCGCCACAAACAGATCGCGAATGGGCTGCACAAATCAGACAACAACATGAACAACGGGCTGACAAATTGGTCACGAGCATGCAAGAAGCTCCAGCTGGCAGCGATGGTTTGATGCACCCCAACAAGCTACTGGCGGCCTTGCGTGCCGAATTGCCAGAAGATGCCGTGGTGGTCGCGGACGGAGGAGACTTTCTGAGCTTTGCGCGAGTAGGCTTGCCGGCAGCAACCTACCTCGATCCTGGATCTTTAGGCTGCATTGGCGTAGGCACACCTTTTGGTATTGCCGCCAGTTTGGCACTGCCCGAGAGAACCGTGGTGGTGGCCACAGGAGATGGTGCTTTTGGCTTCAACGCCATGGAAATCGACACAGCAGTCAGGCACAAAGCACCGGTGTTGATTGTGGTGGCCAACAATGGCGCTTGGGCCATTGAGGTCAGAGATCAACTTGAAACGCACGGCAAGGTCATAGGGACGCAATTGCAATTTGCCGACCATGCCGCCTTGGCGCGGGCCTTTGGCATGCACGGCGAAAGGGTGACATCTGCGGATGATTTACCCGCCGCCATTCAACGTGCCTTGGCCAACAGGCCTGCCTTGCTGGATGTGTTGGTCACGCCCGAGGCTGCGTCATCTGATGCCAAATCAGGCCTGGCATGGGTACCAGACCTTCAGGCCTTGGGTGCTTGGGACCATGCTGAGAAGAATTGGCGAGGACAGGTCTGAGGCTGTCAACAGCTTTGCCCGATGTTGCTTGGCAAAGTCTGTCAGTGGTGAGTCGAGCACAAGCTATCAAATGCGAACTGACGAGTTCAAGTACTTATAAAAAGTCACTTTGTAGCGTTTTACAAAGTGACTTCAAGTATTGAAATGGTAGGGCGTGACAGACTTGAACTGTCGACCAAAGGATTATGAGTCCTCTGCTCTAACCAACTGAGCTAACGCCCCCACCGAAGCCTTGATTGTAGTGGGCCGAAGAGGTCTTATTTGGACTGGCTCAGCGCGTTGCTGACCAAGCGCGAGGTGATGTTGACGATCTGAATCATGCGGTCATAGGGCATGCGGGTGGGACCAATGACGCCCAGGGTACCCACAATCTGGCCGTCGACTTCGTAGGGCGAACTGACGACAGACAGCTCTTGCATCGGCACGATCTGGCTTTCGCCGCCGATGTAAATGCGCACGCCTTCGGCCTGGCTGGACACGTCCAGCAAACGCATGAGCTGAGTTTTTTGTTCAAACAACTCAAACGCCCGACGCAAGTGACCCATGTCGCTGGAAAAGTCGCTCACTGAAAGCAAGTTGCGTTCGCCCGCGATCACCACCTCGTTCTGGTCATCCGACAAGGCCTCAGAGCTGACCTGCACGGCCGCTTGCATGAGCGTGGCGATTTCGCTTTGCAAGCTGACCAACTCTTGCTGAACACGGGCGCGCACTTGCTCGATGGCCATGCCCGCATAGTGGGTGTTCAGAAAGTTCGAGGTTTCGATCAACTGACTTTGCGAATAGTCGGTCTCGGTGAAAAGGATGCGGTTTTGCACATCGCCTTCGGGCGAGACGATGATGACCAACAAACGCCGCTCGGACAGGCGCAAAAACTCGATGTGCCGAAACACCGAGGCCCGGCGCGGCGTCATGACCACGCCCACAAAATGAGACAGGTTAGACAACAAGTTGGCGGCGCTGGCGATCACTTTTTGTGGCTGGTCGGGCGTAAGGGTTGGGGTGTCCAGACCCTCGCGCTGCACGGTGAGCATGGTGTCCACAAACAGGCGGTAACCCCGGCTGGTCGGAATGCGTCCGGCTGAGGTGTGTGGACTGGCAATCAGGCCCAACTCTTCCAGGTCAGACATGACGTTGCGGATGGTGGCGGGCGACAAATCCAGGCCCGAGGCTTTGGAGAGCGTGCGCGAGCCCACGGGTTGGCCGTCCGCAATGTAGCGTTCCACCAGGGCTTTCAGCAATAACTTGGCACGATCATCTAGCATGTGGTCATTTTAATGATGTAATTTAAGAATGAGATCCAAGTTTCGTCACGTTGCACTTTTTGGCAAATACCACACCACCGCCCACGGTGGTGCGCTGGAGAGTTCACGCCGCGCCCTGGACGACGTGGCCCAGTTCTTGACGCGACAAGGCTGCGATGTGGTGCTGGACCAGGAAACCGCATCACACACGGGCCTGAACCAATACCCTGTGCTGGAAATGGCTGAAATTGGCACACAGTGTGATTTGGGGCTGGTGATTGGCGGCGATGGCACCATGCTCGGCATTGGCCGCCAGATGGCGCGTTATGGCCTGCCCCTGATGGGCATCAACCAGGGAAGGCTGGGCTTCATCACAGACATCCCCCTCCTGAGCTATCAGCATGTGTTGCTGCCCATGTTGCAGGGCCATCACCAAACCGAAGACCGCAGCTTGCTGCAAGCCCAAGTCATGCGCGACCAGCGCTGCGTTTTCAGCGCTTTGGCCATGAACGATGTAGTGGTCAATCGGGGAGGCACCTCGGGCATGGTTGAGTTACGCATCGAAGTGGACGGTCATTTTGTATCCAACCAACGCGCCGATGGTCTGATCATTGCGACCCCCACGGGTTCTACAGCGTACTCACTCTCGGTCGGCGGCCCCTTGATGCACCCCTCGATTGGCGGCTGGGTGATGGCGCCGATTGCTCCGCACACGCTGTCCAACCGTCCCATCGTGTTGCCCGAGTCGTCCCAGATCAGCATCGAAATCGTGGCGGGCCGTTATGTCAGCGCCAACTTCGACATGCAGTCCCTGGCCGACCTGATCCTGGGTGATCGGATCATGGTGCAGCGATCTGAACACAAGGTGCGCTTTTTACACCCTGCTGGCTGGAACTACTTCGACACCCTGCGCAAAAAAATGCATTGGAATGAGGGCGCATAAGCCGTGGCACTGACGCACATCACCCTGCGCGACTTTGTGATCGTGCACGAACTGGCGCTGGACCTGAACACAGGCTTCAGCGTGTTGACCGGCGAGACCGGGGCGGGTAAATCCATTTTGATCGACGCCTTGCAACTGGCCTTGGGTGCTCGAGCCGATGCCAGCGTGGTGCGCGAAGGCGCCAGCCGCTGCGAGGTCTGCGCCGAATTTGAACCCACGCCCCGCATTCAGGCATGGCTTGAAGATGCAGGGTTTGAAGCCAGCGCTAATTTGCTGCTGCGCCGCACCGTGGACACCGCTGGCAAAAGCCGCGCCTGGATCAACGGCAGCCCCGCCACAGCCACCCAACTGCGCGAGCTGGGCGAGCAGTTGCTGGACATCCATGGCCAACACGCCTGGCAAAGCCTGACCCGACCGGACGCGGTGCGCGGCTTGCTTGATGCCTATGCGGGCACTGACACTCGCCCGCTGAAAGCTGCGTGGCAAGCCTGGCGCCAGGCCCAGCAGACGCTGGCCGACGCCTTGCAAGCGCAGAGCACTTTGGCCAATGAACGCGAGCGGCTGGCCTGGCAAATTGGCGAGCTGGAAAAGCTCAACCCACAAGTGGATGAATGGCAACTGCTGAGCACCCAGCACAGCCGATTGGCCAATGCGCAAGCGTTGATCGATGGGGCCAACCAGAGCACCGCCTTGCTCGAAGGCGAAGACAACGGCGATGCTGAAGGCGCTTTGCGCCAACTCTCTCGTGCCATCCAGAACTTGCAGTCGCTGGGTCAGTTTGAGCCAGAGTTCCAGGCCTTGGCCGATGTTTTGGCGTCGGCCCAGGCCCAGGCCGAAGACGTGGCGTACAGCCTGCACGCCTATCTGCGCAAAACAGACCTGGACCCAGCCCAACTGGCAGAGATCGACGAGCGCATGGGCCTTTGGCTCTCGCTGGCCCGTCGCTACAAAAAAACACCCGACGAACTCCCCCTGAGCTTGAAAACCTGGCGACAGGAACTGGCGCAACTCGATGCCGCAGCTGACCTGGACAGCCTGCAAAAAGCCGAACAAGCTGCCCACAAAGCGTGCCTGCAAGCAGCCAAAACCGTTTCACAGCAACGCCAAAAGGCAGCCAAACCATTGGCCCAAGCCGTCAGCAGCGCCATGCAGCAACTGGGCATGCAAGGCGGCCGCTTTGAGGTCCAGCTGCAAACTCTGGACGCTCCCGCTCAACACGGCCTCGAAGAAGTCAGCTTTCTGGTTGCAGGGCACGAAGGCAGCACACCCCGGCCCGTGGGCAAAGTGGCCTCGGGCGGCGAGCTCTCGCGCATTGCGCTGGCCATTGCCGTGACCACCAGCGAATTGGGGGAAGCGGGCACCCTGATCTTTGACGAAGTCGATTCCGGCGTCGGCGGTGCGGTGGCCGAAACCGTGGGCCGCCTGATGAAGCAATTGGGCCAACACCGCCAGGTGCTGGCAGTGACCCATCTGCCCCAGGTGGCTGCATGCGCAGACCACCATCTGCTGGTCAGCAAAGCCACTGCCAAGGGCCAGGTCAGCAGCCAGGTTCGCGGTGTGCAGGGCGAAGAGCGCGTGAGCGAGATCGCCCGCATGCTGGGCGGCGAAAAGCTGTCGGCCACCACCTTGGCCCATGCCCGCGAAATGTTGGGCGATGCCCCGTTAAAACCCCAAGGCCGCAAAGCCACACAAAGCTGAGCATGGACATCATCCTCATCACCGGCATGTCCGGCTCCGGCAAATCGGTGGCATTGCATGCGCTCGAAGACGCGGGGTATTACTGTGTAGACAACCTGCCCCCCGAACTGTTGATCCCCTTCGTCAAGCTGGAGCAGCAACAAAAAGAAGAACGCCTGGCGATTGCGATTGACGTGCGCAGTGCCAACTCGCTGCACCTGATGCCCGAGCAAATGGCATTGCTGCGCGACATGGGCATAACCGTAAAATCGGTGTTTCTCGACGCCAGCTCAGACACATTGCAACGCAGGTACTCGGAAACACGACGCAAGCACCCTTTGTCGGGCGGCAGCAAACCCCAAAGCGACAAGGCGCTTTTTGAAACCATTCAGTTCGAACGTGAACTGCTGTCCGAGTTGCGCGAACGCGCCCACGTCATTGACACCAGTTTGCTGCGCTCGGCCCAACTCCAAACCTACATCAAGACCCTGGTCAGCGCCCCTTCTGCCCAGCTGACATTGGTCTTCGAGTCGTTTGGTTTCAAACGCGGCATCCCCACCGATGCCGACTATGTTTTTGATATCCGCATGCTGCCCAACCCGCATTACGAAAGCGCCTTGAAACCCCTCACCGGGCGTGACGAGCCGGTGCAGACCTACCTGCGCCAGTCTGAAGAATTCGTGCAGATGCAGCAGCAGATCGAAGGGTTTTTGAAGCAGTGGATTCCGGCCATTGAGCGCGACCACCGCAGCTACGTCACGGTGGCCATCGGTTGTACCGGGGGGCAGCACCGTTCGGTGTTCATGGTCGAGCAGCTGGCCCAAAACTTCAGTACGCGGTGGCTCACCCTGAAACGACACCGAGAGCTGGACGCAAGATGAGCCTCGGTGCTCAACACCGGTTCATTGATTCAACAACTTGTTTGCACCGCTTCGCGCTGAAGATACTGCGTCCTGCTTTTTTTTGAGTAGGGTCCAAGACACCCAAGTGCCTCAACCCAACCCCTTTTCCAGCATGCCGATCACTTCATCGGCAAAGGCTGCGTAGCTGATGGGTCCACCCGGACGCAGCCAAGTGAAGGTCCAGTTGATCATGCCCAGCAGCATCATGGTCAGGGCGGTCTGATTGGTGGGGGTCAGGCGCTGGGGGTAGGCGCGCTTCATGAAGCGGGTCATGGCAGCCACGATATCGCGCTGACGGTTCAGGATCAGCTCACGCGGCGATACCCGCACCGAGCCCAGCGCCGGGTCAGGCGCATCGCTCAAAAACTGGGTGTCATTGAGCAAAGCCGCGTGGCGGGTAGCGGAGGTTTCGTACTCTTGCAAAAATGCCCGAACCAGCTCGTGCAGCGTGGCCCGATCATCCAGGTTCTTGCGCTGCGCAATCGCCTCCGTTTGTGCAATCAAGGCCAACAAGCGCTGGGTGTGACGGTCCAGCAAGTCAAACAGAATGGCTTCCTTGCTCTCGTAATAGTGGTACAGCCTGGCCTTGGAGGTGCCGCACGCGGTGGCGATTTCGTTCATGCTGGCAGCGGGGTAACTGCTTTGCGCAAAGCACTGCGCCGCGATGTCCAGAATCGCGTCGCGCTTGATGTCGTGGGTAGCGGATTTGGGTCGGGCCATGGTTTTTCAGTTGGCTCAAACTGGCCAGACCACCCCGTTGTCGTTCAAGATCGCGTCCAGCGGTTCATCATGGTCTTCGGGCTCCAGCTCGTCTACAAACCCATGGGTGTAGCCCAAGCCCACGGTGAAGGGCTTGGGCTGCAAGGTGGCAAGCGTGCGGTCGTAAAACCCCCCGCCGTAACCCAAGCGGTAGCCCCCAATGCCATAGCCCACGCAGGGCACAAACAACAAGGTGGGCACGATGACTTCGGTGTCCTTGGGCTTGGGGATGCCGTAAGCGTCTTCTTCCATCGGGCAGCCGGGGTACCAGGTGTGAAAAGTCAGGGTTTTGTGTTGTTTGTTGACCACCGGCAGACCAATGCGGCGACGCTGCGGCTCGCCATTCAACTCACCGTCTTCCTTCCAGCGGTGCAGCACGGGCAGCGGATCGAACTCGCCTTTGATCGGCCAGTAAGCGCCAATCACGGTTTCGGGGCGATCAAACAGCCAGATGCGCATGACACGTTGCAAGGCTTCGGCCCGCGCCAAACGGTCGGGCAGGTTCAACCTTTCTTCAATCAAGGCTTTTCTCAAGGCGCGTTTTGCTTCGGCTTTGTCCATAATCGACCCATGAAATTAAGACGCATTTTGACACTGCTGAGCGCCATGACCATGACAGGCCTGTGGGTCTGGCCCGCCCAAGCTCAAAACCGGGGAGATGAGGTGCTGCTGGAGATGCATCAGGCCTTTCGCAAAAAAGATGCGAACCGACTTTCGGCCCTGCTGCCCCAGACCCGCGGCCATATTTTGGAGCCCCTGGCCGCTTACTGGGAAATGCGCACCCGCCTGGACACCGCGCCTGCATCCGAGATTCGTGGCTTTTTGAACAGCTACGCCGGCAGTTACTACGAAGACCGCCTGCGCAACGACTGGCTGCTGCAATTGGGAAAGCGCCGCGACTGGGCCACCTTCGCCGCCGAATACCCGCGCTATCGGATGCGCGATGACCGCGAGGTGCGTTGCTACGCCCTGGCCACCGAGGCCATGAACAGCAAGGCCGACGTGGCCGACGAGGCCAAGCGCCTGTGGTACTCGCTGCGCGAGGCCGACGACGGATGCACCTATGTGGCCGATCATTTGCATTCGGGCAAACAGATCAACGGCCTGGATTTGTGGCGCAAGGCCCGCATTGCCATGGATGCGAACCGCCCCCGCGCGGCGCAAGCCGCAGTGGACATTGAAGCGCCGCGTCTGTCCGAGCAAGTGGCCCTCATCCATGCCGACCCGGCCAAATACCTGGACAAGCGCATCGTCGCCGTCACCCGGAGCCGCAAGGAGCTGGCGGTGCTGGCCCTGATCCGTCTGGCCGCCAAAGACCCGGACGAAGCCGCCGATTTGCTCAGCCGCCGCTGGGCCATCCAATTGAGCGCGGAAGAGCGCAACTGGACCTGGGGTGTGATCGGCAAGCAAGCCGCGCAAAAGCTGCAGGACAATGCCGCCAGCCACTTTGCCAAGGTGCAAAAAGACAGCGATCTGAACGACGACCTGCTGAGCTGGAAAGTGCGTGCCGCCTTGAGGCAGGGCCAATGGCATCAGGTGCTGAGTGCGACACAAGCCATGAGCCCTGAATCGCAAAAAGACCCAACTTGGGTGTACTGGCGAGCCCGCGCCTTGATGACCACCGCCCAGGACAATGCACCCAAAATGGAAGCTCAAAGTCTGCTGCGCAGCATCGCCAGCGTGAGGGGTTTTTATGAGCAACTGGCCCTCGAAGAGTTGGGCCAGCCGATCACCTTACCTGAGCGCCCTGCAGCCCTGACACCGCAAGAAAAAGCGGCGGCACTCGTCAACCCCGGACTGCAACGCGCCTTGTACGCCATCCAGCTGGGGCTGCGCCCTGAAGGCAACCGCGAATGGAACTACAGCACCAACCTGCACACGCCCGGCGGCATGAATGACCGCGAACTGCTGGCCGCTGCCGATCTGGCGTGCCAAAGGCAGGTGTGGGACCGGTGCATCAACACCAGCGACCGGACCAAGGAACTGATGGACTTTGATCAACGCTTTCCCATGCCGCTGCGCGACCTCGTGGTGCGACGCGCCGAACAGATCCGACTGGACCCGGCCTATGTGTACGGCCTGATTCGTCAGGAAAGCCGCTTCATCATGGACGCCCGCTCACACGTGGGGGCTTCGGGCCTGATGCAGGTCATGCCCGCTACGGCCAAATGGACCGCCAAAAAAATCGGCTTGAACGGCTTTACCCCCGATCAGATCACCGACCGAGAAGTCAACGTGGCCATTGGCACGGCTTACCTGAAGTTGGTGCTGGACGACTTTGAAGGCTCTGTACCCATGGCTACAGCCGCTTACAACGCCGGCCCCAACCGACCCCGCAACTGGCGCAATGGCCCGGTGCTTGAAGCCGCGATCTGGGCCGAAAACATCCCATTTTTGGAAACGCGCGATTATGTGAAGAAAGTGTTGTCCAACACCACCAATTACGCCGCCATCCTGACGCGCCAGCCCCAATCTCTGAAAGCCCGCTTGGGTACGGTGGGACCACGCAGGTCGTCCGTGGCCGAGGTCAACAAGGACTTGCCTTGAGGCTCGGCAACAATTTGATCAGGAATGACACCCACTGATCTGGGTCAGCAAAAAGATTTCAGGCGACCGGTCCCAGAAGCTCGTCCAGGTTCGCTTTGATTTTTTCTTCAATCTTGCCGCTGTAAGCGCCCAGCAAAAAGCCCAACTTCAGTTGCAAGTCAAAGCGGGTATCGGTCACAACCAACTCGCCACTCACGCCGCTGCGGCTAAAGCGCATGCGATCTTCAGATTCGCCCGGCTCTGACTCGCAAGCCATGCCCCACTCTTGCTCCGCCTGATCACGCCAGCGTTCGGCCACGGCACGTGCTCCGTTCAGTCCCAGATTGTGTCTCCGTTGGATGTTCAGTTCTGGCATCCCGCCACCTCCACCAGACAGTCGTAAAACACAGGCGCACGGCCCATGTCGGTCAAGTGCTGGCTGGTCAGCTCGTTCACATTGGTGCCGTTCAGGCCCAGCTTTCGCCACCAGATGCCCAAGCCGTTGACGACGCCGGGGCGCGCCCGTTGGTTCACCCGTGCTTTGCAGTGGTAAGTGCCCCGGTCATTGAACACCTTGACCACCGCACCGTCAGCAATCCCACGCTCTGCCGCGTCTTGCGGGTGCATCTCCAACACCGGCTCCGCTTCGATGTCGCGCAGGCTTTGCACGTTGACGAAGGTGGAGTTCAGGAAGTTGCGCGCAGGCGGTGAGATCATGGCCAGTGGGTAGCGCGGATCGCTACCAGCCGTTTCGTAGTTGGGCAGATGGTCGGGCAGACCATCCAGCCCCTGATCGGCTAGGCGTTGGCTGAAAAACTCGCACTTGCCTGATGGCGATGGAAAGCCGCCTTGTGCAAAGGGCGCATCGGGCACAGGCAAAGAAGCAAAGCCATGCTCAAGCAATTGCTCAAAGTCTTTCTCGTCGCCGATGGCGCTGCGGCACAGGCTTTCGTCGCTCTCGGCAAAACACGGATCGTCAAAACCCATGCGTGCCGCCAGCGCCCTAAAGATGTCGGTGTTGGTGCGCGCACCGCCCACAGGCGCAATCGCAGGGCGGTTGAGCAGCACATCGGTGTGGCCGTAGCTGGTGTGGATGTCCCAGTGTTCCAGCTGCGTGGTGGCGGGCAAAATGAAGTCGGCGTAGTCGGCCGTGTCGGTCTGGAAATGCTCCAGCACCACGGTGAACAGGTCTTCGCGGGCAAAGCCCTGCACCACCTTGCCCGACTCGGGGGCCACGGCCACCGGGTTGCTGTTGTAAACAATCAGGGCTTCGATCTTCGGTCCAAACGTGGGTGAAGCAGGACGCATCAAATCGTCGCCAATGGTGGACATGTTGATGGTGCGCGGACGCCTGTCGCCCAACAAGTCGGGCCTTTGCAAGACCGCGCGCCGCACCTGGAAATGCCCCGAGCTGCTGAGCAGCACCCCACCTGCCCGGTGCCGCCAAGCGCCGGTGAGCGCGGGCAAACAAGCGATGGCCCGCACCGCATTGCCACCCCCGCGCACGCGCTGCATGCCGTAGTTCAGTCGAATGGCGGCGGGCTGGGTGGTGCCCCAGTCGCGGGCGAGCTGGCGGATTTGTTCGACCGGCACGCCGCAGACTTCGGCGGCACGCTCGGGCGGCCACTGCAAAGCCCGTGCTTTCAGGGCGTCCCAGCCCAGGGTGTTGCGGTCGATGTAGTCCTGATCGAGCCAGTCCCGCACGATCAACTCGTGCATCAGGGCCAGCGCCAGCGCGGCGTCGGTGCCGGGGCGCAGTGCGATGTGTTCATGGCATTTTTCGGCCGTTTCGCTGCGCCGGGGGTCGATGCACACCAGCTTCGCGCCGTTGCGCTTGGCCTCTTGCGCGAGACGCCAAAAGTGCAGGTTGCTGCCAATCGAGTTGCTGCCCCAAATGACGATGAGCTTGGATTCGGCAAAAAACTCGACCTTCATCCCCACCTTGTTGCCCAGGGTCTGGGTCAGGGCTTCGGCCCCGGCCGAGGCGCAGATGGTGCGGTCCAAAAGCGATGCACCCAGTTGGTGGAAAAACCGCGCTGCGATCGATTCGCTTTGCACCAGGCCCATGGTGCCCGCGTAGCTGTAGGGCAAGATGGCCTGCGGGTCGCGTGCGGCGATCGCTTTCAGCCGTGCGGCAATCGCGTCCAACGCCTCGTCCCAGCCTACCGCCTCAAACTGGCCCGAACCTTTGGGGCCGACGCGCTTCATCGGCGTCAACAGGCGATCCGGGTGGTAGGTGCGCTCGGTGTACCTGGAAACCTTGGTGCACAGCACGCCGTCGGTCTGGGCGTGCGCCGGATTGCCCTGCACCTTGGTGGCGCGGCCGTTCTCGACCGTGGTCAGCAGGGCGCAGGTGTCGGGGCAATCGTGCGGGCACGCGCCGCGCACGGTCTGGGGGGCCAAAAGGTAGTCGGTCATGGGCTGTTCAAAGGAGCGTTCTGGCTGGCGACGTGGGTTCTGACACATTGTGGCCCAAACCCGGCCCTCGCCGGGTAACGCGCTTGTCCCCCATGTGCGCAGGGGTGTTGGCAAGCCCACTCAAGTGTGGCTAGACTGTATCCATGAAACTCATCGATTCCATCCTCACCGACGCGGCCAGCATCGCGGCCATTCGCAAAGACATTCACGCTCACCCCGAGCTGTGTTTTCAGGAGGTGCGCACGGCCGATGTGGTCGCCCAGCAGCTGACCGACTGGGGCATCCCCATCCACCGCGGCATGGGCACCACCGGCGTGGTCGGCATCGTGCACGGGCGCGATGGCGGCGCATGTGGGCGCGGCATTGGCCTGCGCGCCGACATCGACGCCCTGCCCATGCAGGAGTTCAACACCTTCGCCCATGCCAGCAAACACCAGGGCAAGATGCACGCCTGCGGCCACGACGGCCACACGGCCATGCTGCTGGCAGCGGCCAAGCATTTCTCCAAACACCGCGACTTTGACGGCACGGTTTACCTGATCTTCCAGCCCGCTGAAGAAGGCGGCGGCGGTGCCCGCGAGATGATCAAAGATGGCTTGTTTGACAAGTTCCCGATGCAGGCTGTGTTCGGCATGCACAACTGGCCCGGCGCGCCGGTGGGCACCTTTGCCGTGAGCGCAGGCCCGGTGATGGCATCCAGCAACGAGTTCAAGATCACCATCCGCGGCAAAGGCAGCCACGCCGCGCTGCCGCACAACGGCATCGACCCGGTGCCGATCGCGTGCCAGATGGTGCAAGGTTTTCAGACCATCATCACCCGCAACAAGAAGCCGGTGGACGCGGGTGTGATTTCAGTCACCATGATCCACGCCGGTGAAGCCACCAACGTGGTGCCCGACTCGTGCGAACTGCAAGGCACGGTGCGCACCTTCAGCATCGAAGTGCTTGACCTGATCGAAGCGCGCATGCAGCAAGTGGCCGAGTCGATTTGCGCCGCCTTCGGCGCGCAATGCGAATTCGAATTCCACCGCAATTACCCACCCACCATCAACAGCCCGGCCGAAGCCGAGTTTGCCCGCCAGGTGATGAGCGGCATCGTTGGGGCCGAGCAGGTGATGCACCAAGAACCCACCATGGGCGCAGAAGATTTCTCGTACATGCTGCAAGCCAAGCCCGGCGCTTATGTCTTCATCAGCAACGGCGACGGCGCACACCGCGAAATGGGCCACGGTGGTGGCCCCTGTACCCTGCACAACCCGAGCTACGACTTCAACGACGACCTGATTCCACTGGGCGGCACATATTGGGTAGAACTGGCCACGCAGTGGCTGGCCAAGCCTACACAAGCCCAATAACCCATCAGGAATGCCCATGTCCGATATCCAAAGTGGCTTTTCCAAGAGCTACGCTGAAGCCCGCCAAAAGTTTCTGAATGCCGCCCAGGCCGCCGGTCTGGCCGTTGATTCCAACATCCTCCCCTTGAAGGGCCGTGAAGGCGAAGAGCTGGCCATGGACGTGGTACTGGATGGCGCACCCGACGCCCAGCAACTGCTGATCGTGAGCAGCGCCTGCCACGGGGTCGAGGGTTACTGCGGTTCTGGCGTGCAAATCCATGCCCTGCAAAACACCCCCTGGCGTGACGCGGCCAAGGCCCTTGGTGTGGCGGTGCTGTACATCCACGCGCTCAACCCGCACGGCTTTTCGCATGTGCGCCGCGTCACCCACGAAAACGTGGACATCAACCGCAATTTCCAAGACTTTTCAAAACCTCTGCCGACCAACGAGGCTTACAAGGAAATCCACCCCCTGCTGCTGCCCGAAGTCTGGCCGCCTGACGCTGCCAACGCTGCCGCCACCGCCCAGTACATCACTGAACGCGGCATGAAAGCCTTCCAAGCCGCCGTGTCAAAAGGTCAGCACGAATTCCCGGACGGGCTGTTTTTTGGCGGCCAGGCCCCCACCTGGAGCAACTTGACGCTGCGCAAGGTGTTGCAAAAGTATGGCCAGCGCTGCCAAAAAATGGCCTGGATCGACCTGCACACGGGCCTTGGGCCCAGCGGTGTGGGTGAGCGCATTTTTGCCTGCGCTGACGATGCAGCGGCTTACACCCGTGCCAAAACCTGGTGGGGCAACGGGATCACCTCGATTTACGATGGCTCGTCCACCTCGGCCTTCCTCACCGGCTTGATGTGGATGTCGGCCTACCAAGAATGCCCGCAAGCCGAGTACACCGGTATTGCCATGGAATACGGCACCCAAACCCAAGACAAGGTCATCGGCGCCTTGCGGGGCGACCATTGGCTACACCTGCACCCTGAAGCGCCTGAAACCTTGAAAAAACAAATCAAGCAAGCGCTGATGGATGCGTTTTATGTCGACACCAACGAATGGCGCACTCAAATCGTGGACCAGGCCATGGACGCGATGCACCAAGCCGCCATCGGACTGAACAGCTGATGGCCGCGCCGCGCATTTTGGTTTTGGGCGGCAGCGGCTTTGTTGGCCGCCAGGTCTGCGAACAACTGGCACGCCTGGGTTGGCACATCACCGTGCCCACTCGCCGCGCCGTGAATGCGGCCAGCGTGCAAAGCTTGCCTGGTCTGACAGTGATCGAGGCCAATGTCCACAAAGAAGCGGATTTGGCCCGCTTGATACCCGGTCATGATGCGGTGGTCAATCTGGTGGCCGTACTGCATGGGAACCAAGAGCGCTTCGAACACGTGCATGTCGACTTGCCCGGCAAAATTGCCAATGCCATGAAAAAATCCGGGGTTCAGCGGCTTGTGCACATCAGCGCTTTAGGTGCCGACCCTCAAGGCCCCTCGATGTACCAGCGCAGCAAAGCACAGGGCGAAACAGTGTTGCAGAATTCAGGCCTTCTGCTCACGGTGCTGCGCCCCAGCGTGATCTTTGGTGCCGACGACAAATTTCTTAACTTGTTTGCCGACCTGCAGACCATCGCCCCCTTCATGCCGCTGGCGGGCAGCAACACCCGTTTTCAACCCGTTTGGGTGGGCGATGTGGCGCGCGCTGTGGTGACTTGCCTGCAAAATCCGGGCACCATCGGCCAGACCTATGAGCTTTGCGGCCCGGACGTGCTGACCTTGGGCGAGCTGGTGCAGCGCGCTGGTCAGTGGGCTGGCATCAACCACGGCCGAGGCCGCCCGGTGATTGGTTTGCCGATGTGGGTGGGCTGGCTGCAAGCCGCGGCCATGGAGCTGGCCCCGGGCGAGCCACTCATGAGCCGGGACAACCTGGCGTCGATGAAAGTGGACAACATGGCCACGGGACAACACCCAGGGCTTTCCGACTTGGGCATCAGCGCAGCATCTGCAGCGGGTGTGGCACCCAGCTATTTGGGCCACCGCGGCCCGCGCAGCCGCTTGAACGGCTGGCGCGAACGCGCCGGGCGCTGAAATCGGGCAACGCTTAGGCTCGAGGTCCTAGCGGATGTGTGAGGGGATGCGGCGGGTTCCTCATGACGGGGTACCGAAAATCGTCACCCGCCGCATCCCCTCACACACCTTGGTGGTGCAATTTGTCCCCTATTAACAGCCATGACCGCTAACATGTGGGCTCTGATTCACGGGAGAAAACAATGATCCAGCTCTACATCGCCAACAAAAACTATTCGTCTTGGTCCATGCGCCCTTGGGTGCTGCTGCGCCAGGCAGGCATCGACTTTGAAGAGGTCTATGTCCGCTTTGACAGCTTCGCGCCCGACTCGCAATTCAAGACCACACTCAAAGATGTGAACCCAGTGGGGAAAGTGCCTGTGTTGGTCCACGATGGTCTGGCCGTGTGGGACACGCTGGCCATTGCCGAATATGTGGCCGAGCTGTT
The DNA here is from genome assembly GCA_027488215.1 of Comamonadaceae bacterium. Taxonomy (GTDB): domain Bacteria; phylum Pseudomonadota; class Gammaproteobacteria; order Burkholderiales; family Burkholderiaceae_C; genus Limnohabitans_A. The sequence continues at coordinate 44,930 of JAIYCB010000005.1, forward strand.
CCTGGACAAACAGCTCTGGCCGCAGCAGCGCGCCGCCCGCGCCCGCGCCCGCAGCATCTGCGCCGAAATGCACAGCGGCTTCATGGCCTTGCGCAGCGCCTGCCCCATGAACATCGAAGCGCATTTGCCAGAAATCGGCGCTTTAGCCCTGCGTGACAAGCCCGCCGTGCGCGCTGACCTGGACCGAATTTGCAGCCTGTGGAGCGGCCTGCTGGCAGAGCACGAAGGCCCCATGTTGTTTGGCCAATTCACCATCGCCGACGCCTACTTTGCGCCGGTGGTGATGCGCATCAAAACCTACGCCCTGCCCGTTCCTTCCGTGGTGGCCGCCTACATGGACCGCGTGTGCGCCCTGCCCGGCGTCAAATCCTGGATCGATGGCGCGCTGGCCGAGCAGGACTTCATTGATTTTGAAGAGCCCTTCCGGATGGCTCGCTGAGCGAGCGGCTGAAATGCAAGTGTTTGTCGTCGGCGGTGCGGTGCGAGATGCCTTGATGGGCCTGCCCGTCAACGACCGCGACTGGGTGGTGGTGGGCAGCACACCCGAGGCGATGAGTTCGCAGGGCTACGTGCCCGTGGGCAAAGACTTTCCGGTGTTTTTACACCCACAGACCCGCGAGGAATACGCCCTGGCCCGCACCGAGCGCAAAACGGCTCGGGGCTACAAAGGTTTTGCGGTGCAGGCAGACCCTGACGTCACCCTCGAAGAAGACCTGGCCCGGCGCGACCTCACGGTCAACGCCATGGCCGTGCTCGAGGCGCTGGCCCATACAGCGCCAATTGCGTGGGCGGGCCAGATCGTGGACCCGTATGGCGGTCAAAACGACCTGCAACACAAGGTGCTGCGCCATGTGACCGAGGCCTTTGCCGAAGACCCTGTGCGCATCCTGCGTGTGGCACGCTTTGCGGCGCGCTTTGCCGACTTCAGCGTGGCAGCCGAAACCATGGCCCTGATGCGCCAGATGGTGGAGGACGGTGAGGCGAATCACTTGGTGCCCGAGCGCGTCTGGCAGGAGCTGGCCAGGGGGCTGATGAGCAAGAAGCCCTCACGCATGTTTGAAGTGCTTCGCGACTGCGGTGCACTCAAGGTCTTGCTGCCCGAGCTGGACCGCTTGTGGGGCGTGCCCCAGAGGCCGGAATACCACCCCGAAGTGGACACGGGCGTGCACATGATGCTGGTGATGGACATGGCCGCCCGGCTGAACATGCCGCTTGCTGTGCGTGTGGCCTGCCTGATGCACGACCTGGGCAAAGGCAGCACGCCCGCCGATGTGCTGCCGCGCCACATCGGCCATGAAGGCCGCAGCGTGAAATTGCTGCAAAAGGTGTGCGAGCGACTGCGCGTGCCGACCGATTGCAAGGAACTGGCCGAAGTGGTGGCGCGGGAGCACGGCAACATCCACCGCAGTGCAGAACTCAACGCCGAAGCCGTGATGCGCTTGCTGGAACGCTGCGATGCCATCCGCCAGCACGAGCGATTTGAGCGGGTACTTCAAGCCTGCGAATGCGACGCGCGAGGGCGCTTGGGATTTGAAAAAGTGGCTTATCCACAGGCCGAACGCTTGCTCAGAGCACAACAAGCGGCCCTGTCGATTGAAACCGCGCCGATCGCGCAAGCGGCGGCGGCTCAGGGCCTCAAAGGTCCGCAAATTGGCGCGCAAATTACCCAAGCCCGTGTCAAAGCGGTCGCAGCTTCTCTTTAAAAGCCTACTTGCAATGGCTTAAACAAGACCCTTTGAAAGTTCAGAGGTGTGACCGAGTCCAGTCGGCAATGTCTTGTGCCGTGCGGAAAGCACCAGCCTGTCGGGCGACTTCCTTGCCGCCAACAAACAGGGACAAGGTGGGAATGCTGCGGATGTTGAAACGGGCGGCAATGGCCTGCGCTTCTTCGGTGTTGAGCTTGGCCACGCGCACCCGGGGCTCCAGCAGGCTGGCCGCTTGCTCGTAAGCCGGAGCCATCATGCGGCAAGGACCGCACCAAGGAGCCCAAAAATCGACCAGTACAGGCAGATGGTTGCGGCCAATGTGCTTGTCAAAGCTGGCGGCGTCCAGCGCCAGCGGGTGTGCGTCAAACAAGGCTTGGTGGCACTGTCCGCAATCGGGGGCGTTGTGCAGATCGGCCACACGCACCCGGTTGGTGGTGTGGCAATGCGGACAAACAATGTGCAAGGCATCGGCTGAAGCGGTCATGAATTCCCTTGAGTTTGATATTCAATTGGAAACCATGCTGCGCGATTCAAGAACCTGGCGAGTTGACTCAGGTCAACGCAAAGAAAAAGACAGGATCAACGAGTGGGCGGACGGCGAGGTGCGACGGGCGCGCGGCCAGCCAGGTGACGGAAGCTGATGCGGCCTTTGCTCAGGTCATAAGGCGAAAGTTCCAGCGTCACGCGGTCACCCGCGAGAATGCGGATGTGGTTCTTGCGCATCTTGCCGGCGGAGTAGGCAATCAGTTGGTGACCGTTGTCCAGCGTCACGCGAAAACGGGTGTCGGGCAAAACTTCGTTGACCACGCCCATCAGTTCAATCAGTTCTTCTTTAGCCATTAAAACGTCTTTCTCAAAGCAGGATCGGTTTCGTCGTCTGGCGCTCTACCCACAACATGCCTTCATCGAGGGCGTATTGGCTGGCAGCGGCAGGCGTTGCAAATTCGGGCACAAAGCGCATCACGCGGTCGGTGCTGGCACTGCCGTGGCCACTGGCCACGGACACTTGAGCGCCAAATGCACCATTGGGCAAAGCCCTGGAGCACGGTTGAATTCGAAATTTTCCCATGAAGATGGGTTGATGTGAACAATATGAAATAGTCATGTATTTTATCTAACGCAATCTTGTCGCTGTTCAACCCACCCAAGGGGGGCGAACGGCGGCAAGGTTTGGCGTGTCCTGCTGCCAAAAAAAGCCCCCGATGTGCCAACCCTTGAGGGCTTGCCACTGAACAGCACTGTGCAGAAGTGCATCAAGAAAGGAAGCAAAAAATCGTCTGAGCCCAGCTTTGAAAAGCATGGCGGGCGATGTGCACAGTGGAGGACAAGACTGGCATCCCTCTGCCGGGATGCGCTATCGGCTCATGGAGAGCGAGATGGGCATAAGTCGCCAAAGGCGTGCCTGACTGTAACACGTTCGGTCTCTGGCGGCTCATGTCGCGTCATGGCGAGCTGGCAGGTCCGTCAGGTTGGGCTCCAGCTCAATCTTGGATTGCCACGCTTTGCTCGCAATGACGGGAAAATTTGTCACAGCGAGCGAAGCTTCGCGATCCACAATGACGGCAGAATTTGTCATCGCAAGCAAAGCGTGGCGATTCACAATGACGGGAGATTTTGTCATCGCGAGCGAAGCGTGGCGATCCAGGCTGTTGCGGTAACTCACAACCACTTGGCAATAGCGGCAGCCAGCATGCTCAAGAGCAAGGTGCTGGTCAAGGGAATGAACCATTCGCGCCCGAACAACCGAAACCGGAAGTCCCCCGGCAAGCGGCCAAAACCCAACTTTTCCAGCCACTTTTGCAAGCCACTGAAAATGATCAGGGCCAGAAGCACCACGATGAGCCAGCGCAACATAGCGTGCCTTGATGCCGTTTACAGGCGATGCGATCGGTCACCCCGGGCAAAGCCGTGAGCGGACCAGTCGGCCGAAGTGGAAAAGCCGATCACTTTGAACAACTCGCCCATTTCGTGTTCGTTGACCAGGCGCTGCGCCTGGCTGCGCTCGGCTAAAGAGGCCTCGGCCATGCACTCGGCCAGGCCCAAGTTGAGCAAAAACCAGGCTTGGCTGGCGTAACCGAGCACCTGCAGCCCGACGTTTTGCGCGGCCAGCGCGACCCCGGTGAAGTTCACATGGGCGGTGATGTCTTTTTGGCCCACCGCAACCAGCGGGTTGTCGTCGGCCTGGTGCAACTGGTGGCACATCACCGTGCCCATGTGGCGCTGGGGGTGAAAATATTCAGCTTCGGGAAAGCCGTAATCGAGGAAGAACGCTGCTCCGCCCCGTCCAGCCAGCAAGCGCTCGGCCAAGCTAGCGATGAAGGCCTCAGCTTGGGGGTGAATTTCGGTTAAATAGTCGTGCTCGCCTTCGATTTCCACAGGCGGGCGCAGGTCGGTCAGGCGGTCTTGCCAAGCGAATTGTTCACCGGCGCTGACCACACCGCGCTCGTGCCAGACGCCTTGCGTGCGCTGCAAAAGCTGCACCGGCATGGCGTCGAGCACCTCGTTGCCCACCACCACGCCTTCGATGGCGTCGGGCCAGGCGTCGAGCCAGCGCACTTTGTCGGCATGTTTTAACAAGGTGTCGGCCTGACGGGCGCGCAAAGTGCCCGACAAATCGATGATGGTGTAGCGGCGCAAGGCATCACCCAGGCTGTCCAGCAATTGAAGCGCCAATGCCCCGGTGCCCGCGCCAAACTCCCACACCTCCTCGGTTCCCGTGGCCTGCAGCGCCTGGCGCAGTTGCACGGCCAGGGTTTGGCCAAACAGCGGAGACATGCCCGGCGCGGTGACAAAATCGCTGCCCGAGGACGGCATGGCCCCGAACTTTTGCAAGGCGTTGGTGTAGTAGCCCAGGCCCGGCTCATACAGCGCCATGGCCATGAAACGGTCAAAACCGATCCAGCCGCCCGCTTGCGCGATGGCCTGGTGGATACGTGGGGTCAATTCGGAAGGGGGATGGGGATTCGGCGAGCTCACGCGGTGATTGTCGCCGAAGGTTTCCAGGAGTTTGCCGGGGTACCGGGCGTCAAATCTATGGCTTGCCCGATAATTCAGGCCTTTGTCACCTTGGATGCTCTGCGCAGTCCCATCTGCCCAGCCCCCCTTCATGAAACAAGTTCTGGTCACCGGAGGCGCTCACCGCCTGGGCGCAGAGATCGTTCGCCAATTTGCGGCCGCGGGCTGGCGCGTATGGTGCCATTACCAACGCTCGGCCGATGCAGCCAAGGCGCTGCAGGCTGAGCTGCAAGCCGCTGGGGGCCATGTGGAGTGCGTGCAAGCCGATCTGTCCCAGAGCGACCAAGTCGAACAGATGATGGCGCACATCGCGCAAAGCCACGGCCCGCTCGACTGCTTGGTCAACAACGCATCCCTGTTCGAGCCCGATGAAGGCACAGACATGGACTTGCCCGGCGCGCGCCAGCAACTCGAAGTGAATTTGATCGCACCCATGTTGCTGGCCTCGCTGATGGCGCAGCAATCAGCGCCCGACGCCAAGTCCGGCCAGCGCAGCGTGGTCCACATCCTGGACCAGAAGGTGTTCAACCTGAACCCGGACTATTTTTCGTACACCGTATCCAAACTGGCGCTGGAGCGTGCCGTGGCCTTGCAGGCCCAGGCCCTGGCCCCCTTGCGCGTTTGCGGCGTGGCCCCGGGCCTGATGTTTTTGAGCGGTCCACAAACGCAAGAGAACTTTGACCGCGCCAGCCGCGTGAACCTGCTGCGCGAGCCGATCGACCCGGCGCAGGTGGCGGCCACCTGCCTATTTTTGGCGCAAAACCCTTGCATCACCGGGACCACGGTGTGTGTGGACAACGGCCAGCACTTGGTGCCTTTGGCGAGGGACGTGATGTTTTTGGCCGACCCGAAAGGCCCAGCATGAGCGACCTGATGACCCAATTGGCGCTCAATTGCCGCCGCCTGTTTTTGCGCAACCACACGGTAGACGTGCGCATCGGCGCGCATGACTTTGAAAAGCTCGGTCCCCAGCGCATCATCTTCAACGTAGAGCTGTTCGTGCCCTACAGCGCGTCCACCCCCACGCAAGACGACCTGGCCGAGGTGGTGGATTACGACTTCATCCGCGAGGTGATCGCCAAGCGTGTGGCCCAAGGTCATATCGTGCTGCAAGAGACTTTGTGCGACGACCTGATGCGTGAGTTGATTGCGCACCCGCAGGTGCAGGCGGTGCGCCTGTCCAGCTGCAAACCCGACGTGTACCCGGACTGCGAAGCCGTCGGGGTGGAAATCTTCCAGACCAAAAATGCATCATGAAAACCCCTGCCGGACAACAAACTCTGGAGCTAACCGGTTTGCGCTTTGACGCCAACTTGGGCATCCTCGAACACGAAAAAACCGATCCGCAACCGATCCAGGTGGATGCCGAACTGAACCTAGGCACTCAACCCCTGCTGCCCAGCGACGACAACATCAACCATGTGCTGGACTACCGCAAAGTGCGCAAGATCATCATCGACGAATGCACGGCTGAGCACATCAACCTGCTGGAGACGCTGATCGGCAAACTCTCAAACCGCCTGATGCAGTTGCCCGGCGTTTTGGGTGTGCGCGTCAAGATTGCCAAACTTGAAATTTTTGAAGACTGCGAAGTGGCCATTCGCATGGAAACCGGACAGTGGTGAACCTCATGAACACAGAAGCAGACAACGCCTGGATACAAGCGCAAGCCGAATCAGAGGCCGCCAAAGCCATCAAGATCGAGCGCGAAACCCACAAGCTCGAAAAACGCCTGTGCCGCCAGATGGGCCAAGCGATTTCCGACTTCAACCTGATCGAAGCGGGCGACCGCATCATGGTCTGCATGTCGGGTGGCAAAGACAGCTACGGCATGCTCGACATCCTGCTCAAGATGAAGGCCCGCGCTCCGGTGGACTTTGAGTTGGTCGCGGTCAACCTGGACCAAAAGCAACCAGGTTTCCCTGAGCACATACTGCCCGCTTACCTCAAAGAGCTGGGCGTGGAGTTCCACATCGAGACTCAAGACACGTATTCGATCGTGAAGGACAAGATCCCCGAAGGCAAGACCATGTGCAGCCTCTGCTCGCGCCTGCGCCGTGGCATTTTGTACCGCGTGGCGCGCGAGCTCAGGTGCAACAAGCTGGCACTCGGCCACCACCGCGACGACATGCTGCAGACCTTCTTTTTAAACATGTTCTTTGGCGGGAAGCTCAAGGGCATGCCCCCGAAACTGGTCAGCGACAACGGCGAGTTCATGGTGATCCGCCCGCTGGCCTATGTGGCCGAATCCGACCTGATCCGTTGGGCAGCGCACCGACAGTTCCCCATCATCCCGTGCACCCTGTGTGGCAGCCAAGAGAATTTGCAACGCCTGCAAGTGGGCAACATGCTGCGCGAGTGGCAAAAGAAGTACCCCGGCCGGATTGAAAACATGTTTGCGGCTTTGCAAAACGTGGTGCCCTCGCATTTGATGGACCCCAAGTTGCACGGTTTCAAGGACCTGCAAATCACCGGCATCGAATCTGACGACGGTGACAAGGCTTTTGACGAAGAGGAGTTCAAGGAAGCCTCCTTGCCGGGCATTCAGGTCATTTCGATGTAAACCTCACAGGAGGACAGTCATGCGCACAGCACTGCGGCGTCATTTCATGGCCATCGCCGCACTGGCTTTGAGCCTGTTAACGGGCTGTGCTTCCATGCGACTGGTCGACAGCGAAGTGGTCTCGGTCGCGGCGGTGCCCCCCGGAATGAGCTTGCAAGGCGCCAAATACCGATTTGAGCGCCTGCCCTCTCAGGTCCACAACCCCGAAGCCGGGCTGGCCGAGCAACAAGCGCAGGCCGCCATGACCGCCGTAGGCATGGTGCGTGACGACACTGGAGCCACCCTGAGCGTGATGGTGGGCTTCAATGGCACGCAGTATTTGGCCGATCCTTGGGGCCGTCCCCTTGGCACGGGTTGGCACCCTTACGGCAGCATCGCCATCGGTCCAGGTTTTGGATCGCACATTGGGCTGGGCATGGGCATGCGCTTTCCGCCGCCCACGCATTACCGCCGAGAGGTCAGCCTGATCATGCGCGACCTGAAATCGGGCCAAGTGGTCTACGAAACACGGGCCAGCCATTCTGGCCCCTGGAGCGACAGTGTGCCGATTTTCGCCACACTTTTCCAAGCGGCACTGGCCAACTTTCCGAACCCGCCTGCAGGTCTGCGCCGGGTCAACATCCAACTGCCGCGCTGAAGCCAGGAATTTATGGAACCGACCCGAATTTTGGCGATTCGCCACGGAGAAACCGCATGGAACGTCGACACGCGGCTGCAAGGTCACCTGGACATCCCGCTCAACGATGTGGGACTGCGACAGGCGCAACATCTGGCACGGTCAGTTGCGCAGCGCGATGCCATTGATGCCATATACGCCAGTGACCTTTCTCGCGCTCACCACACCGCTCAAGCCATTGCGCAAGCCTTAGGACAGACAGTGATCACCCATACGGGCTTGCGAGAGCGACACTTTGGGGCGTTTCAGGGCCGCACATTTGCCGAGATCGAGACCGATCTGCCCGACCACGCTTGGCATTGGCGCAAACGCACACCCGATTGGACACCCCCCGATGGTGGGGAGTCTTTGATCGCCCTGCGTGAACGGATTGTGAGCACCGTGGACGAGCTGGCGGTCCGCCACCCTGGCCAACAAATCGTCATGGTGGCGCACGGTGGCGTGCTGGACATTCTGTACCGCGCCGCCACCCGCCTGGACCTGCAAGCCCCGCGCACTTGGGCGCTGACCAACACCGCCGTCAACCGGCTGTTGTGGACACCACAAGGCCTGTCCCTGGTGGGCTGGGGCGACACCACCCACCTGGACACATTGGCCAAAGACGAAACGTCTTTATAAAGCGCTGTTTTGCAGCGCGGAGATGCGTTGCTCGATGGGCGGGTGGGTGCTGAAAAGCTGACCGATGCCGCCCGCAATGCCCATGGCGGCCATGCTCTTGGGCAACTCAGCGGTGTGAACACCGCCCAAGCGGGCCAAGGCGTTGATCATGGGTTGCTTGCGGCCCATCAGTTGCGCAGCGCTGGCATCGGCGCGGAACTCGCGCTGACGGCTGAACCAGGCCACGATGATGGCAGCGAGAACACCCAGCAAAATGTCCATCACAATGGTGGTCACGTAGTAACCAATGCCTGGACCGGAATTTTCGCTGTCACCCTTGCGCAAGAAGCTGTCCACCGCATAACCCACCACGCGGGAGATAAACACCACAAAGGTGTTCATCACACCCTGGATCAGGGCCATGGTGACCATATCGCCGTTGGCGATGTGCGCCACTTCATGGGCGAGCACGGCCTCGATTTCTTCATGCGTCATGTTTTGCAGCAAGCCCGTGGACACGGCCACCAAGGCCGAATCGCGGAATGCGCCGGTGGCGAAGGCGTTGGGGTCGCCTTCGAAAATGCCGACTTCGGGCATACCGATACCGGCTTGGTCGGCCAATTTGCGGACGGTGTCCACGATCCAGGCTTCGTCGGCGTTGGCCGGTTGCTCAATGACCTTGACCCCCGAGGACATTTTGGCGATCCATTTGCTCATGAGCAAAGAGATGATGGCGCCACCAAAACCCATGATCAGCGCAAAACCCAGCAAAGCGCCCAGGTTCAGGCCGTTGGCAGTCAAAAAGCGGTTGACGCCCAGCAAGTTGGCGACGATACCCAACACCAGCACCACGGCCAGGTTGGTCACAACGAAAAGAAAAATGCGTTTCATGTTGAGTTTCACTTTCACCCGAAAGACGCGGGCACGTTGGGAGGGATATTAGGGTGTCGGACTGCAAAATCAAGCCTGGGGCGTGATTTCCGGATTAGCGTACGGTTTTTCGACCAGGCGCGGGCTTCTGCGGGGACGGAACACGCTGTCATCGGCGTAAAAGGACGGCTCTTCGTTGGCCAGCCACCAGCCCGGCACCCCCAGCAGAGGCAAGGGACTGAAGGGCTTTCGGGCCAGTTTTTCAGGCGTGAGGTCTTGCGCCAGCCAAGCATCTAGGTCAGCCAGGGCCACGCCTTGCGGCACGCGCCACAGATGAACGGTGATCGATTTGTAGGGCTGCACCGCTTTTTCGAGGGCGGCGTGACCAAATGCCCAAAGACATGTGTGCGCCCACTCACTGCGAAATCGAAGAAACGCATCCAACCAGCGGTGCTCGGTCAAGGCTGCCCACACGGCATCGGTGGTCTGGATCAGCAGTGCGTTTTCGTCGAACACGGTGGCCGCGTCGCGCACCGGGCCGCGCACCTGGCCCACCCCGACGCGGGCAATTTCGCGTGCCTGCAACTGGTTCAGGCGTTTTTTGGCCAGCGGGAAATGCATCCAGCACAGGGCATTGAAGAAGTCGTGCAAGCCTTCACGGGTGGGCACTTGGCCCGTGGCAAAAATGAAGTCTTCGTAGGCTTGGCCTTCGGGCAAGTCGGCTTGCGGCACAAAGCGCACGGGGGCACAGCTGGCTGCGCTCAAGGCCTCTGGCTGGGGCATTCCCGCCGCCACTTGGCGTGAGATGGGCTCACCCACCCCACGCCAGTCTGCCAGCCAAGGCGCGTCCCAGTCGATGTCGGGCACGCTCAGGCTGGAGGCTGGCGCGCAGCGCTGCCCAGCCCGGTTGGGACTCAGCCCGCCACCAGACGCCACGGCAGGCTTTCTCCCGAACGCAAGGGCTTGAGTTCGGCTTCGCCGTAGGCAAAGCTCTCGGCAGGCGTCCAGCTTTCACGGCGCAGGGTGATCGTGCTGGTATTGCGAGGCAGGCTGTAAAAGTCGGCCCCAAAGAAGCTGGCAAAGCCTTCGAGCTTGTCGAGCGCGCCGGCCTGGTCAAAGGCTTCAGCATACATCTCGATGGCGGCATGCGCGGTGTAGCAACCGGCGCAACCGCTGGCGTGCTCTTTGAGGTGCGCGGGGTGCGGGGCGCTGTCGGTTCCCAAGAAAAACCGGGCGTTGCCACTGGTGGCCGCTTGCACCAGGGCCAGGCGGTGCGTCTCGCGCTTGAGCACGGGCAGGCAGTAATAATGCGGGCGGATGCCGCCAGTGAAGATGGCGTTGCGGTTATACAGCAAGTGGTGCGCGGTGATGGTCGCGCCCAAGTTCGCGTCGCCAGCGGCAACATAGTCGGCGGCTTCTTTCGTGGTGATGTGTTCCATCACGATTTTCAGGCCCGGGAAGTCGCGGCGCAGCGGGATCAGGTGCTGCTCGATGAACACGGCTTCGCGGTCAAACAGGTCAATGTCGGACGAAGTGACTTCGCCGTGCACCAGCAGCAAAACGCCTTCGCGCTGCATGGCTTCGAGCACGGGGTAGATCTTGCGCAGGTCGGTCACGCCCGCGTCGCTGTTGGTGGTCGCGCCTGCAGGGTAGAGCTTGCACGCCACAACGCCTGCGGCCTTGGCGCGGGCGATTTCTGCCGGGGCCAGGTTGTCCGTCAGGTACAGCGTCATGAGCGGCTCAAACGCCATGCCTTTGGGCACGGCAGCCAGAATGCGCTGCTTGTAGGCCAACGCCTGCTCGGCCGTGGTCACAGGCGGCTTGAGGTTGGGCATGATGATGGCGCGGCCGAATTGGGCGGCGGTGTGGGGCACCACCACGTTCAGGGCGGCGCCGTCGCGCACATGCAGGTGCCAGTCATCGGGGCGGATGAGGGTGAGTTCTTGAGTCATGGGGCGTATTGTCGCAAACCTGTCACTGAGGCTGTGGCTTTGTGCCGACTTGGCATAGGAGAACTAGCCCGGAGGGTACCAGAGGCGGGGCCACGGGCTGGGGCTCATACTCGCTTCGCTCGCCAAATCGCCCCAACCCGTGACCCCACCTCTGGTGCGAAAGTTTGGACTCGACTGGCCTCAATGCCCCAGGATCTTGGACAAAAAGTCCTGCGCCCGGTCAGTCTGCGGCGAGTCAAAGAACTGCTGCGGCGGCGCTTGTTCAACCACCTGGCCTTGGTCCATGAAGATCACGCGGTCAGCCACGGCCTTGGCAAAGCCCATCTCGTGCGTCACGCAAAGCATGGTCATGCCTTGGCTGGTCAGCTCAATCATCACGTCCAGCACTTCCTTGATCATCTCGGGGTCGAGGGCCGAGGTGGGCTCATCGAACAGCATGATCTTGGGCGTCAGGCACAGCGCACGGGCAATGGCCACACGTTGCTGCTGGCCGCCGGACAACTGCAAGGGGTACTTGTTGGCGTGCTCGGCAATGCGCACGCGCTCCAGTTGCACCATGGCTTTGTCGATGGCTTCCTTGCGCGGCAGCTTGGCCACCCAGGTCGGTGACAGGATCAGGTTTTCCATCACCGTGAGGTGCGGGAAAAGGTTGAACTGCTGGAACACCATGCCCACTTCTCGGCGCACCTGGTCGATGCCCTTGAGGTCATCGCCCAACAAAGTGCCGTCCACTGTGAGGGTGCCCTCTTGGTACTCTTCCAGGGCGTTGATGCAGCGAATCAGGGTGGATTTGCCCGAGCCCGAAGGGCCGCAAATGACCACTTTTTCACCTTTGGCGAACTGCAGGTTGACATCGCGCAACACGTGGTAGCCATTGCTGGCATACCACTTGTTGACGCCTTTGAACTCGATGATGGGAGTAACGTTGGAGGTCATGAGAGGTCTTTCTTTCAGCGGACTTTACTGACAGCGGTGCGCTGCTCAATCCAAAGGCTGTAGCGCGACATGGCAAAGCAAAACGCGAAATAAATGAAAGTGATGAAGAGGTAGGCTTCGATCTTGAAGGGGCGCCAGTCAGCATCCGAGTTGAGCGCCAGGCCCAAAGCCCCAGTCAGCTCATAAAGCGACACGATGGTCACCAGCGAGGTGTCTTTGAACAAGCCAATGAAGGTGTTCATGATGGACGGCACGACGGTGGCCAGGGCCTGGGGCAAAACGATCATGCGCTGGGTCTGCCAATAGCTCAGGCCCAGCGTGGCCGCCGCTTCGGTCTGCCCCTTGGGCAAGGCCTGCAAGCCGCCGCGAATCACTTCGGCCATGTAAGCCGCCGAAAACAAGGTAATGCCCACCACCACGCGCACCAGCACGTCGATCTTCACGCCCTCAGGCATGAACAAGGGCAGCATGAACGAGGCCATGAAGAGCACCGTGATCAGCGGCACGCCACGGATCAACTCGACATACAGCGTACACAAGGCCTTGATGGCGGGCATGTTGGAGCGACGGCCCAGCGCCACGAAGATGGCCAGCGGGAACGCCAGCGTCATCGAGATCACAGTGAGCATCACAGTGAGTGGAAAGCCTCCCCACTGGTCGGTGTCGACCTCGGTCAGGCCCATCCAACCGCCCTTCATGAGGATGAAATAAACCACCAGCATGAGGGCCCAAATCAGGGGCAAAGCCTTGTTCCAGAAGCGCGGCATGCAGCTGATGACCACCACGCCCAGCATCAGGGCGGTGGCGATCACCGGCCGCCAGTGCTCGGCCTCCGGATACCGGCCCATCACGATCAGTCGGCCTTTTTCGGTGATCACGCCCCAGCACGCGCCCACGCCGCGCACGTCGTTGCAAGCCTGTAAATTGGCGCCAAAAACAGCGTGCAGCAGCGCCCAATCCATGGACGCCATCAGTGTCCAGACCCCCAGCGCCAACAACACCACGGTCATCACGCTGTTGCTGGCACTCGAAAACAAGTTGGCCCGCAACCAAGCCATGGGGCCTGCGCTTCGACCCGGCATAGGGCGGGCCTCGATGGATTTAAAAATATGCATGTCAGCGCTCCTGGATGGCGGCACTGGCGTTGAACCAGTTCATGAGGGCCGAAGTGAGAAGAGAGAGCGTCAGGTACACCAACATCACGATCGACAGCGCTTCGATGGCGCGCCCTGTCTGGTTGAGCGTGGTGTTGGCGATCGAGACCAGTTCGGGGTAACCAATGGCCACGGCCAAGGATGAGTTTTTGGTCAGGTTCAAGTACTGACTGGTCAGCGGCGGAATGATCACGCGAAGTGCCTGTGGCAGCACCACCAGACGCATGGACTGACTTTTGCTCAGGCCCAAAGAGGCCGCCGCCTCGTGTTGCCCCAAAGACACCGATGCAATGCCTGAGCGTACGACCTCGGCAATGAAGGCGGCCGTGTAAAACACCAGGCCAAACAACAAGGCCATGAATTCGGGGCTGAAAGCACCGCCGTCTTCGATCTGGAAATCACCCACTTTGGGTAAGTCCCACTCAGTTGGAGCACCGCCTGCCAACCAACCCAAGACCGACGAGCCAAAGAACGCGGCCAAGGCCACCCACAAAACCGGACGCTGCTGTCCCGTTCGATCGAAATGCGCGCGTGCAAGACGCCGGTAAAAGAGCCCAAACACCAGGCCTAAACCAGCACCCACCAAGGCGAGTGTCTGGCCCAATTGCCAAACCGGCCAGGGGAATGAAATGCCGTTTTTGCTCAGGTAGAAATGACCGGCATTCCAGGCGTTCTGCAGGTCGGGCAACGCTTCGGCAAACACCAAGTACCAAATGAGTAATTGGAGATATACCGGTACATTGCGGAAAAATTCAACAAAGGCGTAGCAGATCTTTTGGACCAAAAAGTTGGCTGAAAACCGACCAACACCAATGAGCACACCCAGCACGGTGGCCAGCGCAATGCCGATGACAGCCACCTTCAAGGTGTTGAGCATGCCGATCGCAAACGCCACAAAGTAGGAGCTGTTGTGCGCGTAATCGAAAATCGTCTCACTGATGTCAAAGCCAAATGGTTGGAATAGAAAATCGTATCCGCTCTGGATACCGCGCAAACGCATGTTGGCCAGCGTGTTGCGCACCAGCAATGCAACAAGCGCAAAAGCCGACAAAATCGCGACGATCTGGTAGATGACCGAACGCCCTTCACGGCTGCGCCACGAGATGGTCCGGTTTTTCTTGTCGGGTGAGGGCCTGGCCTCGGTCATTACAAAATGGGACATGGTTGCTGCCTGGATAAAGACGAACTGACAAAAAATACGCCCCATGAAGGGGCGTATTCAATGCCTTCAAAGAGGCAAAAAATCAACGCAGGGGTGCCGAGTACAGCAAGCCACCCTGGCTCCATTGGCGGTTCATGCCGCGTGGGAGGTTGATGGAGGTCTTGGGGCCCACATTGCGCTCAAAGATCTCACCGTAGTTGCCAGTGACCTTGATGGCGCGGTAAAGCCACTCTTTGTCCAGGCCCAGGTGCTTGCCCAAATCTTCCGTAGCGCCGAGCAAACGACCGACTTGTGGGTTGTCGCTGGTCCTCATCTGGTCAGCGTTGGCCTGGGTGATGCCGTACTCTTCGGCTTCAATCAAACCAGCCAACACCCACTTGTTGATGGCCAACCACTCGTCGTCACCACGGCGAACCATGGGGCCCAAAGGCTCTTTGGAAACCAAGTCAGGCAAGATCACATGGGCTGCAGGGTCTTTGGCTTCCTTGGCACGCACAGAAGCCAGGCCCGATGTGTCGGTGGTGTAAGCCTGGCAACGGCCAGCAAAATAGGCGCCTGTGGCAGCCTCGACTTTTTCAAATACCACAGGCTTGAGGTTGAGCTTGTTGGCGCGCGAGTAATCGGTCAGGTTTTTCTCAGTGGTGGTACCCGATTGCACACAGACCGTGGCACCTTTGAGCTGCTTGGCGCTGGTGATCTTGCCTTTAGGGACCATGAAACCTTGGCCGTCGTAGTAATTGACACCCACAAAATGCAGGCCCAAGGAGGCGTCACGGCTGAGCGTGCTGGTACTGTTGCGTGCCAAAACATCGATTTCGCCCGACTGCAATGCAGTGAAGCGCTGCTGGGCAGTCAGGGGCACGTATTTGACTTTGGTGGCATCGCTCAGGACGGCGGCGGCCACGGCACGGCAGTGGTCCACATCCAGACCGGACCAGTTGCCGCTGGAATCAGCAGCCGAGAAACCGGCCAGACCGGTGTTGACACCGCAGACGATTTGGCCGCGCTGCTTGATCTGGTCCAAAGTTTTGCCCGCCATGGCGGATGAAGCCGCCAGCAAGCCGGCGGTGGCCAGCAAGGAGCCGATCAAGGTTTGTGTCATCTTCTTCATGTTGTGAATCCTCTCGTGAAATGGTAGGTAGCAAATTGCCACCCCCAGATTAAAAGCCAAATCCAATGGTGAATCGCCTAGGAGCTTCCCTAGGCCTTGCCGGAACAGGGAAACTGTTTGAAGAGCACACCCCCAAGGTGCACCAAAGCATCGTCAGCATATGTGTCCGCAAAAAATGTGCCCGCAAGCCAGCGGGCCTAATATAGTCAGTTTGTCGTCAGTCCCTATCAGGGTGTACCCCTGAATTTGATGCAAAAAATGCATAAACCGATACATACCAAGACAAAAAGTGTCTGGTGGAGCATCAACGGGAGGAGTGCACCGAAGAAGTGCTCCGGGTCAAGTGCAGCCACAACTGATGGGCCGAGCTTTTGAAGCACGACTTAGCATTAGATTTTTCGCGGTAGGCTCGCACCTCCATGCTCAATGCCAAATTTTGCCCATCAGGCAAGCCCACCTCGACCAGTGTGCCGGCCTGGATTTCTTTTTTGACCGCACTGCGCGGCAAGAATGCAATGCCATGGCCTTCCAGGGCCATCACTTTCAATCCCTCGGCCATGTCGGTCTCATACACCCTCTCTAAATGCACCGGCACGCCCGCTTGCTTCAAAATCCAGTCGGTCACGCCGCCCAAGTAGGCTCCGGGTGCGTATCCCAAATAAGGCAATGGCCGGGCGGCATGGCCGGGCAAGCTGAACAGTGGTCGGCCATCTTGCGCGCTTTGGACGCAGGGCGCAATCACCTCATGCCCCAAGACCACCATGTCGTAACGCTCAGGGTCAATTTGGAGGGGCTGCGAGGGGTGGTGGTAAGCGATCAAGACGTCGCATCCGCCTTCTACCAGTCTCATGGCCGCGTCGTGCACGTTGAGCGCCATGAGGCGACTTTTCATCGGCCCAAAGGTCTCACGCAAGCTGGCCACCCATGAGGGAAAAAACGTGAACGCCAGGGTGTGCGGTACGGCAAACTGAATGATGTCCTGCCCCACGGCATTGTGGCCGCGCAGCATAGCCCGGGTGTTTTGCAGCGACTGAAGCATTTCCAGCGCCTGCGCATACAAGGTTTCACCCGCAGGGGTGAGACGGGTTGGGTAAGCGCTGCGATCGACCAAGTCAGCGCCGGCCCAGGCCTCCAGCGACTGGATACGACGAGAAAACGCAGGTTGCGTCACATGCCGCAGTTGTGCTGAGCGGCTGAAACTGCGCGTCTCGGCCAAACTCACAAAATCTTCAAGCCATTTGGTTTCCATGCCGGCATTATCGTTTCAGCAAGCAGGCTGCTTGTAATTGTTAACGAGCGTACAAGCCCGAAGCCAAAACACCCGATCTACCGCGCATCACACCCGCTCGCCAAATGACTTAGGTGGCGTGACACCTAAATGCCTGAACGCTGCAATCGTAGCCATGCGCCCACGTGGCGTGCGCTGCAAATAGCCTTGCTGGATCAAATACGGCTCGATCACGTCTTCGATGGTGTCGCGCTCCTCGCCGATGCTGGCAGCAATGTTATCCAAGCCCACCGGGCCGCCGTCAAAACGATGAATCACCGCTTCGAGCAGTTTGCGGTCCATCAGGTCAAAGCCTTCGGGGTCCACGTCCAGCATGGTCAGGGCTTTTTGCGCGATGCCTTTGTGGATGGTGCCGTCGCCCTTCACGTCCGCATAGTCGCGCACCCGGCGCAGCAAGCGATTGGCAATGCGGGGCGTGCCGCGTGAGCGGCGGGCGATCTCGAATGAGCCTTCCGGGTCAATTTGGGCCTTGAGCAACCCGCTGCTGCGCGTCACGATCCGGGTGAGCTCCTCGGGTGAATAAAACTCGAGTCTCGACACGATGCCAAAACGGTCGCGCAAGGGGTTGGTGAGCATGCCTGCCCGCGTGGTCGCACCCACCAAGGTGAACGGCTGCAAATCGAGCTTGATGCTGCGCGCTGCCGGACCTTCACCGATCATGATGTCAATTTGGTGGTCCTCCATCGCGGGGTACAAAATTTCTTCCACCACTGGCGAGAGGCGGTGGATCTCGTCGATGAAGAGCACATCGTTGCGCTCGAGATTGGTCAGCAGTGCGGCCAAGTCCTTGGGTTTTTCGAGCACCGGGCCGCTGGTCTGGCGCAGGTTCACACCCAACTCGGCCGCAATGATGTGGCTCAGCGTGGTTTTGCCCAAGCCCGGAGGACCAAACAGCAGCACATGGTCCAGCGGTTCCTCGCGCATCTTGGCGGCGCTGATGAAAATCTCCAACTGCTCACGCACCTTCAGCTGCCCAACGTATTCGTCGAGCAGCTTGGGGCGTAGGGCGCGTTCAATGGCTTCTTCTTGGTGTGACACTGGGGCTGCTGAAATGACCCGGGGTTCAGGCTGTGGTGCGAAGTCGTCGGTGCGGATGCTCATGGCTCAGTTCGTCTTCATTTGTTCAGGGCTTTGAGCGCCAGTTTGATGCCCTCGCTCACGCCCACGTCAACGGGCAAGCTCTTGAGCGCAGCTGCTGCTTCTTTGTCGCTGTAGCCCAGCGCCAGAAGGGCTTGCTGGATGTCGCTTTGCGCGTCGGGGGTGTTCACCGCAAACAAGCCGCCCAAGTCGCCACCCAACTTGCCCTTGAGTTCGAGCAGCAGGCGCTCGGCTGTCTTTTTGCCGATGCCGGGCACCTTGACCAGACGGCCGACTTCTTGGGTGGTGATGGCTTGCGCCAAATCGGTCACGCTCATACCCGAGAGCACGCTCAAAGCGGTGCGGGGGCCAACACCGGAGATTTTGATGAGCTGCCGAAAAGCTTCGCGCTCGGCCAGGGTGGCAAAGCCGTAGAGGATTTGCGCGTCCTCGCGCACCACAAAGTGCGTAACCAGACTGACTTTTTCGCCGGTGGAGGGCAAGTTGTAAAACGTGCTCATCGGCACATTGACCTCGTAGCCCACACCATGGCAGTCCACAATCACCTCGGGTGGATTTTTGTCGCTCAGGATGCCGGTGAGTTTGCCGATCATGGAGGGTGGCCCTTGGATTGCACAGGATAGAGGAAAATCGGGGCTCCATGGACTGCACACCTTGGTCAAAACCCCACGGATAGGATTATCCCCTTGATCGTCAGACACACTTTCATCCCGCACAACAACACCCGTCTGTCGCACCTGTGTGGTCCCATGGACGCCCACCTGCGCACCATTGAAGCGGGCTTGCAGGTGAGCATTGCACACCGCCACGAGCAATTCAAGGTGGACGGCCCCAAGGCGGTGGCCATGCGGGCCATGGAGATTTTGCAAGCGATTTACGAACGGGCCGACCGCCCCATTTCACCCGACATGGTGCAGCTCATGCTGGTGGGCGACAGCGCGGGCGAAGAAGCCGACTTGCCCCCACTGCAAACCCGGCGCGCCGACCTGAAGGCCCGCACCCCGGTGCAGGCGGCCTACCTGGAAAGCATTGCCACACACGACATCACCTTCGGCATTGGCCCCGCCGGTACAGGCAAGACCTATCTGGCCGTGGCCTGCGCGGTGGACGCGCTGGAGCGCGCGAGCGTTCAGCGCATCGTGCTGACCCGTCCGGCCGTGGAAGCGGGTGAGCGGCTAGGGTTTTTGCCCGGCGACCTGTCGCAAAAGGTCGACCCGTATTTGCGCCCGCTGTATGACGCGCTGTACGACCTGATGGGTTATGACAAGGTGCAAAAGGCCTTTGAGCGCAACGCGATCGAGATCGCGCCGCTGGCTTTCATGCGCGGGCGCACGCTGAACAACGCCTTTGTGATCTTGGACGAAGCGCAAAACACCAGCACCGAGCAGATGAAGATGTTTTTGACCCGCATTGGCTTTGGTGCCAAAGCTGTGGTCACTGGCGACGTGAGCCAGATTGACCTGCCCAAGGGGCAACTGAGCGGCTTGATCGACGCCGAGCGGGTTTTAAAGCGCGTCAAAGGCATCGCCTTCACACGCTTTTCCAGCGCCGATGTGGTGCGCCACCCGCTGGTGGCCCGCATTGTGGACGCTTACGACGCACAAGGCAGCGCGGTCATGCGCGCCGACATCAGCACCCGCCGCAAACCTTTGCCCACCGACGACTGAACGCACGGCAGACACCTATGGCCCTGCAACAACTCCAACTCTCGCTGCAATTTGGCGACTTCCCGCAAAAAGCCCGCCACCGTGCCGCCCTGCCCCGCCACGCGGTGACCCGAGCCATTCGCCACGCCTTGGCCGACGATGCCGAGATCACGGTGCGGATCGTGGGTGAAGTGGAAGGCCGCGCGCTGAACCAGAGTTACCGCAAAAAGGATTACGCCACCAACGTGCTGACTTTTGACTATTCACAAGAGCCCGTGGTGATGGCCGACCTGGTGCTGTGCGCGCCGGTGGTAGCGCGTGAGGCCAAAGAGCAAGGCAAGACGCTGGCGGCGCATTACGCCCATTTACTGGTTCACGGTACTTTGCACGCGCAGGGCTGGGACCATGAGACCAGCGAAGCCGATGCCGAGGAGATGGAGGCCTATGAGGTGGCTATTTTGGCGGGCTTGGGGTTGAAGAACCCTTACCTCTAGTTTTCTGTTGGTGCGTTTTGGACGGTGAGGCCTCGAAAGGGGTGGGGCTCATCCCCTCACACACCGTCAACCGCAAAAGACCAAGAACGTCAGAGCAACCGAACCTTCACACTCTTTCCCTTGATCTTGCCGTGTGACAACTGCGCTTCCACCTTCTTGGCAAGAGCCGCCTGCACCGCCACATAGGTCGAAAACTCGTTCACATTGATCTTGCCGACCTGCTCACGGGTCAGTCCGCATTCACCCGCCAAGGCGCCCATCACGTCGCCAGCACGGATTTTCTCCTTGCGACCACCGACGATCTGAAGCGTACGCATGGGCGGTTGCAGCGGTCCACCTGCCGCAGGCGTCAGACCAGACAGTGGCTCCCACTTGGATTCGCGCCCCTGCATCACCTCGATCTTGCCCACCGAGCCCATCTCTTCCATGCTGGCGAGCGTCAGCGCCAAACCCTCGGCATCGCCCCGCCCGGTGCGGCCGATGCGGTGGATGTGGATTTCGGGATCGGGCGTCACGTCCACGTTGATCACGGCTTCCAGCCCTTCCACATCCAGCCCACGCGAGGCCACGTCGGTGGCCACCAGCACCGAGCAGCTGCGGTTGGAAAATTGCACCAGCACCTGGTCCCGTTCGCGCTGTTCCAGTTCGCCAAAGAGCGCCAGCGCGCTGTAACCTTGGGCCTGCAGCACCGCCACCAGATCGCGACACTGCTGCTTGGTGTTACAAAAAGCCAGCGTACGCTCGGGTCGGAAATGTGCCAGCAGCTTGGACACGGCATCCAAGCGCTGGGTCTCACCCACCTCGTAAAACACCTGACGGATTTTGTGCGCGCTGTGCTGCGCCTCCACTTTCACGGTCTGTGGTGCGCGCATGAACTGCGCGGCCAACTTGGCAATGCCTTCGGGGTAAGTGGCCGAAAACAGCAGGGTCTGGCGGTCTTTGGCGCATTGGCGCACCACCTTGGCGATGTCGTCAAAAAAGCCCATGTCCAGCATGCGGTCGGCTTCGTCCAGCACCAATGTGTTCACGCCCGCCAAACTCAAAGAGCCGCGCTCCAGGTGGTCCAGGATGCGGCCAGGTGTGCCCACCACCACATCGGCGCCGTGCTCCAAACTCAGCGTCTGGCCACGCAGGGCCACGCCGCCACACAGAGTGACAACTTTCACGTTTTGACGGGCACGGGCCAGGCGGCGGATTTCTTGCGTGACCTGGTCGGCCAGCTCGCGGGTGGGGCACAAAATCACCCCTTGAATGGCCGCGCTGGGAGAACCCGTTGTTTGCAAGCGCTCGATGAGGGGCAGGCCAAAAGCGGCGGTTTTTCCGCTGCCGGTGCTGGCTTGGGCGATCAAGTCTTGGCCAGCCAATGTCAGCGGCAAGCTGGCGGCTTGGATGGGCGTCATCTGGGTGTAGCCCAGTTGTTCGAGGTTTTGAAGGGTAGCAGGAGCCAGCGCAAGCTGGTCAAAGCGAGCAGCGCTAGCGACAGGAGAAGTTGCAGTCATGCCGGGATTATCGTTGCCCACCCCGGTCAGCAACTCAAGCCGTTATGCGCATCGGGATGGTGATGGGGCCGTCGTTGATGAGCGCCACTTTCATGTCGGCGGCAAAGCGGCCCGCTTGCACCAGCGGGTGGATTTTTTGCGCCTGCGCCACAAAATGCTCGTACAAGCGCCGCCCTTCATCGGGCGCGGCAGCTTGGGTGAAGCTGGGGCGATTACCCCCGGCCACATCGGCGGCCAAGGTGAACTGGCTCACCACCAGCAAACCACCCCCCACATCCTGCACGCTCAAATTCATCTTGCCTGCCTCGTCACTGAAGATGCGCAGCTTCAAAATTTTGGCCAGCATCTTGTCGGCCACCGCATCGGTATCGCCCTTTTCGGCGCACAGCAGCATCAGTAAGCCGGCGTCAATCTGACCGATCACCTCGCCATCGACACGCACACTGGCTTCACTGACTCGTTGCAATACAGCGATCATTTCAAGTCCTTGGCATCGTCAAAGTGCGCTTCCACATCGCTGGGCAAGAGCTGGATGGTGGCGCGCAGTCCGGGCACCTCGCTCATCAGGGCCTGCTCTACGCTGGTGCGCAATGCGGCAGCGCGGCCCAAGGTCCAGCTCGCGGGCATGTGCATGTGCACATCCACAAAACGGCGTTGTCCGGCTTTTCTGGTGTTCAGATGGTCAAACCGGATGATCTCGGTCTCGCCGCGCTGGTGAGCAAAGCCATCCAGAACCCTTTGCACATCGGCCTGCACTTCGGGCTCCAGCGCCTCGTCCATCAGGCCCTGGGAGGAGCGCCAGACCAGGCTCCAGCCTTCCTTCAGAATGTTCAGAGCCACGGCGATGGCAACAACGGCATCCAGCCATAGCCAGCCCGTCGCGCTCACCAAGGCGATGCCCACCACTACCCCGGCCGAGGTCCAGACGTCGGTCACCAAGTGCCGGGCATCGGCCTCCAGCGCCAGCGAGCGGTGCTGACGGGCAGCGCGAAACATCAGCCAGGCCAATAAACCGTTCAGGGCCGAACTGCCCACCGACAGCGCCATGCCCCAGCCCACCTGCTCGAGCGGCTGTGGATCGAACAAGCGATGCACCGCCACCCAAATGATGCCCAAGGCGGCCACCAGAATCAGGACGCCTTCAAAGCCGGAAGAAAAATACTCGGCTTTGTGGTGGCCGTAGGGGTGATCATCGTCGGCAGGGCGCAGTGCGATGGTGACCATCATCAAGCCAAATACCGCACTGGCAAGGTTAACCAGCGACTCCATGGCGTCTGAAAGCAAACCGACCGAATCAGTCAGCCACCATGCCCCGGTTTTGAGTGCAATCGTGACCAAGGCCACCACCACCGAAGCCCACAACATGCGGGTGGGCGTCATCCAAGCATCGAATCTCTTCATGTGTACAGGATACCGCTGGCAGACACGCCAACTGTGTGCTGGCCCTCCATCAAGCCAAGGTGACCTTGGCAAATTTGCGTTTGCCTACCTGCACGACATAAGTGCCTGCCTCAAGTTTGAGCCCCTTGTCGCTGACCACGCTGGAGTCCACACGAACGCCGCCGCCGTCGATCAGGCGTCCCGCTTCGGTGGTCGAAGGTGCCAGGCCCGCTGCTTTGAGTAAAGCGCCAATGCCCAGGGGTGCGCCCGAAAGGCTGACCTCGGGGATATCGTCAGGCACGCCACCCTTGCTGCGGTTGATGAAATCCTGCTCCGCCGCATCGGCCGCCGACACGCTGTGAAAACGCGCCGTGATCTCCTTGGCCAGCATGACTTTGGCGTCTTTGGGGTTTCGCCCGCCTTCGACTTCTCTTTTCAGCACCTCGATCTCGGCCATCGATTTGAACGACAACAAGGTGTACCAGCGCCACATCAAGGTGTCCGAAATGCTCAGCACCTTGGCAAACATGGTGTTGGGTTCTTCGGCAATGCCGATGTAGTTGTTCTTGGACTTGGACATCTTGTCCACGCCGTCCAAGCCTTCAAGCAGAGGCATCGTCAAAATGCACTGCGGCTCCTGACCGTACTCGGCCTGAAGGTGGCGGCCCATCAGCAGGTTGAATTTCTGGTCGGTGCCGCCCAGCTCCAGGTCACTGTTGAGCGCCACCGAATCGTAGCCCTGCATCAGCGGGTAGAGGAACTCGTGCACCGAAATCGGCGTTCCCGCCTTGAAACGGTCATGAAAGTCGTTGCGCTCCATCATGCGCGCCACGGTGTACTTTGCCGCCAGCTGGATCATGCCCATCGACCCCAGGGGAAGCGACCACTCACTGTTGTAGCGAATCTCTGTTTTAGAGGGATCTAGCACCAGGCTGGCTTGCTTGTAGTAAGTTTCGGCGTTGAGTTTGATCTGCTCAGAGGTCAGCGGCGGACGAGTGCTGTTGCGCCCGGAAGGGTCGCCAATCAAGCTGGTGAAGTCACCAATCAGAAAGATGACCTGATGCCCCAGATCCTGCAGTTGGCGCATCTTGTTGAGCACCACGGTGTGGCCAATGTGGATGTCGGGCGCGGTCGGATCAAGGCCCAATTTGATGCGCAGCGGCACGCCAGTGGCCTCGGATTTGGCCAATTTCTGCAGCCAATCTTCTTGTGGAATCAGCTCTTCACACCCTCGCAAAGTAACTTCCAAAGCATTCAATACCCGGTCATTGACTGGATATTTTGTAACAAGCGCTTGATTCATAAGGGTTTTTTCTGTGTTGGATGCGGTGTAGATCGGTACAATAGCTACTGAACATCGGATCGCATTTTATGTGCGACCCGACAGTTTCTGACGAATCTGGCACATCACCTCTGCGCCAGACCACGCCATTCATCCCATTTTCATGCCGTTCTTTTCCGCCATTCAGTCGCGACTGACCTCTTTGCTGCTCAACATACTGTTCCTCGGCACAGCTGTGCTTGGCGCAGTGTTAATTGCCACGCAAAAGTTTCTGGCTTGGGTGGATGGCTACCATCCCCAACTGAATCGGGTCACGTTGGTCGTTCAAGGATGGCTCAAACGTTATCCCAAAACGATTGCCTCCAGCCTTTCCAGCGTCTTGTTGGCCGGTGGTGGCGGTGCTTTTGCCATCGCGAATCTGGGGCCTGACATTTCGGACCAACCCGTTGTCAACATCACTGTCCCTGTTGAAATTCCTCAACTTGAATCTCAGGCTCAGCTGCTGGACAAGTTCGAAGTCATTTTGACCCGCTCTGACAGCACCCGCACTTCAGATACTCCTGAAGCTTTGCTGCGCCGCCTGGGACTGGTGGACGCCGAAGCGGCCGCATTTTTGCGAAAAAATCCACAAGTCAGGCAAGCCCTGCAGCAAGGTGGTCGGGCAGTATCGGCAGAAGCAACCCCCCAACAGCTGCTTCGTTCACTGAGCGTTCGCTGGCTCAAAAACGAAAACGACACTTTCTTCCAACGCCTGCGTGTGGAGCGTTCCCCACAGGGCTTTCAGGCGGCACTTGAGACCTCCCCCATGAACACCAGCATCCGCATGACAGGCGGTACGGTGTCTCGATCCCTCTACGATGCTGCAGACGAGGCCAGGCTGCCTGATCCGGTCATTCAACAGCTGACACAGATATTCTCCAATCAGATTGACTTCCACCGCACTTTGCGCAAAGGCGCTCGCTTTTCAGTAGTCTATGAAGTCCTTGAAGCCGATGGAGAGCCCTTGCGCACCGGCCGAGTGCTCAGTGCCGAATTCCACAATGACAACCAGCAGTACGACGCTATTTGGTTTCAAGAACCCGGTCAAAAAGGCAATTATTACGACATGGACGGCAAGAGCTTGAGCCGTTCCTATCTCGCATCTCCATTGACTTTTTCCCGTCAGTCCAGTGGTTTTGCCATGCGCTTGCACCCTATTTTCAACACCATGCAAGCACACCGTGGTGTCGACTATGCAGCCCCAACTGGAACTCCGGCCATGACCGTGGGTGATGGCGTGGTCATCTTTGCAGGTGTTCAAGGCGGCTATGGCAATGTGGTTGAAGTTCGCCATGGCAACGGCCACTCGACCTTGTATGCGCACCTCAGCCGCATCCATGTGCGCAACGGTCAAACCGTTCAAAAAGGTCAAGTCATTGGCGCTGTCGGCTCTACAGGTTGGTCCACAGGTCCCCATTTGCATTTTGAGTTCCGCGTGAACGGTGTCCACGTTGATCCGCAGAAAATCATCCAGCAAGCCCAAAGCGTTCCGATAGCGCCTTCTTCTATGACCCGATTCGTGGCCTTAGTGGGACAAGCCCAGTCACAGCTTCAGGCAGCCGCCCAGATGCGGGAAGTCAACAGCCAATAAATAGGCAATCACCCAGACGCCGGACCTTTAATCTGATCGGTCCAACATTGGCTTTGGGCTGGTCCATTTAGGCGCTTTTCATGCCCTCTCCCTATTTCATTGGCCTGATGTCCGGTACCTCTTTGGATGGTGTGGATGGTATCTTGGCCCAAATTGACAGTGCGGGACACCTGAAAGTCCTGGCCCATGACTTTGTGCCCTTTGAAAGTGCTTTTCGCAGCGACTTGTTGTCGCTCAACCAAAGCGGTTCCGATGAGTTACACCGCGGTGCCTTGGCGGGCAACACCATTGCCCGACATTACGCAGAGGTGGTTGGCGCTTTGCTCCAACGTACCCGGCTGACTGCAACACAAGTCAACGCCATCGGCGCACATGGCCAAACCGTGCGCCACCGTCCCCTGGCGTTTGATGGCGACGCTGCCACCCAGCGGCCTGCCGTCGGCTACACACTGCAGCTGATCAATCCCGCCTTGCTTGCAGAGCTCACTGGCATCGATGTGGTGGCCGACTTTCGCAACCGTGACCTGGCCGCCGGTGGCCAGGGCGCGCCCTTGGTCCCGGCTTTTCACCAAGGCGTGTTTGCGCAAAGCTCGGCCTGTGTGGCCGTGCTCAACATCGGCGGCATCTCCAACCTGAGTGTGCTCGGTGAAGACTCGAGCGTTCGGGGGTGGGACTGCGGACCTGGCAACGCCCTGATGGATTTTTGGTGCTACACCCACACGGGCCAGCCCTTTGACCGCGATGGCGCCTGGGCCGCACAAGGCCACATTCAGCCCGCCTTGTTGCAGACCCTGCTGAGCGAAGATTTTTTGCACCAAACGCCCCCCAAGAGCACCGGCCGCGACCTGTTCAATCCGGCCTGGTTGCAGCACATGCTGGCCCATCACGCCAACTTGGCTGCGCAAGACATCCAAGCAACACTGACCGAATTCACCGCGCTGGCCTGCGCTAAAGACGTGCTGCAACATGCAACCAAGGCCTGCGAGCTGGTGGTGTGTGGTGGGGGTGCCTTGAATGGCCACTTGATGGCAAGACTGGCCTCGCACCTGCCTCGCTTGCAAGTGATCAGCAGCGAAGCACGGGGCTTGCCGCCCCTGCAAGTTGAGGCAGCTGCTTTTGCATGGTTGGCCTACAAAACCATGCGGCGCGAAACCTCCAGCCTACCAAGCGTCACGGGCGCCCGAGGCGCCCGTGTGTTAGGGGCCATTTACCCCCGTTGATGTCCGGAGAGTCAAGCTCGCCGATGGAAAAGTTCAGGTCGAAAAAGATGAACCGCAGCCGCAGGTGGAGGTGGCATTCGGATTTTTGATGACGAACTGTGCACCTTGCAGGTCTTCTTTGTAATCGATTTCGGCACCAATCAGGTACTGGTAGCTCATGGCATCGATGAGCAAGGACACGCCATTTTTGCTCATGGTCGTGTCGTCTTCGTTGGTGATTTCATCGAAGGTGAAACCATACTGGAAACCCGAGCAACCGCCACCCTGCACAAATACGCGCAGCTTCAAATCGGGGTTGCCCTCTTCGGCGATCAGGTCGGCCACCTTGGCGGCCGCGCTGTCGGTGAAGACAATCGGTTCGGGCATTTCGGTTTGGATATTTTCTGCAACAGCACTCATGGTTTTTCTCCGGTTCGATGTCAAATAGTATAGCGCGCCGGTCGGGAATTACCACCACGCCACTTCAGTACCGCTACTGGTCTCATGGGCTTTTCAACCGACAAGCGCCCAAACAAAAAGCCGCCTCGGCGAACCGGACGGCTTTTTGGCGAAGCAGTAAAAGCGGTTTAACGCTTGGAGAACTGCTTGCGGCGGCGAGCGGAGTGCAAGCCCACCTTTTTACGTTCGACTTCACGGGCGTCGCGGGTGACAAAACCAGCTTGGCTCAGCACGGGCTTGAGCGATGCGTCGTAGTCAATCAGGGCGCGGGTGATGCCGTGGCGCGATGCGCCGGCTTGACCGGATTCGCCACCGCCGTGCACGTTGATCATGATGTCGAA